>JASLKP010000009.1 GCA_030747485.1 Candidatus Thalassarchaeaceae archaeon | reverse complement strand
TTTTTTCACCATTCAATATTGCACAATGCATCTGCCAATTCATCTGCACCATTTTCAAGTTCAAGGGATTGAGCCGCCACAATCATTTCATCACGCTTCTTAGAATCGAGCATGGTTTCTATTGCTGATGCTAGTTTTTCTTCATTTACGTCTTGCACTAAGAGCATGGCTCCTGCATCACCAGCAACCATTGCTCTGGCAACCTGATCATCCATACCCGTACTCTGATTGGGGATACAAATCGTCGGCAGGTGGAATGCGATTGCTTCGTGATATGAATTGTAACCACCTGCCATGATTGCAAAATCAAATGAATTGAAGTAAAGTGAGTTTGGATAATCACGCAAGGTTCTGATTCGTTCACCGCTGATATTCAATCGATTGCCAATCATCGATTCACCCACGACCACATACACATCGTGTGCTGACAATAATCGAATAGTCAAATCCAAATCAGATTCGATATCATTGATTTCTCCAGCGCCCAACTGAACATAGGCGACTGTGGCGTCAGAAGGTATGGCCAACCGTTCACGGAGTTCCTCTCTGGGTAACAACTCATCCTTACCTGCAAACAAAATTGGATTACAGGGCAATTGTTCGATGGTGATGTCTGTTTGAGTTACTTCGGTAGGTCCACTGTCTCCAGGTCGAACCAGAAGATCGAAGTGTTCGATACTATCCACAGGAATGTTCGTTGCATCCTTTCGAAACATCCCTCGACGGACCCACACTTTTCTCATCGAATGAGATTGGATAGCCCTTAGCATTCCTCTGTAAGGGAAAGCGCCATCGAAGATGAACATCTTTGGCAGATGTGTTTCCAAGCAAATCGTCAATTCCTCTTCCAACAACGAGTTCCACTCACTTGTCTCCATATTGTCAAAGTGTTTTGGACCAGAGATATGGTGTGCTGCAATTCCATGGGGTTTGAGTAAATGCAATGTCGGCATGGTTGTGAAAAATATGATTTCGAGTGATTGATCTAACTTTTTCATTCTCTTTGCAAGAGCAAGCATTCGAGTGAAATGCCCGAACCCTACACCATTGGTTGGAAACATGACGACTGTGTTGTTTGGAGAATATTCAATTTCTAAAGAATCAAGACGGTCTGGCGACAATGGCGGTTTACGACCAAGCATCTCTAAACCAATCATCAACATTTGCCATGGCAATGTAATCGGAAGGAAAGGAGCCCGCCAAGGTTGTCGCATTGCTTTCGTGATATGAATACCTAGACGTAACGAGGGTGAGGTGCGAAGTCTTACGAGCTCTCGCTCAAGGCGTGCGATACGCTTCTTTTGCGCCTTATCTGAAGTCAACGGCTATCCTCCCGAACGGAGGTGGGCCGTCCAGTTGACTAACTCTTCGCCTATTGAGTGTAGAATTTTGCGGAGGGCAGCCTTTTCATGGATTGCCGAGTCGGAGGTACGATGAAGGTCGGCATCATCGGTGCTGGTATCGTTGGCGGTGCCATCGAACATTGGTTTGCTGACGCTCATGAATTGTTCGTCCACGATCCTGTTCGTGGCACTTCACTATCTGACGTAACTGACCATGTCGACATGGCCTATATCGCAGTTCCAACTCCAATGGCTGAAGATGGCTCTTGCAACCTCTCAATCGTTGAATCTGTGCTCAATGATTTGCCCGATGGATTCACTGCTGTCATCAAGAGCACAGTTGTGCCAGGAACCACACAACGCTACCACGAAGAATTTCCAAACCTCAAGATTGCATACAGCCCTGAATTCCTTGTTGAGCGACGTCACTTGGAAGACTTCGGAAATCAAGACATTCTCGTCTGTGGAACCCATCATGCAGACGTGGCAGAGCGAGTGTTCCTGCAACACCGAGAAGCGGGTGTTCTCAAACTCGACCAAACCTATCAGGTGACACCAACACAAGCTGAACTGGTCAAATACACAAAGAACACATTTTACGCAATGAAAGTCATTTTTGCCAACCAGATGTACGACATATGTGATGGTCTAGGGGAAGACTGGTATGCTGTCCGTGATATCATCACTGCAGAACAAGCACAACCCATAGGCTCCAGTCATCTTGATCCCATCTTCGGACTCAATCGTGGCTTCGGTGGCAAGTGCTTGCCCAAGGATTCCAATGCCCTTCGCGTTCTCGCAAAAGAACTAGGTGTAAACTACGATATTTTTGACGCACTTCAAACCGATAATGCACGCCTTCGAGGTGTACCCACAGGTAAAGAAAGTGATGTTGAAACACAAGATGATTAGGTGGAATGATGATTCGTAACAGAGAAGTCATCGTGATATTGCTACTGGTTATGTCGATTTCCGCGTTGCCCTTCGCTACTGCAGAATCTCACTACGGTCCTGATTGTGATGCTGCTTATTGCTTCAGAACTCAAACCACGATATTCGATAGCAACAACAACTCAACCAATTACATGTACGACATCCCTACTGAATGGGAAGACAACTACACTGCTGAAGAACAAATCATCAATGCATTCGATTACTGGGGAATGAACTACACCACGAATCAAACTGATGGAAATACTAGTATCACCGAGATTAATGGAGAACAAAGTAACCTTACATGGCATTGGGCCATTTACACCAAACAGAACGGTGTTTGGTCTCTCAATAATCTCACAATCAATCAAATCATCGTCAACAATATCCCAAACTATGCTGTCTGTCTTTCAGATAACAACACAAACTGCGGTGTTGAATCGATTGATGACGATGATGAAGAAATCGAAAATAATACTGAAGATGAATACGATTCCGGTACTGTTCCTCGAATTTCTCTCTGGCCAGGTAAAGTCAATCAACACAATGAGAATGGTGTCTGGATGACTGACCCTGATGGAATCTCAGGTGGTCATCACTACTCAGAATATCCAAATGATTACGGTGGGAGGGAAGTTGAATACTGTCAGAAATTCTGGCCAAATACGACCAGTGTTGAACTCATGCCCGAGCGTGAAACAATCACCTTCTATACTGAAGGAAATGTAGATCCCTACGAATCAACAAAAGATGTCTGGAGATGTGTCGGTGCTACACCAAACTCAAACCCTCCAGTCGATGGAGGCTCAAGTGACGATTCAGAAGATCTTCCACCCGATGATGAAGGGTGGGTAATCACGCCAGGCTTCCCCTTAGTCCTCTCTTTAGGTGCGCTTTCACTAGCCTCAATTATTGCTTCAAAAAGGCGATTTGAGAGTCTAGAGTAAACTTGCTCACACAACGTAGGGTTGTTATCCTGCTTCGTTATCCGACTGTCATGCTCCCAGACACCCTGCACACTCTGCCGCAGGCCGAGCGCTTCGCTTATGCCAAGTTATTGGCACTGGTTACGCGCATTGATGATGAACTTACAATTGACGAAATGGCTGTCTTTGAACAGCGACTCGGTACCGCTTTACTCTCACCCAACCAACGCAAAGACATTCGTGATTATCTGAAGAACCCTCCATCGTTAGAGAGTTGCTTGGCTGAACTTGGACCGATTGCTGGTCGTCTTGCTCTACGTGATGCAACTCTGATGACTGCAGCTGATGGTCACGTTGATCCAGAAGAAAGAGCCGTTCTCGATGCCATTGCTGGGCATGTTGGTCTTGCAGTGGAAACTGTTGATTCCCTTCTCGAATGGGTTCTTCGTGGCTATGATTGGATGCAGGAAGGTCTAGACCTACTCAATGGATGATTGGAGGGAGCGTCGTGCTACCCGACGCCGTTGATTTACTCGATGAGCGTTCTAGAGAGGCCTATGTCGGTGTTCTGATTTGTGTCGCTGCTGCGGATGGAGATCTCGTGCGCGAAGAGAGTGCTGCCATTGAAGCCGCAATGGGGAGGGCAATGATTCGCCCAAATCAACGTGAGAGAATGAGACCTTGGCTAATCACGCCACCAGACGTAGATGAACTACTCAACGAAATGTCTCAAGATGCAAAACGTGTGGTCCTCAGAGATGCAATTATCATCGCAGCAGTTGATGGGGATTATCATAACTCTGAATTAGAAATCATTCAAACCATCTCAAAATCTGCTAAAGTTCGCCACTCTGAATTAGAACAATTATTTTCTTGGTTACAAGAAGGATGGCGGTGGATGGCAGAAGGAAGAGGGATTCTCGGCGTCGGATTGCCCGGTGATGATAGTCTGTTATCTGATTCGTGAAAAACGTGGCACTGTATGGCATTCTCTCGCGCGCGTACGCCCGCGGGCGTGCCTGCACGCGGGCGACGGTTTGAAAGAGGGAAGGCCCTCGCCGTTGCTCGGGATGGGGTTACTTGCGCGGAAATGTGAGTGGTTGGTACGCACGGCTTGACAGAGAATGTGAAGATCGTTTAGAACAAATGAACGTCTGGCTTGAGACCTGGGAACGGGCACTTAGAACAGGTCAACCACAAGCGAGTCAACTCCCAAAAAACTGGCCAACACTCCCTGCAAGTCTGTTAACTGATTCGGGTCATGTCTTAGATCATCTCCTCTGTCGACATGATGCTGAGGCAGATGGGCGAAGTCCAAGAGGTGCTCACCCAACACCGACTCGTTTGGCAGATGCAATCATCGCTGATGAGTTGCGTTCAGATTCACCTCTCATTTCTACGAGTGAACCAACAACACTCAATCTCTCGGCATTGCCACCAGCATTCCGAGCTCAGATTGAAGCGATGAATAAAGCAACTCTTGAAAATGAAAAAGAGGAAATCGACGAAGAGGCTGAGAATCAAATCGCATCAGGAATGCGCACACGTACTGGAATTCCTTTGCCCTTCGCTGACCCTGCAGTAGGTGGTGGATTATTTCCCTCATGCGTAATCCGATGGCATGGTGAACGGGTTGCAAATTTACCAATTGAACAACGGGCTCAAGATACTCGAACGTTACTTTCTTCGATGCAACTCCTTGACATCTGTGATGTGGCTGCTGATGCTACACGACGTAGATTGCTATTATCAGCAGTACGGGCTGGCGTTGTATCTCTAGACGATGATGATGTTGAAGGCTTGCTAAACAGAAGTGAGGCTGAAGCGATTTTCAAGAATGTCGTTAAAATTGGTGACGCATTACGAGAAGAATGGCCATGGGGTGATGCACCTCGACTATTGATGTGCAACCCACCTTGGCTTCGGATCAAGGATCGATTCCGTGGCCATGACGATGGAAGTCGCCTGCGAAAAGAACTTGGTGAAGAATTGCGTAATCTCAGAGAAGATGACGGAACTCTTCGATTTAGTACGCTTCGTGGCAATGTCAATTTGTATCGATTATTCCTTGAGCGAAGTTTGCAATTGACTTGTTCGGGTGGGCGCGTTCGCCTTATTGTTCCAGACAGTTTACTTCGGGAACAGAGTAGTATTCCTCTACGTCAACTATTGGTTGATAATCACGAATGGACGAGCATCTGGACATTCCCTGAATCTGCTCGTCTATTCACTGGTGTGACACAAGGTGTCCTGATTCTGGGTATTACTGTGGACGGAGTGAGTGAGGAACTCAATTGTCAGGGGCCTGCAGAAGCGCGAGAGCTATGTAACAAAAATGGTCTCTCTCCAACTGTCCCACGGTTCTCACTGGACCGTGAACGCTGGGGCCGATGGAGTCAGAAAGAATGGTCTGTTCCTCGATTACCAAGAGATCGATTTGAACGCCAGCACCTGCTAGACATCATTGATGACCTTGCGGATCTTCCTCGATTGGCAGAACCCAATCATTGGTTGGCTGGAAAGACTCGCCTTCGTGTACGCGTCGGAGAAGTCGACCAAACCACTTGGAGTAGTGACATCAAACCATGGAAGAAGGGGGGTCGTGGAACGCCATTCATTCGTGGTATTCATTTCCGTAATGACGAAGAAAATGGAGTATGGTTACATCATCCAGTCTTTGACTCATCGATTGATGTCAATGCTGCTGAACGTAAGCAAGCACAATGGCGTGGTCCAATCAAAGCACCAGAACATCCCCGATTGGCTTGTCAAGCGATTGTGAATGCTCAACAATCACGTCGACTTCGATGGATTGTTCTTCCAAAGGGCTGCGTATTAGGAAATTCAGTGAATCATCTTGAATTGCCTGCAGAAGTCTCTGAAAATCTAACTGAGGAACACGGTAGCCTTGATGCAGGGTTACTGTGGCTATGCAATATGCTCAACGGAAATCGTTTGGATGCATGGGCTCGCGCCTGGGCTGCAAACAACAATGTGAACAATTACGAACTTGAGATGTTGCCACTACCCTCTCCAGAATTCCCATTTGCTGAGCAATTAGCATAATATTCCGGGTTCCGGATTTTACGTGCCGTTGTCCGGAAGTTTCTGTGCACTTTAACGGAGGATTCATTAGGCGATGCACCACCATAGGGTAATCACCTGCTTTGCAGATGGAGAAAACGGTAATGGGAATACATCCAAAGATTGGAGTCACGGGTTTACCCAGAAGTGGTAAATCGGCTGTAATGGAGAAAGTTGTTCAGATGCTCACCGATGAGCGAAAGGACGAGATGCGTGCCAGAGGAGATGATGTTAGCGAGGCAAAAATTCTCGGAGGTATACGGTGTGAACCAGTCATTGAAGACGGTGAGCGTGTCGGATTCAAGTGTATCAATTTCCAAAATGGGGAAGAAGAAGTCATGGCTCACAAGAATATTGATTCCCGTTTACGTGTGCTTGGATATGGAATCGATCCTGGAGCCATTGAAAGAATAGCTGTTCCTGCAATTGAAGAAGCAATGCAAGATTACGAAATGATTGTCATTGATGAGATTGGTAAATTCAGTGTGGAATCTGAAGCATTTGTAGAAGTTGTTCGCAGAGCAATGAAAGTGGATAAGCCCACATTAGTGACATTGCACAAGAAGAGTAGGCATCCATTGTTGCAAGATATTCGCCGACGAGATGATGCTCGGATTCTTGAGGTGACTCCTGTCAATCGTGCACTACTGCCATACAAAATTCACAAACTCATTCGAGAAACCTATTGAGTCTCTCATTCTTCTTCGTGAGTTGACTCAAGCATCTTGGTCTCAAGATTAGCCCAAGCGCCAGAAAGTCTGTCGGTGTCATGGGCATCGCTATGTTCCTCAGTTAGACGTGTGCTGATGGCTGCGGCGTTTTCATCAGAAAACAGATTTCCGAAAAGAGGGCCAGTGCCACTGGTTCGTGAGAATCGCATCATCAAACCAATCGCTAAGGTGAAGATTGCTCCTGCAGGGATGGCCCATCCTATTTCTGAACTAGATGTGCAGGGGTCTTCAATCAAAGTCGGATCATCGGGACAATCTGCTGGAGGTAAACGGCCATCAATCAACGCAAAAGATGTTACAAGAATGAGGACAATTCCTACGCCGAGGAGCAATTGCTCCGCGGTACGAGCGGGCGTCGCCATGTTAGGGCCAACGCAACCCTCTGCATCAATTGAACGGCCCATCATCTCTGTTCAAAGACATCGTAATCGATGAGGAACAGCGTGATGAACAATGTAAAGCGCTCCTGAAGAGTTAAATTTTGATCATGGAATTGAATTGAAAATGTGTCTGCTTGTGTGAATGCCATTTTCAAAAACCCTTCAAAATTCTTGGAAATTGTTGCAACCTTCTGACCATTGCGCGTTACATCGAAAGTGAGTTTTCCTAATTGGAAAATACTACTTTCAATATCGAATGTTTCAATACCACCAACTTCAATTGTAAATTTTCTTTTGAGAATCTTGAATCGGCGACGTGCTCTACCGAGGGGTTGTCCATCGACGACTGCAGTCATTTCAGGGAAAATGAATCGGAACGGTTTCTTCCCTTGAGCAATTTCTTGGCCTTGGAGATTATAGATGTGCAATGTGAGTGGGCGGTTATTATTCAAAAATTGGCGAATTAAGAAACCACCAACGCCACCGCCTTGTTCAGCTGCTGAACCTAGAAATTCTCCACTGGGGTCGCTAAGGGAATAGCGATTTGCCGCATCAAAGCCAATGATGACATTCGCCAATTCAACTTCTTGTTTGACAACGATTGCATCTCGCATCAATAAATGTTGTAACTCTGCACTCATGCCCTTGCGAGAAGGGGATTTCACTTGAAGTTGTCCAAAAAGTAACGACGAAAGATTGAGGCACTCGATGCACACCCGTGGTGTTGAGAGCGATGTCTACAATTCCAGATGACCTGCGATATACGGCCGAACACGAATGGATTCGAATGGATGGTGACCTTGCCGTTGTAGGTATTACAGACTATGCACAAGATGCGTTAACAGATATTGTGTGGGTCGAATTTCTCAGCGATGAAGGTCAATCGATTGAAGTCAATGGGACCTTTGCTAGTGTTGAATCTGTAAAGTCTGTGTCGGATATTTTTGCACCATTGGCTGGAGAATTAGTTGAATTGAATCATGATTTACAAGATGCCCCCGAAGCCATTAATGAAGATGCATATGGTGCTTGGATTGCTAAGTTTAGGCTCGATGATCCTGATGCTATCAACAATTTATTGGATGCTGCAGGCTATGCTGCTGTACTTGGAGAATGATTGAATGAATGAGGCTGAGCCTCTCCTCGAACGCTTGGCACTATACTTTGATGGTTCATGTCAAGATAATCGAAATGTGACAGACGAGACTCCAGCGGGTTGGGGGGTTGTCGTTGTACAAGGCGATTCAGGGCTTGGAAGAGGGGATGGAGAAATCATCGATGAAATCTCTGGATTGGTCATTACAGATTCAACCAATGAACAATGGTTGGGTGCAGAAGTGGGGAGTAACAATACTGCGGAACTATCTGCTCTAGCCCATGCTTTGCGGTGGTTATTGTCTCAGGGCGGAGACTCGAATGTATCCATTCGAGGGGATTCACAATACGCACTCAAAATCGCCACCAAGGAATGGAGAGCAAAGGCGAATCAAGAGTTGGCTTCACGCGTACAGAATTTGTGGCAAGAAGTCGCATCCATGCGTGATTTGAGTAGTGAGCATGTACGTGCACACCGTGGACACAGGTGGAATGAAAGGGCTGATCATTTAGCTTGGCGGGCGTGTATTGGAGAAACGCCTTTGCCCATTCAATTTTGGAAACCGGGAATGCGTTGATTACTCCTCTTCGGATTCCTTCCACGGACCTTTGAATACCATATGCGCATAGATTGACAACAAAATCATCAGTAATCCAATGAGACTCATGATGAGGGCGAAAGGAGCTGGGACGAAGTCGAATTGGTGCCCAATGACTCTGCTCGCGAATACCAAGGCAATACCTAAGGCTGCTAGAATGTGTGTGGACTCCCCAGGATTTTTCCACATCGAAAGAGCTGGAACAACTCCACTGATTTCGAACGTTCGACGATACCAAGCAATGTAGAGTAATGCCCCACCAATTAAACCGAAAATACCTCGAGTGAAGGATGTCTGGCCCCACGGTCCAGCAGGAGCCCAACCCGGTAAGAAGGTGAGCAATAGAAGCAGTGTCCCCATTCCCGCGAATTCACGCCAAGGGGGAATTCGTGCCTCCGCCATGCATGGTCGTGATGGTTCCAGTTGAAAGGCTGCGCCCTCTCAGGGCCTGCTAGCACCCTGTTCGATATGTGCACGCCAGGCAATGGCTACTTCTGATGATCTTACATCCAATACTCTCCAGAAATCGAGTAAGATGTTTTCATCGCCTCTTTCTGTAATTCGTTGAAGAATGTTTGACAGAGATTCTGGGTGTTCCTCAACCATATGAAGAAGTAATTCTCTGACTCTAGAACGAATGATTTCATCACCATCGACCCACAGTGAACTCACAATGTCCTGAGTATCTGTTGGATCATGTGACATATAGTCCCGAAGGGCTGTTTGAGAGAAGCGGCGACGCACGTCACGATCAGGGTGGGTCGCGACGAATGTGCATCGAGACGGGAAGCCTTTCGGATCTAATGTGTGACACAATCTGAGAGTCCCTGTCGCAATGCGAACAACTTCAGGAGTGTTGTCATTCAACAATTTATCGAGTAAATCGAAACCCGATGCGCCCCTTCGGTGAATGATTTCATCCAACGCATCAGCGAGGGCGCAACGAACTGAAGATTCGCGGCTAAGCAATGTTATCTCCAATTGATTGGCCCCCTCAAAATCAAGATCATAGGCGCGTGGAAGGAGTGATGCGATTCGACTTGCTAAGATCGCTTCACCATCACTAGCCATTCTATTCAAACGAGATAGGATTGACAATGAATGAACCAATGTTCCTCGTGCTAGAGCTAAATCCATCCATTCAACGAGTACTGGTCGGGGAGGGTCGGCGGCTTCCATTCGATCGAGTAACCATCCTGCGGAATATGTTCCCCTTGGATGAGAATCAATCAGTTCAATCTCCGTTGACGGACCTTCACTCCAATCCAATAGATGAGGTCCAGGAGTGGAACTACCATGCCAAGTCCCTGGTGGTCGCGCTAATGCAATACTCTCCATCAAATGGTATCCTTGCTGACGTGATATCGGACTGTCATTTGCAGATAAACCATTCAACAATGCAATTGTAACCCACCAACGATCAACATCGGGTGCATCTGGATCCAATGCTTGAGATAGCATCGTCTCTAAACGAATATACAACGCGCGTTCGGCAACTTCATCTCCACGACGCTCTAACCATTTTCGCCCTTCTCTAGCAGGATCTGCACTGAGAGATAACCGATGAGGGATGAGAGTTTCACCAATCTGTTCTAGACTTCGATCAAAAGCGGCTCGGTTCGCTTCCAACAATGCGTCAGCAATCTGAATTAACTTCTCGGGACTCTCTGGAGTACGTACTGGAAAATCTGGATCCGACAATGGCGGTTCGGGAAGTGGCCAGTCTTGGCAACCACGTGCCATGGCAACAGCTAATGCTTCACGGGTACGTGAAAAGAGACGTTGCGAGAGTTGGTTTTGCTCTCGCCAATCACTCATTACGGGTCACACCATCAGATGTCAAGCTCGATGTTCAAATTCTGGATGAGTTCCTTGTATCGATTTCGGATGGTCACTTCAGTTACGCCTGCAACTTCTGCGACCTCTCGTTGTGTTCGCCTCTTTCCACAGAGAACGCTTGCAATGTAAATAATGGAGGCTGCAATTCCAGTCGGACCTCGCCCACTAGTCAATTCCTTTTCTTGAGCTGCCTTGATGAGTTCGTATGCCTTAGCCTCTACCTCTGCGTCAAGTCCTAAACCACTGCAAAATCGTGAAATGTAATCCTCAGGCCCGGTTGGCATGATTTTCATCTTAAGTTCTCGAACCATGAATCGATAAGTTCTGCCGATTTCCTTGCGACCTGTTCGACTGGCCTGACCAATTTCATCTAGCGTACGAGGGACACCACATTGTCGGCATGCTGCGTACAAACTTGCAGCAGCAACTCCTTCGATTGAACGACCGCGAATAAGACGTTTCTCGACTGCTTTCTTGTAATTTACAGCCGCTGCTTCTCGAACTGACTTTGGCAATTCAAGACGGCTTGCCATACGATCGAG
This sequence comes from Candidatus Thalassarchaeaceae archaeon, assembly GCA_030747485.1. Lineage (GTDB taxonomy): Archaea > Thermoplasmatota > Poseidoniia > Poseidoniales > Thalassarchaeaceae > MGIIb-P. Next base: position 41,448 of record JASLKP010000009.1, on the reverse strand, counting down.
TTCAGCGAGAGCCATTGCTAGATTACGCTCTGTTGCGTTGCTAACTCGTGAACGCTTCTGCCATTTCCTCATACGATAAAATTGGGAACGGTAACGGGAGTTGATTGTCTTACCAGAATAATCCTTGTTTTGCCAATCAATGTCTGTAGAGAGACCTTTGTCATGAAGCATTACTGTCATCGGCGCACCTGTACGTGCGCGCTGGTCACCCTGTTCTGGGCTGAATACTCGCCATTCTGCACCTTGATCAATCACGTTGTCTTCTATGACCAATCCACAATCTTGGCAAACCAATTCTCCTCTTGTTTCATCTCTCTCAAGGCTTCGAGAGTTACATTCAGGACACTTTACAATATCTTCAACTTGGGTATCTTCTGACATTTTATCATCTCCTCTTCGCACGTAATTTATTGGAAGAAGTAGTACAATTCCGAAAGGATAACCTATTTAAAATTGATGGTTTGAAAATATTCTGCTTATCTTCAAAATAATTCTCAAGAATTCAATTCAATGGTCTCGTTTTTCAATCGGGAAACACACCCCCTCCTCCACCTACGGTGGAGGGGGTGTGTTGGAGAAATGTCAATATCTTCGCTTGCTAATGGTCATATAGCGTAACCACATGGAGTGAAATGTCCGAAAAGGGTGTCATCAATGTCAGATAATTGGCCTCCAGAACAAGTCTCCCTAAATGAAGGGGCGAGAGTGCTGTTCTTAACCAAGAATCTTGAGCTCATCAAACAGCAACTGTACAATGGATTGAATTTGAGAATGGAAGACCTGTCTGTTGAGGATTTGTTGGATGACATCAATACTGATGTGATGACGCCAGCTTGGGTCTGTTTCGACTACGATCCGGCCATGATTGCAAATAATGCCTATGCAGGACTTATGCATGAGGGGGAGCGTGTTTTTGCACCAAACGCACTCAAGGATGGTGGTTTTGAAGCCATCGTTACTGGTCATCGGAAAGGCACGGGGAGCAGTAGAGAGACGGCTGCACAATGTGAACGGTGGTCTGGTATTCGAATTGTCATTGCAGCATCATTTGCACCAATCCATGAAAGAAACAACATCAATTTGGGACAATTAATGGGGGACCATGAGATTCTCAAACGACTGCAAGATGGGGAGAGTATATCACTGTCTGAATTTACTTCAAAATATGATTCTGTCACTCAACTCATCATTGAAAATGGTGGAATCTTTCCTTTTGCAAAGAAATTGAAAGCCGATGAAATCGAATTGCCTGATGTTGACAGCACTCATCGTCCGATGACAATGGCAGAGAAAATTATCTCTAACAAATTAATTGGATTGAATGGCGTGGCAAAATGCGTCTCTCCTGGTGACGCTGTTCTAGCGGCAGTTGATGGAGGGTACAGCCACGAATTTACGACAGCACAGGTTCACAGGTTCTTACAACAAGAATATGGGGACGACTATGCTGTACCAAATCCTTCAAAATTTGCAGTGTTTGAAGACCATCTTCTCTATGCAACGGGCGTTCCGAGATTCGGGCCATTTGAAGAAAAAATACAACTCCTTCGAGACTTGCAAATATCCTTCCAACAACACACAGGTGTACGAGATTATTCAGCTGTGAATGGAATTAGTCCAGGAATCTGTCATCAAGTTGCTAGAGAGGAATTTATTGATGTGGGGGATTTTATCCAAGCAACCGATAGTCACACTTGCATGGGAGGTGCATCCAATGCACTTACCTATGGAGTTGGATCAACAGAATACGCCAATCTTGTTCACAATCAATTTGCATTTGTCAAAGTTCCAGAAAGCATTCGATTTGAGTTAATCGGGACATTAGATGACGGTTGTACTGCGAAAGATGTCATTCTACACATCTTATGGAAATATGCAAAAAATTCTGAAACGTTGGATCGTTCTATGGAATTTGGAGGACCAGGTTTGGGTTCTCTCTCCATGGATGAGAGAGCAACTCTCTGTAATATGGCAACTGAATGTAGTGCAAAAACAGGCATTTGTGAACCAGATAATCTGACTGTAGAATGGTTGCTTTCTCGCAGAGATGATTTGACTGAAGAAGATATTCGTTCGGCATTTGTAATGCCCGACGTAAATGCTCATTATGATGGTGGAGTTCATACCATCAATCTGGATGAAATCAGACCAATGGTTGCTCACCCTGGGAATCCGGATGAAGGTATCCCTTCCGACCCAACCAATGGAGCATACATCGACGAATTGGGTGATGTTTCAATCGATATCGCATATGCTGGTTCATGTACTGCTGGAAAAGATGATGATTTTGCATATTATGCAATGGTAACCAAAGCCGCATTGGATGCCGGCTTAACCGTAGCTGATGGCGTGGAATGCTACATTCAATTTGGTTCCAAGACCGTCAAAGATTTGTCAGAACGTAATGGTTGGAGTCGTATGTTTGAACAAGCAGGTGTAAAACTCATCGATCCTGGTTGTGGTGCTTGTATCGGTGCTGGACCTGGTGTCTCAAATGAATCGGAGCAAGTCACAGTATCTGCAATCAATCGGAATTTCCAAGGTAGATCTGGGCCGGGTAAATTGTATCTTGCCAGCCCACTCACGGTGATGGCTTCTGCATTTACTGGAAAAATTACTGCTTGGAGATCTGATCTCTTTGATGAGGGACCATCATGGAACTAATGCTCATTCTCTCTTTCCTATTCTTCATGTCCCTCTTTGCTGGCGTGGGCATGGCATCGATGCTTGTCAAACAAGATACTACCGATGATTATCTGGTCGCAGGGCGAGGGATGCACCCCGCTCTAGCTGCTCTCTCTGCAGTCAGTACGTGGAACTCCGGTTACATGTTCATTGGGTTCATCGGATTCACTTACATGATGGGCTATTCTGTGATCTGGTTGGGATTGGTCTCCACAATAGGACAAGTTCTGGCCTGGGTTTGGCTCTACAAATTCATCCAAGAAGAAGGGAATGAACGGGGTCTTCGTTCTCTGTCATCGCTCGTCGCTGAAAAAGCGGGGGCACCTGAAGCAAAATTGGCAGCAGCGCTCTCTGTATTGTTCCTCAGCATCTATGCCGCGGCTCAACTCACCTCTGGTGGAAAGGCCCTCTACGTCATGATGGGGTGGTCAGAGATGGTGGGGATTCTCATTGGATTCGTTCTGGTAGTTGCTTACTGTTACGCAGGAGGAATTCGAGCCTCGATCTGGACCGATGCTGCACAATCATGTGTCATGGTGATTGGATCTACCATTCTCTGTTGGATAGCAATCCAAACAGTTGGAGGGTTTAGTGGGTTGCACGCAGGGCTCGAGGCGCAAAGTCCGACGTTGACGAATCTCTACCCTCCTGATTTGAAATTTGGAATCTCAATGTGGGCCTTTGCGTTCTTCTTGGGTGGCCTCGGTGTAGCCGGTCAACCGCAGGTTGTATCCAGAGTGATGACGTTGGGTTCGGACAGTGATCGAAAGCAAGCGATGATCTGGTTCTTCGTTTGGCAGACCCCGTTCATTTTGCTGATGTTAATCATCGGGTTTGCAAGTCGAGTATTGTTCAATGCAGATGGGTTTGATGCCGAACTCGGGCTTCCTATGATGGCGATGGAAACAATGCCTGCCATTGGTGTGGGGATGATTCTCGCATCCATTTTCGCAGCGACGATGTCAACTGCTGACAGTCAGGTCCTCGCGTGTACGGCTGCGATTACAGATGACATCAAACCGGAATGGAGGGGGGATTACAAGACGACAAAAATTGTCACACTTGTCGTAGCCACCTTCGCTACGATGATTTCAATCGCTGGACTTTACATCCCTGGTGGTGACTCCGTCTTTGCTCTGGTCGTTCTAGCAGTGTACGGACTCGGTGGTATTTTCATTCCACTATTGACGATTCGTTGGATGGGATACAAGCCCGATTCAACGCATTCGATTGCCATGATGGTTGCAGCATTTGCTGGAGTCATTGGTTGGCTTCTGCTTGGATTCGGCGGAGCGGATGGAATCTTTCCCTCTGTCCCCGGTATGGGGGCGGCATTCGCTGTTCACTTCATCCTGAATCAAGTTCGAACGCCCGAGGTGTCTGCGCTTGGAAGATACAACTGGCCTGATCAGAAAAAGTTGGGTGCAATTGCTGCGGCCATCCTCATTCCATTTTGTGCGTTTGAAGTCTCATATCTCATTGGTGCACCGGATGGGTCATCAGAGAGTTCCGGCTTTTATCTTGTAACCGTAACCGAAGAGATTGTCCCTTTGGCATCAGGTTCTGAATACGTAAATGATGAAGAAACTTTGACGCTTTCATTCAATACTGATTTGATCGAATCGTGGCCAAACGGAAGCAATGTGGTGGGAGTTTTGGTTGATCTTTCGTTCGATGAAGATGAAACTAGTAGTGGACCGGGTTGCGTTATAGGAGGCGGACCTGAATCCGATACAATCGTGGCAACTGTCCGGCATAGTTTGCTGAGGACGCCTGATTGGAGTGATGCTGGTGGCAACACGAATTATGAAGGGAACAGCGGCATAAAAATTGGATATTCTGATTGGAATGAGGGTCATTATCCTTCATTCTTCTATGGCGGCTACGTATTTGATATTTGGTATGCCATTCAGTATTCTCTTGCCATAGGCAATAATGAGACTCAGTTGAATTACTCAAAGTCTGGAATTCGAGATGCTATTGATTTTAGTGAAGAAGGTCTTGGCGATTACTTCCTTGACATCACGGTCGATGCTGAAGCAGGTGGAAGTTTCCAGTGTCAGCACAACGATGAAGGAGAACAGGTCGACTATGAAATCCAACTTATCACGTGGGATTATGATATCGAGCTATGTTCGGAATGTGAGGGGTGGGTACCTAATGTTGAAGATGAATAGGTACGGTTTCTACCACTAAACGCATGGGATTGTGATATCGAGCAGTGTGGGGACTGCGTGATGGGCTGGGCACCAGGCTGACAAAATTAGCAACCTCTGATTTTGAGGCATAAATCCTGTTTCTATCCTTGGGGCTTTTATGCCGTCGCGTTGCCCGAGCGGTTTGCGGCCTGCTGGCCCCTCCGCATTGGGCGTAGGGAGGACCTGGAGCCGTGGAGCGCGAGGCACATGGCAAGAAAGTCATCAGGAAGTATGCAGCAGGCGAGCATTAGTGAGTTCTTTGAGAAGAACAAACATTTCCTAGGCTTCGATACGCTACCACGGTCAATCATTACTGCAGTCAAAGAAGCGGTCGATAATGCACTGGATGCTGCAGAGGAACATCGAATCCTACCAGAAATTAAGGTTGAGATTCGAAAGATTCCTGGCAAGAAAGACGAGCTCATCATGATTAGTCAGGACAATGGCCCAGGTATAGGAAGAAAGGCATTAGGCAAAGCGTTTGGATCTCTTCTATTCGGTTCCCGATTCCATACGATTCGACAAACGCGTGGACAGCAAGGAATCGGTATTACTGGAGTCGTGATGTATAGTCAATTGACTACAGGTAAACCCACGAAAGTGATTTCAAAAGTTCCAACCAAGATTAATCGGACCACTGGAGAATTAGAAAATGAATTGGCAATTAGTGTCGACATTGGTCTGGATACGAAGAAAAACAAAGCAATTACAACCGGGGAAAAACGCCTACATTGGAAAGACGAGGTGACTGACCTACCAATTGAACACGGATTACGAATTGAAGCAAGGATGAAGGCGAAATATCAGCGAGGGAAACAATCTGTTCATCAATATTTGAAAATGACAAGTATTGTGAATCCACATGCTAGTATACAATTCAAGGTTGTGGATGAGGAAGGTCAGGTCATCGAAGAAGCATCTTGGCCACGGGTGACAGATGAATTGCCCGAACCGGTGAAGGAAATCAAACCACACCCACGTGGCATGGAAATAGGAACATTACAACGTATGCTGCGGGATGCAAAAATACCATCTGAAGGAGATGGTTCTAGAACGCCATTACGATATTTCATTGCTGAAAGTTTTTCCAGTGTTCCAAGAACAAGAGCCATCAAAATTTGTGAGACTGCTGGGATAAGTCAATCGCGTCAACCAAAGAGCTTGAAACCCGATGAGGTCAGTGCCTTATTGAATGCATTCAAAACAGTACGAATCTCTGACCCACCCACAAATTGTCTATCTCCAATCAAAGATTTACTAATCAAAAAAGGACTCTCAAAGGCAATCGATTCTAGATTTGTATCCACCATCACAAGAGAACCAAAAGTGAGTAATGGGAATCCATTCCAAGTTGAAGTTGGATTGATATTTGGGGGAGATTTGCCCGCAGATCAACCCATACAAGTACTACGCTTCGCGAATCGAGTTCCATTGATGTATCAGCAAGGTGGATGTTTGTTGACAAAAGCACTAGAATCTGTGAAATGGAAACAATACGGACTTGACCATCCTGGAGGAAGAGGGATTCCAAAAGGTCCCGCTGCAATTTTGATTCATCTTGCAAGTACGAACGTACAATTCACCAGTGAAGCAAAAGAAGCCCTATCAGAGAATGAAGATGTCTCCAAAGAACTTGAACAAGCGATGAAAGAAGTGGGGCGCGGCCTTCGAAATCATCTAAAGAAAAGTGTACAAAAGAAGAAGGCACAAGAGAAATTTGAACTCGTGAATATCATTTTACCAGAAATTCACGATAAGACGATTGGAATTCTAAACGCCGATCCTGTGCCTCTAGCGCCAGTGATTACCAAGATAATGAATGCCGTATTCCTTGAAGAACGAATAGAGTGGGATTCTGAACATAAACTCACACGGGCGAGTATTGATTTGTATAATTACACAGCTAGACCACGCGCATACACACTACTGTCAACGTGGCCTGAAAGAGAAGGTGTGGAGATGGTTGAAAATCCACTTGGTGGACGTCGGGAGGCACGTGGTTTATGGGGTTGGAAACTTGAAACGATAGAGCCGGGTAATTCGGTTACTGTATCATTTGCAGTCAATGGATTATCGAAAGGCGATTGGTCAGATTTGGATGTATTTTTCCGTGGTGCTGGAGATATTATCGGAGCAACGAAACTCGATGAAGTTATTCTAGCAGAAATGCTTCGTGAAGAAGATGCGGGAATTGAACGAGAAGAAACAATCGATCATCCTGAGGAAAGTGTCGACAGAGAGAATCAGCAACCAGATGTGGGACCAATGGACGAAGTCGTAAGCAATAATGTGGAGGAAGCGGAACCTCCAACAAATCCCCAAGACATCATGTCTTGGACAACAAAGGAGGAAGATGAATGAGTGTAGCACAAAGAAAAACACGAGAACAAGTGATTGAGAATCTCCACGATGTTGCTAGAGAGATGTACAAGCGAATGGCAAAGGGAGAAGCACCTACAATGACGCTTCCCGTACGAACGAAAAACAACATTGGATTTGATAGCAAACTGGGTGTTTACAAGTATGGAAGTAAGCGATCAATTCGAGATGCTACAAGTTTAGGCAGTGCACGACAACTTCTGCGTGCATTACACATCATCGAATTTATTGAAGAAATGATTGAAGCAGAGAAATCTTCTACTCTTCGTGAAATGTATTACATTTCAGAAGCATGGGGTCATGGAAAATTTAGTACACAAAATGAAAGTAACAATCTTGCCGAAGATCTAGAAATTGTTACCAAATGCTTGCGTGAGGACTTCAAACTTCGTCCTGAAGAAGATGGAGCTAGAATGATTGGGAACGTTACGCTCAATGAATTAAATCGACGTGGGGAATGGATGAGGATTAATGCACGAGATGATGTTGGTGATTCAGGTTATGGAGTACCATACAATGTAGAGTCAGAGAAAATTCAACTCGTCGAACATGATGTTGAATTTATCATGGCAATCGAGACGGGTGGTATGTTTGACAGGTTAATCGAAAATGGTTTTGATGAACAATATCGTTGCGGGTTAGTCCATTTGAAAGGCCAACCTGCCCGATCAACCCGTCGAATTCTCAAAAGAATGAATGAAGAATGGAATCTCCCTGTGATTGTCTTCCTCGACGGAGACCCATGGTCATTCAGAATCTTTGCAAGTATTGCATATGGAGCCATTAAAACAGCACATATCTCAGAATATCTGGCAACGCCTTCTGCACAATATCTTGGAATTACTGCCGATGATATTGAAGCATATGATTTGCCGAGTGATAAGTTATCTAGCAAGGATATTGAAGCGTTGAAAGCAGAATTATCCGACCCGAGATTTGCAGATGGGTGGTGGCAGGAACAAATACAGATGATGTTGTCTCTCGGTAAAAAGGCCGAACAGCAATCTCTAGCCAAATATGGTCTTGATTTCGTTACTGATACATATCTACCTGAGAAGTTGGGCGAAATAGGTCTGGGCCGTTGAAAATTGATTTTGGAAGTGAAGAATTGACCACACCGTGGCCCAAACGACTACTCATCTCGGGTGCTGTGATTCTTTGTATTTCGATCATATTAATGTGGACTGAATGGGATGATTTTAGTGAAGGATATGATCCTGATCAAAGCAACATTGCAAAAGTTGCTGGAGGCTCATCAGAGCAAGTAAATCTAACCAAAGGGCACACATACATTGCATTCAGATTGAATTCGACTTCGAGTAATTGTACAATCATTGAGATGCATACGGGAGCCGAAGTTGGACGAGACTCACCAGGGAATTGGAGAGATCGTCCCACAAATGATCAGGAATACAAAGCCGTTGGCGCATATGTTCCTGAAGCGAGTGGTGTTTACTCGATTGGATTTGATGCAGAAGCGGATGAATATCTCTGGATTGTAGACGAACAGAGTTTGGAATCATACTTATTATTCCAAGTGGGAACATTTGGTCTAATTTGTGGAATTTGTTTACTACCTGTTGGAATGATTCTGTGGTTTACTAGTCAGAAGAAAACGTACACAACAGGTCTTGTGACTGGTGCAGAAACACAACGTCGAGTACCTACAACTGACGAAGTTTGGGCGAGTGTTCACGGTGGTGAGCCGCTTAATTTGTCAATGCCCAATGAATCAATTGAGGATGAGGTGCCTCCTCCTTTCGCTGACCGAAGTGATGGGGGTACGCATACACCTCTAGCAATTGATGAAATTGACAATGTCGATGAATCCATTCCCTCAAGCGATGATGTGGATGCCGTAGAGAAAGAAGATGAATGGAAGTCGTGGGACGAGGGTTGAGAAGCACGAGCATTCATAGGAGTCCGATGGCTAGTTAACACTGGGTTGTACAGTGGTCACTGACTTCGATACCGCACTCTCCATACTTGAGAATGTGACACGTCGCTCCATTCTTGAACGATTGGTGCGCGAACCTCATTACCCCTTACAACTTGCAGATTTACTAGATGTGTCTCAACAAGCAGTGATGAAACATCTCAAAATTTTAGAAGAGGTGGGGTTCGTTACCAGCCAAAAAGTACCCAGTGAAAAAGGAGGACCACCCAAGCGAATTTACGCTGTAACTCAATCATTCTCTCTTCGGCTTGATTTGGGACCAGATTTGTTCAGATCTGAACATCGTCAACTCCCTGAAGGAGGGCCCATTCGTTTGTCGAGTCGATTGCCAGAGGATGCTCTAAATATTGTAGAAAAAGTCGGGACAAGGCGAAGTCTACCAATGGCAGAAGCCATGAATCTACTATCTGAACTCAATAATGAATTGGATCGATTGGATGCTGAAAGAGATGCATTAATTGCTCTTCATCAACAAATTAAGCATAAAGCGAGTAGAGCAGTTGACGATGAATTCGTACACTATGAAGAACGGCAACTGGCACACGCATTGCTAGAGGCTCCAAGACGACCACTCGATTTAGATGGGTTCTGTGCAGGGCTACAAATTCAACCTCAAAAGGCAGAGGAAATGATGGAAACGCTACGCAGTTTGATGATGCGTCAAATTGGAATTGATGCGGGAAACGTCATCGCCACAACTGACAACCGTCTGTTGCCATGGTGGCTAGCGAAATGATTGCTGTTTGAGCAATCAGAATCGCATGTCATCGTCAAACATCATCATGCTTGACTGTGCATCAACTCGTGCTAATGCTTCACGGCGTCGTGATACCATCACCATTCCAGCAACCGCCATCAAGGCGATTGTGAGTAACAGAATCATGGTCGGAACCGACCATTTACTAACGACTTCCATGGCAACGTCAAAGGCACCATTGTTACTGGATAAGTCGCCAGCAGAACGCTTGTTGTTAGCCTCATCTGCTTCGATGATATTGTTACCAGGGTCAACGATTACCCATACCTTGTGATTGCCAGCCTTCACTGGATACAGTAACGTAATCTCAACTGCATCTTCATCACCTGATCCACTGTCGTCTGGTGGCATTAAAGCGCCAATGACTTGGCGGTATGCGATGTTTTCATCCTCGCAGTCATTGTTTCTTAGGTTCTTTTGGCTCTCATCTTCACAGAGGATGATATTGATATCTGTAGCATGGACGTTTCCTCGATTGATAACTTTCACAGTAATTGGAATCATTTCACCAACTGCAGCTTCTTCTTGAACTGCATTCACTTCAATAATATCCAAATCGGGAGCACGCAAGCGAATACGAAGCACCTGCTCATTGGTATCACATGGATAGACGTTGTCAAAGACACCGTCATTGTCTTCATCGATTGTACAACTATCTGACCAGCTATCTGTCTCGTCTGCGTCTCCATTTGGAGCACCTCCATAGTTGGAAAGGACCTTGATTCCAATCTCTCTATTTGCTAGTGCTGCTGATGGACTGATGTCGATAATCACCATCACCTGAACTGTCGTATATGCTGGCATCTCCGAAAGGCTCCAAATGCCACCATCCTCGTGGTAAGCACAACCATCTGCTGGTGCTGCTTGTCCAACTCCAACAACAGTGCAAGGAATCTCTCTAGGCAATTCTGTATTGAAATCCTCAATCATTGCAAATTCGATTGTCCACTCATCTAGAATGCCCATACTAGGGCGATCATTCCACTCGCCACCACTTCTGGTGTGATTGTGTAGTGTTGGAATATCTGGTACGTTACCGTTGTTTGTAACATTCAACAAATAGCGAACTGTGCGGCCCGGTGCTGTAGTCTTCACTTGACTCTCCACAGATTCATCCAACCAAATACGCATGTCGTGATATTCTACGACAGTGATATCGAATGCAATTGCATCACGCTCAGTGGTTCCTTCAAAGGATTCCTCACTGTATGTCTTCAGTACAATGCGATAATCGCCTGCAACAATTTGATCAGGTACATGGATTACGACATCAACAGTTTGTTCTTCATCCCGTTCCAATTCCATTAGATGTACTCGTGGAATATCGATATCCCACAACATCTCATTATCATTTGAATCTGTGATGGAAGCCACGCGCATATCGTAACGATCTGGCCCGTTTCCATCATTCAGAGTCGTAATTGAGACTGTGAGGTCCTCTGATGGATCGACGTCGTAGGTCGTATCTGGTGTTGTCATTTCCAAATCATATACATGCTTCACATTGGTAGATAGGATGACTGAATCTGATACTCTAGATGCACTTTGCAGATGAGCCTTAACAGTGATAGCTGGTCCCAAACCTGCACTCGCATTACTTGGAGCACATACCGTCACTGCTACGGTGTAGGGGTGATCGACTTGTGACCAATAACGTGGTTCATTCATTCCCAGAGTGTTACCACCGGGTGCGTTGGTGAAATCAAGAGATACTGTCCAATGGTCGTATCTCCAAACATTCTCTGGCACCTCTGGAGGTCGTACCTCAGGAGCACCGGGGGTTGTGAATACTAGATATCCTGGTGCGAAATGCTTGATGACGTCGATATCGTATGTATGACAATCTCCAGGCATTACATATTCGGAGGTGTCATAGATTTCGAACACAATGTTTCCTGTAGAACGGATACTGACGTTCACCCATAATTCAAGAACGTCATAAGTGCCTTTGTCAATACTCTTGACCGGTTCGCCCATCGACCAACCTTTGAGGTAAATTGCAAACGTACCTGGGTCCTGTTCTTGTGGCACAGATATCTCTAGATTCTTGGTTACGGATTGTCCAGGATCAAGACTGACCATCATCGGGAAATTCACTTGCCAACCCCATGGTAACAACCACTCTTGTTGACCTTGTAGCGTGGTTGGGTCATAGAACGCAAACGAATCGAATACGTTGCCTGTATTCGTTATCGTAATCGAAAATATCGCAGTACCTCCTTGTTCCACATCTGATTGATAATGGCTCGTCTCAAGTTCAATACCGTGCTTTACATCCATCAACGTCAATGTCAATCGATCACTCCGAATAGCCGGATCTTTGTATGAAATTGCACTCACTATGATGGATGCTAACTCATCATGGTTGGCTTGATAAATCGAAGGAGCTCTTACTCGTAAATACACACGAACCGATTCCCCACCAAGCAAGAAGATTGGTGTTTCTGGGAAAATCGCAGTATGGTTATCTGAGAAGAACAGATTCGCAGTCCAATTTACTGGTACTCCTGACAGATTCACTGAGAACGTATCTGCCACGAGATCAATCGGCCCTGGAGTTGTATTGTTAATCGTTAGATTGTACATCGTTTGCTCACCGGGCTCAATCACGTGGTAGTATGTTTCACCCTCTGCTAATTCAATATCGACTTGTCCGGTTAATACGTGAGTGTAACATAACGTGTAAGCGCCGTTGTTAGAATTATCATTACATTTGTTCGTATCCGACCAAGCAATGTGAGCACCACTCCCCAAATCATTAGCAAATGCTGGTGGTTGAGATAACTCAGGGTTACGTCCGCTATTTGGACCTAATTTGTCACTGTGCCACTCGGTGACATCCACGCGCTCCCAGGGATCAAGTACTGCAGCTGCAATACTATTCAATGGCCAATCGGGCTTGTCATCAGTGTGATTCAATCGTGTGTACATGATTGATTCACCTTGGGAAGAATTTGAATTCTCCAACCACGATATGTGAATGTTATTTTGTGAATCAGCCAATACTTGAGGCATGTACGAAGTCGCACTGTAGTAATTATTTGGATTAACATTCGCTGCGCCCTCAATGTAAGAAATTCGAGTATCTACAATCTTCTTGATACCATATGTTGGGAGACCACCTGAAACACCATCCCAATTCGCTGAACCACGCAAGCGTAGACGCGAATAGTAGACTTCGTAATTGTCATCCTTATCGAATCCATAATCACGGGTGTCCATCCATGTTAGATGGGTGTCTCCACTGTTATCAATTGCAAGAGATGGGTGCATGCTGAATGCATCGTCTAATGTTACACGTGTGTCATTGACGACGACTAAGTGACCGTATCCATTCTCATCTTGGCTTGGGCCAAGGTCCTCAGAATATCGTCCATTGGACTCATCAGTTCCTGACATTCCATATGACCAGCCAGGTGCTGGATTCTGAATCTTTGCATATGGATCGAGAACAGACATGTAAATCTCTCTACTATTGTTGGTTGCAAGGAAAACCATGGCCTCAACAAGTGTTTGCATCTGGTTACTTCCAGAAGCTGGGAAAGCAAATGTTTGACCACCTGCATCTGTATTTCTTGTCGTTGTACCTGGGCATGTACGAGGATTCATGTTGACAACGCCATTAGGACATTGTGACAAATCCTTCATGTGAGATGATACCTGATTGTTTCCACCCCATGATGAACCATACATCCCCACAGGGATGACACCAGCATCTACACACGCATCGTGTGCTTCATTGATGGATGCAATATCATCCGATTGTTGCGGTGGATCTCCACCTTTGGGTCCTTCGTCACTGATTGGAATGACAATCTTAGTGGCGTTTGGATTCCATTTATGATCGTGTGTTGTTGGTGGGTTTCCGGGAACGTTGCCCTGGGCATCGACCCATGAAAGACAAGCCCATGTGGAACCTGGGCCCCAATCCTCTCCTTGATATCCGCCGGTTTGTGCACCACCATTGTACACTGTACTGTGTAACTTGATTAGGCCACCTGAATCATCGCCCAAATCTAGCATGTTTGCTCGAGGGTTTTCATGGTGGGGTTGTGCTGCACATGCACCGGAATTTGCAGCACCTGGATAAAATCCTCCAAGAGCATACAGTGTTTCGAATACAGAGATGTTGGCTTCTTGGAGCATCGGCTTGATGCCCTGGAAATAACCTCCATTCGACCATGTGCCGCCATAGAAGACAACACACATATCTGCCCACTCTGAATACATTGAACCTGAGGTGTCAATCGGAGCTACAATCTCTACCTTGCCACCACGGGTATCATCCCAAGCGACTTGTACGAAATCATCCGCATCAATTGCAATATCTGGGTGTCCTTTGTGTCCAATAATTGGAGTCAATAAAGTGTCATCAATCGCAGTGATTGCTTCACGAGTAGTGTGATCGATCTCAAAGAATTTGTAGTAAATTTGTGGTTGTTGGAAATACTTGTCATGACTGTCAAACGAATCCTCCCAAACAATGTGAACATTGTCCAGACTGTCAACTGCTATTGCAGGCCAATCGCGATTCTGTTGTCGTCGACTAACTTCGGTATCATCAATGATTGTGATGGTATTATCGTCAGATACGGAGCCATCTTGGTCATCTAGGCTAGGGTCGAGTAATGTGTACCAAATGGTATGCTGACTAGCCTTGTCTGCCCAAGTAATATGAACGCGATCTTCAGAATCAATATCGATGTCAGGGTGCCATGCACGGTGTGACCCTGGATTCGATATCTGTGTTGCGTCAATCACTGTTTCCGCTCTTGGGTCCATCATGGAATAATACAGGTGCTGAGTGTTTCGACTCCACACGATGTGGATGTTGCCTTCGCTATCTGCTACCATCGATGCCATGCGCTCATTCAGCGCACCACCATCGACAACCTGTACTGCTTCCGTAATCACGACCGTTGCACCCTGTGCAGTTGGTGGTGTATATCCAGCGAGCAGTGTGCTCATTAAGAAAATCATCACCATTGTGATGCTTCCGTGCTTGTTGTTATTCATATGTCTCGACCTCCGGAGATACTCTCCAGCATTTTAGCAACGGTATTTCACCCCTACTTAACCGAACCCCTTAGCGGTCAGATGGATGCATGACTGCGACACGACGGGTATGTTCCTCGTGCGCGAGCGCGCGCGGACTGCAAATCATACCCAATCAGATGGGTCGAAACCTGTCCCAAAACCACCAGTTTCATCTGTCTCTACTTTGGAGGCAGATGTGGGAGCATTGGATTCTTCCTTTGGTCCCTTACCACGTTTTTCCCAATCATCAACTGGACCCGGGCGGCCCACGCCTGGACCGTATGAAAATTTGATCTCATGAATGATTGAGAGTTTAGATAACCAAAGTTTTCGGAGTGTTTGCATGACTTCGTTTTGGGTCACGCCATCAAACCAAATTGGCATTGAGAGATTGAATGCTTGCAGTGGTCCCGGTTTATCCTTACCATGGCCAACATGCAATACCCAATCAACATGGCCTCGCGTGAGGTGGAGGCGAGTTTCATGTAGCCATTCTTCCCAACCATTTGAGTCATCAACGCTATGTTTAGACATCTCATTTTGTTGACCTTCGTCGACTTGAGTCACTGAAGAAATGACCAACAGATTTCGGTCCTTGGGAGACAAGACATTGAAGACATGTCCATGTTTTGTCGGTGGATAACGAACCAACAAATGAAAGTCTGCTCGTGGGTCTTCACGCACCTTTACCTCAAGGCCTTCTGAGGTCAGCCATTCACGAATGCGTTCCTCCATATCGTCGGTGGCCATATCCACTGGTAGATGACGTCCTATTTCAGCACAGCGAGCAATTCTTCCGCATCAGATTGAGTTTTCTTACCCAATGAACTGGAGGAAAAGCGTCCAATGCGGCTTGCATTTCGTGCAATGACGTAATTATCCCATGCAATCAATGCTATTTTATTTGAAATTGAAAAGGTGATTGGGGATGCGATTAGTAAGCCAAATACTTGCAGT
Organism: Candidatus Thalassarchaeaceae archaeon; assembly: GCA_030747485.1. GTDB lineage: Archaea > Thermoplasmatota > Poseidoniia > Poseidoniales > Thalassarchaeaceae > MGIIb-P. Next base: position 25,478 of record JASLKP010000009.1, on the reverse strand, counting down.
ATGGAGAGGCCCAAATAATAACCAACAATTGCAATTATCATTGCAGGGAATGGCCATATGAGGAGAGGGCCGAGCAATGCAAAGAGGATGTGGAAGGTTGGGCGCGCATCTCTTCCTTCATCCGTGTTATCTCCAAGGATTTTTGCTGCAATAATTTGTACACCACTGGAAAATAAGGTGAGGGGAGCAGATAATATTGCGAGAAGGATTGCTGGAATAATCGCCAACTTTTCATTCATTCTTGGTGTTCTAATTCCTTCACTTGATAATGAACGACCATCTAGTCCTGCATCGTCTAAAGCATTTGAAATACGATTTGCCAATGGCATTGAATATATCAATTTCTCATCATCAGAACGGATCAATTCGCGGACGTCGCGAGCTGCTAGAACTTCTTCGCGCCAAGTATCCAATGTGTTTCCTTTAGCCAATGCACGAGCATGTCCCAATACATGCCAAGCACGATGTTGGTTCCAACTCTCTGCATCTGGTGTCATTGGTTTGAGACGTTCGCTCACTCGATTACGGAGTGTGTTGACTGCATCGGATGGGGCTTCAACCCATTCACCTGCAATCAATTTTTGACGATCTTCGGGTGCATGTAAAAATTCAGTGAGAGAAATGGGGGGGCCGTACTCAATCCATGCATCCGTTCGGAAATGCCATGAGACGCGGAAATGTAATCCAACGGGCAACATATGAGGTTCAGGTAGGCCTCGTTCCACGGAAATTGAATGCGCTGCAATGACTGACCTCATTGGACCGGTTCGTAAACGCCTCATCTGAGAGTCCTCATGTGAAGTTCCTTCTGGAAATAATGCTGAAGCGTGACCATGCGCGATGCATTCTGCGAGGGTGAGCATTGTTTTCCCATTGATTCGGGCAGCAGCCTCTGAAGATGTCCCTCCCCTAGCCAATTCTGCCTGTCGAATAACGGGTTGTGAACCCATACGAGATGCTATTGGACCTATGATTGGTCGAGTAATCATGTCATGTCGACCACCAAAAACAAGGCGCTTTGATTGTGTAACAGAGATGCACATTGGATCAATTAATGCGTTAGTATGCCATGCTACAGTTAACATTCCTGCATCATTTGAGATGTTATCTGTTCCTGTAATTTCAACTGTTCTGAATTGACAACGAAATGCTCGACGAGCAAATGAATTCATGAAATCATAGAACCATCCAGTACCAGGGTGTCCACCAGGAGTTTTGGCAATTCTCCGTGATGCTTCAATTCGTGAAATGTTGATGCGCGAGGCGCGCTTGGATAATTCTGGTAAGATTTCACCATGATGATCAACCGCTCCATCTGCACCAGATTGGACCTGTGTCTCCGTATTGTTGGTCATGAAATCACCGCGATTCTCAATCAGTGGGCTTGAAGGCGTTCAGCGATAGATGTAAGTTCAGCAAAATCAGGCTCACCGCCTGGTGCAGGTGCATTAGGCCAACATGCGAGAAGAGACAAGCCCCCGTCACCATGTGTACGAGGAACTACATGAATGTGAACATGGGGAACCTCTTGACCTGCAATTGGTCCGTCGTGAATGCCCACTGAGAAATCATTCGTTCCGAATTCTGCAGATAATCGACGCTGAACCTCTGCTACACCATCCATCAACGCATGACGACTCTGGGGTGATAAATCTGAAAGTCGCTGAGCTTGCTCTTTTGGAACAACCAACGTATGACCTGCGCGTCGAGGATAAATATCGAGGAACGCATACCAATGGTCTCCCTCTGCAACCTTGGATGAAGGGATATCACCTCGAATGATTTTCGTGAACAAGGTAGGTTCGCTCATGGGCTTCCGAGGTAGGTCGACGTCATAACCTGTCAGGGTTCCCATGGCTCAATTTGAAGATGTGCGAGTCGATATAAAGTTCCACCTTGATTGAGTGGGTCGTGGCTTCCGACAACCAATTGGCCGTTCATGATATCAACTGTAAGAATCCGATAGTTTTCTTCAAATTGAAATGAGTGTTCTATCCATTCTCCGTCTTTCGCTTCAAGGATTATGATTTGATCTCTAGGGGTGTCAACTGGAAATTGGCCCTCCATTTGCAAACAGATGATGACAATGTCGATATCTCCGTCATTATCTATGTCATTCATCGCAGTATCATAGGCCCCCCATGTTCGAATTAAATCATGATATGTGAATGACCCAATTCCATCATTCTCAAGCCATGCGACGCCATGAAGTTCATTTGGATCAATACCGGATGGGATATCTCCATCCATGGTATCTCCGTTTGTGAAGATGATGTCCGCATCACCGTCCAGATCAAAATCAACGATACGTAACCCACTCATTCCGTAGTGCGTATCATCAGAATTGAACAATGATTCGAGAGTGAAATGGCCGGTTCCATTGTTACGGTACAACATAATTTCCTCTGATAATTGAGAGATAGAAGCAACGATATCCAAATCACCGTCGTTATCGAAATCGTATGGAAGTGCGTGAATTGAACCCGGTCGCGGATCTAAGATATGGCGGGTCCAATTACCGGTTTCATTCTGCTCCAACCATGAAACGCTTCCTTCATCATGACCGAATTCACATAATGTAAGATCTAAGTCTCCATCGCCGTCTAAATCACCAGGTTCTGCACATACGGTACGACCTAGTCCACTGTATAGGACCGTGGTTTGATTATTCTCAAGGGATAATACTCGGCCAAATTTCTCATTTGACGGATGAAGAATACCAATGTCTGATACAATGACTTCATTCTGATTGTCATTGTCTAGGTCAGCGACTGCAACTCGAACAGGGGCGCCTAATCCGCTCCTAAATGTGTAGCATTGTTGCCCATCTAAACATGCAGAATCTCGCCAACCAATTTGTCCTGCGATTGGTTCTGTAAAGAAAATCTCATCATATCCATCCCCGTTCATGTCGAAAACTCTGACATTGGCAGTTACTGGTGTGCTGTTATCATTTGAAATCAATGGAGTAAGCCAGGCGGAATAACCGTAGTCTATACCAGGTCGATGAGTATCTGATTGATTGTTGGATGAGTCTGCTGATAAACAACCTGCCAACATCAGTAACACACAAAAAGATGCTATCAATCTCTTTGTACGCATGAAATACTTGCAAACGTGGTTCACCTTCATTCTTCCGCGCTTAATTGCGACAAGGAAGCCTGCTTACGGCACCATCACCATTTACCAACGAGTGATGAACGAGTTTTTTGTTGGACTCAGGGTAATCTGTTCTTCGATGTGAACCGCGGCTTTCTTCTCGGGCTACAGCAGATGTAATCGTTGCCTCTGCAATCGCTAAGAGCCCCTGAGTTTGACGCATCGCGATGTATTCAGTATTCATCATGGTACTAGAGTCTTGGATCCCAAATTCTAGATTACGGAGTTCACGAATAGTTTCCGATGCTGAAGATAATCCCTCGGCATCACGGTTGATGCCCACGTGTGTTTGCATGGCTAGAGATAGTGCGCCCATTAGAGCGCCGACACTGGTACCACCATTACCTGCCTTTGATAGAATCTCATCGTGCATATGGTGCGCTTCTGAAAGAGCTGTTGAGATTGTGCTTGAACCTGAGAAATTGGTTGATTTAGCGTGATTGGCTGCAGTATCCCCAGTGAGGGCTCCACCTGCAATAGCGTCAAGCATTCGATTTCCGCTACTTGCGGAAGCGCCATGCATCCCTGAACAAGCAGCGTCACCTGTCGCAAAGAGGCCGTCTACAGTAGAATCCCAATCATTGCTAACTACGTTACCAGATGCATCTACTGGGATGCCACCAATAGTGAACACTACCGCAGGCATTAGGGGTATGTTTTCTGTTGAAGCATCAATTCCACAACGACTTGAAAGCATGTCAAAAGTCCCTGCATACCAACTCTTTGCTGAGCGTGGGATGCCTGTCATGTCAAGGGAGGCTCCTCCTGCATCAACAATCGCTCGGGCCAATTCATCTGCACCACCATCGGACGGTATTTCAGTACCATCTGAACCCATGACTATGGCACCAGCACCTAAGAGATCTAGTGGAAGATAGAGATTAGTTTCTGCAACGGTGAGAGGATGCATTGCTGTAAATTCAAGATTCGCTAATGGCAAATCGGAACGCAATGCAAGGCTTGCTGCAACACCCATACCCACTCCATCTCCATTCCAAGCACTTTCAAAACCAGAGCCGGCAAGTATCACTGCTTTCGATTGAATGCCAAATATGCTACCACTTTGGACGTCCATTGCAATCAACCCTCGGATTCCGTTTTCAGTCATTACCAAATCAAAAATCTCTACATCCCCTCGACGAGGGATGCGACGCTTGATGCACTGTTCCTCTAAAATTTGCAATAATTCGCGTGACGTTGAATCACCAGTATTTGCAGTTCTAGGAGTGCTTTGTCCAGGCAATTGACCTAGGTGTGGGAGACCATTTCCATCTCTCCTCAGAACGACGCCCCAGCGTTCCAGTTCTGCCAAATGGTGAGGGGCAGAGGTTGTTGCCGAGTGTACTACATCCGTTTCGCAAAGTCCGTCACCAACCAGGATTGTTTCCTCTGCATGGGCAGAATGACTAGATTCACCCAGCGAAGCTGCAATACCACATTCCGAATGCGATGTTGAGGATGGGGCGCGAGAACACAGAACGGTTACACTCGCTCCAGCGTCAGAGGCTGCAATGGCTGCACGCAGTGCAGCAACACCATTTCCAACGACAACGACGTCCCATGCCTGCATGGACTTGGCCACCTACGGGAGCATCATAAACGCACCCCTTCAATCTCGTCCGCACCTACGGTGCGATGCCCACGATTCATTCGCCTCGAATCAATGCCTGTGTTTGCCAACGTCTGGCAAGGTTACGTGCTAACTCCATTCGCATGCGCATTGACTCACCTCCACTAGATCGTGGATATACGTGTGTCCAAAGTGTGTCAGAACGGATGGTTCGGCCATCTGTATGTTTCAGTGTTAATCTAACTGGTCTGCGGCCTTCGATATCATCCGCCCAAGCAACACCCAACCACAAAACGTGTGCGGCATCAATTAAGCGAGATTGCCATAAAACAACATCTTCCTGATTATATTCCCACAAAGGCAACGGTTCAGCGGGTGGAGATATTGGATTAGGAGTTAATCGGAAACTTTGCCGAGATGGTTGGCCATCGGGAACATGGACCTCTAATTCAACTGGAACTTCAATTTCACTTAGATTATTGACGATCACGAATAAATCTCCACGAGATTCTGCACAGTGAGTAGGTAAACTAGCATCTAACCTCCATGAACGTCCATCAAGTGATTCCGCGTGATCCATTAAATCAAATTGTAAACGATCTAAGAGGCGGAAGAAGCTCTTCTGCCATGCCCGTGTGTGTCCCATCAATCGGGATAATTCTGGAGCATTCAAATGTCGATTACTTGAAAACATACTTCCAATTTTTTCTTCTTCAATGAATTCTGAAAATTCATGCAGTATTTGCTGTCGCGCAAGCAATCCTTGACCTTCTAAATGAATGAGATGCAGGATTCGTTCCAATGCATTGATGGGGTCGATGTTAGGCAAAAGAACACTCTCCAAATCGACCTTCCAATGATTGAATCGATTCGTACTTTCAGGATCTAGATGGGCTTCGAGGACCTCCGTTAGTGTGTTCTTCAAATCGCTTTGATGCTGACTTGGTGCATGATACACAAGGAATGGGAGGCGGTTTGAGTGACGTGTTGTGCGCTTCTCAATCAAGATAGTGTGGACCATTGCAACACTTGCTGCAAGCACGGCAATAACCAACAGTAGGCCACGTGTATTGTCGCCCGGAGGAAATAACTCTGAAAGCCATAATAGAATTGCATAGCCCAATTGATTTGAGATGCGCATCAATTCATGCAATCGTGCTTCGTTTAGAGCATTCAAAATACGGCCGACTCCACTGTCCCTCCCATCTTTCCTTCGACCCCTCTTACCGATTCTGTCCTGTCCAACCCAAAGCATGTAGCTGCTCGATGCTAAAGATGGCATGAGGAATGAAATCGTTGCAAATATTGCACAGAATGAAATCAATGTCCCATCAATCTCATTTGGAAATGCCATGATTAAAACGGCCACAATAATGTACGAAAATGGGAGAATGATTCGGGCGATTTGGAGAAGCCAAACATTTGATAATCGGCCCCAAAATCTACGATGTCTTTCCCTGCCCTGTAACCGTTTCTCAATGATATTGCCGAGGTTTTCATCCTCATCAAATCCATCACCGTATGGACGCGGGAGGCCGGCATCAGCGTCATCTTGGAACATCGGAACAGAATGTGGGTAGAGGGTTCAGGTCATCAGTATGACGGATTATGATGTCCGCAAGGGTTCTTGAATAGGTCCCATCAGGTCTGAATGGGCGCGTCGCATAGCTGGATATTGCACCGGCCTCCTAAGCCGGGAATCGTGGGTTCAAATCCTGCCGCGCCCGTCAATTTAGAGACAATCCATGTCTTCGACCAGATGAAGCAATCTCATGAAGAAAATGCTCAATTTGTATTCGTGGATGTTTTGAACCACGTAATGCGACGTCACAGGCAGATAAGGATTGTAACATTTCATCTCGTAATGGTGGGGCAAGCATGAGGCGGTTGCCTACTAATTCGGTATGAATTTGATGAATGATGTCATCTGCATCAAGTGCATGACTCCCCATCATTTCATCTAAAAGACCCATTGCGCCTTCAAGGATTTTTTCATTTCGTCCTCGCCGCTTTTCCCAACGCCATTCAATGACTCGCCCTCGTAATGATAATTCGATCATCTGACGTGCGTGTTGTAGTGTGCTTGCGGCCACAACGTCAAACAATCTACCTCGTTCTGTAGCGAGATTTCGTCGAGATAGCATCTCAAACATGAATAGAGCACGTCTTAGATTTCCAGATGCAATATGAGCAAGATCCTCAGGTAATCCTGGTGCATATTCCACTCCCTCTAGAGATGCGACCTTACAGATTGTAGAAACAATTTGATTTTCATCTACTGGTGGAATACGGAAATGCATCATTCGACTACGTAGAGCATCAATAATACGACTTGGGGCACGAGATGTGAATATGAATCGGGTCGTTAGTGACTCAGATTCCATCATTCTTCGAAGATATGGTTGGCGCTTACTGCCAAGATAATCTGCATCCTCTATGATAATCAAACGACTAACTGGTGCCCGTTGACCCGAGATCACAGCCTCCCTTCCACAGGGTGCATCACCGATTTCTTCACCCCACATCCCTCGGTCAAATGCATCAAGACTTGTGCGACCTGCAAGTGTGTCAGTAGAGCCGAGTCCCTCTGGTCGAAGGAATTCCTCAAATTTCTGCATCGCCCCCGCTTTTTTGACTAAATCTCGTGCTTGCAATACATGACTTGTTGATTGCCACCCTGGTCCAAGGACTTGTCTTGCGATTAAGCGCCATGCTGCTGTCTTCCCCACACCTGCTGGGCCAGTGATTAGTAAGTGGGGAGGATTTCCTGAGAGACTAGCCTTAGCCAATTGTTCGCGAAGCGTATCAGGCATCGCTAACGCATCAAAACGCGTGGGAGCATGGGTGGATAGCCACGACGCCATGGCACTGTGGATGTGCCACGGTCTTTCAACACGTCTATCTCAAATTGCGTCTAGTGTCTTGTGACCCTGACGACGGGGCTTAACGAAAATGCGGAAGCCACATGACTTGCAAGAAATTCCTGTTTGGGTGTTCATGAAACTCTCAAGGCTACCGCAGCGTAGACATTTGTACTCGACTTCTGCCATCGAAGCGGGCGACCTACCCCTCCCATTTGAAGCCGTCGCTAATGATATGGCCCCTATGGGGCCAGATATTCAACCTTAATTTCTAGCAATTCTGCAGACATCTATGAAATTCTGAAAAATTTCTTTGCCATATTCTGAATCATTGACTTCAGGGTGAAATTGTAATCCAAAACGATTTCCATTTTCATTTTCCATGCCCTGAACTTTGCATGAGTCACTACTCGCTGTGATGAAGAATCCATTTGGAACCACATCTACTTCGTCATTATGACTTTCCCAGACAGTCTGAGTGTCGGGTGTGCCAGCGAACATTTTCCCACCGCCGTCAATCAGAGTAATAGTAGCAGCACCAAATTCAGGGATCTTTGCTTCCGCAGCACTCCCGCCATAGAATCCGGCCATGAATTGATGGCCAGCACAAATGCCAAGGATTGGGATATCCAATTCCAAGTATGCACCACAATTACCCAATTCTCCAGTAAGTCCCACTCGTGCAGCGCCACCAGACAGAATAATACCGTCCAATTTTCGTAAATCATCAACAGCAATCGTATTCTCAATGATTTGGGTATCTACACCGAGATAGCGGAGCATGCGCCATTCGCGATGAGTCCACTGTCCACCGTTATCGACGACGTCGATGACCAAAGGCACGTCACTCATCAGAGATTCCGCAATGATGGCGCTCAATCAAGGTGACGCTATCAAAGGTCCGCTAATTCACTGAGATACAAAATTCTCATACTATGCTCAAATGCTGCAGCATTTCCCCATGCTTCAAGGAGATTTGCGCCTAGAGCGTACATGCCATGACCTCGTGCAACGAATAATTTGTTTCCTGTTTGTTTGAGTGCTTCAGTAATCTCAACCAGATATCCCTCCATGTCATTGTATTGTACATCAACAATGGTTGCACGTCCAAATATTGTGTGGCCATCGTGATCTTTTGGCACTAACGCGTAGCGATCTTTTTCTAGACTCATCGTCGTCGTGTATGGGGCGTGAACGTGTACACATGCACCCAATCCTTCATGTTCAAGAGAGGCAATTGCAAGAGCTACTGAATGGATCTGCCAATCCTCATTTGCTCCGTTCGGACCTGCGTCTCCAAGTCTACCTGTAATGATGTCAAATTCGTTTAGTTGACCTAATGCTGCTCCTTGACGAGTGATGTGAACCAATCCTGGGTGAGATGTAGAGAGGGTACTGAATGAGCCAGCAGTACCATGAATCAAACGTTCCTTGTGGAGTTGTCGACCGAGGGCTGCAAACATCCCAACCGTTTCTCCTGGGACGACAAAACCGTCGCCAACAATTGGAGGCATTGGGGGATTCTCGACTTCCTGAATTACTTCGGCTGCAACGGACATGCCTTGTTTCAGTTCGGCATTTTCATCTCGCAATCGATCTAATTCGGCCTTTTCATCTCCGTCGATGGTTTTCTTGGCGACTTCAGCTTTCTCTTGACCTGCGTCAATTACCACTTGTGAGCCGGTTTGCATGGTTTGAGCACCTGAAGGTGCAGAAGGGGGGCCCGAAGGTGGGCCAGAGGGGGGGCCGGAGGGGGCTCCTCCAAACATTGTGGGTCCGCCTGAATCGCCACGCTGAGAGGCGGTGGGCGGGCCAGATGGAGGTCCACTGGGAGGACCTGTGGGGGGTGCTGATGGGGGTCCGCCGGCAACTTTTGCTAGCATCTCATCGCTACCGTCATCACCCTCTAAGTCGTCGTCCGCCACCTTTGCACCCATCCCGCGGATGACGTGCCGATTAAATACAGGTCCGCTGTCGCCAAGTCGCTCAGCCCCTGTAGTGTAGTGGCCTATCATGGAGCCCTGTCGAGGCTCCGACCCGGGTTCAAATCCCGGCGGGGGCGCCATTAATCAATCGACGTGGGTTTACACATTTCGTGAATTATTCGCTTTGTATCCACGCTTCAAATCTGCAAAGGTTTGAATTTGCAGAATAGGACCTGCGAATCTCCAGTTCAACGTCCATTCCAAGAATTTCTTGCAACAACAATTCTGATTGTTGGAAATCAGATTCATCCACAACTGCCCAACCTCGGATGACACCTGTGCCGCGTAGCAATGGAAGTAATTGAGGGAGATGAGAGAGAGAATCGTGAGGAATATTGACCAAAAGAAGATCCCAGGATGCAAGCATGTCATTTCGCGTTGAAAGGGTGAGTGCGTCTACACATTCCAATGTAGCCGATGGGTGTTCAATATTCTCTTCTAGCAATTCTATTGCTGACGGATTCAAATCACCCCCGAACAATTTTCGAACCAATCCGTTCTCAGAAATCAATGGCTTGAGAGATGGACCTACCCCCGCATATGGGTCACAGACATCGATTGAGCGCCCCAGTAATGCTCGTAGTTTCTGGGCACAGGCTAGAGTACCCTCTCGCTCATGTGAAAGTCTGGCTGAGTAGTACACTTTAGCCGGATCTGTCCACAATCGTTGGCCACTCTCGACGATGCAAGTGCGTGTCCCAGGAGTACTATGTTCTCGAACTGCGAGTAATTCTAACTCTCGGACACGAAATTGTCCGCTAACACCGTGATCTTCGTACACTGCTCGAATGCGTGAATGTTGTAACAACAGAGCGTTTCCAATTTCGCTTCCATATGGTCGTTGATGGTCATCTAATTTGATTAGAATCAAATCACCGATGAATTCGTGACGTGTAGGCCATTCAATCGAAGACATTACGGAGGGTGGTAATAAATCGGTAAGATGCTCTCGATATGTACGTGAAGAAGGGGGGGCGACATCCATGTTCACCGATGGATATTTTGTATCAAAATCGTCGATGACTGGGATCAAACGACGGCTTTCATCGTCAGGATGTGGTTGGACACGGGCACCATCTGGTAGAGCGTTTGCATCTGCTAACATCTGCAATATCCGCTCGGTTTCATGGCTCGGCACGCTCAAATGACGCATGGCACTCGACTGTCTCGACAGGCGCATCCCGCTTGACGCTGACGGAGGATTAGAATGGCCGAAAACGGACTCTGGCTCATTGGTTTGGGGCCCGGTGGCTTGGATCGGATGACCGTGCGTGCACGGGATGCGGCAGTGTCAGCCAATCATCGCTTTCTTGAGGGATATACTGCCCTCCTACCCCCTCATGAATTAGAACGATTAGAAGAAGAGATTGGCCCTTGGCAATTAATGATGAGATCTATGGTCGAAAATCCGGATGAAATTCTGAAATTAGCCACTTCAAGTAAGGTCGCTTTGTTAGTCGTGGGTGACCCATTACAAGCAACGACTCACGTTGACCTTCAATTGAGGTGTGCAGAAATTGGGGTACCTTGTGAAGTGGTTCACGGTGTATCTATTACGACGATTGTGACGGGTGCAATTGGTCTGCAATCATATCGATTTGGTAGACAATGCACCTTTGCATATCCATACGGTGAATATTTGCCTACATCTCCACTTGACATTATTCTCTCAAATAGAGAACGAGGATTGCATACACTAGCACTTCTTGACTTAGATCCTACTGGAATGGGAGACGGTGAACAACAACCAATGTCACCTAAAGTTGCGATTGATGTACTCCGGCAGATGGCAAGTAAGACTGGTGCTTCAATTGAAGATTGGACGGTGATTCTCTGTTCCGATATGGGAACAGATGATGCAAATATTGTATCCGGTTCTGCAAAAAAAATTGAGGCGATTACGAATGGAAGAATTCATTGTTTGGTGATTCCAGCAGAATTACACGATGTTGAAGAGGTGGCGGTAGCCCGTTGGGCTGCCTGAACTGTGTGCCGGAGGCGTCAAGCCCTCTGGCTGTATGCGACAAGGGGGATGAAGTATGGCTGGACCAAGTAAAGTCGAATTCCCTGGGCAAAAAAAGAGGCAGCGCATGCGTGCTCGGGGCACAAAGAAAGCCTCTGCAGGTGTACGGAAAAAATTGGAGAATAGCCTTGCAGAATTACTCGATGACCCGGGGGCGATTCTACCAATTGCTGATTATGTCGTTCGTCGAGCAAGAAAAGATCCCGTTCAACGTTCTCTAAGGGAATGTGCAAAGGTAATTGAAAAGAAAAATAATCGTAAATGGTTGGGTAAAAGGATGGTCAAAAGGAGAGGCGATGGTGTCGCTAGAGCGTTGGCTGGTTCGCTGCATGTTGCTCATGATGATGAACTGAAAGATATGGTGGCAGTATTCGATCACGCAGTCTTTGGAACGGCCTCATTCATTCGCAGAGGAGGGGGGAAACCAACACAACTGATTTCGTTCCAAAATTTTTCTCACCCAACGCAACGTTTGCTCACATGGGAAGAGCACGCAAAGGCAGGTTGGTGGTTTTTCTCAGTTGATTCTGGAATCATTTGTACAGGTATTGAACCAGAGCCGCCAGAAGGCTGGCTTGCAAATGGACTCTCTGATTCGCCGATTAAATTCACTCCTAAAGATGGTGTTTATTTTTCAAAGAATGTTTCAGATGGCGATAGTGATGTTCAGATTAATTTTGGAGGCGAAATTGTGCATCTCTCAGAAGATGATTTGAATGGTGTTGACGGTGATGATTCATTTGTCCGAAGTATTGCATTGAGAGTCCTTCCACCAAAAATTTCAGAATTTACAACTGTAGATTGGAGCTGGCGTCCTGAAGGGTGGCCTAATGAGCAAGATCTGCCATCTACAACTCAAGAAAAAATCAACGAAGTGATGGATGCATGGATGAACCTTTCAATTCCTGATGCGCGATTAATCAAAGTACTACGACGGACTTTGTGTAATAGTTTAGATGTAGGATGTATTGCTGGTGAAAGTTGGTACGCTCTTGAAAAACAAGCAGATTTAATCAGTGGAATGTCAGGTTCTGCACCTGAGAAAGAAGCGTTGGATCTGGTTCTTACTGAAATCATCAATTTAGGTGGTGGCATTCACGTCAATGGTAATGGAGATTTTGAAGAATTAGAAGATCAAGTGATTCGATTGGAAGAAAGGTCCTGCCATGCTAATTTAGTCGCTTTATGGCCAGAGTGGGGCGAGATGATTCTAGAGGACATGTATGGAATTACAGGTGATGATGCAGATGAAATCATCCAAACACAAACTCGGAAGAAGCAAGGGTTTGGCGCTTTATTGAAGAAGTTGGATGCTCAACGAGCTGAGCACAAGTTACTCTCTCGATTTCCATGGAAGGCTGGCGAAATGGATGGGCTCTGCGGGTATACCGATGGATTAATCCGAAAAGCACACACTAATGGAGTGGGAAGTACAATCACTGCTGCAAAAAAGGGGAAATCAAGTTCAGAAAAAGCACTGGGTTGGGCATGGATTTGTGTTCATGAACGATCCGAGTCAGAAGGTTGGCATTTTGATTCAGATGCCAGAGACAAAGGAGGAGATTGGATTCCTGCTCTGAAGGTTTTGTTCCAAGCAAGTGAAGGGTTGGCCGATGGTGGTGGCTCTGATGAGTACATCGATGCCATGCAAGAATTTGCCAATCGCAGTGGCGCTACAGATTTTGTTGACAATCGAAACTAGTGTTCGGCAACAAATCTAAGGATGGGGCTACTATCCCGTATCATGACATCTGGCGGGTGGAAATCTAGTTTCCACAATAAGAATGGGGGAATCGCCATGATGGTCATTTCTGCCATCGGTTGTGGAATTGCAATTTGGATAATGATGCATGGGTATGAGATTGCGGGCACCCCCGATGCTGATGTTGCTGGAATGGGACTGCCGTTGGTCAACGCGAGCATCGGTTGTTTTTGGATGGTTTGCGGTTTCCTTGTTTTTTTTACTGCGTCATCATTAGTGGTCAGCGGGGCAGTCATGATTGTCACCGATGACGAAGGATATCTATTGGAACCAGGAGTGCAGAATCCTTCACTCAATGAAGAAAAGAATACAATCGAATGTGGGGGTTGTGGATCAACGTTAGGATATCCCTCGAATTACTCGGGAAGAGTTAGCTGTCCAAACTGCAAAGAAATTCAAACGGTGTGAATGTTAAACTAATCATGTTCTAATGCTTGAACAATGTCTTCCCAAAGGTCCTCTACATCCTCAATCCCAATTGATAATCGTACGAATCCAGGAACGACGCCTGCTGTATTTCGAACATCCTCAGGTACAAACATGTGTGATGAATTGAAGGGGCATTCTACAAGACTCTCCACACCACCCAAACTCGTCGCCTCAAAAATAATCTCTAAGCCACGCATGAATCTGAGGGCCTCCTCATTGCCTCCCTTCATGACAAAAGCCAACATTCCTGTGCCCTTTGGCATAATTCGTTGTGCAGTATTGTAATCGGGATGAGATGGTAGGCTGGTATGGATTGTCTTCTCAACCATTGGATGTTTCTCTAGTCTGGCAGCGATAATTGCAGCATTCGATGCATGGATCGGCATACGGGCATTCAGTGTCCTCATCCCTCTTTCCAAAAGATAGCAAGCGTGAGGGTCCGGGGATCCACCGAAGTGGACCTTCTTGGGAAATAATTCGGCGATTAAATCTGCACGGCCAACAACGGCACCACCGACAATGTCCGAATGTCCACCCAGATATTTGGTTGTGGAATGAATGACAAGATCACATCCCATTGCAATCGGTTGGCAACCCCACGGAGAGGTGAATGTATTGTCAATGACAAGTAGTAAATCATGCCTCTTCGCAATCTCTGACATGGCCTCAACATCACATACTTTCATGACTGGATTGGATAATGTCTCGATGTAGAGAATCTTCGTATTGTCCTGAATCGCTGCCTCATATGATGCTGGATCTTGCATGTCTGCCATGGTCACTCCAATACCAAATCTAGGCAAATCTTCTGTCATCAAACCATAGGTTCCACCATAGACGTCAGCACTTGCTACGACGTGATCTCCTTGCGATAATAGCCCAAGTAACGTCGTTGAAATTGCTGCCATGCCGCTGGCAAATAGTTCACCGTCCTCTGCACCTTCCAGAGCACAAATTTTCTCTACGCATGCTTCGGAGTTCACGCTAGACAAGCGAGAATACAGTAACGTGTGTTGGGCCCCTGCTGCCCATCCGGTATATCTTTCATCAGTGAGGAAATATGTAGATGATTGGAAAATTGGTGTATTGACTGCTCCCTCAATATGTTGAGTTCCACTGTGAACACTTCGAGTTGCAAAACGTCTGTCGGAATCTTTGTCGGCCATCATTCTGACATCTCGTGATTAGATTTCAACTGAACGCCGAAAATTATTCTCTTCTGTCGATATTATGTCGTTAATTGGATATATTCTCGTCATTTCGTCGGGTTATGTTATATTCAATCGTCTATTCGTTTATATTCATGGCAGCGAAGGTGCTTGATGAGAAAGACCGACGGATCCTAGAGTTATTGCAACATGATTCCAGAGCAAGTACTCAAGCGATTGCAGATGCCCTGAACATGCCCCGAGTCACAGTGCATGACCGTATTCGAAGATTGACTGAACGAGGCGTCATCAAACGGTTTTCAGTTGAACTGAATCGGGAACATATGGGGTGGCCACTTCATGGATATATTCTGGCCAATTGGATGGGGAATCGTGGTCAAACCGATCGAAGAGAAATAGCTGAAGAAATCTGTGCATTACCATTTGTAGTGGGTGTCCATATCGTGACTGGGCAGTGGGATTTTATTGTCGAAGTCGTTGCTAGGAATATGGAGGACCTTGGAGATTCAATTCTTGACGAATTGAGTACGATTCAAGGCGTTGGGCATACGCAAACCATGGTTTCATTCTACGATTTTGACGGTTGCGCGGCAGCCTTAGGTTGATGATACCCATTTTCCATACTCATCGGTTGTAGATGCTGGCCAGGTGATGATTTGAGGCAGATCATATGGATGATTTTCTTCGATGAAGAGTATGAGGGAGTCAAGATTGGATTGACTTGTCTTCAATTGAATTCGCCATTCATCTTCCGATTGTGTTTGATGGTCCCATCGATAGACTGAGCGGATGTTTTGGATTTGTACACAAGCCGCACCATAGTCTAGTAAAGACTGTGCATACTGACCGATTTGAGCATCATTCCACGAGCCGGGTAATGTCGTTTGAACAACATGAATCGTCTGTCCCATAACGCACCGTAGGTGCGTCTTCTCCTTGAAAGGCATGGCCCCAACGCTTGAAGGCCGTATGCGACTGCATGTGTCCGGTGGCAGACGATGGAATGGGACCAGCCCATTGATACGGGACCAATTCCCGACTCTGAAAGTCACTACGATGTCATTGTCGTGGGTGGTGGACCCGGTGGGAGTGCAGCAGCATCTTACTTCGCTATGGCAGGGCATCGTGTCCTCTTACTAGAGAAGGCTGTGTGGCCCAGAGACAAGACCTGTGGGGATGCTGTTGGAGGGAAATCTCTGAAACATGTAGAAGAAATTGGACTCAAAACGATACTAGAAAAAACGAAACATTTCCGAGTAGATGGGATTATCTTCTCATCCCCCAATGGTACCGAAGTGCGAATTTCATTACCTGAAGATGAAGTTGAAAATCGTGAGGCAGGGTATAGTTTACCGCGGCGTCAATTCGATACTCTAATGTTTAGAAATGCAACGGAAAAAACCCGTGATGCTGGTGGGCACGTCATCCAAGATTTCACGGTGACAGAGGTACATTTAGTGGACGAGAAAATTACTGGAGTGTCCGGTATTGTCGGTGGTAAAAGAAGTGGGAATGATACACTCACATTCACAGCTCCATTGACGATTGGTGCGGGAGGATACAATTGTCCTGTTGCACGAACAATCACGGAGGCACATGATGAACCAATGGTTGACAAAGATCACTACTGTGGTGCCTATCGGGAATATTGGACTGGAGTAGGGGGTTGTGATGACTGGAAAGGAGCGATTGAAATCCACTTCATCGATGGGGTCATCCCTGGTTATTTCTGGATATTCCCCGTAGGCGATGGTGTAGTAAATGTTGGAATTGGGATGGTTATCTCAGAGATGGATAAACAAAAAGTCAAGTTGCGTGGATTGCAAGAATGGGTAATTCAGGAACACCCTAAATTCAGCAAGCGATTTGAAAATGCAACAATGGTAGAGGGCAGTGGAAAGGGCTGGCAGTTGCCGTTTGGAAGCCCTCGCAAAAGTCCACCATCGTTCCAACCGAGGCGTGCAGCAATGCGAGGGGCGATGTGTATAGGAGATGCTGCATCATTAGTGGATCCATTCACCGGGGAAGGTATTGGGAATGCATTACTCTCTGCGAGGCTGGCATCAGAGGTTTTCAATGCCGGAAAATACAGTGAAGGATTTACAGAAGAAGGTGCAGTTGAATATCAAGATAGGTTGTGGGGTGAACTTTCTGCAGAATTAACGAATTCATTCAAGTTACAGCGTTTAGTCAGGAAAAAGCGATTAATGAATTTCTTTATCGGCAAGGCTTCACGCAAGGTGGAGTTGCAACGTGCCCTCACTGACATGATTGCATCTAAGGAAGCTCAGGGCCAATTCCATTCAAAATGGTGGCTTATCAAAACACTATTATTCTGAGGTGAAATGTTGGAAATAGATGCTGTTTTCCTTGATTTAGATGGAACCATCTACCTAGGTGATCACTTGATTCCTGGTGCCATCGAATTCCTTACTCGTTGTGACTCTAATGGAGTTAGGCGATATTTCCTATCCAACAATAGTAGTCGTTCTGTTAATCAGTATGTAACGAAATTACAGGGATTAGGGATTCCTGCTACCGCTGATGACGTATTGCTTTCTACACACGATTTAATCTCTTGGCTTGGTGATAACGAGATCACTGAAACCTGGTTGGTTGGAACTGAAGGGATGCGTGATATGTTAGAGGCTGTTGGCATCAATACTCATTCAGAATCCCCTCAGTATGTAGTTCTTGGATATGATACTGAAATCACTTACGACAAAATTTCTACTGCTTCAATTCACTTGCATCGTGGTGTGCCAATGGTGGCTAGCCATCCTGACATGGTGTGTCCATCCCCTGATGGTGGACTTCCCGATACTGGAGCATACATGGCGATGTTTGAGGCAACAACTGGTGTTCGACCAACCCACATCTGTGGCAAACCACAACCTGGAATGATTCTTCACAAGATTGAGGCGCTCGGTCTTGACCCTGCTCGATGTGCAATGGTAGGTGATCGTTTGTACACCGATATGGCAATGGCATCGAGAGCTGGGGTCCAAGGTATCCTCGTGTTGAGTGGGGAAGCAACCATGGAAGATGTCAATTCATTACCTGATGATGCTGAACAGCGACCAAGTATGATTGTGGATTCTGTCGATGGTCTTCTTCGTTAAGCATTCATGTGTTCGATACGGCAATGAATAGGCCACTAGGCAACATTGCACCAATACTGACTGCGATACATTCCAGAAAGAGGCGTCGCTCAAGGAGGCGTGCTTCATCGACTGGGATGAGTGAGGGTGGCTCTCTGAGGCAATCTGCTACATGGACTCCCATTTTGTGATATGTCATTGCCATTTGGTGCAGATGTTGGGCCTCATCATTGATTAGGCCAATTCGAAGCATCATTGGTCGTAATCGTTTTTCGAGCCATGAAAAAACGAGGACGAAACTGTGTAAAAGTAAGAGTAATCCCATCAAAAAAGGGAGGCTGCTTCCATCCATTTCAATGGCCTCCCTCAGCCTCAATGGTATCTAGGAATTCTTTGAAATTTGATAATGATCTTGAAATGAAAATTCGACCTTTGCACCGTCCCCCATCTGATTTGTGTGGATTTTTCTCTAGTAACATGGCATGGATTGCTTCAATGGTTTCTTTCAGGGCTCCGGTCATTTCGAATTTTTCCAAATGATTCTTGGCATGAGCAATCGAGGTTAGGCTTCTCTCAAATGTATCCGTAGGATTACCCCACGTGGTTCCTGATTTGATTTGTTCTTCCATCATTGTCAATACATTTGATGTGGCGTCATGAAGGTCGGGGGTGGCTTGGTATCGAAAGTCATCATACTCCATACTCTCGAGGATCATATCAAATCTTGAGATGGTTTCATCAATCTCAGTATCAATATAATCTAGCATTCCATCTATTGGAATTTCTTGTGTTGATTGTGATTGAAGTGTTTCTTCCAAATTGTTGGCTGGTATCTCTTGTTCCTCTTGGGAGAATTCAGTAACTATTTCTTCGTCTTCAGCAGTTTCCAAAGGAATTGTTGGAGGAGGCTGAGCCTCACCACGTAACCTCTCAATTTGCTCCTGTAATTGGAGATATTCGAGGTGTTGTGATGATCGCTTCTCCAAAATTTCAACCAATTTGCAAATATCTCTCTGAACAATACATGCCTCCAACAATGAGTTCAATTCTAATACAATAACCGGTACACGTGATAACCCACTAGAACACCAAGGATTACCCCATACGCCACAACTGTATGTTGCATTCAGAGTATTGAGATTGTGAAGGTGAGATAATATCCATGAAATCCAATCATTCCAATCAGAGTCAGCAGAACAAGTTGCAATCTTTTGTGAATCATCAATGATGTCTCTAAGGATCATAGGTGCGTATCCAGCGATTGCGCCAAATCTTACTGAGGCCGCCGAAGGTACAGGATTTAACTCACCGTCTGCTTGAATTCTAGCTCCTTGCTCATAACAAATTGCGTCATGCCATCCACTGAGTAAGTGGGTTTCTAGCATGTTTCCGTCGAGTGTGATGTTTACTCCTCTTTTATCCAATACAATATTGGCTAAATCATGAATATATTGAGCATCTATTTGAGCCACCAATAATTCATTGGACCATTGTCCTACAACAACTGCAACAGAGGACGCAGTGTCATTGAGATTTCCTGGTGATAAGTTTAGCACTAACTCATGACATCCGGACTGAATCTCATCAGCGAACTTTCCCAATCGGTACCAGGCTTCGACACTATGTTCGGCAGCATCTCTACAATCAATGATTGCAGCATCAAATTCAGTATTCAAATCAATACCCCCAATTTTCTAGCCATGGTTTTGCCGTGTTGATTCCATCCACTAGACAGTTGTACAGATTAACATCTGTCTCCTCAAGTCCCCACGTAGTCAATTCATCTAGAATTTGATGGCAGTGTAGAGCATATTCCAGCGTTGGGATGGCATCACGTAGGATGCTCTCAGAGAGTTCAATGGCGAATGTTTTCATTCGTCCTCCAAGAGAGGTATTGACCAATTCATCAGCATTCTGATGATGGATTCCAATCAATTCACGAATCTGAGTTGGGACGTCAGGTCTCACAGTCGCATCCATCCCCGAACCTCCTCAACTTCGTGAGCGGTATTCCGGAATCTACTCTCAAGATCTCGAATTCTGTTTTCGACTGCAATCTTTTCCACACGGGCACGTTCGGTTTCTGAACGCAGAGTGTCATTGACTTCCTGCAATAATTCAGTAAGTGAATGAATGTCATCAGAGAATGCTTCAATCTTCGTGTTTTGATTATCCAAACGTTCAACCAAACGAGTTCGATTCCGAGATGACTTCTCAAGGGCGTTGATTGATGAATCAATAGATGTAGCATCACAATCGATGCGTTCTTGAGATTGATTGACTGCATCTCGGTATCCCTGTAGACGACGGCCAGACAATTTGTCAGATGTTCCACCACGTTGAACGGCTCGGACGAAATTCAATGCCTCCTCGGCGTTTGAACTTGTGTTGAGATCCCGTGTTTGAGTCCCTATCGTCGATTGGCTGGCATACTGCAGGGCCCACGCCATCGAAATAATGCCGAAGAATAACAACAGGTCAATTGCGTGCATTTCAGATTCCTCCTTCTCTACTTGTGTCCTTTCTTTTCATAGGACGATTCGAGCCACCAATGTATTGATTCGAGCGACGATGACCATTGGTGAACCAATAACGGAAGTATGCAAGAATAATCTCAGCATCTCGTTCACATGCACCATAACCACTCTCAAAGTGCGCCTCAGTCATGCGAGAAAGTAGTCGGCCAAATCCAGATACCGTTGAGTGCCAATCGATCTTTGGATCATCGGGGTCTCGGTACGGATTCGCAATGATTTGCCTCTTCGCATGAGTGTTGATATCATCAGTAGATACAATCAGTAGATTGGTTCCTGGTTGGTCTTCGGTGATGTGAACCATTACAAGTGATGGATCTACATGGAGACCAAATGGTGCGCGTTGAAGATTGATTATTGCCTTTGCAGCTCCTGCTGATAATAGTGCATCTCCAATTTTCTCCATTGCATCATTTAGCATCGAGTTTGAAATTGAAGTCTCTAGTGTTGGGTGGAGATATGCAGTGACTGTCATGAATCCACCTGCGGGCAAAACGCCAGGCGTTGATGTTGCCAATCCACGCATTCGATCTATGACTTGATCAGCAGTATCCTTCGCAATTCCAGAACCACGGCCTTCGGCCAAATCTTGTATTCGGTTTTCTGAGAATGTGATTGCGGTTCCTGTATGTGTTCGTCGCTGTTGATTCCATTTCTTGTTGGCCTCAACTGGGTCGTGAATCGCATGATACTTGGAATCCGTAATGCCTTCTTCACGGGCAAGTGTCCAATGCTCATCGGATAAGTCACCCTTCAATAATTCAAGTTCGGGGTGGCTCATCTGGATGTTGCGTAGAATTGCAGTTTGTGCTCTGACATCTCTGGCATTTCGCGATAGGATGTCTTGGCGATCTGCATATTCAACTCTGATACCTGCCAGTCGGCGAGCAACGTCACCATAGACGGTTCGTATCAATGTAGTCGCGAAATTCGCACGATAGGAATGGGTCTCGCTCGGCAAGTGTTCCTTGACCCATGCTGCATCATCGATACCGATGGCCTCAAAGGCCTCACGAGCAAAGAGTTGGTTTGGAATTTTAGCTGATAGTAATCCGTAACGGGCGGTACGAGCCGTGCCTCCAAGAGTCGATTCAATGCTACCAATGACTCCGTTTCCTAATTCAAGGGCTGACATCCACCATTGGAATTCCTTGGCCAGTGCTCGTGACTCGATTCGAAGGTTTCCTTCTCGCAATGCTTCATCGGACTTACCGCCGCCAATTGCTCTCGTCGAGTGTAGGAATATGAAGTGCTTTGGAGAATAGCCATTGTGCATGAATGCTGGATCTGGAAATTCAACAGTAAGTGCGAATAATGATCCTCTTTCATCATGTAATACGCCACTCACGATTGTGCCCGTAGGTGCACCTGCGGCTCCAATAATCCGCTCAAAGTCAGGCGTTGGATCATTCAGTGTTCGCATCAATCTTTCATGATCTTCGCGACCTAAGACAAGGATGCTTGCGAATTGGTATGGGCGGCCAGTCTCATCAAGGTTTGACGGATTTAGGCGGATGGCCTCAGCGGCATGAGAACGGATGGCACGGATGGCTCGTGGAATGGCGCCGTGTACTGACCCTGTGGCATCAACCAGTGGTGTTGTGTCTGCTCCAGAACTCGTTGAACCCATGACGATGTTCGCGCCATGAAGATACCAGCCTAGGTGAGATACGTGCTGAGATACCGACCCATTGACGGGTGTTACACTCGGATTTCCACGTGACCACTGAACGATTTGAAATCCACGACCTCGTGGTATATTTGCAGCGATATCGTATGTTTGGTGTGTTCCTGAACGCATCAAATGTACTGCACTAGGGGTTGGTTCTCTTGAACGGAGAGCCTCAAATGGATTTTCTGTGACTGGTGCTGGAACGGGTGAGATTACCGGAACTGGTGCTTGTTCTACTTCGGCAACTGAATCTTGGTGTTCGGGAATATCACCTAGTAATTTCAGCAATGAACGGAATGGTCGATTCTCTGAATCTGAATTTCCTGTTCTTTGTTGATCGACCTGGCGTGGATCTGGGGGAGCTGGCGGCTCCACCTCAACGTTATCCTTCGGCGTGTCAATCGGTACAAGTATTCGTAGTGGTTTCTTTTCTTCAGTTGTCATATCTTTCACTTCCTTCTTTTGTTATTCAGCGTTCATATCGCTGGCGAATTGGGGCTAGCGAGCGCTCAGTACTCGCTTGTACGTCTTCAAGACGATCAATTGCATCGTTCAATGCCTGAGTTCGTTGGTGCTCACGTCGAATCTCAATGATTGTGCGAGCGATTTCCTCAGTAATCGGGTGAATCTTGTCAAGAGTGGTTTCTGCCTGTTCAACAGTCGCCGTGTTTCGTGGAACGGATTCAAATAAGCGCTGATCTACTTCCTTTGATTTTCCAAGACATTGTTCGATTTTCTCACTGCGTTGATTTGACGCTTGAGATGATTTGATTGTTCGAATTTCATGTGCTGCAAGATCATCAATGATGATATCATCATAATCAGATGAAATCTCATCTTGAATATCTTGAACCAAGCCCTTCATTGAGACTAGATTTCTCTTGAATGTTCTTTCCCGTGTGTTCTCATCAGCGCGGATCTCTCCAAGAATCTCTTCCAGTGTAGTCGCACGATTGCGACCAGCTAGAATAAACTGCATCAAGTGCAAGCCCATCAGTGTAAATACAACTGACATCAATACAAGTGTTAGATGTAGGTCGGTGTCGAAATCATTTGGGTTGAACATTGTTATATCCTCATCTCAGTATATTTTCTTAATTTGGTGACTCGAGTTATTGCGGCATATTGCTCTAGTGAATTGATTGAAATGACGAGGTTGTCTCAAGAACTAATGTTGAAATTTGTTTAATGTAAGGATTTATCCTGTCTTCATGTTCTTGGAATGTACGTCCATGTCCTTCATCGGAACCCAATATTGCGTGTAAGAACTCATGATGAATCGTAAATACCGCATCTGGAAGATCATCATACATCGATACTCTACTCAACAATATTCGATGGGTTTTGTGTCGATCTGTAAATTCTGTAGCCGGCCTACTTGGTCGCTGATCAGCGTATGAGCAAACTCCTAATTTCCTACACGGTTCCCTCAAAAATCCCAATCTAACATGGGCAAGTGCTTCACTATCAATTTCAAGTTCAGGGTGTAATTCCTCTAATCTTTTGATAACTTCAAATGCTATCAAATGAAGCATGAGGCGCTCCTTCAGTGTCCCAATTATTCTGGGGCGATCTACACGTGTGCGCATTGTTATTGTCCTCTTATTGAGTGACTTTTATTGGAATGGTGATTCGACTCAACGATTTGTTGACTCGAGGCGGAGATGGAGGGCGTGCTGGGATTCGAACCCAGGTAGAGGGACTCGCATTCCCAATTGATATCCACTACATTCACACGCCCCGTTTTGGGTTTCTCCACCATTTCTACTCATTACGGTCTGCAATTATTTGCAGTCCCAGAAGCGCGGTTCCATGACGATCATGGCATCCGGGCCGCAATGTGTAGAACACTGCTTTCAGGAATAAAGAGCATCAAGTGCTGCTCCACCATTACGGCTCATACGTACTTGGGGTACGTCAGAAGCAGCTATTCCACGACGAGATTGTATGTTTTCTAGTGCAATCTCCATCACGTTAGAATGTATCACTATTTCTTCTGTAGAAATATCTTGGTGAAGACTGGTTAACAACAGTGCTTCAGTAAGCAATTCCTTCAGCCAAGCACCTGTATACCCGTCACACTTACGAGCAATGTCTTCAATGCTAAATTCTGGAGTAATGCCAATACGTGCAATGGCATCTTCAAGCAATACAATCCGAAGTTCTAGTGATGGTTCACCAACGTCAAATATAGCATCAAAGCGACCGGGGCGGTCACGTAGTGCCTCATCTAAATTGTGAGCATAATTTGATGTTGCTACAGTCACAACACCATCATTGGTCTGAGCCCCACTTAGAGAATTCAACAATTCTCCAAGCAATGGGTGACCACCATGTGCTCGACGATCTAGTCCACCCAATGTATCAATATCCTCAATCATTACAATTGAAGGAGCAAAATCACGAGCTATGTGATATATGGCTGAAATTTCACCTGCACAAGAAATTGTATCACTTGTGACATAAATCACAGTAGTATCTCCACGATTGTTCATTATGCTCTTACAAAGCATTGTCTTACCTGTACCAGGTGGGCCACTAAACAGAACACCACGTGAAGTAGGAAGACCTCTTGATCTCATCACGTCCATGGCATCAATAAATCCATGGACATTTAGATTCACACCTGCACGAATTTGAGTATCAAGTATAACATCATCAGCAGTTACTGTAGTGTCAAAATCAAGAAATAGCCCATTGCCGTCAATCACTTCTCCCTTCAGGGGTCCCTCTGTTACAAACCACTTCAGCACGTGTTGCCAAATCCAACCAGAATCTACTTCTTCGTGTGAATATATTCTTAGTTCCTGATCCCCATTCCAATCTTCTTGTACTGCCAACACATAACGAATGCCAGTTTCATTGTGAATCAAAAACCGATTTCCATCTTTCAATATGTGTGAGGATTGGTGCCTTGCAGTTGGAATGGTAGCATATACACAAGAGCTGTGTTGGCCTTCATGGTTCACTATGGATTGTTTTACAATTTCAAATTGCTCCTCAATTAATAGGTCCAAACCATACAACTTCAACAACCCAATTCCTGGGGCTATCTCGTGATATTCTTGGCGTGCGTACTCTCCATCATCAATTTCAAGAAACTCTGTAATCTCTTGTGTTAGAGGATGAGGTGATGGTTGTTCAGCACCCTCCCATGCTCTGCGTACGTGAGCTACTGTTTCTTCTAAATCGTCTACGGCCATTGGGCCAATT
>JASLKP010000008.1 GCA_030747485.1 Candidatus Thalassarchaeaceae archaeon | reverse complement strand
CGACCACAGTCATGCTCCTACCTCCGGTCGCAGTGTAGCGAGAGTTGTCAATAAATCAGAATGTTCCTCGACATCATGTACGCGTAGGATATCGACACCATCCAACATCGCGTGTGCGGCAACACCTAGGGTTCCTGCCAAGCGTTGATCTGATTTTTCACGCCCCAATAAATGAGTGAACATTGATTTCCGACTCACGCCCCATAGGATGCTATATTCTGAATCGCTGCGAGAATGAAGAAGTTCTAAATTATGTGTCAATGTTTTACCAAATCCAATGCCGGGGTCCAAGCAAATTAGATTCGGGTCGTGTCCTTTTTCCACTAATGTTGATGCAATTGAATGTAGAGAATTGTAGACCTCTTCCACCACATGATTGTAGCTTGGGTCGCTTTGCATATTACCTGGTTCACCTTGCATATGCATGATACATACAGCACAACCCCTTTCCAATACCAAATCAAACATCTTTGGATCTCGTAGTCCGCTCACATCGTTCACCATATTGGCTCCCGCATCGAGAGCGGCTCTAGCAACATCGACCCGACGTGTGTCGATTGAGATTAATCCATCTGGATTGGCTAAACGAAGTGCTTTGATGACGGGGACCACTCTCTGCATTTCCTCAGTACTGTCTACTGGCTCTGCCCCGGGTCGAGTTGATTCTCCTCCTACATCCATCCAATCTGCTCCAGATGTCCACATTTCCAAACCGCGTTTAATCGCCGAATTCAAATCGACCCTTGAGGCTGCATGGAATGAATCAGGGGTCACATTTAGGATGCCCATGAGCCGAGGACGCCCATCTGGGCGGCACCTGAGAAAGGGTCTCAAGTCGAGCATCTAACCGCCCGGTGGCGCAGCATGGTTTATGATGTGCGCAGAGGCCGTTGGCCTCTCGTGGACGGCGATAGCGAAAGCATTAGTGCGGCATTGGTGCCATTTGATGCCGAGGAGGTAGAGCCCAGAATCTCCCTCAATGACCTCGAATCATATGGTGATTCAAGTTTACCATCAACCGATGCTCTTGAACTTGCAGAGTCGATTTTGCAACGCCTCAAACCTGCTGATCGAAATGAAATGGGTCAAATGGTATTTCGTAATTCTGTGGCATCAGGAATTCTATTGATGGCAGTAGCTCTGTTTTGGTGGCTAACCGTCACAAAGTTCGCTGATGAGTTGGGTTCTGACAAAGCTCCAGACTCTCTCATCATGGGTTGGAATTACGTGGTGGTTGGTGCCGTTGTTCCGTTGTTGGTATTTTTCTCAACCGTATTGATGAAACTCTCGAGGGAGAAGAGTGAACCACGTTCAGGATTTATTGCAGGTGCAATGCTAATTCTTGCAGTATTCATGGCAATTGAGCCACTTGGCCATCTTGCCTTTGGCGGAGCACCAATGCAAATGATGCTACATTCATCTCGGCTGTTGGCTCTAGGTGTGATGGTATACTACTGTGCATCTATGTTCCTTGATGCGTTACTAATCTCCTGGGTTCGCAATCTACTAGGTGCATTTCCAATCGACATCTCTCCCCTTGGGGGCGCTCCGGCAGAGGGACAGGCTGAAGAAGCCCCTCCCTTGGCCTGAATACAATGCTTCCCGATGCGACTGTGGTCCGCCTGGGTCATCGGCAACAACGTGACAAGCGAATTACCAGCCATCTTGGCTTAACAGCAAGGGCACTGGGTGCACAACATTTTGTCCTCTGTGGTGACCAAGATCAGAATGTACTGGACACGCTTGATGACGTTACAAATAATTTCGGTGGAAATTTCAATTCAGAGCATCAATCAAAGCCGATGAAGTGGCTGAAAAGATTCGCAAATGATGGTGGCCAAATCATCCATCTGACAATGTATGGTCAACCATATGAGGAGATTACTCCGGAGATTCCGAAGGACTCTCCGATTGCGATTGTTGTCGGTGGCGCAAAGGTTCCCGGCGAGATTTACAAAATTGCAAATTTCAACGTTTCAGTTGGTAATCAACCACATTCAGAGGTTGCGGCTTTAGCATTATTTATGGCTGAATATATGGGTGGCGTGGCAGGTTCAGAACACTTCTCTGATGCTAAATTAGAAATCAAACCACATCCGTCTGGAAAGGTTGTCATTGACCATACTGAAGATTCGGACACATCTTAATGATTATAACCGGATTTCAGGGAGCCTTTCAGGGTGCAGAGGTGAAGGTTGCTGTGGGCTTCAGTCCCGGAGGCGGCCAACCTGGTGTTTCGAAAGCCTTCATCTCTCGTGATGCAGCCGACCTATTGCTTCCCAGTGCCCCATCTCACAACCACAAGGTTGCTTCAGGGAGAGGAGTCCTCCTTCTTGCTGATGGTTCACGTCACGAAGGTGATTTGTTTGGTGCCGCGACCATCGCCGAAGGCGAATTGGTATTCACCACGAATATGACTGGATACCAAGAGTCGTTAACCGACCCCTCCTTTGCTGGACAGGTTCTAACTTTCACATGGCCTCTTCTTGGGAATTATGGTATTGCACCTGGAATTTCAGAATCTGCTGGAGTTTGGCCCAGGGGAGTTGTTTGTCGTGAATTGATGATGGAACCTGACCACCGACATTGTATCGGAACAGTACATGACTTATTGTTGGCACATGGTGTACCTGGAATTTCTGGCATTGATACTCGTGCAGTCACACGCAGAGTACGAGAACATGGAGTTATTCTCAGTATTTTTGGACCCCTCGAAAAAGAAGCAGAAATGTCAGCGATATTGGAAAAGATGGAATCCCCTGATTTGGCCGATCTCGCTGATGAGGTCAGCCGAGATGATGCGGTATTCCTTAACGAAGGTGCCATTGATTCTGACGGAAACCCCTTGCCCCGTGTTGCAGCATTGGATTGTGGAATTAAATACAACATCCTCCGCGAACTTTGCGCACGATTTGAGGTATTATGGTGTCCACCAGATATTTCTTGGTCAGAATTGAAAGACACCTACAAGATTGATGCTCTATTTGCGAGTAATGGACCAGGTGACCCAGCTCACCCAGGTAAAGCAACAGTTGCCAGAATGACATTGGCACAGGCTACCAAAGAAGGCATCCCTGTCATGGGAATCTGTTTGGGACACCAGTTGATGGGATTGGCAAGTGGTTTGCGCACCTACAAATTGCGATATGGTCACCGAGGAGGTAATCAACCAGTCCTCGATTTACACACTCAAAAGGTGAGTATCACTAGTCAAAATCATGGCTTTGCCGTGGAGGATCCAGTGAAGGGCATGTTAGCACCTCATCCGTCTGGAGCAAACTCTGGAGATGTGAATAATTTGACAGGGTGCGACGTCGAAGTACGATTCATCAATGCAAATGACAGAACCGTAGAAGGTTTGGATGTCAAGGGAAGACCGGCCTTTACCATCCAATATCATCCAGAAGCCTGCCCAGGTCCTCACGATGCAAATCCGCTGTTTGATCGATTTGCCGATCTAATAACCAATCATCTGGAGGTGAAAGCAAATGCCAAGACGCGATGATATCCAGAAAGTAATGATTCTTGGCAGTGGGCCTATTCGCATTGGTCAGGCGGCAGAATTTGATTTCTCAGGTTCTCAAGCATGTCGTGCTTTACGTTCAGATGGATACGAGGTTGTCCTTGTAAATTCCAATCCTGCAACAATTCAGAATGACCCTGAAATGGCCGATCGAATCTACATCGAACCTCTATTGCCTGATGTTGTCAAACGAATCCTTGAGATTGAGAAACCGGATGCACTGCTTGCAGGCATGGGGGGTCAAACTGCTCTCAATATTGCTAGCAATCTTGCTCATGGTGGTACATTGGCTGAATTAGGTGTCGAACTCATTGGTTGTAATCTACGATCAATTGATGAGGCCGAAGATCGCGATTTATTCAATCAAGTTTGTGAGGAAATTGACTTACCAATCTCTAAAGCCATGGCTTGTAATTCTATTGATGAAGTCCTCGCAGCGGCTGATGAACTTGGGAAATTCCCAATCCTGATTCGTCCGGCATTCACATTGGGTGGCCTTGGCGGAGGAACCGCTTGGAACATTGGTGAATTGGTTGAGATCGCGAGTCAAGGTATTCTTCACTCTCAAATCGGTCAAGTTCTAATCGAAGAAAGTATTCTCGGTTGGCAGGAATTTGAATATGAGGTGATGCGTGATGCCAGTGACAACTGCATCATCGTGTGCACAATGGAAAATATCGATCCTATGGGCATCCATACTGGTGAATCTGTAGTCGTAGCACCTGCACAGACACTTTCTGACCGAGACCATCAGGGTTTACGTGACGCAGCCCTACGCTTGATTCGGCGCCTCGACATCAAAGGTGGCTGCAATGTTCAATTCACTGTCAATCAGGATACCGGTGAATTCAGAGTCATCGAAGTCAATCCTCGTGTATCACGTTCCTCTGCACTTGCATCCAAAGCCACAGGCTATCCAATCGCACGAATGGCAGCATTAATCGCTGTGGGTTACACATTGGATGAATTACCCAATCCAATCACGGGTGAAGGTACTACTGCTGCCTTTGAGCCAACACTCGATTATGCTGTGGTGAAAATTCCACGCTGGCCATTTGACAAGTTCCGAACTGCAGATAGAACCTTGGGGACCAGCATGAAATCAACTGGAGAGGTCATGGCGATTGGTCGTAATTTTGAGGAGGCCTTCCTCAAAGCAATCGCCTCGTTAGAATATGGTCAACCTCACCCTCGTCCACTTACTCTTGCTGATGCTAGCGATGGAGAATCAATGGATGAGCGTGCAAACGAATCACTTCCCGATGATGTATTGGAACATTGGCTAAAAGTGGCTACAGATCGTCGAATGGGAGCATTGGTTGAAGCATTCCGTCGGGGGATGGGTATCGAAGAAGTCAGAGAAGGTACTGGGAACATCACACGTTGGTTCTTACATCGCTTCAAGAAAATCGCCGATGTCGAATCTGAAATTGTC
Organism: Candidatus Thalassarchaeaceae archaeon; assembly: GCA_030747485.1. Classification (GTDB taxonomy): domain Archaea; phylum Thermoplasmatota; class Poseidoniia; order Poseidoniales; family Thalassarchaeaceae; genus MGIIb-P. Next base: position 51,694 of record JASLKP010000008.1, on the reverse strand, counting down.
GCTGCGAATTGTAATGCCAATGATATCACTGAGGCGCAAATGCGTACATGGAAGGGACTTGGATTTACAGACGCACATATCGCTGACGCCATCTCTGGCTTCCCATCAAGTGGTTGGAATCGTTTGCCAGAAGGGCGTACAGAAATCGATGTCATGAAACGTCGCCACCAATTGTCAATTCACCCGCTCTTCAGAATGGTCGATTCATGTGCTGCAGAATTCGCAGCTGTCACTCCTTACTACTATGCAACATACGAAGGTGGAAGCGCACAGTTGGGAATTGATCATGTCCCCGCAGAAAAAATTCCCAACAAACGAAGACTCGTTGTCATCGGTTCAGGTCCGATTCGAATTGGCCAGGGAATCGAGTTTGACTATGGTGCGGTGCATGCCGTCCAAGCAATTCGAGAGGCCGGACATGAGGCAATCTTGGTCAACAATAATCCTGAAACGGTTAGTACTGATTTTGACACTTCCGATCGCCTTTACTTCGACCCATTGACCACCGAGTGTATCGCAGAGATTCTACTCAGAGAGGGTGCAGATGGTATCTTGTTGCAATTTGGTGGACAAACTGCCATTAATCTTGCATTGCCTCTAGATGAAAGAATGCCTCATCTGAAGGAACAGGGCCTTGAGTGTTCAATGCTGGGTACTTCACCAGATGCAGTCGATGAGGCAAGTGATCGTGAACGCTTTGAAGCATTTGGGAAACGAAGCATCATCAGATTACCAGATGGACGGACTGGGAAAACACCAGACGCCATTCGCGCTGCAGTTGCTGAAATCGGTTACCCTGTTCTCGTACGTCCTTCGTATGTCCTCGGAGGTCGTGGGATGGAGATTCTAACCGATGATGCACAGTTGGAGACTTACATGGCTGACGCATACATCGCCCCTGACAAACCGTTGCTTGTTGACGAGTACCTAGGCGGGGCTATCGAATTGGATGTCGATGCTGTATGCGATGGTGAAGATGTACTGGTTGGAGCAGTAATGGAACACCTGGAAGAGGCAGGAATCCATAGTGGTGATTCAACCTGTTTTATTCCGACACAGAATGTAAGTGAGGAAATACTTGCAAAGGTACATGAGTGGACAAAAGAGATTGGAATCGGCTTAAAGATACGAGGTTGTTATAATATTCAATTCTGTATTTGTCGTGATGAATTATACGTACTTGAAGTGAATCCTCGTGGTTCACGTACATTCCCCTTTGTGGCCAAAGCAACAGGGATTCCTTTGGCGAGAATTGCAGCCCACATCACGATTGGAGACCAATTGGCAAACATGGAAATTCCTCGTCGACAAACCGATGCAGTATGTGTGAAAGCTCCTGTATTTCCCTTCCTTAAACTCCGTGGACTAGATCCTGCACCTGGTCCTGAAATGAAGAGTACCGGTGAAGTCATGGGCAGCCATGTCAATCCAGCAGCAGCATATCTCAAGGCCAGATTGGCAACTGAATTACCTGTGCCCACAAGAGGTGGTGTATATCTGACTGTGAAAGATGAGGATAAGGGTCATCTCATTCCTATTGCGAGGAATCTCAAAGAAATGGGCTTCTCACTACATGCAACAAAAGGAACTGCACGACATTTACGTGATGTTGGAAACCTTGAGGTTGATACCTGTTATCGAATTGCTGAGAATCAAAGCCCCGATGCCCTTGATTTGATGCGGAATGGCGACATCCAGTTGATTATCAACACTCCAAGAAATAGTGGCGGCGCTGTTCTAGATGGGAACATGATGCGTAGGCTTGCAGTGGAATTGAATATTCCATTCGTCACCACAATGAGTGGGGCAAGGATGGAGGTTCAAGCGATTGAAGTTGCACAAGATGGAATGCCTGAGCCTCGAAGATTGATTGTTGATTACGTCTGATTAACAGGCGTCGAATGCTTCGATGATGTATTTGGTGAATGGGGATGTCCATGCAAGTTCAGACAACCCGTCTTCACCCTCGTCTGCATAAATTCGAACGACATCCTGGACTCTGACGTTACCATCTGCTGATCTGGCCAGAATGGTCTTAGGTTTCAGGACCTTTCCTGTACCGTGTGGGTCAAAGATTGTATCCAGTGCATCTGAAAGGAACCACTCTACCTTACCATCAGGTTCTCCTTCGTACGTTTTCTTAGCTGCACCACGGCGAACAACTGGAGCAGCTGCCTTTTTCTTTGAGGGTTTGAATGTTGAAGAACCACTCGTAGAGACAACTTTTCTCCCACCTCCTCGGGCAGCCATGTCTGCTCGGATTTCTTCTTCGATACTTTCTCGAAGTTCCTCTTCGACCTTTTTTCGAAGCGTCTCTTCTGCTTCTTTCATTAGAGCAGGCTTCAGTTCATCAGTAATCTTCACCTTCAAAGCTCCTTCATCAAGATCATTGAGTTGATTCATCAAAGTGTCTCGTTCTGCCTGTGCTGCTTGAGTAGCAGTGAGGTAATGGGCGGCGACTTGAACAAGACTTGTTTCCATGGCGGCCTGTGCCTGAAGTTGTACCACTTCTCCCGAATGGTCTCTCCATTTACGCCATTGTAGCATGGTATGTGAATGAATATCTGAACCACATTTTGGACAGAATGAACGCTTTGGTGGTTTGAGAACAGGAATTGCTCTCAGGTCATCATTTGTCAAATCGGTTTCATCAATCCCACCGGCTGCAATGTCGTGAATGTGGTGGCTTGCTTCCATGCCAAGCGCCATGGCTTCAAGGAACAATGGATCATTGGTGTTGATTGAACCAGATTGTATGTGGCCCCATGCATCAGTTTGTTGACTCATTAAAGCGACAGCTGCCGCCGCTGCAGGATTCGTAGTGTAATTTTGAGCCGCCTCAGAAATGGTCCCAGGGGTGATCTTTGGAGCTGCGGTAGCCGCTTCCATTTGTTCTGGAGTCACCCCGCTTCCTTCCGCTGGAGCGGCCAAACCCAATTCAATTGGATTGGCTCCATCTTCGACCTTTGCAATCATATCAAATTTTTCAGCCATTGAGAGATCATCACGGCTTCGAATTAATTCTTTGAGTTGACGAACATCGTGCCCAGTAGAGGTAATTGGCCCATCTTTATCGAGGTCATGTCCACATTGTAAACAGAACTTGGAGGTCGCCTCGACAGGGGCCTCGCAACTGGGGCAATGGACGGGCATGACCTTGCGACACCCATTTTGGGTTTTCAAGCGTCCGCTTCCTTGTGGTGCTTGAAACCAGTTCTAAAGCAAGTTCTAAATTTCCGAATCATATATTCAAAATTGCTGAATCGAGTAAATTCAACAAATCTTGTTTATTCATTTCTTCCAGTACAGATGCCAACTTGGGTCCATGACTTTGTCCCAAAACAATCCAATACAACATTTCGAATGCATCTCTAAGTTTGAGTTCACGCGCTTTTGCCAATTCACATATGGTGTGATTGATATCTGAAGCCACCCAATTACAATCAGACATTCCTTTTTTCAGATCTTTTAGATAGTCTCTATCTCTGGAATCTAAATGCTTGATTGAGTGTTCAGATACTTCTGATTGAATCGTCAATCGGAAATCTTCTGGGAAGTGCGGGGAATCAATCCATGCCCGCATCATCGATAATCTCTGAACAAGTTCAGTTGGGGGTTCGTCTACATTGTCGATTAACTGGCTTCGATTCAGTGACTCCCAAACATCTTGATCAATTGCTCGAATTTGTGCAAGTAGAGCAAGATGTCGGAACGTGACGCGACGTGATGATGCTACAACCTGCTCATCTTTATCGATTTGAGAATACGAAAGTTGTGCCTTGAGTGCCTCCCATGCCATTTGTTGCCGTCGACTGAGTGATTCCCAATCCCCGGGGCCTGATTCAAGGTCTGCTAATTTTCGTTGATATTCGTCGGCCAATTCAATCAGAGCAGAACCTGTGTCGAACTCGATGTGTCTATGGGGTTTGTTTCTGGCAATCAAATATCGCATAATTTCTGGTGGGACCAGTTTTAGAGCCTCAAGTGGACCGATTGAAACTCCAGTACTACTGGACATCGCTCCAACACCTTTCAGTGAAATCCACTCATATGTTTTCGGATATGGTGGTTCATTGCCGAATAGTTTGATGATTTCCTTTCCAGTATCATAAGACCCACCTGCGGCTCCGTGATCCTTCCCAAATGGTTCGATTGTCACACCACGCCAAGCCCATTTCCCTGGCCAGTCAACTCTCCAAGGAAGTTTACCATCTCCCTTGGTGACATTAGATTGACCAACATTGCCTGCCGAATCAATCCATGATACGATTGGATCATCCCATCCAGTAACTTGGACACCATCGATTGAACCATTGGAATCCACAGGGTTCCATGGGAACCATGAGTCGTCTAATTCTCGTCCTGATACGCGTTCAATTATCTCTCGGATTGAATCAACTTCATTGCATGCAATTCGAGCAACTTCGGCGAATTTTCCATTTTGATATGATTCATAATTGTAAATGATTTCATCAATCCCTACTCCGATGGATTTGAGGGCCTCAATGAATGGCTCAAGGAAATGCTTGGCATAGGAAATTCCTTGTGAAAATCGTTCATGGTCGGGTGCTCCATTGGCATCAGGTGGAGGGATATTGGCTAACTGGTGTCCGATGTAATCCGAATATGAATCATCGAGAAAGGAGTACACCTTACGCAATGGATCAGCATCGTCGACGAAAAAGACAAATTCAATGTCCAAATTCAATTCTTGACAAGCACGTTTGATGATGTCTGAAGTCAAAATTTCACGAAGGTGTCCGATATGGAATTGCCCCGATGGAGTAATTCCTGATGCGATGACATGTTTCTGCCCACGATGCGAGAGACTCTTGGCGATGGCATCCGCCCAGTGCATTGACTCTCACCTCAAACCCGAATAGTGCGAATGAGTCCCCGCAGTGGTATGCCTGAGACTTCGTTATCCTCGGTCTTGTTCACTAGAACAATACAGAGTGCAACATTTGCTCCTGATGCTTGTAATGTTTCGATTGTACGGCGCATTGTTGCACCAGTCGAAAGTAAGTCGTCCACAATGACAACTGTACGTCCGGCGACATGTCCGTATTTGTTAGAAAGGTGCCCGCCTCCGTCTTCGTCAACTGAACGGAAAATGGCGACATCAACATCAAGTTGGTCACCAATCGAGTTGGCAAACAAAATCCCATTCAAGCTAATGCCTACAATTGTATCCACTTCTTCTAGTTCCTCTACTACAACATCTGCCATGATGGATCCAATTGCATTGATTCGATTTGGCCTCACTCCAATGGTTCTCCATCCGATTCTCACATCGTCAGGTTGTTCGTCACTCGGTGCTCCAGTTTGGAGCCAATTTACGGTTCTTTGAGAGATTGAAAGTTCATCTGCGATTTGTTGTGTATTGAGTCCCTGAGAACTCATTTCAGCGACCTTATCACGGAGTTCATCGATGCTCAGGGACATGGGAATCGAGACACTCTGATGGCCGCTATGCTATCAATTCACCGGACGGAGTCCATAGGACTCCACCTAGAATCGACCTGTACTACCATAGCCACCATCACCTCGGCCCGTATCGTCCAAATCCTCACGATCCACTTCTACGAAGATTATTCGAGGGACTCTTTTGACTAGAAATTGGCCTATTCTTTCACCTTTTTCAACAACATATGATTCGCCGTCACCAATCCAGTGAGCCAGCACGTTCACCTCACCTCGATAATCAGCATCAATTGTACCGACTCCATTGGGTAAAATCAGTCCCTTTTTACCCAATCCTGAACGACATCGTATTTGGCCTTCCCAACCGGCTGGAATCTCCATCACCAATCCGGTTGGAAGCAATTCAGTTGTGCCTTTTTGGACCTCAACACGTTCTACACAAAAGAGGTCAAATCCTGCGGCTAAATCACTACCTTGTTTGGGTAACTGTGCATCGGGATGGATTCGGGCAACTCTCACCTCAACATCGTCTGACATCAGTCGGATGGCATTGGTGGCGAACGTTTGTTCTGTCGGTGGTCTCAAGAAGGGGTTCCGGGTCGGCGAGTCAATGACCGACTTCGATTATGAGGCTCTGCTTGATAGAGCACATGAGAAAATTCCCAAGGATATCTCAGAACGTAGTCGTTGGTCACTTCCTGAACCAGACGTTCTCATTGAAGGAAATCAAACCATTTTACGCAATTTCTCAGAAATGGTTGCAATGATGGATAGGGACGCAAACCATGTCTATCAATTTCTACAGAATGAGTTGGGTACCAGCGGTTCTCGTGAGGCCAATCGAATTCTTCTCAAAGGCCGAATTCCTCCAAAGAGAATTAAGGAGAGAATTGTTGTTTATGTGAAGACGTACATCCTCTGTCACCAATGTAACTCACCAGATACATCATTCATCAAAGCCGATCGAACGACTCAATTGAAATGCCAAGCATGTGGTGGTTCTCGGCCGGTAAAACTCTAATTCGCTGGGCTAAAATCCAGTAGAACCTTGCCACGATTTCCACGGTCATGGATGTGTTTCTGGGCTAGTGCAACATCTTCGAATCGATATACTGAGTCGATAATTGGGTCGATTAATCCGATTTCCATCATCTTGGCCAGTTCAAGCATATGCTGGCGCACAACATCTTCGTCCTTCCACATCCCCATGTGAACTCCGAAGACAGCCTTGTTTGAGTTCATCATTCGAATCGGGTCAAAACGGGGAGTCGTTCGCCACATGTTGATGGCAGTCCACATCGAACGTTTTGGTCCCTTCACAGCTGATGATGCTCCGAAAACATAGAGTCGGCCACCATTGCGAAGGGCGCGATATGAATCCATGACATGTTTCCCACCTACTGGGTCTAGAGCATGATGAACTCCCCCAATATCATCCTTGATGCGCTTGACAAAGTCATCTCCACGAGGGATGTGAATCATCCCTTGTGCTTCAACAAAAGCAGCCTTGTTCGCCGACGCAGTTCCATACACATTACCAGATTTTAGCGCCTTTGCTAGTTGGGCTGTTGCTGTTCCCACTCCACCAGCAGCATGGTGGACCAGAATAGAATCACCAGACTTGAAGTTGCCTAGATAAACCAAAATGTGGTAAGCGGTGAGGTATGTGACTGGCATGGCAGCAGCAGCATCGAAAGAGACATTTTCCGGTAGGGGCCATACTCGCTGATAATCGACCACCACTTGCTCTGCATATCCTCCGAATCCAGTCAGTGCGACGACACGATCTCCGATGGAGATCCCCTCCACATCATCACCTAATTCCTGCACAATTCCAGACACCTCGTATCCTGGTGTGAATGGGAAATCAGGAGCCGCCCCGTACAATCCTTGTCTCATCATGAGATCTGCAAAATTGATACCAGCTCTGTGCACTTCAACTCGAACTTGCCCAGTCGATGGAGATGGCACCTCTTCATCGACAAAATCAATAGCATCTAATCCACCTTTTTTAGCATAGATGACTCTCTTCATATTCACTCCTCCAGATTCATTTTCAGATGCTCAGCGATAGTTCCAGAGCGAAGATGCTCAAGAAGTTCGGGAATATTCTCTTCACCCGAGAGTGTGTACCAAACGCCCTCAGGGTAAACTACGCAAGAAATTCCGCGCTCACATTGACCAAGGCAACCAGCTTTTTGCACACGAATATTGTCGATACCTTCTGCCTTGGCCGCAGTCTTCACTGCCTTCATCAGGGCCAAACTCTTCTTAGCAGCACAACAACCTCGGGGCGCATCACTATCCCTCTCATGGGCGCAGAAGAACATGTGTCGATTGAAACCATTCATTTCCATTACACCAACCGATCGATTTCCTTAATCAATGCCCAATCTCGTGGTGATAACCCATCGATATCATGACTCCATGTGCGGACAACAACTCGCCCCCACCCTAACTCAAATTCCGCATGATGATTTTGGGCTTCACAAATAACTCCTACTTTGTTGACGAACTCAATAGCAGTAGCGAAGTCAGGAAAAGACCATATTCGTTCCAAATGATGGTCGTCGATGACTTTCCAATCAGGGTGAGAACCCATTTGTTCAACCCCAAATATGCTCGTCGTCCCCACCCTTGGATTCTTTCTCAACATCTTCGTGGAGTTTTTTCCTTCGCTTTTGGTCTTCACGTTCATAGTGAAGCAATTCAGTATCATCGATATATGCTGGACGTAAATGTGCAATCAATCGCACTTCGACAATATTAGAACGAGAAATGTATCGATATACTCCGTTTTCATCTAGAATTTCAACACTCATTTTGTTCGTTCCAATCAATCTCCCTCTGATTTCGACATCACTATCTTCGGGCAATGAACGAGGATCCAATCGCATTTCGATTATGTCGTCACGTCGCAAACCGGCTCTTCGGTCAATCAATGGGCCAGTCAACACATCGTGATTCACTTCTGGTTTACCCAAACTTTCCCAAATTGAAAGCGCCCATTCTGGAAGTTCGGGGTCATCTGCGTCGGAATTCACCATCGGTATCGGCCCTTCCAGAAACTGATACCTCTTGAATCGATGGGTCGTAAACATCCTCTTGTTTGAAGAAGGGTGGCCGACGCGCCAAATATGGAGGCACGACGATGAGTTCTGTGGTTTGGCGCAATATCCCTACAGTTTTGACTCTAGATGAACTGCTAGACAAAGCCTTCACCAAGGCGAAGAAAGCAGGAAACCTTGTCGTCGATAAAGATCGAGTATACCGTACTCGAAAACAGATGACTCGCATGATTCAGTCTGCAGGGGACGCACTTTCATCCACATTACTGGATTGGGTACATCGTTGGCCCAGCTTGGACCAGATGTCCCTCTTCGATATTGCAATGGTTGAAGCATCAGTCGGATGCGATGATTATCGACAGAGTCTAGGGGCCTGCCAATGGGCTGCAATCAAATGTCAAGAAATTGCATCTCAAAATGCTAAGAAATTGCGGCGAATGGTGAACATTCCTCCAATGCACGATACTAGGCGAGAAGCATACGGGCGAATTTCAAGCATCATGGGCAGGATTGGAAAAAATCTAGATTTCTTGAGGGAAGCAAGAGATACTCTTCGTACTCTACCGATGATTGACCAAGCAGATTCATGCATTGTCGTAGCGGGTGCTCCGAATGTTGGTAAATCTGCATTAATCGCAGCCATGTCATCTGGGAAACCAGATATCGCTGCCTATCCATTCACCACCAGACAATTGCATGTTGGCCATTTCCTCAATCGTAGATTAAGATATCAATTGGTTGACACACCGGGCCTTCTTGACCGTCCGATGGAGGAAAGAAATCCGATTGAGATGCAAGCAATTGCAGCATTGGAGCATGTCGGAGACCTCTGTCTTTTCTTAATGGACCCATCAGAGGCAGGAGGTACTCCAATGGAGGCACAACAGAATTTGTTGAAGGAAGTCGCTGGACTATTGCCACAGACACCGTTAATCGTCATCGATGGAAAGGGTGACCTTCTCACACAAATCGATCAAGATGAATGGTCAGCTGTGGTCGAAATGGAAGTTGCCCTTGAATCCAATCCTGATGGGCCGATTCCAGAAATCAGAAATCCCGATTCTGGACATTTGGTAATCAGTAGTACATCACCGGCAGGAATTGCTAGACTCCGCCACGAAATTGTCACAAGAATTGGCGAACAGTATGACGATGATCCTCTGTCCTTGCCAGATAATTGGCACCGAAGAGATGAGTAATCAAATCGTGGTTATTTTCCCACAACGAGTACAGTAGACTTTTCTTTCAGCAAAGGATGGTTCTAATCCTTCAAGGCGAATTGATACACCACACCCCGTACACTGGGAACCGCTCATGTAGTTCCCACCCCGATTCGGTTCTTGAAAGGAACGCTTGGCTTCAGTCCTTCTTCTGTTTTCCAAACATTGGGAATGCCATATGGAGACCAGATGCACAAAGGCCGATTCCCGCTAAAGCCAATAGTGCAGAGAACCATGTTGCAAGATGAACAGACCATTCTGTAGTCACAGTATTGTCTTCTAAGGTCGCAGCCCCTTCATTACCACCTGAAACAAAACGTATACTGCCGGGGTCTAGTCTGTGTTGTACGTCACCACGATGTTCGGGGCCGCCAGCAAGAAATTTGTAATCTCCAGCGGTGCAATTTGTCAGCCCAGTATCATCTGGCGGGCAAGTTTCAGCATAGGATGCATCTACAATTCCAATCCACGCATCATCTTCCAATTCCAAGGAAATCTCCAAATTCACATTGAGAAGGAAGAAAGATGCGGGGATATTTACGTCATCTTCCGACATCCCAGTCACACATTCTTCCTGTGGTGTTCCAACGCAAGGGAGTGCCGGAATTTCGTCTGTGAGTGATCCTGACGCAAAACCAAACATTGAGAATATGACGATGAAGATACATATTGAACCGGTAGCGAATGGTAGAATTGAGAGAATTCTAACCATTAACGTCATCATATTCATCTCCAATTAACTCAATACGATTGGTAAAAATAACGCTGCAACCATAATTGCTGGTGCCAAGTATAACAGAATCGTCCATCTTTTTCGTTGCCGTTCTCGATTGTCCCATTCATCAGAGCACTTTTTTTCTCCACAAATGGGTGGTTCATGCTTTATCGAAATTGGTGTATGGCAGACTACACAGTGTCGATGAGGTGCAACATATGAGGATGAACTCGCAGATTTGGGCAAACCAGTCCCTTTCCCCTTCCTCTTTTTCTCAGTATCACTAGCAAGTGCGACATTACTACGAATTTGATCCGCGAGTTTCTCTTTGTTTCCCATTTATTCACCCACCTCGATGATTGTTCCATGAAATGATTCACCAGCTAACGCAGCCGCAAGCCTGTCCACCTGCCCTCCGTCGAGTACGGCCAAAGCCAAAGAATGGTCGATGGCTGCTTGAACGCCAATTGGGTCGATTACCGCTGATGTTCCAGCAGCACCATGGATGGGTGGCCCGACTATTTTTTGTAATTCCTGCAACGTCATATAATCTATAGGGCGAGCATCTGCATGCTCACTTGGATCCTTATCATGTACCTTTGAAACGTTGGTTGCAATTAGACAACGAGTTGCTTTTGATTCAATTGCTAGACGAATTGCAACATTATCGGTCGTGTGACCCGGCCTTGTTCCGCCCATTACGACTACTGCGTGTGCATTCAGTGCTCGAGCTGCTGAATTGGTATCTGATGGGATACCTGGACAAACATCGATTCCAGCCGATTCCAACATTTGAGAAACAACTGTGGCATTCAACCTCGTTGCTGCAATCCCAATTTCGTCCAATGCTGCAACATCGTCAATGATTGGTTTGGCAAGATCAATTGCTTCTCTAGCTGGTGCACCGCCTCCGATGACCAAGCCAATCCGGCCACCGTTGGCTACATGATTGGCGATAACGTCTCTAACACTCTCAAGCCATTGGTGCCGTTCTGCCATCTCAGGGCGGAGTAGACTTCCGCCTAAAGCGAGGATTACCGGCCCTTCCATGACTTAGGCGCAGAGCCGGCGATTCAAGACGCCTTCGGCGAATAATGGCCCTTACACGCGGGTCCGCGTACGGGCCTCTGCGCCGGCTATGCCGGCGGCAGGATTGAAGAGGGCCGCCTAGTCGCTTATCGCGGAGGCGCACAGATGTCAGACGATCTTGAGTTGCAGCAGCGGCGCCTAAAGGCGAAAAATACGCTTGAGGATTTACAAAAAATGAAAGGTATGGGTACAGAACTTGTGACCGTCATTCTCCCTCCAGATCGCCAGATTCATGATGTACGTCAACAACTTGCCCAAGAAATTGGCCAAGCCCAGAATATCAAATCCAAGCAAACAAAGAAACATGTCTCAGATGCCATTGAGTCGGCTTCTTCAGCCATTGGACGATATCGAGAGACTCCTTCGCGGGGTCTTGCCGTATTTACTGGGCATGTGATTATTGGGAACAATAAGACAAGAATGGTGACTGTCATCATTGACGACCCTCCTGAACCGTTCCGTTCATTCCGTTATCGTTGTGATAGCACCTTTGAAGTTAGTCAATTAGAGGACATGCTAATTGACAAGACCTGTTATGGATTATTTGTCATTGATCGAGGTGAAGCCGCATATGGAATTGCGAGTGGGAAAACCGTTCACTGTCAAGAAGAATTAGAATCAAACATTATGGGGAAACACCGGCAAGGTGGACAATCGGCTCAACGTTTTGAGAGATTGATTGAAGAAGCCGCACACAAATTCTTCAAGCGAGCAACCGAACACGCCAACGATTACTGGTTACCAATGATTGGGAACATGAAAGGAATCATCATTGGTGGACCAGGTGCAACAAAGGACTTTGTCGTCAAGAATGATTATTTTCACCATGAAATTCAGAAATTAATTCGTTCACCACATTTCGATGTAGGGTACTCAAATGAATCCGGATTGCGTGAACTGATACAACGCGCAGGTTCCCTTATGCACGAAATTGAACTTGATGCTGAGAGAAATCTAGTTGATCGCTTCCTCTCTGAAATTATGCGTGCTCATCCCAAGGCAACATACGGAGAAATGATGATCCGCTCTGCGCTTGAACAGGGTGCAGTTGATACCTTACTGTTATCCGAGGGTGTACGAAAGGTACGTTCTACCTTCGCTTGCCGCCAATGTAATCACAATTGGACAGTCACAACGGACAAATCTCCTGAAATCCCATCTTGCGAATCTTGTGAAGCATCCCCTGATCAGGTCCGAGAGGATGAAGAAAAAAGCCAATCACTCATTGATGAGTTCACAACTTTAGCCGCCCATTCATCCTCAAAGGTTCAATTAATTTCTCTAGAAACTGAAGAAGGTGCTACCCTGATGAAAGGGTTTGGCGGCATCACTGCATTATTGCGATACGCATGGAGTTGATCTCATGCAAGCACTCATTGATGAATCCATTCCGACCCTTGCAAAGGCCATTGCCACAGTAGGAATTGAGGATTCTAATTGGACATCCATGATTGGGCGTTCTAGAGAGGCTAATCTTGCTGATATCTCATTACCATGCTTTGCATTTGCCAAACAACTTGGTCAATCACCAGATTCAATCGCCCAATCAATCGTGAACGCTGTTGACGTAGAATCGAATTCTGCCATGGGTGAAGTCATGGCATCAGGAGGATATGTAAACATCCGTGCTGCAACCAGTTGGCTTGCAAATCGATTGTTATCGCCTGAGCCTCTCGCTGAATCTGAACACATAATGATTGAACATACTTCTGCGAATCCCAATGGTCCATTCCATGTTGGTCGGGCACGAAATGCCATTCTTGGAGACACGTTTGTCAGAATGTATCGTGCTGCGGGAAAAAAGGTGACAGCAGAATATTATGTTGATGATATGGGTAAGCAGGTAGGTATCTTATGTTGGGCTATGGAGAATCTATCCGAAACACAAGTCAATCAAATTCTTGAGAGCAAAGAGTTGCTTGATGAGTCTAGTCAACATTCGCAAAAAGCCGATCATCAGAGAGTAAAATGGTACCAAGCCGCAAATGTTCTCAAAGTTGAAGATACTTCAGTTGATGAAGGTGTGACAACATTGGTACAATTGAGTGAAGAAGCAAATGAAGATGTCCTGAACAGATTTGATGCTGCCTATCAACCTGTACTCGATGGAATGCTTGAGACCCTGGGTCGGATGGGAATAACATTTGATTCATTTACCAAAGAGAGTGCCTTCATCATTGATGGTAGTGTTGAAGTTCTCATGAATGCACTTGAGAAAAGTGAACTTCATGGAACTGCAGACAATGGTGCTCACTACTTGGAACTGGAGAGTAAAGGCATCAAAGGAAAATCAACTAAATTCTACTATAGGCGTGGAGATGGTTCTAGTCTGTATGCCACTCGTGACTTGGCCTATCACCAATGGAAATGGACTCAGGCCGAGCAATTAATCAACATCCTTGGCGAAGATCACAAGTTACAATCACGCCAAGTTTCCATTGCCCTAGATGAATTGAATATCCCTACACCAGATGTGGTATTCTATGCATTCACCAAATTGGCTGATGGGAAGATGAGCACTCGACGTGGGAACGTGGTTTACATGGATGATTTACTCGACGAAGCCCAAATCAGGGCTCAACAAGTAGTGAATGAGATCCGTTCTGATTTAGATGAGACGACCATTCATCAAATTTCAGAAGCAGTCGGTGTTTCAGCTACTCGATTCAATATTGCACGTATATCTCCTGAGAAAGGCATTACATTCCGTTGGGAAGATGCGTTGAGTCTAGACAAGGATAGTGCCCCATTCATCATGTACAGCCATGCACGTGCTTGCTCCATTTATCGTCGTGCAGGAGACCAATCGTTACCAACTTCGATAAATGTGGATGAACTTAGTCCAACAGCAATTGAACTCATTAGAAGAATGGCTAAAATGCAGAATGAATTGAATAATGCAATCAAGTTATCACGTCCTAATTTGTTCTGTGATTGGCTCAGTGGAATGGCCGCTGATTACAATCGATTTTATCGTGAAAATCACGTCATCACAGATGATGGAATCAATCTCCAAAATCTCTTACTCAACGAACTCTCTCGTGACCATCTTCGAAGAGGATGTGAAGCCGTCGGCATCATTCCTATTGAGGAGATGTAAGCAAGAACTTAGACTCAATCTTCAGTCATTTCATCTAGAACGCTGTCGACCTTCATTTTCTGAATGGAACGCCGTTCACGATCACGTTCACCCAACCACGCTTCCCTAGATGGCATACGAATTTGATTCCCCGCAGATTTGGATTGTGCTCGCATTTCAATCAATCGCTGGAAGGCTTGTTTGTAACTATCGGCTCGTTTATCCCAATTGGCTGCTGGCCAACCGCAATCCCATCGTTCAGAATCATATGGATTCTGTTCGATCCAAGCGCCGCATCTCGGGTAATAGCAGCGTGCTTTCTCCTCGTCACCTTCTACCCAGAATGTACGCTCGTCACAAACTGGACAGTGATTTCGATCAAATGATGAAAGAACGAATTGCCCCTCTTCTCCAACAAAATCAATTTCCCAAGCGGTGATATTTCCACTGACAATATCTGTTCCTGCGGCACGTGACAAAAATGCTCTCATTACATCCCATGAGTCCTCTTCTTTGGAGAATACCCCAAGGATAGTTTCCTTTCCCCCAGGGGTCGTCACGATGGGCACGAAGACTTGCTTGTGCCCCTCCTCCATACTCCTCCCACCCATCGTTAGGCGGAAGAACCCACCGCATCATCTGGATATACATCTTCTGCTTCTGCCATTCTTTCTGGTGTCGCGGCTCTAATTCCAGCAACAGGCTGACCGTGAATCAATAGGATTGCAAATGGCAAGACGTCAATGCTCGCCGCCAGAATCGGGTTTCCTTCAAACAGATGATTAGCATCAATTTTGGGTAACCAATCAACATCTTCGCGACCATCCAACTTCGCTTGTAATTCGATACAATGTGGACAATCATCTCCTGTGAGGATGACCCAACGCATCGACATGTCACATGGGAATGGGCGTATGTTCTTAGCGTGGTCGTTGTTCGCGCATGACATGGTAAATGTCGGAGATGATGCCCCGGACTTCAGTCTACTTGATCAGAATAACAACATGGTGAGTGGTTCTGACTTCAAAGGTCAGAAGGTGATTCTAGCTTTCTTCCCCGCAGCCTTTACTGGTGTTTGTACGACTGAGATGTGTACATTCCAAGAGAACCTTTCGAGATTAAACGATACCAATGTCGTTGTGTTGGGAATCTGTGTAGATGCACGATTCTCCAACGCAGCCTTCGCGGAAAAGAATGGACTTGAGTTCCCTATCCTCTCAGATTATTCCCGCTCAACAGTTGAGGCCTACAGTATCGCACTCCACGATTTCGCTGGAATGCCGGGGTATACGGCCAGTGAGAGAGCGGTTTTCATTGTTGATGAGAATGGCGATATTATGTGGAAATGGGTTGGTGAAAACCCTGGGGTCCAACCTGATTATGAACAAGTTCTCAAATTGGTCGCAGGTGCTTGATTAGAACGTCTGTCCCTCAGGCCAGTATTTCTCTACCAATGGTAATCCTCCATCATGTGGCATGGGTGCATCCGGTTTTTCGATTCGAATCTTGACTGCACCAACTTGAAGATGACCTGAAACGATTTCAATAATCCTGTCACAAAGTGTTTCCATCATTTTCAGTGATTCTCCTCTCGCGATTACGTCATGCACAGCACGTTGTAAGAATCCGTAATCGACACTTGATTCTAGCACATCTTCTTCAGGAGGATCTTTCAGAACAACCCAGATGCTCACTACAAATGGTTGTGCCTTTTCTCTTTCATAGTCAAATACACCATGTTTTCCTTTGAGCCGATATTTTTCAACTGCTACAATCGTTGTCATCGTACCACCTTATTCATCGCGCTCGTGTACCCAAATTAAGTGATATCCAAACTCTGTTTTCACAAATCGATCTACGGATTTTAGTGGCATCTCAAAACAAGCAGCACTGAATTCACGAACCATCTGCCTTTCATGGAACCAACCAAGGTCTCCACCTCGTTGACCACTGGGGCACTTTGAGTGTTTCTTGGCTGCTTTTTGAAATACTTTGAGTGGCTTTTTCGCCTCTTGTATTTCACCCATGATTCTCATTGCATCGGATTTTTGCCTCAGCAGAATATGACTTGCATGAGCACGCCTCGCCATCAATATCACCATGAAAGCCATGCCGCATATGTGCCATAGATTATCCCACTGACAGCTAGAGATTCTTCATTGAATCGATCCATGTCATCATGGTAGGTATGGTATTCCCATGAACCTGATCCATAACATACGATTGCACGTCCGGGTGGGTCACCCTCTTCACGTTGCAAATCATAGACAAATGGCCCATGGTCACTGTTGTAAGGCATTCCATCAGGACTATTTTTTGGTCCATCTTTTGTATCTACATTGATTGAGTACGATGATGCCAACCCACGTGGGTTTTCTCGCTTGAATGTATCAACAATTCCTTCAATATGTTTAGTATCACCTCTGTCATTACCAAACAACCAGACTCCATTTCCACGGGTTTCTAGATCAATGTCGACATGATTCATGTCCAAGTTGATGTATAGTCTGAGGTTTTCTTGTAGTGCGGTGACATATGCACTCACGTAGGCTTTTGAGCCGTGCAACCCTTCTTCTTCACCACCCCACGTGCAGAATTTGATGGTGTACTTTGGTTCACCACGATCGTCAGCCATCTTGGCAAATTGTCGCGCCAATTCTAACACACTTGCCGTTCCCGATGTATCGTCTACTGCGCCGGGGCCATTGTATACTGTGTCGTGATGGGCACCGAAGATAATGAGTTTGTCAGATTTACCCGGTAGCACGCCGCAGGGCACTTTGACATCCCGCTCTCCTTGATTGTCAACATTTGTTGTGATACTGAGCAAACTTGAACCATTGGCAACATCATCACGAATTTGGAATCCAACTTGATCACTAACCATAATGAATGGAATTCCATCAGGAAAGTTTTCGAATTGACTGGTGTCTACTGATTTGAAGTAGGGGACACATCTCCCTTCGTCCCCAGTAATCTTGCAATTATTTGGTGGATTTGCCCCACCACTCGCGTCGTAGGTGACTAGAATCAGAGCACTGAGGTCATTGGCCTGTGCCCGAAGAAAAATTTCAGTGTTACTGGTCACCCCACCTTGACCAAACACCAAACCGATTGTGAGAGCAGCACTAGACCAATCCTGATCTTCACTGCCATTGCCTAGGTCAGTCACTGGCACGTCATCCACATATCGAATATCAGCAGTTCCTGAATATCCTTGAATTACGAAATCTTCACGATGGGTGAATATGGATTGGGATGAACCCAAGTCACCTGGTCCACAAGGTGCTACTTCACTCCAACCCGGAACATTCCCTGGTGAACAAATTGAGAGAGTAGGCTCCTCAAGAATCTCAAACATTGGAACAGCGAATGTATCCATGGTTGCTGAAAGTCCGAATGATGTAAAATTATCAAAATTTGACTGTGCTGCATTGTGTTCTTCCAATGTGCCAGACATTCTTCCCTTCCATTCTGGATGACCCAGAGCGACCAATCCTTCTGCAAATACTCGGGCTTGAACTGGGTCAAAATCTGTTAGTTCGTACGTTGTTTCCCCTTCAAAGATGGCCATAATTTCATCGCTGAATAAGATGGCTGAACCAGCACCACCAATGACAAGGATTCCAACAACAGCAATCACTGGAACACTTGCCCAAGGGAATTGGTTCTGTATACGACCTAGAATTGTTGATCCCTGCTCACTATTGTCTGCAATTCCGCCGGCGGCATCCGCTTCGGACAATCTAGCGATTCGCTCGGATTTGTTACCTGACTGAGGCAATCCTCGCTGCTTGAGCATCTCAGCCAATTCTGCTGAGGTATGGTCATCGTAGGTCATTTCCATCCACCTCTTTGTATTGCGTGACAGTCTGACATTATTCAAGGCGTGGGTCTATTGTACCTCTTCACCAGTCCATCTCTTTCCAAGTTGATGCTCTATATTCATTTGATCGAGAATTCGTGCGACTACAAAGTCAACGAGGTCATCAATTGTCTCGGGTTTTGAATAGAATCCAGGAGATGCTGGAAGGACAACTACGCCCCAACTGGATAGTTTCGTCATATTCTCCAAATGAATGGTTGCGTAAGGTGCTTCGCGTGGAACTACAATCAGTGGTCTTCGTTCTTTCAGCGCCACCATTGCTGAACGAGTGACTAAATTGTCAGAAATACCTGCAGCCAACTTCCCAATGGTCGTCCCACTTGCTGGACAGATGATGTAATGGTCAATTTTTGCAGATCCAGATGCTGATCGAGCAGCTAGGTTACCATTCTCTTCCAATGAAACACCCTTGAGTTTGCCTAAATCACTGGGACTCAATCCCAATTCGAGGTCCAGATTAATCGCACCTTCTCGAGTTACAATGAGTAGAATGTCCCAATCTGCATCTGAAAGGGCGCGAAGTAATCGTTCAGCATACAGGGCTCCTGATGCTCCCGTAATTGCAACCACTGCCTCAGGCATTGACGGGGGGTCAACCGATTCCTTCTTGAATGCTTGTTAGGAACTGTGACAGGACAGGCATCGCCGCATCAAATGCTTCTGTTTCGGAACCCCAAGCAATGCGCAGGTAGTCATCCAGGTCTGAATGGAACATCCCTCCGGGTGTTGCCAATAGGCCCAATGGTTCTCCATATTCTGCCATTGCTTGAACGGCATCTGTACCAATTGAAAATGCTCCAAAAATACCGAATGGAGGGGGTGTCCAATTAATGCCGTGTTCATTGAGCACTTTGATTAATTTTGGCAAATTCTCTTCACGTGCTGCCCAAATGGCATCTAAAGCCTCATCCAATCGAGGGAAAACAGACCCTGCAATCGATACAGATGGTGAACTGGCCATGCCTTGCATGTTTTGGAATGCATGCTTTGCATTCTGGATGAATTCAGGTGCTCCGATCATCCATCCAAATCTCAGTGGCCCGAGGCCATATGTTTTGGTCAATGAATTTACTGAAATTGCATTTTCAGAGCGCAAATGCATCGGTCTATAGAATTCCGTACCCTTCGATGCATCTAGGTATACTTCATCGGATACGATGTTGACACCCGCTTTTGTAGTGACATCAATCAACCAATCCTGATCATCTTCTGAAATCATCTCGCCAGTGGGATTCATCACAGGAGTTAGAACAATGACTCCAACCTTTGGAAGTAGATCCAGTACTTCTTCACGATTCAATGTCCATTGACCCGGATTTGGCCCACGGTGGAATGGAATGACTTCGCAACCCAGTAATCTTGCACATTGAGAGACGACAGCGAAAGATGGCATCTCGACACCGACCACCCTAGGGCCATTTTCAGGGAGTGCTGCCAAAATTGCTAATGAAAGGGATTGACATGTTCCATGCGCAATACATACTCGATTGGAATCCACATCGTAGCGTTTCGCCACCCATTGTGCGGGATCATCACC
This sequence comes from Candidatus Thalassarchaeaceae archaeon, assembly GCA_030747485.1. Classification (GTDB taxonomy): domain Archaea; phylum Thermoplasmatota; class Poseidoniia; order Poseidoniales; family Thalassarchaeaceae; genus MGIIb-P. Next base: position 31,676 of record JASLKP010000008.1, on the reverse strand, counting down.
TGTCTTCCAGAATCCAAGCAATTCATCTGGTTCTAAATCAAAATCCCAGGTGTGGGCAAATCCAGATTGCGAGAGGTCGTGAGGTCTATTTTCCTGTAATCGCGGAACATACCAAGACAAGTAGTCCACAGGTGGAATCCCATCTCCACTGACGGGCCCGCCAAGCCTTGGTTCCACATTCATCACCGACGAGTCTTCGCCAATAATCGCAAGATTTCAAGGTAAATCCAGACTAAGGTGACGAGTAATCCGAATACCGCTCTCCATTCCAGTTTCTTTGGTGCGCCATTTTCGACACCCCGCTCGATGAAATCAAAGTCAGCAGCTAAGCAAAGTGCACCCAATCCAATCACAAGCAATGAGAACCCAATTCCAATGGGGCCACTGCCATGGATATAGGGGATTTGAGGTCCACCAACCAATGCAAGAATAAGCGTAATCATGTAAACAAGGAAAACTGCTGACATGGCACTGAATACCGCGATTCGGAAATTTTCATTCACATTGATGATACCCATTCGATAGATGACTAACATCCCTCCAAAAACTGCTGCAGTCAACAGGAACGCTTGGATTGCAATTCCTGGATATGATGCCTCGAATAGGGTGGTAATGCCTCCGAGGAACAGCCCTTCTAAGGCGGCATAGGTGAGGACGGCAATTGGATTCTCGGCCAAACCAGTGAATAGCATCACGAAGAAGAAAATGAATCCTGCAACCCACCCTACTATACTCAGCATGAATGCTAATTCTGCATTGCCTGTAATGAATAGTCCAAAAACGGAGATTCCACTAATCATCAGCACGAAGAAAGTAATCAATCCTTTTTCTGCAACGCCTTGGATTGTCATCTGATTGTTTACAACATCACGAAAATCAAAAACTGAATCATTCAATGCAGGATTACTGGTACGGTACATGTGACTGGCCAACAACAGCCGGTTCTCAAGACTTCGCATCAATTCGGTTTAGTGCAATTGGCATTTTTTCTAGCAATGCATCAATTAATTCATCTCGATTTAATTCGTACTCTAATCGATTCAGTGAAGTGGTTGTTCCTGCAGTCAATCCACAGCCATTCAATGCCTCCACACGTCCTTTTGGTGTGGCATAATTGATTGTAAAACCGTGTCGGGATACCCAGCGCTTGAAGGCCAAGCCAACTGAACCAACCTTAGCGCCTTCAATCCAGATACCCTGCATTCTTTCATCGGTCCCTGCCTCTATTCCTCGTGCAGCCAGTGCCAATATGGCCCATGACTCTAATTTCGAAGTAATCCGTTTGACATTCTCCTCACCTTCTAAGTCCCATTTGAAAATTGGATAGACGACCAATTGCCCAGGTCCATGCCAGGCAATTCCCCCACCCCGATCAACGTCAGTGGTCGGATATCCATCGGGCACAATCACCCCGTCTCTTCGAGCACCTGGTCCGATGGTGACGATTTCTGGGTGTTCAACAATCAATAGTGTGTCTGGGATTTTTTCTGCAAGTCTAGCGTTCTGAAGTCTGCGCATCTCTTGTTCAACTTTAGCATATTCTGAAATTCCGAGGCGCGCCACATCGACCGAACGTGGCGGCTGCATGTTGCTCGCAGGTCCTCCTCCATTTTTCGTGTTATGTAGTGGGGTTTTGGTAAATGCATTCAAGAAGGAACGCAACAGGCCCCAAGTACATGCTTCCAGATACATTGTATATGTTTGACAAACAAGACCGTAAGTCTTACTGCCGAGTTCTTGCTGCTGTGGCCTTGGCAGATGGACGAGTTACTCTAGAGGAAATGGCGAATTATGAATCTAGGATGGGAATGGCACTTCTTAGTTCTGAAGAGCGAACGATGCTCCGACAAGAATTGAAGCACAAGCGCTCATTTCTTTCAGCAGCAGACGATATGCATCCTGCACATTTGCGTGTAGCGCTTCGAGATGCTCTATTGATGGCTGCAGCTGATGGCCATTATGATTCAAGAGAAATGGACGTCGTCAAGGAACTTGCTCAAAAAGCGGCCTTTTCCGATGAAGATTTGGAAGGACTTTACGATTGGATTGACCAAGGTTGGGAATGGATGCGAGCAGGGCGACGCGTGTTGTCACTTCCAGAAGAGGTACATCACTGGAATACTGTTTACGACGATTAGGCAGAATGGATTGCATGCCCGAGTGTCTTCAGTACACCTTCATGGAATGATTCTGTCATTGTAGGGTGGGCGTGAATGGTCCCTGCAATATCTTCGAGAAGAGCTCCCATCTCCAATGCGAGGACAAATTCACCAGACAATTCACTAACATGGCTACCTGTGGCTTGAATTCCCAATATTACGTGATCACTTTCTCTAGCAACAACACGTACGAATCCTCCTGTTTTCTCAGCTTCCATGGTCAGTGCACGACCGTTTGCAGCAAGTGGGAATTTTCCAGTGATGATTTCTTCTCCAGCATCTTTTGCTTCATCTGGGGTCATCCCTACACAGACAATCTCAGGTTCTGTAAATACGATTGCAGGGATGGCTACGGGATCAAATGACCGTTTGTGTCCAGCAATAATTTCAGCGACCATTTCTCCTTGCGCGCTCGCACGATGAGCCAGCATTGGTTCTCCAGCAACATCGCCAATGGCATACACACCTCTCATGGAGGTTTTACATTTGTCATCGATTCGAATAAATCGTTCAGATGAATCCATTCTCAGTCCCATCTTCTCGAGTCCCCATCCTTGAGTATTGGGACGACGTCCCACTGTTACCAGAACTTTGTCAAATATTCCAGATTGCATCCCCCCATCCCCATCTTTCCAAGATAGTTCTACAGATTCTCCTTTGATTTCAGCACCTTGTGCAAGACAATTGACATGGGAAGTCACTCCATTCTTACGCAACCACGTTGTCAACGGTCGACGCAATTCATCATCAAAAATTGCCAGAACTTTGTCTAGACCTTCAATCACAGTCACGTCTGAGCCGAGTCGGCGAAGTGCAATACCCAATTCCAACCCAATGTAACCGCCTCCAATGATTGCCACTTTTTCAGGTAATGAATCGAGATCCAATGCACCGGTTGACGAACAGATGTATTTCTCATCGAATTTCATGAAAGGTAATTCGATGGGGCTTGAACCCGTTGCGAGGATTACATTTTCAGCCTCAATATTGACTTCTCCATCTTTTGTTTCCACAGTACAATGCTTTGCATCTTTGAATGTCGCCCAACCAGAGATGAGTTTTGCACCCGCCGTCTTCAAGAGGTGTTCAACACCTTTGTTGAGTTTGGAAACAATTTCATCCTTCCATGAAACGAGTTCCTGCATATTTAGGGTGACATCTCCGTCTATTTTCATCCCCATGTGTCCCTCTACATGTTGACTTAGATGATGCATCCTTTCGGCGGCGTGGATTAGCGCCTTTGATGGAATACATCCGCGAATGAGGCAGGTGCCTCCCGCTCGATCACCTTCGACAATGACAGTATCCAATCCGAGTTGAGCAGCACGGATGGCCGCTACATACCCACCAGGGCCAGCACCAATGACCAATACTTGGCAAGAGATGTCCTCCATCATTACACCTCACAGAATTGAGATTGGGTGCTCAAGCAGTTGTTTCAGTGCTTGTACTAGGGCCGCCCCATCTGCTCCATCCACTACGCGATGGTCCCAAGATGATGATAGATTCATCATTCTACGAATGGTAATTTTTCCATCCACCACAACGGGTCTTTCGATTGCTTTGTGAACTCCAAGAATTCCAACTTCAGGGTGGTTGATGATAGGTGTTGCACCCAATCCACCATCTCGTCCTAAACTGGTAATTGTGAATGTTGATCCTGTCAAATCTTCAAGAGATGCACTACCATCTCTTGCAGCGCCTGAGACTCGGATGAGTTCAGCCCCACCTTCCCAAATAGTCTTCGCTTCGACATGTTTGACGACTGGAACATACAATCCACGATCTGTAGTTGTTGCAATTCCAATATTGATTGCTTCGTGTAAGGTAAGGATTTCTTTTTCATCATCATAGGTGGCATTACATCCAGCATGTCCATCTTGGAACAACTTGACCAACGCTTGCATGATAAATGATAGATAAGTCAACTTTGGTTGTTCCTCAGTACGATTGGAATTCATCCATTGTCGTAGTGCTTCAAGATCTGTAACATCAACTTCTTCAAAATATGAGAAGTGTGGAATCGTGGTATATGACTTGGTCATCTGCTCAGCAATTTTTCTTCGTAAACCAACGATTGGGACTTCACTTACTCCTGTTCGTTCTATCCCTGCGACGGAGACTGGAACTCCACCCACAGTTTGAGGTCCGCTAAGATATCGTTCTAGGTCTGTATGTCTGATTCGTCCTGCTGGTCCTGAACCTTTCACTTGAGATAATGACACACCTTCTTCTTTTGCTCGACGACGAACCGCAGGTGATGCTAGTGGCTTACCTGTTGTTTCAATCGTTGGTGGTTTGGAGATAGTTGCCGGTTCAGGAGCAACCACTGGTTCAGGCTCAGGTTCAGGTTCAGGCTCAGGCTCAGGCTCAGGTTCAGGCTCAGGTTCACTCGGAACAGCATCGTCATCACCATCGACTTCAAACTCAATGAGTGGACCTCCAACTGGAATCATATCCCCGATTTTACCATGCAATTTGCTGACTTTGCCATTGACTGTGCTTCCGATTCCAACAGTTGCTTTATCGGTCATGATGTCGACCATGTCTTGGTCTTCTACAACGGTATCACCTACAGCAACATGCCATGCAGTAATCTCACCTTCTACCACACCCTCACCAATATCTGGTAATTTGAATACATGTGAACCCATTTTATCCCTCCATGGTGGTATTGATTGCCTCAATTATGCGTGCTTGGCTTGGGAAGTAATCCCACTCCAAACTATGTGGATAAGGAGTATCCCAACCTGTGACGCGCTGAACAGGCCCTTCAAGATGCCAGAAACATCTTTCCTGTACCTGTGACATCAATTCGGCTCCAAAACCTGATGTTCTTGGTGCTTCGTGAACAATGACGCAGCGTCCCGTCTTTTTGACCGAGTCTTCGATTGCATCGATGTCCAGTGGCACCAGTGTGCGCAAATCGATAATTTCAGCATCTAATTCACTGTTCTCAACGGCTGCGGTGGCAACGTGAACCATTGTCCCGTAGCAAAGAATGGTCACATCCTTACCTTCTCGCACAATTTCTGCCTTTCCTAGGGGGACATTGTAGTAATCCTCTGGTACCTCTCCCTTTGGGTGGTTGTCCCATTTCACCATGGCAGCTGTATGATCTCCATCAAATGGTCCATTGTAGAGTCGTTTTGGTTCAAAGAAAATCACTGGATCATTACATTCGATTGAAGAAATTAGCAAGCCCTTTGCATCGTAAGGATTTGAGCAAATGACGACTTTAAGACCAGGTGTGTGGGTGAAATATGCTTCAGGCGATTGACTATGATAATGTCCACCTTTGATTCCCCCTCCACAAGGAGTTCGAATCGTGACTGGTGCACTGTATTCCCCACCAGAACGATAGCGAAGTTTTGCCAATTCGTTTGTAATTTGATCAAATCCTGGGAAAATGTAGTCGGCAAATTGGATTTCTGCTACTGGGCGCAACCCATTCATGCCCATTCCAATTGCAATGCCCATGATACCCCCTTCAGCCAACGGAGTATCAAAAGAACGATGTTTTCCAAATTTTTCTTGTAAGCCAGCAGTACAACGAAAAACTCCTCCGTAGTATCCAGCATCTTCTCCAAATGAAACGACAGTTTCATCGCGTTCAAACATGGTATGTAGGGCGGAATTAACCGCTTGAATAATATTCATCTGCGCCATTATAGCCCCACCTCTCCTCGTTGTTCTAACAAGTGCCAGGGCTCCTTTTCGTACACATCTTCAAACAGAGTTGAAACAGGTGGAAATGGTCCGTCTTGGAGTGTACCATATGTTTCCGCTTCCTTGTATGCTGCAATAATTTCATCCTTGCATTGATTCTCAAGTGCTGCGTGATTTTCTTCATCCCATTCGCCGATTTTTACGAGATGTGCTTTGAGTCGTTCTACTGGGTCTCCCAGTGGCCATGTTTCATACCCATCACCTGGACGATAAATCGTGGGGTCGTCTGAGGACGAGTGACTGTCTCCCCGATAGGTGTACATTTCTAGAAGCGTTGGGCCATGGCCTGCTCGTGCCCGTTCTGTGGCCCACTTGTGGGCAGCATACACCGCTAAGAAATCCTGCCCGTCCACTCGAATAGATGCGACATCATACGGAATGCCACGTGCTGCGAATGATGGCCCTCCGTGTGCCAAATTTCTGTGAGTTGAAATCGCCCACTGATTATTCACGACGACAAGCACGCATGGGGCTTTGTATACCGAAGCAAAGTTTAGTCCATAATGGAAGTCGCCTTGTGCCGAAGTCCCTTCACCTAACCAAGTGCATGCAATGCTGTCATCTCCACGATACGCAAAGGCCATTGCAGCACCAACTGCTTGTGGGAACTGTGTGCCAACTGGGCTTGAAATTGAGACGAAATTACCTTCTTTCCAAGAGTAATGTACTGGCATTTGCCGTCCCTTAACATTGTCATTTGAGTTGGTGATACAGTGACTAATCATGTCGACCATGTTTCGTCCACGAACGAAGAGTAGACCTTGTTGTCGATAGGATGGGATGAGAATATCGCGATTTTCCATCGCCATTGCAGCGCCGACACTTACAGCTTCTTCTCCAAGACACTTCATGTAAAATGATAGGCGCCCTTGTCTTTGCATTTTCATCATTCGATCATCATATGCCCGAATTCGAACCATGTGTTCCAGTGCTTCAAGAAGTGTACTGGTATCCAGTTCTGGATTCCATGCACCAATGGCTTCATCATCGTCATTTAGAACTCGGAGCAAACCGTAAGCCAGTTCACGAGTTTCAGAACCGGGGCAGTCAATTCCTGGTCGATCATGTTGCCCTGCAGCGATTTCGTGAGGCGATGGAAATGATGTCCCTCCCTCGCGATGAGGTGGCACTGGGACGTGCATTTGCGTGTCCTCCTCCTCGCCCATAATTCACACCACTCCAAAGTCGCTCATAGCGTTTCGCTGATTCATGATTCACCGTAGGTGTGGGCAATTGCCCCGCCTTTCGCCTCCTCATAGAGGAGACCTGCACGATATGATGAGCGGACAAGTGGGCCGCATGCCACCGCTTTGAAACCCATTTCTCTAGCAGCTTGATCCCATTTGATGAAGGCTTCTGGTTCGGGAAACCTGTCAACAGCAAGATGTCTTGGTGAAGGCGATAGATATTGGCCGACTGTCAGCAAATCAACATCAACTTCACGGAGTCGTTGCATTGCTTCTACAACTTCTGCATCGGTTTCACCGATTCCTACCATGATGCTGGATTTGGTTAAGACATCTGGTCGAATTCGTTTTGCTTCACGAAGAATATCAATTGATTGTTCAAATGAAGCACGGTGGTCTCTGACAACCGAATCAAGGCGAGGAACACATTCTACATTGTGTGCAAAAACTCGTAATTTTATACCCTCTAGCAATGTCGATAATGCTTCAAAATTACCATCGAGATCTGAACAAAGAAATTCCAAACCAACTGTAGGTTTTCGGGCGTGAATTGCATCTAGGCAAGCACGATAATGAGATGCTCCACCATCAGGCAACTCGTCCCGATTGACACAGGTGATAACCGCATGACTAACACCCATTAAATCGACGGCATGAGCTAAATTATGAGGCTCATTCACATCCAATGGTGGTGGTGTTTTCACAGTACCAACTGCACAGAATCTACATGCTCTTGTGCATTCTTCTCCTGCAATCATAAATGTGGCTGTACCCCTACCCCAGCAATCGTGAATATTCGGGCAACGCGCTTCTTGACAAACCGTGTTTAATTGATGTTCCAAAACATTCCCTTTAACATCATTAAATGCAATCTGAGCATCTCCAGTCGGAAGGTGAGTTTTGAACCATGAAGGCAAACGCTTGCGTTCATTCTTTCTACGCTCCAATGGTGTCGTATTGTCGACGTGATTAATTTCATCCGCCAAAGGAAGTCGATGCCCTACCATACAATCCCCTCTGATGATTCTCAGTATGTCCTTCGGTTAATCGTTTGTTCTGAGAACTCTGTTATGTTTATCTCGGTGAGTTCAAGTCTGTTGTGCCCTTCGTGGCACTCGTGTCGTCTGGTATCCTCCATGGTCGAGTTGCGTTAGTGACTGGTGGTGCTGCACGAATTGGTGCTGAAATTTGCCACTCATTGGCATCTCAAGGTGCGATCGTTGCAGTACACTATCATCGTAGTTTAGCTGCTGCAGAAGACCTCGTCGAGGAGATTGAGAACAATGGTGGCGAAGCCTTTGCACTAAGGGCAGATCTTGCACAGGATGTGGACTGCCAATCCCTCATTGAAGCAGTCATTGAGCGAGCGGGTCGCCTCGATATCCTTGTCAATAATGCCTCAATATTTGAACGAATTCCGCTGGAATCAATGACATCAGATGCTGCTCGTGCAATGTGGGTGGTAAATGCTGAAGCACCCTTGATGTTAACTCATCACGCAGCAATGCATCTCCGCTTTGAGGGCTCAGATGAGCCGGGTTCAGTCATCAATATCATTGACAATTCAAGTGGTCGAAATGATTGGCCAAATCATTCCCACTATTGTGCATCTAAGGCCGCATTGCTGTCGATTACCCGAAGTCTTGCAAAAGAATTGGCTCCGGAAATCAGAGTGAATGCAGTTGGCCCAGGTGCAATCATGTTCCAAGATTGGGAATCAGAGGAACGCAGAAAAGAGGTATTGTCACAAATTCCAATGGGGCGTCAAGGAACGGCCAAAGAAATCGCTGAAACGGTCAAATTTCTAGTGACTGGCCCATCATATATCACTGGGCAAATTATTGACGTTGATGGCGGCTGGTCTTTGAACTGATTCTCGCCGTCTCTCCCGTTGTGTTCAAATCGATGACCACTCTCGGAAAGGTGCAGGGGTTGCTAAGCTTGGCCAACGGCACCGGACTTAAGCTCCGGCGGCAATCGCCTTCGTGGGTTCAAATCCCACCCCCTGCACCATAAATCGGCATTTCTTGCCCCGTCAAATTGTTGTCTTACAGACAACCATCAGCGGCAAACCGTTTAATGGGCCAGATGTTACGACCCACCGTAGGTGAGCGTATGCTTGGTTCTTCTCGGTCCAATTTCACAGCCCCTATCTTCCTCGTTTTTGTCATGTTAAGTGCTTTGATGGCGGGTTTGGTTCCACCACCTTCTGAACTATCTGATGCCCCATCTCAACAATATTCCTCAAATTTCGAAAGTTATGATTTGTACTTCGCCACAGCTCCAGGTGGACATCCGACTGACGGAAGGATGACTACAGAGATGCCAGATGGTGGTGGCCAAAAGGAAGAATCAGCATCTGGGACGACAGTTGAATTCTCAACCGATCAGATGCTTTCTGATATTACCATTCAAGGAACTCCGACTAGTGGTGGTAAATTCGAACTCGACGTCACCCTTTTCCTCAAGGCCACGGGTCAAGAGGGTAGTACAGTTGATTGGACTGTCTCCATTGTGGCAGGTAATTCAGTGATTGGTTCTGAAGATTGGAGTACAGATGCATGTGATCCGTCTGGTTGGGGCAATTCCTGTGGTTTTGATGAGAGGCCATTCCGTCCAGAGTGGAGTGGTGATCAAGATTTCACAGTAGATGCGGGTGAACGTCTCAAAGTCCTTGTTTCTGCTGACATGAATTGTGATACTGGAGGGGGCGGTTTTGATCCACCTAATGGGACAGAAACAAGTGGTCGTCAAATCGGCAATCCTGATTGTGATGCTTGGGTCGCCTTCAATGAGATTGACTCAGCCTCAGGTCGTTTTTCAATGATTGAAATTGAAACCAATCCAATGGCCGGTTCTGAAGTTAAGCTACACCGACCAGGTGGCGTTTGGACGGATGCAGAAACAGAGATTTGGTTCCCTAACGATTCACCAGATATGCGTGTCATGCAATTCAATATTGAAATCAATGATGCATTTGGAATAGAAGATATTCAATCTGTGACGTTGAATATGATTAAACCGAGTGGAGCAACAGCATTTTCTCATCCATTTGATGAAAATGAATTGGATGAGGTCAATAACGCGATTCGGGCCCAATACAATTGGACATATCAGGGTGGAATGGAGTCTGGCGATTATGAACTCAATTTGGAAGTTCGAAATATCCAGGGTAAACTGTTCACAATCGACCATCCGACTATTCGAATGAGTGATTATGGTGTAGCACTGACTCACAACCTTGATCGAACAGTGGAATATATTGCTCCTGAAGAAACGACTCCAATTGTGTTGGATTTACGACACGTGGGGGCGAGTGGTAGTGCATTCAATCTGTCAGTCGAACTTGCAGTACTCACGAATCTCGGTTCAAGTTGGATTGTTGAATTTGATCGGGCTGACCGAACCTACGAACTTTCAGGCGGTGGAAATGAAGCCCATCCAACATTGTCGTTAACGGCTCCTAGTGATTTGTCTGGTTCACCAAATTCCATTGATATTAGAGCCGTAGCTTATGATGCAGAATCAGTACTCGTTCATCAGACAACTCTCCAACTTGATTTGGAGAAATTGGATACTTACGCGCCTCCGATGGTCAGTATTTGGCCCGAAGCGCATGACAACCAATACGCGAACAGTACTGGGGCGTTAGATATCGATGAGAACATCCCTCGTTACGTAGAAGATAGTACCTTTACGACATTCTATATGGAAATTTTCAACACTGGTTTTGATACTGACGAATTCCGTATCGATGTCAAGCAGGATTCAAATGCTAACTTGCAATTTTGGGATAATGACACCGGTCAGCGGATTGATGAAGATGAGGGCGATGGTACCTTCCATACTGCGAACCTAGATCGCCACACAACCCAAACGATTCGCCTGCGCGTGAAACCCTCCACCTCTAGGGACGATCCTGACATCGGATTGTTGGAATTGGAGATTATCAGCGTGGGTAATGCCACGCAAAAGGCACGAGTGGCCTTCACAATTCAGAGGACCTTTGGCATTCAGGCCGAAGTGGTTTATGACTGCGATTCAACACCATTTGGACACGTTGTAGAGGAAGTTTGCCCGAGCGGTGTGGCCTTTGATGTCAAGATTACCAATACTGTTGCTGAAGGGGACACTGTGGTCGATTGGTTAATTCGGAATCCCAAGGATTTAGATCTTAATATCGACGAATCTACGTATCCAAATGCAAATGCAAAGTATGGGCTGTGGCAATACGATATCACTGACAATAACGGCGATCCTGTACCCCGAGTACAACTGGCTCCAGGTTCTTCAACCATTGTCAATCTAGATATTACCTTGACAGAACAAGTCACAATGGGTAATCACACCATTTACTTGCGTGTTATTGAGGATATTTCTGATCAAAGTATTGCTCGATACTTTGATCTTCCATTGACCATCGAAATCGGGAAAGATGACCCTTCACTTTCAATTCAACAAATTTCGCAAAGTCATGCGATGGAACCAAATGATTTGACCGAGATTCAAATGAAGGTTAAGAATGAAGGAAATAGTGACTTACTGGTTGTACTCGGTGCTGATGCCAATGATGGATGGAGGGCTACAGTCGAAACTCAAAACGGTGGTGAATTGGTAACTGTACCTGCTTTCGCTGAGGTCACATTCACACTCATTATTGAATCTAGTTCTGACGCCCTAAATGGTGACGTTTCTCCAGTGGTTGTCACCGCCAAGCCCTATTCACAGGATCAATCCTATCCAGATGAATTCACAGCCCGAAAGACAGTCAACATGCAGATTTCAATCAATGATCCATTCTCGATTATCATCAGTGAAATATTCGGTGATAGATTGGAGACCCGATTGATTGGAATTGGAATTATCGTTCTATTGGTGGCATGGATTGTCGGTCGACGTGGACGTGTTGAATACGAAGATGAATGGATTGAGGATGACGACGATTTAGATCAACTTGAAGAGGAATTTGAACTCCCAGAACCTGTTAGCGTCGAAGATGAAGATTCCTATGATGATGACGATATCGAATTGGTTGATTTAGACTAATTCGCCACATTTCATTCCCAGACCCTCCTTAGGAGGGTCGATTTCTGTCCGAACGTCGCTCCATTTCCCTTAATACCCTGATTGGCAGGGAGATAACCGGGTTCAGCCATGTCTATGACTAATTTTGCCTCCTCGGCCGCCAAACATTCGCAACTACGTCCACAGCGTATTCGGGCAATTGGTTTGGTATCATTGATGATACTAGCCAGCCTTTCGGCATTTGAATTTGGTTCATGGGAGGCCATGGCTACAAACGATCAAGATGGAGATGGGTTGACTTACGGCCTTGAATTCCTTCTCAACACTCAACCACAGGATTGGGACAGTGACAATGATGGATTACCAGATGGTTGGGAATACCAGTATGGGTTGGACCCACTTGATTCTTCAAATCTAGGAAATGATGGCGCTGCTGGCGATCCAGATGGCGATGGATTGACCAATTTGCAAGAATATTCGTATCTTGAACCCTCAAGTTGGGATTTGCCTGGTACGAGTAATACATTGGACAATGGTGTTTGGTGGAATGGCACAGTCCCTGTACGGAATTGGGACGAGGAATCAGCCATGCAAGCTCAACCCGGCCAAGGTGGAGATGGTGCTGACGAAGATCCGATGGGAGATATGTGTAATGACGGTATTGACAACGACTACGATGGCCTTGTAGATGCTGCAGACAGTGATGGTGATGGTGACGCCTTGTGTGGGAGCGATGACGATGACGGTGATGGTTTAATCGACGAAGACCCAGATGGCTGGGATACCGATAATGATGGTATGTCCGATGGCTGGGAAGTTGCAAACGGCCTTAATGCAACCAATCCATCCAATGCTGATGGAATGAATGGTGACCCTGATGGGGATGGATTGTTGAACATTTACGAATACATGAACCCGTCTTGGGATACATCATCTGGGGGAATCGATTATTTCCAACCCGGTCCAGCAGGTAGTGGGCGTACTGAAACAATTTCACCCTGTAACCCAGTTCTTGGAATTGGACCCAACGGTTGTCAAACAATGACTGCTGAAGTAGATGGTGTATTCTCCACAAATCCGCAAATTGCAGATACAGATGGTGACGGTTTGAATGACTCATATGAAGCACTGACATTACTTACCGACCCAACAGATATCGATACAGATAGTGATGGGATTGATGATGGTGTAGAAGTCAATGGATTGTATGGTAACCCTGCTCAAGCCAGCGACCCTCGTGATAACAATACAGATGATGATCAATTAGATGATGGCGATGAAGACAAGAACGGCAATGGTCAAATCGATGCGAATGAAACGGATCCAACACGTAGAGAGGATGCGGGGGATTTCGATAATGATGGTATCGAAAATTGGGAAGAGAATCTTACCTGCACATTATGGAACGTTTACGATTCAGATTTCGGAGGAATAGGTGATGGTGATGAGCGCAATTGGTCACATGGTACCGACCCCTGTGATTCGATGATTGATTTCTCATCAACTCTTCCGGCTAATCCCTATAATCCATCTTTGCAACGACTTACATTAACCGATGGTTCAGGTTTCAGAACCAGCAGTGGAACTGGATATTACAATGATTCATTAGGTCAACACACCTCCTTCGCATATTCTAGCAGAAGTGGCAACATTTTGTTTGGTGTTGCCCTTGCACCACCTGCTGGTACGACTGATGTTGTTTCCAAAAACGGTTCATGGTGCCATTATGATGCTGTAATGGCTGGTACAATTTCATCCACTCAGAGATATTGTGACGATGATTATGAAGATACAGATGGTGATGGCCTTGCTGATTGGGAAGAACTTCTTGGTACGTATGGATTCACTTCATTGCCGACAGATGTAGATTCTGATGGAGATTTAGTCAGTGATTATGATGAAGTTATGAATGGTACTGACCCGATGGAGCCTTGTGATAACAACAGAGATACTGATGGTGACATGCTCAACGATTATTTTGAGAATAATACAGGTTGCCCGATTGATTTCATCCCGGGAATTATCGGGAATGGTAGCGTGGATGTATATGTGACCGATTATCTGAATCCAGATACAGATTCAGGTGGTGTTTGGGATGGGCAGGAGTATTTGGACGGCACCAATCCACAAAATGATCCGGGTGATGACCAACATCCATCCGATTTTGATGGAGATGGTATTCCGGACAGTGTCGAGAACAATACCGGTACAGATTGGAGAGATCCAGATACAGATGGCGGAGGCATGTTGGATGGTGAGGAATGTCCCCCTCCAATGTGGATGTTCAACTGTATTGGTGGGTCATACAACCCCTGGGATCCGACCGATGACGTCATCCAGAATGAAATCTATTTCTTTGCAAATAATACGACAATGGGCGTTGACACGAATCTAGAACGGTTCTGGCGCGTACATACCTATGATCAGTATACTGGTGCATCCTATGGAAAGAACTCAACATTCTTGGAACCTGCATTTTGGACACTCATGAGTCAAGGATTCACTGACGATCAGTGGATTGCCAATTCAACATTCATTAATTCTACAGAAACATGGATTATGGATTTCACCAACCCAGTGATGAATACCAACATTGCTCATCCCTCTGCAACGACTGGTTTTGTCGCGTGGGCTGATCCAGCAGCCAATGTAAGTCATGGCAATATTTCGCATGATATTCTTGTAGAAGATTCAGGTGTATTTTCAATGTTCCTCGATGCCCCTGAAATCTGGTTTGATGCTTCAGAATTGTCAAATTCAATTCCCTATGTTGGGGTGACCAATTATGCTCTAGATGTACCGTCTACATTCACTGACAGCGCACATCCACACTCTGAAGTCCGCAACATTACATTTGCCGTCATCAACGAGGCAGGAGCAGTCAGTGCTTGGGACAAAGCAGTCGCATTGCAAGAGTACCTACGCAATGGAAATGCAACAACGGACTTCTTACTCAATCATGATGGTTCAGCACTACCACTTGAGGAAGATCTCACCAATCACTTGATTGTTGCAGCCAAGGAAGGACGTTGTACCGAATTCGCCACAGCTTACACGACAATGGCCAGAATCGCAGGATTGCCTACACGTAAGGTGAGTGGATTCCAGGGAGGCTTCTGGCATGGTGCAGGATATTCAGTGAGTGGATTCAATTCAGCAACTTGGTCAGAAGTTCATCTACAGCAGAACGCTGCAGGCAATAATTTCGATATGGGGTGGATTCCATTAGATGTTTGTCCAGTTGCAGCCGATGTTGAAGTAATCAATGAAGAATGGGCACCATTGACAGCATCCCGAGACCATACCACTGGCGATATGTGGCTAAATGGTACCTTACAATTCACAGAGAATCTGACAGTCGTCAACAATCATACTGTTACTTTCTACCTTGTTCCTCCTGCAGAAGCTGCATCCAATCCATCTGGAGCAGCCTTGAGTGAACGCACTGTTGGTACAGGAATGACCGATTGGAATGGAACCTTCAATCTCCGCGGAATCCCTGCAGAAATTTTGCAACCGGGCTTTGGAACCTTCATCCTAGAGGTCTCACAAGCGGGTTATGTTTCACATGGTTACGAAACATTCTCTTGGACCATCAACATTACAGAGAATCTCAACATTACTCAATCATCTCCAGCCATTCCTGGAGAACCAATTGTTGGTGCAGGGACTACAACTTTAGTTACAGGAAATGTACGCTGGGAGAATGTTCCATTCGATGATCCAAGCTTGGTTGGTCCTCTTACATTATTCATGAATTACACGAGTTCTATCGATGGCGTCGTGTCAATGCAGACAACTGTTGGAACTGATGGGTATTACGAATTCAATGTCACACTGAATGAGAACGAAGGCCTTGGCTTATTGCCTGCGACAATAGAGTTCCCAGGTTGGCATGAATCTGGTTTGCATTTACAGGTTCCACCCTCTTATCATGTGTGGCCAGGGACCTACAATCTGAATCTGAACATTAGCGCAGCACCAAATTTGACTGCTGTTCTAGAGGGTCCGGGTACAAACAATTCTCTTCTATCGGTCGGTGAAGATTTATTCATCAATGGAACCGTTCTCTCTCGTGGTCTAAATCCTCAACCTATGACGGGAATCCTATATTTGCAAATGAGGCAGAATGGCACCAATGGACCGATGGAAAACATCACTTTCTGGACTATCAATGCATCTTCTTGGTCGACTAGCCCTGGAAACTTCAGTTTGACATGGAATTTCGCGAGTGGATATGCTCAGACACTTGATCCTGGTTACATCGACGCCGAACTCATGTTTGTTCCAGACTTGCTTGAAGCCAATGATATTGCTAATTTGAGTGGTGGATATGGATTGCAAACCAACCTGACAATTGAATATAGTATCGGGCCCATCCAACGCGGCCAAATGACAAGTGTCAATATTGGCTTAATCGATCATCGAGGGAATTACGTTCTTCCCGCAAATGGAACATATATTTCTACATTTGATGGACAAGTCGTTTCAACCAATACATCAGTTGATGTTGAGTTTGGTAGTATGTCTATTGATTGGACACCAAGTGCAAATACACCCGTGGGTGATTACCTTTGGTTTACGAATTACACATCATCAACTCAATGGTACAAGAATGCAACCTCAATGGGCGATGTACGCATGATGGGACAAATTGTCATCTCCACAGCACTCGGTAGCGATTGGGTACATATTGGAAATTCTTCATACATCACGGGAGATATCCGTGATGATGTAACCAATGCGGTCATTGTGGGCAATCAAACAACCCTCATCTTTGAGTTTGAATTACCAGGGGTTGGTCCAACTGATCCAATGGGCAATCCTCCTCCTCCATTCATTATACCCATTGGTTCTGCTGTGGTCAATTCTACCACTGGTCAGTATAATCTATCATTCACGATGCCCATTAATTTCCCTGGTGGAATTTACGACATTACGATTGCAGCTGACTTTGCCGCAGGTGCACCCATTGGAGGGGCATACTACGCACTTGACGAGCCAGCATCAACCAGAGTGGGTTGTGAATCAGAGTCACAATTACTCCTCAATCAATCATCAGTTGTGGTCCAAGTCAATCAGAATTTAATCATCGAAGTTGATGTTAAGGATGTAGCTACATTCTATTCAACCCCGCCTCCTGGCCTGGAGGATTCACAAAACATGTCAGGTGCTCAAGTTGAGTTCTTCTGGGATGCGCTGGGTGTGAATAGCTCTCTGGGTACAGTGACAGCAGATAGCAACGGCCGCGCAACCCTCAGTTGGACGGTCCCTCAACAGCAAGATCCTGGTTACTATGATGTTTGGATTGTCATGTATGATGATGTCACAGATTCATTGTCCAATAACAATGGTGCACGATGGAAGGGTAACCAAACATTGGCGAATGTCACCGTTCAGGTTCCAACTGTTGTGGACATCAATGCTAGTGTTCCAAGCACAGTGACTGCAGCAGCAAATTTCCAAATTAGTGGTACTATTGAGGATTCCGTGAACAGTTCGAGACAATTCGATGGCCCTGTTGATATCGAGATTTTCTGGCTTGATGATGCAGAAGAGATGATGGCAGCAGGTCATACGACGGCCATCAATGGTTCATTCAATCTCACAGTGAATAGCGATCCTAACGGTGATGGAATTGTCAGTGGTAATCATACACTTGTCATCTCAGTCATCGAGGGCTCAAACCCATTTTATCTCACTGCGACAGGTACCAAGCAAATATTGGTCATGGGCGTTACTGATTTCGAAGGACTCTATCCTCTGAGTGGTGTGGTCGTTACTCGAGGCAACTCAATTGACTTTGGAGGTCGATTGATTGAATCAACCGATATCCAAGAGAATGGGGCTCCTCGAATGATTAACTTCACATCTGTGGGGGCTGAATTCCATGAGACGTGGCTCCCAGAGAATACCACGGACATCAATGGCAGTGTGGGCTTCACATATTCTGTACCGATGAGTCAACCATTGGGTCCAATCACGATTACATTGTACTACAACGGAACATGGCATATGCATCCTGATGCCAGTCCAATCAATACTGTGACGATTCGCTCAATCACCATCTTGGTTGTTGACAATATTACAGACAACCCAATTTCAGGCGGGGGCTTCAATGTCACAGGTACTTTGGTCTCTGACAACGGTTCTGCAATTATCTCTCGAGATGGAACCCCGATGTTACCCACTTTAACATTCGATATCGATGGATTTTCGAATACCTTTGTCGTAGCCAATGGCACAGCACAAGGAAATGGAACTTGGTGGGCCTTTGTGACACTAGATGCAGACTTCCCTCGTGGCACACACACCATTACAGCAGATTACACACCTTCAGTGAATTTCTATGGTGAAAGTACTGGTAACAATACGTTTGACAGTCGAGGTTATTCAGTCCTAGATATCACATCACCTCTAGATTTGAATTTAGATGATCGAGTCATTCGAGGAAACTCATTCACAGTGTCAATTGTATTGGTTGATAACGCAGGCTCTCCAATTGCCAATGAGAGTGTATTCATTGAATCAATTAGCATGGGCGATTCATTTTGGATTACCACAGATGCATCAGGTATTGGTAGCGGAATTTTCAATGTCAGTAATTCAACGACCCCCGGTCCTCATTGGCTCAATGCAAGTTATGGTGGATTGGCTGGAACGACGGGAGTACTCGGTGATACATTCCAAACACGTGTCGTCGTCCTCGCACCCACGAATTTGACAATCGAATCGATTGAAGGTACACTCATTGCCGGGGAATCCTTACTCATCAATGGAACATTGCTAGATGAGCATGGAAATCCTTTGGTTGGAACCGATGGAAATGCAACTGGTGGCGTCATCCATCTGATTCTGGATGGTAGTGATGTCGGACCAGTTTGGGCGACACTCAGCGACGGTCCAACTGGTGCCTATTCGATCATCTACACATTGCCTCAAGGTATTACAGCTGGTCCACACAATATTTCTGTAGAATTCTATGGTGGATATCTGTGGGTTGACCCAGTCGGTTCTGGTGATTCAGTGAACCCTGAATATTACTTGCCAGCATCGTTGAATAGCACATTCAATGCTACACAGCCAACGCACATTGACATCACATCTGGCGGCGGTCAAATTGACCGAGAGCAATTGATTTCCATTAGTGGGGTTCTGTTGGATTCAGTTGACCGACCTGTGGCTGATATGACCATCAGCGTATATCTTGATGGTGTATTCCTAACGAATGTCACTTCTGGCAATGATGGCACCTTCGATGTCTTTTATCCGGTCCCAGCAGATATGACACTGGGATTGGTCACCATGGATGTCGAATTCGATGGCGCTGAATTCCACCTCTCTTCAAATGCGCAGGTGAATTGGGAAGTTTACAGTTCGGTGAATGTTGCAATCTTACCTGCTGATGCAGCAGCAATTGGTGATACTATCGAACTTAGTGGTACTGTTCGTGATAACTTACCAGAAGGATGGGTTTCTGGACATCAAGTCGATATCAGAATTGATGGTATGCTTATCGGAAATGCGACAACTGATGAAAACGGTGTTTGGAGACTCAATTGGACAATTCCGACAACCACAGATCTTGGCAATCATTCCATCGAAGTATACGCGCCAGCCCAAGGATGGTACCGCGATGGTGTGGCCAATGGCACAATTTGGATTGCCCACCACTCTTCTATCAGCCTATCAGCTTCCAATGGTGGAGATGCAACCAGAGGTATGTCTTGGGTCATGACTGGAAGATTGTATGATACCGATGAAGTCGGCCTCCCAGGAATCCCTGGTGCGACTGTACACATTGCTTTAGATGGTGCAACCTTCACATCAATTATCACTGATTCTAATGGTAGTTTTACAGTGATTATCCCCGTTGATATGTCCAGCACACGTGGTGACCATTTGGTGACTGCACGCTATGATGGTGATACATCTTGGCTAGGCAGTGAACGAGACTCGACGGTTACAACATGGGCCAACGTTGACCTTGAGATTACTTACATCAGAGATAACGCAATTCGTGGTGATTCTGAACACCCAATCCATATTGAAGGTCGAATCGTTGAGATTGGTGGTAGTGGCAATTCCTTGTCTGATTTGGTTCTATCATTATCCGTTGATAATTCAACAATATCTTCTCCATCAATCACTTGGGATAACCAAACTGGTTCCTTCGTCATTGAATTTGTCGCAGATCGCTACATGACACCTGGCGAGATTCATTTCATCCTCAATAGTGAAGCAGATGAATCCAGGCATCTTAATGCTGCAAATTCAACTGTAGATGTCTTCCTACGCGTACGCGTAGTGTTTGATGTTGGAACTGACGATTCCCGTGAGATTGCCTGGGGCAGTTATTCACTAACGGGTACAGTCACAGCACGTGATTTCTATTCCAGTCAGGCAGTTCCTGGATTGTCAATAGAAGTTCACTTGAGGAATGATTCGGCAGAGAATCAACTCGATTACTACCGTGCAGGTGATACAGATGAATTTGGAGTATGGACATTCCAATTTGAATATCCTGACAGCGTCCCTCCACTATCTGATACTGATCATTGGGGTTGGCTGCATCTTTGGTTCAACAGCACAGCACCTGAATTAGATGAAGAAAGTCGATCAGACCTATCTCGGCCAATGTATCCGCTCACATATGAGCCTGAATCAAAAGCAACTGAAGGCATGTCAGCATGGGTCTATGGTGTCACGGCACTCGTTGTGGTTGCCATTGGTGCTGGTGCTTGGATTCTATACATGCGTAGGAAGGATGCAATTGATGAATTGGCAGAAATCTTCTCCTATACTGCTGAGTTATTGGCAGCTGGAGATGCGATTAGAGAAGCAATTTTCAATTGCTATGAGGATCTTTGTGGCGTATTGATGGCACAAGGATTCCTACGTCGAGACTTTGAAACGGTTCGAGAGTTCGAGATGGCCATTCGTAAGGCAATGCCAATCAGTGAGGAGGCCCTTACTGCACTGGACAACATGTTTGAGATTGCACGATATAGCCGTCACGAATTGGATGATTCACACCGTCAACAAGCAGCTGATGCACTTCAACGAACAACACAGGAGATTTACAACCTAGCTGAAATCCCAGGAAGATGAGATTATTTCTTGTTCAGGTCAATAATCAACTCGTCACCGCGCCATCCTGCGCGGCCGAGCTCGCTACCAGCTGGTAGTTTGAATGTCGTTGAGATTGATGCACCTTGATGGGACTCAGCATTGATGCGAAGTGCAGTGAGGTCATCGGTCTTGGCAATTTCTAGGCGTACGCGTTCACGAATGGCTCCCGACAAAGGTAGGACGAGAGAATCTCCTTCTCGATGCCCTCCCATGGTTCCAATGGCTGCCTCGGCAGTTTGCATTGTGGTAATTGCACTGAAGTGCGCCTCGGGTTTCTGCCCAGCAGTCTCCAGAATGGCATGGTGTAATTCGCGTGTCTCCTGTAGGTGTGGTAA
The DNA here is from genome assembly GCA_030747485.1 of Candidatus Thalassarchaeaceae archaeon. GTDB lineage: Archaea > Thermoplasmatota > Poseidoniia > Poseidoniales > Thalassarchaeaceae > MGIIb-P. Next base: position 10,109 of record JASLKP010000008.1, on the reverse strand, counting down.
TCCACTGAGAAATGCATCATGTAGGTCGCTAGGAGATGCTGCTAAGCCAGCAAGCAAGGGTTCGCGAACAACCTCTGTGTCCTCATTTTCAATCCCAATCAGTTCGACATCAGTCCAATCCATCAGAATCTCTCCAATGCCGCGTCATCGGGCAACGTCCTTGAACCCATCCCGCCTCACTCCTCGCCGATTGCAGGTTCGGGATGACGTTGGAAGAAACGCTTCACTTGTCTAGCAGTACGTTGTGGATTATCGGAGGTGAATGGTGTGAACGTTGGTGGGAGGCACCTCTTGTATGTTGGTTTCAGTAGTCGATTGTCGAGTAATAGGATGAATGCACGGTCTTCGGCTTTACGAATCGCACGACCCATGGCTTGTAAGACACGATTGACTGATGGTTGAAGTACGGCATATCGCCATGCGATGTTCCGGTCGAACTTTTCTTCGATATATGCTTTCAATGCATCATTTTGTACAGATCTTGGTGGGTTTGGAATCCCAATACATGCCACCCCATCTAGCAAGTTCCCTGAATAATCCAAGCCTTCCGACATCCTGCCACCAAAGACACCAGCAAGGAGCACTTTGCGACCTTGTATTCGATAACTCCTCATATCATCCATGACACCATCTACCATGTTCTTCGTCCAATTGGATTGCTCCGTGATGAGTACCCGTCCAGGCCAATCACCTTCTCCAATAATCTCGTTCAGCATCGAATAGGATGGACAGAATACTGCAACGTGTCCAGGTGTGTGTTGGAGGAGGGCATGTAGTTGATTGCGAATTTTTCGTGTATTCTCTTCACCCCGCTTGTCCCACAATGTCGTGACATCTGTCGCAATCATCACAGGTCTGCGGTCAGCCATGAAAGGAGATGGATATTCTTCGGTCACAATCGGCCGATTCTTTGGAATGCCTAACGAATCTGCAAACATCTGTGGTGGGGTGAGTGTTCCAGACATCAAGATACCACTTTTGATTGTATCAAAAACATCCTTCCCAATCAATGCAGGGTCAAGAAGATGCGTTGTCATCCAAGCGGAATCTCCCTTGATTGTAAGTGCAAGGCACATTGCACTTGACCGAGCAAAACGCTTGAGGATGCCTAAAACGGTAGCCAATCGGTACGATGCAGTTTCTTCTTCCCCGTCTTCAACCTCTACATTCACTCTCAATAATTCGTCGATTAATCCAGATAATTCGATATCATCTCCAGAAATTGCAGCATTCATTTCTTGGCGAAGCATGCCCAATATTTGTTCCGGTTCCACGCGCATTTCCAACTCATCCCGGCGTCCATTGGACTTGCTCATCGTTTCTTTTTGTTCCTTGATCCACTGCAATAATCGATTTCTGAATCGCTTGAGTGCAGCCTCACACGCGCGCGCGCGTGATATCTTCATCTCCTCAGCAGTTGAAGCACCCGAATTCTTCTTTGCAAATCGTTCATGCATCGATTCGCTGTGCTCTTGTAATTCATACACTGAATCACGAATTAATTCCGCCGTGAGTCTGTGTCTCAATCCCATGAGAATTCGTTCGGGGAGGTTATGTGCTTCATCGACAATCACGATGACGTTTTTCAGTTCAATTCCCATTGCCTTCAGTGAGGCATCTCGAATCTTTTCAATGAACAGATGATTGTAATCACAGACAATGACGTCTGCCTGAATAGCGCTTTCTCGTGCAACTTTCCAAGGACATGTTGGTTTTGGAACACCTTCGGCATGATGATTTTGACAGACAGAAACCAATTCATGGACATGCAAAGGATCCTGTAATACTTTGAGTCTCAATGTAGGGGACTCCTCGTTGAAATAATCGCACTGTCTCTTTGAGCGTAGATTGGCACAATTCCGACTGAATCCAATTGGTGTTTCATCAGACAAAATTGGATGAATACACATGCCATATTGTCCAATCATGTCAATTAATCTCACCTTTTGTTCACAATTCTCGTTAATGAGGCGAACCGTATCGACAACGATTCGATGTTGTGCCTGCCTTCCTGTGAGGAACATGATGTGGGTCGGTTCATCTCTGGATTGTGCAACTGTTAGTGCTGCAGAAAGAGCTGCGGCAGTTTTGCCAATCCCAGTCGGTGCATTCGACAAAAGGAAACCATTCTTTTCAAGGACGCCAATCCCATCTTGAATCATCTGTTTTTGGCCATCTCGAAGCGTTTCATGCGCCAGATATTCAGCGGCAGTCAACGAGGTCTCAGTGCCCATGGAACCCGACGTGCCGCGCGACCCTCCTTGAAGATTGACATTCAATCTCACTCGAAACAGCCTGTCGGCCAGTCCCTGTGGGGGGGCCCCCTGCCTAAGCAGGGGGTAAGGGGTGACAAACTCATGCGTCTGCCGAAGAAGGGGGTCCCCCGCCTAAGCGGGAGGGGGGGTTGTTGTTTGAGGCTAATTTCGCTCGATGACGTAGGCCGTGGAAAGCAACGGAATGGGAAGTTGCGGGGGGGTTTTCACGCCCCCCCGCGTTGTTGTGCATCCCATACTCATACGTTGCCACGTCTCTCACCACTGTTGGGGTATCTGCTTATGCAGTGTGATCCTCACTCGCTCGCGCTTTCGCAAGCATTTTCTCATACTTTGCTTCAAGAATTTCAGACAACTCATCTTGAATCGAGAGATGCTGTTTAAGGAATAGGGTCAATCCTGAGCGTGCAGCTTCGGAGGGTGTAATGCCCTCAAGTCCATACAACATTTCCAGGTGTTCTTGAGTTTGAGAACCAATGTCGAATTTCACCGTGCGCACATTTGCATGTGTAGGTGTTGATTCAAGGAAGAATGCAATTGCTGCTCGAATGACATCTGAACGATTCCTCATTCCATCAAATCCAATGCGCTGATCTAACAGTGCTAGGTGGTCTTCTGGTACTCTCAGACTCGTCATTTGGCTGGCTGGCATAGTCGGACTCTCCTCGCGCTCTGACCCTCCCTCACACGAACTCGCATATAATGTATTGCATTTGCATTTCATTTTGAAATACAATATTTGACAAAACCAGTCAACCTTTGATGGAGCGCAGTACGCGTTTTTCTACCCGAATCAAGAGTGAATATAGTAAAAATGTACATTTTTCGGAAATTTATTGCAATACATGCCAAAATGCATTTTCGTTGACAATATTGAGATTGAGAGTCAAGACCACACAGGTGTCGCGGGAGTGATTAGCACTCAGGTTATACATATGGACAGGATGCAGCAGCCATGCCCCTCATGGCTACACGTGGATTGCACCTTTACCTCAGAACTCTTGAGGCAGCTCTAGATGATGACATTGTAACGGATGATGAGATGTCGATTCTCAGTGTCATTGCTCAAGCATTTGCCCTCCCAGATGGTGTGATGGGTCAATGTTGGGGCATTCTCAGAGATCAAATCGATAATCCGATTAATCCTACTGATGCATCTGATTATGAGATGCGAAGAATTGGTGACCCCACCACATATCAAACGGCTCTCATCACGGCACTAGAGGACGAAGTGATTACTGAGGATGAATGGTCAATTCTCGATGTAATGCGACGTGTCATGAATATCCAACCTGATGAACACGCATTGATTGAAGAAGCGGTTCGAGCCATGGCTTCTAAGGTGGCCAATTCGGATTCTTTTGTCTCTCGCTTGGATCGTTACGTGAGCCTCCACCCCTATCGTTGAATTGCTCATCAAACCGTAGTACATCTCTTATGCTCGTGCGCGCGTGCGCGAGGCATGAACCGTCATGTCATGGCTCTCACTCTGGTTTCGATGATGTTACTGGCACCAATGTTGTTTACCATTCAGCCCACTGAGGAATTGGATTCACTAGACTCTCAAGAAAGCACACGTAGCGCCTCAAATGCATTGCTCTGGGGTGTCGGAGCAGGTGGGTCAAGTAGTACTGATTCAATTCAGGGCATTGCCATGGATGCCCAAGGTAGAACGTATGTTTGTGGATATTTCTACAATACAGCTAATTTCGGACCAATCACACTCAGTAGTTACGGTTCTTACGATATTTTCGTGGGTAGAATCACAAATGGAAATTGGGATTGGGTCGAGAAAGCAGGAGGCTCAAGCAGTGATCAGTGCCATGATATTGATGTTGATGATGGAGGAAACATCACAATTACAGGATATTTCTACAGTACTGCAACATTCGGCTCATCCTCGTTGTCAAGTACCGGTAGCAACGACATTTTTGTTTCTCGATTAGATACAGATGGAAATTGGCTTTGGTCAACAAAGGCAGGTGGAAGCAGTTCAGATTACGGCTATGGCGTCGCTGTTGATAATCTAGGCAATGCGTACATTACTGGAGCATACTACAGTTCTGGAACCGTGTATTTCGGATCTTACACACTTGCAACATACAATTACGATGAGGCTTACATTGCAGCTTTAGATTCCTCAGGTCAATTCACTTGGGCGGAACGAATGTACGGTAGTTACTACCAACGCGGCCGAGATATTGATGTCAATCAAAATGGTGATTTGGTTGTCACAGGAGAGTTTTCTTATCGAATCAACATTGGAGGGACTGAATTTTCACCCAGTTACCAATCTAGCAGTTATTACCGAATATTTGTGGCCAAATACGATACGAGTGGGAATTATCAGTGGGCTCAAATCGCTGGATATTTACAATCATCGTATAGTTCGTATGGGGAGGGTGTGGCAGTAGCAGACAATGGAGATGTTGCAGTTGCGGCTCGTTTTTACTATCTAGTTGATTTCCATACCAATGGTAATCATCGAACCTATGCATATCAACAATCATCCAATTGGGATTGTTTGGTAGCAAAATGGGATTCAAATGGCAATTTTGTTTGGTCACAGGTAGCTGGTGGTTCCAGTAGTGATTATTGTTATCATATTGACATGGATGGTCCATCTGGAAACATTACCGTTTCAGGAATGTTCTATGGGAACGCTTGGTTTGGAAACACTGCGTTATCATCTACAGGCAGTAATGATGCATTCATGGCTCATATCCCCTCATCAGGTGGTTGGGATTGGATGAAGAAATTTGGCGGCTCTAGTTCTGACTATGGTCACGCTGTAGCCATGAGAGGTGGAATGTATGCCTTTGGTGGATATTTCCATAACTCTGCTAGCGATGGTTCTGGATCCATTACCTTGTCCAGTATGGGTGGTGCTGATGCGTACATTATGATGTACGGCAGTGACCAAGATGGTGACGGAATCGGCGATTCAATGGATGATTTCCCTTGGGAGCCTAGCCAGTGGTCAGATGAAGATGGTGATGGATATGGTGATAATCCAAATGGATGGCAACCAGATGCGTGTATCACAACTGTTGGTACATCAGTCCAAGATCGATTTGGATGTCCTGATTCAGATGGTGATGGCTGGTCAGATGAAGGCGACGACCTTCCCGATGAACCTACTCAATGGGAAGACGGTGATGCCGATGGCTTCGGCGAAAATCCAGACGGCCTGACTCCTGATTCTTGTCCGATGGAATGGGGCACATCTTGGCGTGATCGACTCGGTTGTCGCGATTTGGATTCAGATGGTGAATCTGACTTGAATGATCGATTCATGAATGATCCAACTCAATGGGCTGATTCTGATGACGATGGATTTGGTAACAATTGGGCTGACGATTCATGGAATGATACACGGATGGAACATTGGCCAGGTGAATGGGTTGAAAATGCAACACATCCAGACCCCTCTCCGCTAGATTTCGATGATGACGGTTTTGAAGATGAACAAGCAGGGGGGCCATTTGGGCCATTCGATGATTGCGTTACAATACCTGGTACATCCACAAGAGATCAAGTGGGTTGTCCAGATGCTGACGGCGATGGTTGGTCAGATGAAGGCGATGATATCGATGATGATGCTACTCAATGGATTGACCAAGATGGTGATGGATTCGGTGACAATCCTTCTGGAAACCAACCCGATGAATGTCCAACATCTCCTGGTCAATCAACAATTGACCGGTACGGTTGCCCAGACAATGATGGCGATGGGATTTCCAATGACAACGATGAGTGTCCAATTATTGCTGGTGATTCTGGCAATGGCTGCCCTGATGCAGATGGTGATGGTTGGTATGATGGGAGCGAAGAAGGAGATTCGGATGATTGTCCAACTGAATGGGGCACGTCGACCATAGATCGCTACGGTTGTCCAGATGCAGATGGTGATGGTGTATCGAATGATAATGATCCATTCCCATTTGATCCAACACAATGGATTGATGAAGATGATGATGGATTTGGTGATAATCCCTCTGGAACGAATGCAGATGACTGCTTGAACTGGGCGGGTCCGTCCGATCAAGGTGGGATGTTTGGTTGTCCTGATTCAGATGGTGATGGCTGGGCTGATGGAATCGATCCATGGAATAGCAATGGACTATTGTGGTCAGACTCAGATTCAGATGGTTTTGCAGATCAACAGGGTAGTGACGAATTTAGTGATGATTGCCCTCAGGTCCATGGTACAAGCACCATTGGGTTCAAAGGTTGCAAAGATACCGATGGTGATGGATTCCCAGATTCATTAGATCTCGATATTGATGGCGATGGATACACCAATTCTGCTGAATTAACTGCAGATATTCCAACGGATATTTTTGATGCATCATCTACTCCTCCAGATTCAGATGGAGATGGAATCGCAGATCACGAAGAAGTCGTGTCTAAATCTAGTGTTGAGGATCCAGTCATACAGGGTGTCATTGCGGTATTGGCTACTGGATTATTGATGACGCTAATCATGGCATGGACCCTGTTTGGTTCAGGAAAGGGGAAGAAGCGGGAATATCATGAGATTCAGAAAATGATTGATGAAGCCGAAGGATTCTCAGGTCTTGCTGAAGTTGAATCAGAGTTGGACTCAATGTTAGAATCGAATCGCTTAGGTGCAGGACAGGGATTATTGCTCAAGGATCGCTTAGAATCTCGACGTTTTGCTTTGGAGGACGATTTGGCCGGAGCATCGGGACATGGGGGTCAGCAGCCATCAGATTCTCAAGATGTTGATTTACAGATTATGGAACAACATGGTCAGGTAGGGGTCTGGGGTGAAGATCAATCTCAGTGGACTCAAGAACAGCGCGATTGGTATCAACAAGCTCAGCAATGGGGTGGTTACTACGATTCTGATGGCAACTGGGTCCCTTTACAGTAGAATTTCGATTGAGATAATGTGCGGACCTTTGAAAAGGGGGCCTTTAGTCGCCCGACTTACCGAACAGGAGCAATAATGCCCATTTCGGACCTCCTAAAATGGTGAAAATTATGCACGCTGCATTGAAAGAAATCTACGACAAAGTCGTTGCTAGAGATCCGGATCAACCTGAATTCCATCAGGCCGTAGAAGAAGTACTGGATTGCCTTGGACCGGCAATTGACGCACATCCAGAGTATATCCCCATCGTTGAAGCACTTTGTGAGCCAGAGCGAGCGGTCCAATTCCGAGTGCCATGGTATGACGATAGTGGTGAATTACACGTAAATCGTGGATTTAGAATCCAATTCAATGGGGCAATTGGGCCATATAAAGGTGGTTTGCGCTTCCATCCAACTGTGAATCTATCCATCCTCAAATTCTTAGCATTTGAACAGATATTCAAGAATAGCTTAACCGGTCTACCAATGGGTGGTGGAAAAGGTGGTTCCGATTTCAATCCAAAGGGCAAGTCGGATGCTGAAGTCATGCGATTCTGTCAATCATTTATGATGGAATTGTGGCGACATATCGGACACGATACTGACGTCCCAGCCGGTGATATCGGCGTTGGTGGCAGAGAGATTGGCTATCTGTTTGGAATGTACAAGAAATTACAGAATGAATTTACTGCTGGAGTACTAACTGGAAAGGGTATGTCCTACGGTGGTAGCCTCATTCGACCAGAAGCGACAGGTTACGGTCTGGTTTACTTCGTACGCGAGATGCTTGCAACCAAAGGCACTGACTTCAATGGTAAGACGGTATCAATCAGTGGTAGTGGGAACGTGGCACAATTTGCTTGTCAAAAGGTCACAGAACTAGGTGGCAAAGTCGTGACAATGTCTGACTCACGTGGATTCGTTCATGATCCAGCTGGAATCGATGCAGATAAACTTGCATGGATTATGGAACTGAAGAACGTTCGCCGTGGCCGAATCAGTGAATATGCAGAACACCATGATGGTGTTATTTTCACAGAATCCCAACCTGAACCATCAACCAATGGAATGTGGTCAATCAAGGTTGATGTGGCACTTCCATGCGCAACTCAAAATGAAATCAATCAAGAAGAAGCGGCTGCTTTGGTAGCCAATGGCGTCATGGCTGTTGGTGAGGGTGCAAACATGCCAACTACCCCAGAAGGTTTGGCAGTATTCCAAGAAGCAAACGTCATGTTCGCACCAGGCAAGGCATCCAATGCAGGTGGTGTTGCAACATCAGGTCTTGAAATGGCACAAAACAGCGCCCGTCTAAATTGGGGCCGCAAGAAGGTTGACAAGAAACTCTCTGAAATCATGGTGAACATCCACAAGACAGCATACGATACTGCTGAAAAATATGGTCGACCAGGTGACTACGTATTTGGTGCAAACATTGCAGGTTTCCTCAAGGTTGCAGAAGCGATGAATGCCCAAGGCGTCCTTTGATTTGACCAAATTTCAGATTGAAGTCGGGGCCACATGGTCATCGTCTTTGTCATCTGGAGTCCGGACTCTTGTCCACACGTTTGCCATCAGTTCAGCATGATGATTCTCACAATAGTGGAATCGTCTGTAGGCTTCTCGAAATGAGTATGCCTTTTTCCCAGTTGCAACTAGGTACCCTTCTGGTGATAGTCGGGAAATGATTGTACCATCAGCACCACATCCTGGATAATCACACCGTGGCACCTTTTTCTCCCCAGTCATGTTTTCACCCCCTCTCATTTCAATCCTCGGATATTGGCTCAATGACCACGAGTGGGACATTTGCTTCGACATTCATTCCATCCTGACAATGAATCTCACGAACCGTCCCACGAATTGGCGATGCAACTTCATTTTGCATTTTCATTGCTTCAAGAATCAGTACAGTATCTCCTTCATCGACTAGGTCTCCAATGTTCACTTCAACAGTGACGACTTTACCTGGCATACTAGCACAAACAGTCCCTCCCTTCTTTCGTGAACCTGACGAATCACGTTTTCTAGTGACTGTAGATTTTACATTTGGAATCACAAAATCAAACGTATGCCCCTCTATTGTCGCGCGATAATTATCACCATCAATCTCGATTTCGATTTCAACTTCCTCTCCATCGATGATGATTTTGCGCGTTTCACCCATCTAATCATCTCCAAGTGGATCGGCGGCTACGTGCCCTCATGAGGTTTGAATATCCCATTCTTGAACGTCTGTGATCCTGAGTCCAAGGGGAACCAGATTGTCGCCCAATCGAACCTCTTTCATCTGTAACGTCAATCATTGTGAGGACAGTCACAAGTGCTGCTGCTCGTAATTTTGCAATTCGTTCATGTTCGTCTTTGTCTACGGCTGGCTCAGGAATGGGCGCTTCTCGAGCATCTTTCAGAACATCCTCAAGTTGATTTGCATAGGAGTCTGACGTCATCATCACACCTCAAAGGGGTATATTTCCGTGTTTTCGCGCAGGTCGCGTTTCTTCCTTATCCTGCAACATACCAAGGGCTCTGACCAATCTTTGACGCGTTTCACTTGGTTCGATTACGTCGTCGATATAGCCCATTGCTGCGGCTTGATATGGATTAGCAAATCTCTCTGTATATTCGTCAACCAACCGTTGCCGTTCTTGTTCGGGATTACCAGCGGCCTCAATTCTGCGCCGATGAATAATTTGGACAGCACCATCTGCACCCATCACTGCTAGTTCAGCAGTTGGCCATGCAACATTGTAATCTCCACGAATATGCTTTGAGCACATGACATCATATGCTCCTCCGTAGGCTTTCCTTAGAATCACAGTCATTTTGGGTACTGTTGCTTCCGAGTAGGCGTAGAGAAGTTTTGCACCATGTCGAATGATTCCACCCCACTCTTGATTGGCACCTGGAAGGAATCCAGGTACATCGACCAATGTCACCAATGGGATTCCGAAT
>JASLKP010000007.1 GCA_030747485.1 Candidatus Thalassarchaeaceae archaeon | reverse complement strand
TGACCCACGCTCCTCCAAGATCAACCGCAAATTTTGCATTAATCATTTCACCCTCTTTCAATGCGATGTCATCATCTAGAATGGGGTCCATTCGGCAGGTTACTTTGACATCCATTACACCGGTACCACCTTGGGAATCTTCACCATAATTGGCACTGTTTTCATCGGTATTGTTGAATTTTGAGAAGCAATTGGTTAGTTGTTGATTTCCGAATAGGTACAATGTATTGTGCTCTGAAGTGGGTTGACCATCTTCAGAACCTGGTGATTGCATGACGCCGGCATCAATGCTTGGTGAAGCGGTACTCGGTGTGACGAGCAATACTGCAAGCATCAAGGCAGCAAATGAGACAGCGATACGACGGTTGTCCATGAACTTCGGTACACACCCTCATGTTTGAGGATTCGGGTCATACGGCCTAAAGGCCGATTTTGCTCAATCAAATTTCTGAACCGAACCAAAACCGGGGTTCTGCCTGTTTTGGCGAGCGATATTCAGCGCCTCACCAAGTTGGTCAGGATCCATGTGAGCATCGGTCAATCTGGAGTTTGCCATACCGGTAATGATTGCCATGACCTTGATGGTATCACCAAATCCAGGGTCTTGCCTTGCACCGAAGATGACGTTGGCATCTGGCGAAAGCCGACCGGTCATCAAATCGACCACTTGGCTGGCCTGTTCAAGTGTCATGTATGGTCCACCAGTTACATGGATGAGCGCACCGGTTGCACCATCGATATCGATGTCTAAGAGAGGATGATTCAGTGACTCATGCACGACCTCTTCAGGTCCTCTGTCACTCTCACCATACAGCATCATTGTCACGCCGCCACCCTTCATGATGGTGCGTACATCAGCAAAGTCGAGATTGATGAGACTTGGTAGTGTAATGGTCTCAACGATTCCCTTGACAATTTCAGCAATCAATTGGTCCATGATACTGAATGCTTCATCCAGTGGTAGATTTGGCACATAGTGCAACAATCGATTGTTATCCAACACGAGTACAGCATCCGCTTCTTGTCGTAGTGATTCAAGGCCCTCTAGGGCTCGACGCATTCTCTGACGTCGCTCGACTTGGAATGGTGTTGTGACGACAGCGACCACCAATGCACCCGCTCGCTTTGCTTCCTCAGCAACGACCGGTGCAATACCTGTACCTGTACCTCCACCGAGTCCAGCGGTGATGAAGACGAGATCAGCACCCGATACAATCTGTGTAATGACTTCTCGACCCGCTTCTGCACAGCGTCGCCCAGTGGCTGGGTCTCCGCCTGCACCGAGTCCTCGAGTAATGTGACGCCCAACCAACAGTTTCTGTAGTGCACGGGTGTGGTCCAAATGTTGCTTGTCGGTATTGATGGCGACAGTGATTGCACCTTCAACACCCAAGTGTGTGATTCTGTTCATGGTATTGTTGCCTGAACCGCCGCAACCGCAGATGAGAATGCGCGGATCTGGGACACCAAAATTGGAAACGTCATCATTGAGAAGGGTCGTTGGCTGCTTTGGTTCCATGTCATGTTTCAGCTCATTGACCAAATTGCCATAGGCGTCGCCTAGCGACCCTTCAGGCTCTTGTATCCCATCCATGTTTGTCACCACAGGTTACACCTGCACAGTCAGTTCGTATTCCAACCCGTATTAACCGTAGCGGGCCTTGTATGCATGTTGAAGCCCATTCAGGGACCTTCACGGAGAACCCGTAGGGTGCTAGTTCCTAGCAATCAAGAAATAGCCGAGACTGATGGGCAGGTCACCCGAGGTTAGCATAGCCTGGCCAATGCACCTGACTGTAGACGTGAACAACGCGGTTGAAAATAGGCAGCCATCAGGGAATCGCTGGTTCAAATCCGGCACCTCGGACCACCCCCTAATTTGGCTAAATATCGCCGGATTTCTCGTAGAGAACCATTATGTCGAATGTCTATTTCGCCAATTTGATAGACATGGATGCACAGACATACTATGATTCATTGATTGCACAAGGCTACCAAGCCCACGACGCACAGAGTTACACACAGCAGCATTACCCTGATTTTGCAGGTCCAGCAATGGCAGCCGCTCCAGCAATGGCACCCGCCCCTGCAATGCAAGTATCTGCGCCCGCAGGTGACATGATGATGGCACAACCATCAGCATATGGAACTCTTCCAGTACCAGAAGAGGCAAAGAAGCGAATGATTGCTCCTTGGGTCGCTGTTGGTGTCATTGTACTGAGCCTAGTCATGCCGTACATTTCCTTCATGGGATTCACAGTAAGTGGTTTTGAGATGATCGGCTACATGGGCGATCTCGGTGAAGCGGCAGGAGAAGATGGCGGAGACGCCGATGATATGGGTGACCTAGGCCTCATTGGTATAGCCATCATGCTTGGTATGTTCTCACCAGTTGTTTACCTGCTATTCGCGATAATCTCAGGCGTACTTCTTCTTCTCAAGAAGCATCCTCTAATCGTTGGAATCCTGCATCTGGTTTATTTCGGATTGTTCATGGTTTGTTCAGTTGCATCATCAGAATCATTTGAAGGCATATCGATTGCAGTACACGATTTTGCCGGAATCGGATTTTACATGGGTAGCCTAGCCGGAATCGGCCTCTGCCTCAAGGTTTGAGCCAATCCCCCCTACGGGGGGCCTTCCGTAAATAGCGGGACGCTCATATAGGGGAAGCAGGTCGGCGAGTTGCTTCAAGGTGAGTATCATGGTACGTTCATTGCATCACGCAGTCCGCGAAACGTGGAGACGCCCAAAGGATGCTCTTCCCTATGATTACCGTCGAGACCGCATGGCACAATGGCGCCGTGACCCGGTCATCAACCGCATTGAGAAGCCTACTCGCTTGGACGCAGCACGTCGTTTAGGATACAAGGCAAAGCAAGGTGTTGTCATGGTTCGTACCCGCATTCGTCGTGGTGGTCTTCGCAAGTCTAAGATCAACATGAAGCGCAAGCCATCCAAGGCAGGTATGCTGAAAATTACCATGGCCAAGAGCACGCAGCGATTGGCCGAAGAGCGTGTAGCACGCAAGTTCCCGAACCTTGAGGTTCTCAACTCATATTGGGTTGGTGAAGATGGAAAGAACAAGTTCTTCGAAGTCATTCTTCTCGACCCAAGCCACCCTGTAATCCAAGCTGACAAGCAGTTGGGATGGGTTGCTGACCGCCGACACACTGGCCGCGTTCACCGTGGCAAGACCAGTGCTGGCCGCCGTGGTCGTGGTCTACGCAAGAAGGGCAAGGGCGCTGAGAAGATTCGTCCATCTCTACGTGCAAACCAAAATCGCGGCAAGTAAGCCTCGATTGTTGCCGAAGGTTGATGGAGCCCTGTGCTTCCGTTCTATCTGATGGGCGAATCCGCATCTTCCGAATTAAGAGGGATGCCGGTCATCTTACCAGATGGCCGATATCTTGGAAATGTCCATGATACTGTCGTCGATGTCGATTTGTGGTCGTGTACGCATATCTTTGTGATGAACCCTCCAGAGAATTTAGTCGAAGATCGCGTACATATCGCCATTCCATGGCGTTGGATTCGAGCCATCGAGGATGTGGTCTTACTGCGATGGTTCCCACCTACGCAGATTCCGAAGAATCCCGTGAACCCTTGATAGGGGATGAGTTTCTCGCAAATACCGGCAGAGGGCTGCGGAAGCGGCGTTCTGACCGATTGATTGGCGAGTGATTCGAGTGTTGGAACTACATGTGCTGGGCACATCTAGCGCCCGCTTCGCTCATGGTCGTTCAGTCTCCGGTTCAGTCATTGACACACCTGGAGGGCTTGCTCTCATCGATTGCGGGGAAGGTATGCAGCAACGCATTCTGTATCACAATCGAGCATTGAAAGCCAGTGGTTCACAACGCCGAACACGGGTCTCTCGATTACGTGCAATCATGCTCACACATGGACATCTTGATCATACATGGGGCGTTCTTCCACTGTTGCAAACGTTGTCATTAGACGGTCGTCGCGAACCATTGACAGTGATGGGGCCAAGCACACAAGAGGCGATTGATTGGGTTACACATCATCCTGGAGAAATTCCTCCATCAGATAGTGGTATTTCTTCCACGGATCTTGCGATTTTGTTCATGCAATGGCAATTGCTTGGTAGCCGTGATGATGAGATGAGTTATCCAATTGATTGGGTTCTCATTCCAATGGAGAATGAACATCCGATTACTTCACCCGTTCAACCACTTGATGATGTGACGATTACAATCGTACCCACCCATCATGGTGTTCCTTCTTGCGGCTATCATATTGCAACACAGAAACGCGTCGGGAAGTTTGACCGTAAACGAGCAGATAACTTGGGATTGAGTTCGGAGCAGATTTCACGTCTTGCAGAAGGCAGCGATATCGAACACAACGGCGAAACACTGTCTGGTTCTGAATTCCGTGGAGAAACTCGACTAGGACGAAGCATCATGGTCAGTGGTGATACTGCCTATGGACCTCTTGGATTCCAACCGGGAATGTTGCCATCACCACCTGATTTGTTGCTACATGAAGCCACCTTCTTATCTGATAATCAACAGAAAGCGACAGAATATCACCATTCAACTGCTGCAGACGCAGCGCGTCACGCTACATTATGCAAGGCTGGTGCTTTGGCAATGACTCATTACTCCAGTCGCCTTGATCGCCTGTCTCTATCGGTGAGTGAAGCCAGAGAACAGTTCTCTGGACCGGTAATTGCAACGTGTGATGGAGACCGATTTGAGGTCGATTCTGAAGGCAATATCACTCATCATTTTCGACAGGAAGAGGGTTGGAACCCAGTACAGTTGTAGTTGCACCCGAATGGGCGACTTTGAAAGGTGATTGAGCCGACCGGTGGTTATGCCTCGCGCGCGAAGCACCCTCGTCATCGCGTTACTGCTTGTCATTTCCTCTATTCCATTAGCGACGGGAGCAGACGGCAGAGCTGTCTCTTGTGGAACCACTGACATCAGTGCATTGCCTGGCCAATTTACTGTCAATGATCAAGCATGTGAGCAAGTCGCCTTAGGCATACAATCACCAGGAACTGTGATTGAATTTGAATTGGATGCAAATGCAAACTTTGACTTCTTGGTGTTCAAAGCAAATTCATTGCCCGTTTATTCTAACGAACAATCCTATCGTTCCTCCACCATTTGGGCAGAAGAAACCGTGTTTGAGAATCTCGTTGGTAGTGCTATTTGGCATTGGACAGTCCCCACCGATCAATCTGCCACAAACTGGTTTGTTGTCATCGACAATATGGCTCACGTAGGCGATGATGGACAAGGTGCGCAAGGTGGTAGTGCACTCACCATTAATCTGGAGATTACCTTCCCTTCAACCAGTATGTGGACCCTTCATGATGGACTCATTGACCTCGGCGTGAACGACCATGCCTTACTGTTGGATTCTGCATTGCTAACCTTGGATGAAGGAACAGCCCTCAACATTCGAGGAATTCCAATGAATGGTGACCCGGATATTTTCTTACTGACTGAATCTCAACGTCAGAGTTATCTTGATGGAAATTCACCAGAATTCAGAGTTTCTGGAGCAGATATACTCCAACTGACTTCTGATACGACTGTGACCTACACTGTCGATGCGACTCATGCAGAACAGCCGTTGTATCTGTATGCAGATAATGAGCAAGGTCCCAATGGTGGCGGCGACGGTCTCACTGCTGCGACCCTCACTGTTGTCGTGACAATTTTGCCTATTCTTGATGCTACGATTTCCAGCGCGACCAGTATGGGTATTGATGTAGGCGAAAGCATCACCGTTTCAGCAAACAGTACACCCAATCTTTCCAACCAAGTGGATACGAGTGCCTATGAATGGGATTTGGATTCTGATGGGTCAATTGATACCACTGGAAATTGGGCTGAAACCTCTTGGTCTGCTCCTGGCAATTATAGTATTCAATTACGGGCACACGGAACAGATGGAAGAACTGACGTATCCTCGATGATGTTTGATGTGCAAGATACCACTGCTCCCGTCGCAATCATCGCGGGTGGTTCCAATATTATTCGCGGCTATGGGGAATCATTCACACTCACCAGTTCATCCACAGATAATCACCAAATCCGAACAGAGGAATGGCGTGTTGATGGTGTATTAGATCAATCAGACAATGGTACACAGAATACATTCACACATGCCTTCTCAGAAGGAGGCAATCACACGATTGAACTGCGTGCTTACGATGAATCTGGTTGGAGTGGTTCAATGTCTATCATTGTGAATGTTAGAGACATCACGCCTCCAGAAATGGATACGATTACTGGCCCTTCAGAAGTCATGGTTGGAGAGAGTAAGAGTTGGACAGTTGGCGCAAATGATCCTGAATCAGCAACATTGAGTTGGTCGTGGGATTTTAATCACAATGAGAACGAGGATTCAATTGGAACTGCAACCGATGATGCAGAGGCCAGCGGCGCTCTTGTTGAATGGACATTCGACAAGGCAGGGACATACTACATCACAGCGACTGTAACCAATCAAGAAAACTTGACATTTTCAAAGGAACATCTTGTTGTTGTTGAGGCTCAACCATCCAGTGAATCTTCGACCAGTAGTTTGATTGTATATTCAATCGGTGGCTTAGTTGCCATTGCATTAATCGCTGGAGGTTTCTTCCTCTTCCGTAGTTATCAAAGTCGACAACAACATCAAGAAATGATGGCAGTAGAAGCGGCTCGACGTGCTGAAGAAGAAGCCAAATCTGCCCATCAACCAGATCGAGATGAACAACTTTCGATGTTCCAAAATCGAGAATCAAGTGGTTTCTCGGCTCGAGGTTCAGTGGATGAAATTTCTCAGATTGCAGGTGTTGGCAGCGGATATGGGGCGGGGCAGCTTCAATCCGCCACGACAGGTGTAGCAGATGCAGGACTTCTCGATGCATTTGAAGACCCCGAACCAGAATCGGAACCAGAACCGAAAGCAGAAACACAAACAGTTCCAAGCAGCCGTGCAGGTGTTGAAATTCCAGATTCGGTCTCAAAAGGAACCGTCATCTCTAGCGGAATTGAATTGCCAGGGGTTCTGAGTGAAATTGTGGATAAGGAAGCACCACAAGAAGAAGCGCCAGCCCCTACAGAAGAACCAACAGGAACGACAGAAATGGTAGGCGTTTGCAGTGGCTGTTCCGAGCGTTATGCTGTTGACATGCCAACCGACCTTCAAGAAGCTCAGATTGATTGCCCAAATTGTGGTGAACGCAACATCATCCGACGTTAACCGAGGCCCCTGCTAACGCAGGGACCTCGCGAACAACTGTAGAACAGCCTTTAGGCGGTGTGGGGTCCAGTATAGTTCAGATGACAGGTAGCGCACGCCTCATTCTGGCTGCTCCCAAGACAAGGGGGCACACAACATTACTGTTGGTGTTGGTCCTAATTTTGCCATTACTCGCTCCATTATCAGAGACACAGGCTGCTCAAATTGAGGCTGAAGATTTTGGAATCATTCAGGAATTACACGATGTTCTCGCAGAACGTGATTCCATGTTGGATAGTAAACAAATTAGATTACAAGCGCAAAATGCATTGGCACCGGTTCAAAATGGAGTTCGTTCACTCAGCAGTACTGACCCGCTTTCCCACGTCGACGAAGCCATGAATGGGTTGAGTACGCAATCTACGACTCCTTCACAAGTCATTCACCCCGATCCTGTTGAACTGTTGGTTGGAGATGACAATCCTGGACGGGTGGATACCTTTTGGGCCACACTAGTCAACCTCACTGATTACACCATTTGGGTACAATATCAGGCACGAAACAATGGCCCATTCCACGAGGAATTCACCACAGTGACATTCTCAGCATCATTGTTCAGTCTCTTTTCTCCAACTCCATTGATGCATGATATTGACGTAGATGGTGATGGCATTGCTGACATTCAAGTTGGGATTACCATTGCTTTTGATCTCAACAATGGTTGGGGTTTGGCTGGCCAACCTCCAACTCAACTGTGGTTGGAGCCATCGATTGAATATCGGGTCGATGTCATCAATCCTGCAGCACAAATGTGGCAGGTCATGGAATCATTGCAAGTATCGTTGATGAAACCCTTCGCCTATGGCCTCAATCCGTTTGAACCCGGTGAATCCTATGTGTGGATTATTGATTCATTTTTCACCATTCCACCGACTGATTGGGCATTACAGGTTGGATTTGAGCGATTCTGGTTTGACCTAGGTTCATCAGCGACTAGTTTTGTGACCGCAATCCTTGATTTGTTGAATCCGTTTGGTAACCCTTCAGACCCTGACGAATCAGGAATCACCATCGCAGCACTCGCAGCACCGTATTCGGTACAAATTGACAATGGTGGTCAAACTATTTGTCCAGATCATTACGATACTGCGAATCATTTAGCTCCGTCGTTGGAACATGATTGTCGAGTCTCCGCAGGTTTTGGATATGGGCATTTTTCGGAACCTGATTCCAATAACGATCGTCAGATGTGGGAACTGTCCTATCTTGAGGTTGCATTACACCCAATTGCTGGTAGCGAACGCTTACCTTCGATTGTTGATTTGACAATTCGAACAGATAGTATTCTGCCAACAGGATCTGGGACAGTTGGTGAAGACGGCCTCATGACCATCGAATACTATGGAGATGAACGGATGGATCTCTGGCTTCATTTCCATGAAGATCGGCAGAATTACTCAGAAAATGATGATGGCATCTATGGAAATGTCACAGAAACAGTCGGTTGGCTTCGAGGAATGCCATCAGGCACTCTAAATCCCACCGAAATTGAACGTTGCTTCCAGATGCTTGGTAGTGCAACTTCGCCCGAATTGCCTGGACAATTACCGACGCGTCTATCGATGATGATTGGTGTCAAAAATTTCACGAGAGATACAACCGCAAACGTCGACGACCCTACTTTACCAGTCAACCCTGCAGATCCCAATCGACCGAATACGTTAGTCCTCATCCGTTCGACTCAATCAGTCACTTCAATCGATTATGTCTCTTGGTTTGAACGTGGAGGGGTGGCTACTGATCATCGTATGACCAAAATACAAGCCGAAGATATTCCAACTGGAATTGTGCTGTATGGTGACTTTTGGTTGGGAGGTTCTGATGAGGCAACTGTTGGGTCACAGGATGGCAATCTCGATGTATTTTCGCAGATTCTTGATGTGACTATACTTGCAGTTGTAGATATTTTCTTAGACATTTCAAATGTGATTAACAGCATACCTAATGCCATTGTAGATGTGATTAGTGGCAGTACTGGTGATGCCACTCAGGGGACTGCAATTCATCTAGAGATGTTCGATGATTTTGAACTTGGAAGACAAATCATGCCCATTACCCAATTGTCCTTAGTGATGGGTTCCAGTACTGTACCTGTTGCTGCGGGGCCTCACTTGTTATTGGCAGATGATACCAGTATGCAACAAGTATTCGGAAGAGATGACGTTCTTGTTGACAAACTTGTACCAATTTCTGTGAGTTTACAGCATTCTGGTTTGTCATCTTTCCATGTTGTCGATGACAATGAAACACAATCTCAATACATCGCCTTAGGTTCAGATGGAGGTGATCCTATACGGATTCTATTCATGGAACACGATGGGGCCAACCTGTCATCTGCTGATTACCAATCGATTCTGATTTCAGAACAACCTGGTACCTTGGAAATTAATGTCTCGACCACAGACTTGAACTTCGTTGCTGACCGCGATATTCCAGAGATTATCTATGTGGGTAAGGAAGGCAACCAACGTCAAGCATTGGTCATCGAGTCCTTACCAGGGAATTTCACGATGGCCGTCGATAATGATGTCTCATGGGTCTCTCAATCTCCCATTGGTTCAGTATCTCTGATGATTTCCAATGCGAGTGACCCACAGACCATGGATGGAGACCATTTCCTCTTCATACAGGACCAAAATGCCAGTGAGGCCACGCTTTCAGCCCGAGTCCATGGAATTACGGAGATGGGATTCCGTGGGGCTGAAGAACCAGGTGTCGCAGGTCCAGATGGTCGGGGTGAATTGTACCTTGAAGGCCCAGGAGATTCCCCATTCCATGGTGTCATCATGGATACGACCAACTATGAATCTCCAGCAGATGGATTATCGGCACACATATTGTTGGATCCATTGCCATCTAGTCTCGCAGTCCAAGTTCCACAAGGTGGTGCCAATGATTCCAGTTCACTTGATGTCCCTGAATTCATTACTGACGAGGGATTGGCTGGCATTGCATTCTTCCTCGCAGGATTCACCGATTTTGGAGAGAGTGTAAATTCGATGCTTGGTGGATTAGTCACAAGTGTAACGGGAAGTGCAGTCGAAGATACTCGTGAGGACTTTTCCTTCGGAATTGAATTAGATGCTGGTACGAGTTTTGATTTGGTTGTTGACGCTCAACAAGGACGGATGGCTTTGCCTGAACCCGAGTGGCTTCACGGCATCTCAATGGAAGCTGATGAGGATGCAGATAATCGAACAGGATTCCGTTTGCGAGTGTGGTTACCTGACCTGTCTCCACAAATTGACCTTTCAATCGGTTATCAGAATTTCACGGAAACAGATCGTTGGGATATCGATATAGAACTAGATGGATGGAAACCTGCAAACCCCGAATTCATGATTGAGGTGAATGGTTACAATGGTCGAGATTTACATTTGATGATGCTTGGATTTACTCCTGGTGAGGAAACGAACATCGAAATTGAGACTCAAATTACCACTGATTACCGACCTGTTGTGCCTCAATTGTCAATTTTCAGTAATTATGAAATGAGTACGGACTTAGATGCAGTTCACGCTACATTGCTTGATAGATCCCAATCGACAAGATACGAACTTCTCTTACAAGAGATTCCAGAGAAGATCAAAATGGCTGCATCATTAGGTTCAATGGTTTCCGTTGGAATGGAAGCAAACAATTCACTGAATCAAGATTTATCGATTGATTCATTGATGCTTCAGATGCACCGATACAGTGTAGGTAAATGGTGGCCTGCAACGGTATTCTTACACGAATTACCTCGAGAAATGAACCTTACAACCGAGCCATCCACTGTATTTGACATCACTAAACCTCGAGATTTCCAAGGTATGCCTACTCTCACATTTTCTTCATCTGGAGCAGGGATGGATCTGTTCATTTCGACCACTGGCAGAGCTGTAGATAGTCGTGGTGACACCTTACTTCTAGCAGAAAATCTTGCCAGTCATATGAGTATCGAACCAACTGAAGATTTCGGGATGCGGGTGAGTAGCAGTGGGAATGGAATTGGTCGCCTCTATATGCGAACCAATGACGTACCTGCTCAACCAGGCGTCTGGTTGCATCAGATGGAAACGGCTGGAGAGAATCTGAAGAGTGCAACGCTGCATTCACACTCAATTGGAGGCTATCCAATTATTGAGATTGATGATGTTCGTGGAGGTCGCATTATTGCCAATGCTCGAGCAGATGTTGAAGTTGCAGGCGTTGTATTTGATGGCCGCGCCGTCTTGATTGATGCACAGGTTACTGGTGGCATACCAACGGGAACCACCGTAGGCATCAATGGCTTGGCATCAGATCTTTCATTACTCAATCTCATGGGCTTCCAAGGTGACACGACGCACTATCTAATGCCTGAACCATTGACGACTGTAATCGCCACGGGAGTGGCCACGATTCTGGGGTGAAATAATGTCTAATGATGAAGAAATTGAAGGCATGTTCACCCTTGTGGGAGATCCCGAAAATCCTGAACTCAGTGAGGCAAATGAAGAGAAGGTTAGTCTCACAGAACGAATTTCAAAAATGGTTGGCCTTGAACAAGAGCAGTACGAAGCAACAGAAGAAGAGAGGGAAATGGCACAACGCGCCCTTGAACGTGCACGTGAAATCGCTAGCCAAATCACGCCGACCAAGGTGATGCTAGCTTCGGTATTCATGGCTGCATTAATGTTCAGTGTCTTTGCAGTAGGGTTCTGGGTCGTTCCTAGAGATGCCGTTACTGTAGAAGTCGTGTATTCACAAGCAGGTGCGGGGCAAGTCGTTTTACTACAGGTTCACAATTATGGAAGTAGGCCCATTGCAAACCTTGCAGTTGATGTTACATTCTCTGATTTGGAGGGTAATATCTTGAATGAAACGCATTTCACAAAAACATCTCTTGCAGCGCATACATCAATCGCTGGAGATGATTTGGAATTGATTGTCACCGGTGTATCTAATTGGGATTTACATGTCATTGAAATTACGCTAGATTACGACAATTACAATGGCGCATTACCTGAAGAGGTTTGGACATTAACAGTTGGAGAATACACCTCAGAAAGCCATCTTCTCAAACCGGATCGATCATGGTTGTAACGACACCTATGGTGTCGTCGGGAGCGGGCAAGATAGAAAGCGGTCCTGACGGCCCCCTCCTATGAGGGGGCCGCATGAACAAGCAAATTGTACTCGGCATTTTGACGGTGCTATTACTCGCTAGTTTTGCCCCATTAGCACCGCCCAGTCCTCATTTCTCGGGAGAGGATGTGGATGACAAAGTCTCAGGAATCGAGAGAATTCAGTTGACTCCAGACCCAAATAGCGTTGGTGATGCTCATCCTTCTGCTAGTTGGGATGGTGAAGAGCGATTGAGACCAACATCTGTTGATACACACCTCGGTCAATTCACAGAATTTGGCTTTGAATCAGATGTGGAAGTCCCTGAAATACTGACAGAAATTCGAACAGATATTGTCATGGTCGTGGTGCATGGAGATGTTGGATTATGGGATGCTAGAGTGGCTTTGACAGCATTACCAGGGGTCGAAGTCCGTGCCCATCTCCCCTCGTCTGGTTTTCTCTTGCAAGGTCATCCAGTGGCACTTGCAGCCGCTACCCAACTCAATGTCGTGGCCGCAGTACATCCTCTGCCATTGGCCTTCATGATCGATTACCATGTCAGTGATTTGTTGGCCGATGCCGCGACTCTAGAATATCCCAATATTCTGTCCACCGCTGTACAATTGAATGGATGGCGTGAATCATCATCTGGTACACCTCAGGACCATGTTCGTTTGGGCCGTTTGTCAGGAGATTTGGATCAAACTGCTCAACAGATGCTTTCAGATCATCGACCGATTCAAAGCGGTCGTCATCTGGGCATCATTCCTTTGACTGAAATTGCGAACATTGCTGCAGAGCCGGCACTCGCTTGGATTTCCTTAGAACCCGTTTGGGAATTAGATAACAATGAGGCGATAGGGCATATGCGTGCCGATGATGTATCGAATTATTTTCCAAATATTGGGTTGAACGGTAGTGGTCACAGTGTGACTGTTGCTGATTCAGGTATTGACCGAGATCATGGTGATTTTGATGGACGTATTGAGCACGTTGAATCAGTCATATGGGGTGATTCATCTACAGAAGATGTACATTCAGGCCATGGGACACACGTTGCTTGTACTGTCCTTGGTAATGGCAGTCATGGTAGTTATGCGGGCGTTGCTCCACAGGCGACGTTGAGATTCCAAGCAATGGAGGATGATGATAGCGGCAATTTCGGCGGCGTTAGCATGGATACGCTTGTTCGAAAAGCGTACGAAGCCAACTCACATATTCACACCAATTCGTGGGGTGCCCATGAGTACTACGGCGAATATACGACTAGCAGTGAGGATGCCGATAGTCGAACAAACACCTATGATCGATTTTGGTCTTATGATGGAATGATTGTTCTCGTATCGGCTGGCAACGATGGCCCGAATTCGGATACCATTACACCTCCTGCAACTGCCAAGAATGTCGTTGCTGTTGGCAATCATCACAATCGAGGAGGGGGTGCCCCTGATACATTGTCTGATGGTAGTTCTCGTGGACCTACAGATGATGGCCGAATCAAGCCAGATGTTACTGCACCAGGCTCTTGGGTGCGTTCATGTCGTTCACAGGATGCAGATGATATCGGAGGGGCCTCGTGGTCTAGTCAATGGTATCTTGAGTATTCAGGGACATCTATGGCTGCTCCAAATGCTGCTGGGGCCTCAGTGTTAATTCGTGAATATTTGATGGAGGTCGCTGGTAGACCAGCGCCACAAGGAGCCCTCATCAAGGGATTACTCATCTTGGGGGCAGAAGATGCTGGCACTCGTGATATTCCAAACATGAACGAGGGATGGGGGCGTGTCAATCTAGCCAATTCTCTAATCCCTGGAACAGATACTGGCATTTGGGTCGATGATCGAACAACAGTTAGAAGTGGTCAGACGAGAGAATATCAATTCAACCTCAGTCGATCGAATACTCCATTCAAAGTAGTACTCACTTGGTCAGATTATCCCGGTAGCACATGGTCTTCAAAGCAATTACAGAATGATTTGGACATGGTTGTAACAGCACCAGATGGAACTGAATATCTCGGTAACGATTTTGCGAGTGGTCGCTCTACAACTGGTGGTGACGCTGATGATACAAACAATGTTGAAGTCGTGTTAGTCGATCAAGCAGACATTGGTGTTTGGACAGTCCGAATTACCGATGTGGCACACGGAGGGCAGAGTAGTGATCAACCGTTCGCTCTTGCTGTTCGAGGCGCTGGGGTCAACGATTTGAGAAGTGACCCAATGCCTGTTGCAGCGTCTTTCCAACTTTCTACTGATATTCCCCAGGTCAATGATGTATGTCAAATCACAATTCAGATTCAGAATCAGGGTGGAGGCCGAGCAAATCCGTTGTATGTTGAAGCGATTGCAGGTGGTCAAAATCTAGGTGATGTGGAGTTGGATTTGGGTCCAGGTATGAGTCGCTGGGCAACATGGGATTGGACGCCAACAAGTGAGGGACAGAAATCGATCCTCATTCGAATAGATCCGAATGATGATTTTGAAGAAATTGATGAAGATAACAACATGTTTGAAACATTGGTTGGAGTGAGTGCACCAGGTGTTCGCGTGACCGCTGATGCGACGACGAAGACGCTTGAAGACTCAAGTGCAACCAGTACATCTTGGGATTTCAGTATCCGAAATACTGCGTTAATTCCCACTAATGCTTCGATTGCATCCTCTACACCCATCAAGATATCATCAGGTCAAGCGATGACCACTTGGTTCACATCGTTCACACAAACAACATTTGAGCTTGAAGGTTCAGAGTCAGCAGATATTGGTTTCACACTCGTCCATGATTCTCCTCCAGACCCTGGTTTGTACCAATTCACAATCACTGCTCACGATGACGATAATGACATCGATTTCCCTCTGACAGTCGCACTAAGAGTCAATATATTGCCGGGTGTATCTTTCCAAGCGCCGTTCCAAACATTACAGGTCCATCCATCTGAACCAACAAGATTCACCGTTGATGTCCATAATGACGGAAATGGAAATCAGGGTTACAACCTGTACCTCGAGTCTCCAATTGGTTGGTGGGTGGGACTCGATTCGTTGGGCACCACGACGGATTCAGCATCAGGTTCCACTGGTGCGATTCCAGTCGATGGTGCACGCACAGTCGATATGACGTTGGTTCCACCATCAGGAACTCCTCCTGCTGCCGGCTTAAGCCTCACAGCGAATTTGCGAGTGATTTCACAAGTGGATCCAGATCAATACTGGGTATTCCCGATTCAGTTTGAAGTCATTGAATTTGAATCAGGACAGATAGAGATTGAATCCGAAATGATGACTCTACAACCTGATTCAACCACTTACATTCAGTTTACAGTCACCAATATCGGAAATGCCCCATTGACGCTATATCCAAATCTCGACGATCGTCCAGGTGGGTGGTCGGTAACGATGGGTACGCAAACGCTTGAAGTTCCAATTGGTGATTCAGTGCCCTACGTTGTTGGTTTGGAAGGGAATGGTTTTGCTTTAGGTGGAGAGATTAACGTCCATCTATCGACACTTAGTGGATATCGAATCACTTGGAATGGCCAATTGAATGTAGCTGAAGAAGCAAAACCAGTCGTCGCTTTCTGTGAACTTTGCAACAGTTATGATTTCCATCCAACTGGTGAACCTGGCTTCTTACTTTCTTGGGTCATCGGAAATGATGGTTCTGCCTCATGGGCTCCAAGTCTCTCATTTGATTTCCCAGACAATTCATGGGCCGGTTCCTGTGACCAAATTGGTGAAATTAATGGTGGTCAATCAACAGAAGTATCTTGCATTATTGTCGCGCCAGTTCTTGCACCTGCTGGTCCCACAGATATCGCACTGGTCGTTAATGCGGAGGGTGTAGAACGAACCTCTCACACGACCCTTACAATCGCTGCAAATCCTGCTATTCTTTGGAGGACATTGTCCATCGACGAATCGATGGAAGGCAAGACCTCAGACATTTATCTTGAAGTTGAGAATATTGGTAATGTACCTGTTCAGGACCGTCTCATTCTTGAGACTCCAAGAGGTTGGGATGCAGAAGTGGAAGGGACAGATTTGGTCAGTCTTTCAGTGGGAGCAACTCAAGGCATTCGTATCAGTATCGTACCTGATGCGGGAGAGGATACTTTGTCTCTAGATTTAGAGCAAGGTAGCACGGTTGAAGGCTCCAGTTATTCAATCACAATGGATGTCCCTAATGATCCCACTCTAGTGAGGGAAAGTGACAGCGCGATTGAAACAATTGCCATCATTGGGTTGATTGTATTCATCATTGCAGGACTTGCTTTGGCGACTGTGTTAGTGATTCGATTACGACAACCACCACCTTCACAGGCACCAATCGCTAGTGCCTTTGCTCCACAGGTTGTTCAACAACCAATTGCAGTGGCTCCAGCAGTAACGCCTCAAGTCACTCCCCAGACAAATTTGCAGGAGGTTCAGCAGAATGGTGAATGACGCTGAATTATCTCATGGGCGACAAGCAGTCGCCCTTTTGAGGGGGTCTGCCTGTCGGCTGCGTATGCGCACACACGCGCGCGGCCGCACTCTGTGCCTAGTCGCACTACTCGTTTTGGTAGCCATTACCCCCTATGTGGCTGCATCAGGCGGACGTGATGCAGACGTTACCTTGTCTGCAGATTCCTTGTCTAAGGACGCCAGTCCTGGCTCTCCTGCGGAATATACGATTACAGTACACAACTCTGGAGATGTAGACATCACGGTTCAATTGTCTACCAGTCAAGAACCGGGGGGGTGTCAGGGTTATTCTAGTGCGATTGAGCAAGTGCCAGGGACAATTCCCACAGGTTCCTCTGAACAAGTCGTTCTAACTGTGAATATCACAGATGATTCTTCTGAAGCCGTTGCTGATGATTGCGAAACAACAGTCACTGCAACTGCCAATAGTGCTGAGGCCGGTGCCCCGGGCGCTCCCGCTCAGGCAGACCTCACAGTGACGACAACCAAATCTGAGGGAAGCGGAAACGCTGCGTTTGCTGTTGAACTTTCAGCCTCACCAACTTCAAAGAATTACAATGGTGACGATGAGGAAGTTGAGTTCATTGTTAATGTGAAAAATTCAGGTCAATCACAGGCATCTATTTCACTAGAAATAACCGATTCATCTTCGTGTCGTTCAGATTTATCATCAGATATTGACCCTGTCACGATGACACTACAATCAGATGAAGATGATGATGCTACAGTGACAATTGCCGTACCAGATGGGGAACAAACAGAGGCCGGTAGTCACTGTTTCATTGTTCGAGCAACAGTTACTAATGATCCCAACCAACAGAATCAAGCACAGGATAATTTGTCCTTAACACTCAATATTCCTGAATTGCACGAATGTGATGCCACTATTTCGCCATCTACCATGAATATCGCTCCTGGTAGTTCTGAAACTGGTACATTTGAACTTGATAATGCAGGGAATAGTGATTGGACGGTTACCTTTGGAAAATCGGGTCAAAAAGCAAGTTGGGTTACACCATCCCAGAGTACTCGATTATTGGAGTATGATAATGGAAATGGCGATGCATCATTCACGTTCACAGTCTCTCCTGATGACAGCCTTGCGGCAGATAGTACGACACAAATTGAAATCATCGGGAAAGATGGCAACAGTCCACGGTGTTCAGTCATGCTCTCGGTGACAGTTGGGCAATCCCATGGAGTCGCCACTTCGTTATCTAATGATTATCTTCACAACATACAACCAGGGACCTCAAGTAGCACACATCTTACAATTACCAATCAGGGTAATGGAAATGATTTGTTCTCGATTGGTCACACGCCGATGCCGACTGGTTGGACCGTAACTCTGGCATCATCTTCAGTTACCCTTGAAGGAAAACACACTTCGGGCTCTGGTGATCAAGAAAGTGTGGAAGTATCGGTCTTCGTTCCAACAAATGCATTGGCTGATGAAACAGTCACCATCACGTTCACAGTCACAAGTTCTGGAGCATCATCAGTAGAATCCACTGAGGAACTCGATGTATCAGTCGCAGAACGCCACGCTGTGCAGGGTAACGTATTGTCCAACAGTCAAACAGGTCGTCCATATGAGAAGATTCTATTCACAGTATCAGTCACCAATGATGGTAACGTTCGGGATTCCTTCCGCTTACAAGCATGTGACCCTGCACAGAACAATTGTGTATCTCCTGCATGGCCAACGCGCTATGTTGATGGGGCCGGTCAGGAAATCACACAAATCGCTCTAGATGCTGCTGAGTCTGCAGACGTATATCTGGAGGTCGAAATCCCAGATGAAGATGAAGGTGTTTCTCTTAGTATCAATATCAAGGTCACCGTTGTTTCTGCACCATCTCAGGTCTATGTCCATACTGTTGATGCAACGGTTTCAAAGTATGTTTACCTGATGCAATTGATTCTGGCCAATCCACAGGGTGCACCCGATTCAACCAGTGTTACATTGCCACCTGGTGGGGAGACTAGCATCGATATGTTGGTGAGTGATGTTGGCAATTCCACGTATACAGAATACGCCACATTCTTTGTGACAGGAATGGATTCAACCGTCTCTCGAGAATTGACCGTCAATGGAGTTCCCTATACATTGAATGCAGATTATTTTGAGATCCCAATCACAGCAGGGAATCAATCATTCGATGTCAGAATTAAACTCAGTATCATGTCCAGTGATCAAAGTTTGAATGGAGAAGTTGGAACCGTTCAAATCTGTGCGGCTTCATTGCGAAATACAGCAGAACCATCCTGTATCAGCGTCGTCGTCACAATCTCAACAGTTCACTCACTTTCACTCGAGGTCATCGACGGCCCCCATCGAAATATCACACATCCAGATTATGCTGATTTCAGAGTGTTAATTACCAACGATGGGAATATTGAGGAAGAGATTGAAATCACGACAACCGAAGGACTGAGGGGTTGGACCGTCGATTTGAATATCGATGAATTGGAATTGGGTGCAGGAGAAGTACAGGAGATTCTTGTACGTGTGAAGCCTCCTGTAGAACTGTCATCATCAGATGATTTTGAATTCACATTAATCGTCACTCCGACTTATTCCGAAGTGCATGCTCAACCTGTGGATTTGACGGTTTCAGCAAATACTGATCAGAGTATGTTTGGTTTCTCATCGGCGACTTGGAATATCGTGTCATGGGTCATTATTGGTACACTGGCACTTGCTATTCTCGGCCTTATCTTTTCGAACCGTCGTCGCAGTTCTCGTGTCTGATGATACGACTTCAGCCGATGGCTTGCCGGATATGCTTATGATGCCTCTTTGAGTCGAACAATCTGAAGGAACCCTACGGGTTCCTCAGGGGCGTTGCAGATGTCGACTGTTTCAGCGGATTATCTGTCGTTAGGATTGATGACAATCGTAGGCATTGGCTTCCCTCTTGGTGGCTTCCTCTTATCGAGATTTTTACGCCCGATGCCAGACCCAAACAACCCCACTCAACTCCGCTCATTTTTGCTAAGAGGGTATGAAACTGACCAGTCTCTGTATGTACGCCGCTTAAGCACCTACGAATGTGGAGCAGACCCAGTTGGAGATGCCATGATTGACTTCCATTTCCAGTATTATTGGTACGCTCTAATTTTCCTTGTATTTGATATTGCATTCATGTTCCTAGCATTTGGCGGCATCGTTGCCATGAATGCAGATCATAGTATCATGGCTGGCGAAGGAAGTGTGGACGAGGCTACAGGAGCATTGGTGACTCTTCTGGCCTTCCTTTTGTTCATGGGACTTGGAGTATGGTATGTATTCCGAAAGAGGGGCCGAATTTACATTTGAGGTGAGAGGATATGGATGACGGAAGCAATTACACTGCATTCAGTAGTCGTGGCCTCATCGATGTCATTGGTGATGTCAATGACAATGCCCTAGAAGCGACTCGCATGAAAGATTTCATCGCAGTTCTGGGTGGTAGATTCTTGAATTGGGCGCAACGGAAATCCTTGTTCCCCTTACACCTAGGAATCAAGTGTTGTGCATTGGAAATGGCTGCAGCTGGCGCTCCTCGATTTGACGCAGAGAGTTTTGGAGTTGTTTTCAGAAGTAGCCCACGTCAATGCGATGTCTTGTTAGTGAATGGTCCAATATCAAAGAAATTTGCCGATCCAATTGTACGCCTATGGGAACAAATGCCTGAACCAAAATGGTGTATTGCAATGGGCGAATGTGCAATTTCAGGTGGCCCATATTATCAATCTTACAATATTCTAGAGGGTGTTGACACCGTGATTCCAGTTGATGTATACATCCCTGGTTGTCCACCGCGCCCAGAGGCATTGATCGATGGCTTTGGAAAGTTACGTGAGAAGATTATCCGTATCGGAGCAGTACCAAGTCAGGATTCAGAGGGGCGCGGCAACCCAATCATTGTTGCAGACGATTGAGAGGTGAGATCATGGGTATGTCAATTTCAGCAGCACAAGCACAAGCCGCTGTAGATGCCATGATTAAAGCGACAAATGACGCATTTAGTGATGAGGGCGTTGTTGCTGAATCACGTAACAAAACAGGCGGAGTTCGTAAGCATGCTTACGCTCACCTTGAGGTGCCTGCTGGAATTTGGCGTAAGTTGGCCAAGTGGCTACGAAAGGAGCAAGGTGTGGATTATTGTTCGATGATTACCGGTATTCACTGGCCTGAGAAGGATGAGGAATGGCAAGTCGTTGTTCATTTACTACGCATGGCAGTCACCAATCCTACCGATGAACCGGTTGTGATTGATGCATCCAAACTCTCAGGGGCTGATGTCCCCATCGAAATTGAAGTCAGAATGTCACTAGCATCTACAAGAGAACCGAGTGTTCCTAGTGTTGCAGATATTTGGGTTGGCGCAGATTGGAATGAGAAGGAGACTTGGGACTTGGTCGGTATTGATTTTGAAGGACACGAAGGTATGCGCCGTGTCCTGTTACCTCATGACACACCAACAGGTTACCATCCATTACAGAAACAACACAAACTCCGCTATCACGATTTCAATGAGATGTACGACGACCCTCAGGGCTTTAGTCGAAAGCCCGATGATATTGGGAAGGTGAAATGAATGGCAGAAATGTGGATTTCAATGGGGCCTCAGCATCCAATGACTCATGGTCTATGGACCCTCAAAGTCAAGGTCGATGGTGAAACTGTTGTTGATACTGAACCAGATCTTGGTTACATCCATCGTGGCGTCGAGAAAATTTGTGAGACTCGTGATTTCACCCAAATCACACCCTATTGCGATCGTCTCTGTTATGCCAGTGCCAATACATGGTCTCATGCTTACATCTATGCAGTGGAGGATTTGTTAGAAGTTGAGGTTCCAGAGCGAGCCGAATACATTCGAATGGTTGCTGTTGAATTGCAGAGAATCGCAAGCCACCTCATGTGGTTGGGTGCCTACTGTCCAGATGTTGGGAACTTGACAGGAATGGTTTGGTGTCTGCGTGAGCGCGAGATGATGATGGATTTGTTGCAGGAACTCGGTGGATCTAGAATGCACTACAATTTCCCACGAGTCGGTGGTGTCAAACGTGACCTACCCATTGGATTCGCCCAACGTTGCCGCGCAAAATTGACATTATTCCTTGACCGTATTCAGGAATATGAGGCACTATTGGACGAATCCACGATTTTCCTGATTCGAACACAAGGTGTAGGATATGCCAAGGCTGCTGAAATGGTCAATCATGGTGTATCTGGTCCAAATGTACGAGCTGCAGGTCACAACTATGATGTTAGGTGGGCACATCCATATTCGATTTATGATGAACTCGATTGGGAACCAGCAGTTGAACGCCCATCCATCAAAGGTAGCGATTGCTATGACCGCTATCGGGTTCGAGTCGAGGAGATGAGATACAGCGCCCACATGGTTCTGGATGGACTGAACAAGATGCCAGGTGGGGCTGAAACACATTATTCGCCGGGTGATGAAGCAATAATTGGCAAAGCACCCTCAAGAGCAGGAGATGGACAAACAGGCTTCCACCATTTCGAAGATAGTCGAGGTGAATCCATGTTCTACATTGCAGGCGGGGGCGATCAGAGAGGAAAGCACCCATACCGAATCTCAATTCGAAGCCCCATGTTCATCACAATCCCGTATGCATCAAAGTGTATGATTGGTTACAAAATCGCTGACATTCCAGCGATTATGGGTTCCTTTGACCCTTGTATTGGAGAAACGGATAGGTGATCAAAAATGACGAGCGACATTCTCGATATTCGTGGTTGGGTCCGCGCATTGATGGATTTCGTTTCTGAGAATACCATCGGCATGTCTCGACATTGGGAATACACCGATAGAGTTGCTTGGTTCCTAACTGAATTTGTGATGTGCGTTGCCGTATTTAGTGGCATCATGACAACTCTCCTCGTATTGTTGTGGATGGAGCGAAAACTCCTCGGTCGATTCATGGATCGCCGTGGAGCCCGTACGTCATTGCGTAGCCTATGGATTGGAGAAAATGGGGTGACTGCAGGAGAATGGTGGAATCAATTACCATTTGGAACGGGTGCACCTATTGGAGTCCTCAACAGGGCCCTCAACAAGATGGCTGGAAATGATCACGAACTTGATGCAGTATCTCGTGTGAATAACCGCTCATATCATGGTGTCTGGTGGTTGTTTCCTGGATTCTTCCAGAACCTAGCGGATGGCATGAAATTCTTGACCAAAGAGCACATGGTCCCTGAGAAAGCAGATCGCCTTGTCTTTGAAATCGCACCATTCCTCATTATTGCGACCACTGTGATGTGCTTCGCGTTCATCCCATTGGGTCCACATTTCTATTCCAATAACGCTGAGATGTCAATTCTCTTCCTGTTTGCTGTGTTCAGTGTTGCACCACTGGGCATATTCTTCGCAGGATGGTCTTCAAACAACAAGTACACATTACTCGGTGGAATTCGTTCTGCAGCACAATTGACAGCATACGAGATTCCATTGCTAGTCACCGTACTGAGCGTAGTCGTTTTGTCTGGCTCATTCAATATGATTGAAGTCATTGAATTCCAATCAGATAGTGGCGTTTGGAACATTTTCTTACTCCCTCTTGGTTCATTGTTGTTCATGATTACAATGGTGGCTGAAGTGGAGAGAATCCCATTCGATATGCCAGAAGCTGAGGCTGAGTTGGTTGAGGGTTGGTGGACAGAATATGGTGGAATGCGATGGGGCCTGATGTTTGCGAGTGAATACCTTCGCACGTACGCGGCTTGCTTACTATTTGCCCACTTCTTCCTCGGTGGTTGGGAAGCACCGATGGAGGACACACTTCCATTCCTCTCTACAATACCTCACACACTCTGGGTCTTTGGCAAGGCTTGGTTCATCTTCATCTTCTTTGTATGGTTCAGGGCAGCACTGCATCGTGTACGCACAGATCAGATTCTAGAATTTGGCTGGAGATGGTTATTGCCTCTCAGTTTGCTAAACCTTGCAATGGCCGCAGCCCTCCGACTTTGGGTCTATGATGGCATCAACGGAGAGTGGCCGATTTTAGTTCCAATTCTCATTACAAGCATCAGTTTGGCACTATTTGTTCTACTTGCGATTGATGAAGATCCAGAAGCACTGGAGGCTCGTACTCGACCATTCAGTGTACAGACAACAGACGTAGCCAGTCCAGGCCAACACAGGAAGTGATTCAGATGGCATTCCACAAGCATGCAACTCCTAACTTCAGAAATCTGATTGTTCGTCCGATGTGGATGACACTGAAAGCAGCACTACGAACCATCCCAATCATTGGTCGTTCGAAGTTCTTACAATCCCATGGTGGGGGCAAACCTTACCATGGACAAGAGGTCGATCTCTACAGTAAGAAAGAACGTAAGCAGTATACAAAACAGGGTCACCCAGGTGTAGATCAAACCTATGCAGCCGACCGAGAAACAACTGAACTGTTCCCTCACTTTGAGCGACCAGTCACTGTCATGTATCCCTATGAGCGACTTGAGGAGATGGAACCATGGCTCTTCGTTCCTGGAAATTACAATGGTAGAATTGGCGTCATTTGGGAAACTTGTACTGCTTGCAAAGCATGTGTTAGAATTTGTCCTAACGACTGTCTGCACATGGAGACTGAAACTCGAGTCAATGTACTGGATTTGGCTGAAGAAGGTGATGAACTCCATGGATACGGTGTTCAATTAGAGGTTGGAGGAATGGCTGCACGCCGACTTGAAGGCAGCGCGGAAGCGGCAGCAGAATTCGAACTTTCAACAGCTCACGAAGCACCACCTCAAGAATTTGAGTTCGGTGAGGTCATTGTTCTAACAGACGACACAGTCAGTGTTCGCTGGAATGCATCTGGTACTACAGAAGAAGTTGCAGCCAGCGAACTTGTTGGCGCTGAGGTCGATATTGTCTCAGGACGCATTGACATGGGTCGATGCATGTTCTGTGGTTTGTGCATGGAATCCTGCCCATTCAATTCATTCTTCATGACCAATGAATACGATGGCATGTCTGGACACAGTCGTGAGGAATTATGGTACAGTGCTGCACGTACGCGAGTCTTACCTGTACAGCATGCAGAGGCGGTTGATATTGAACTTGCCAAGCGTGTTGAGCAAGAACGAAAGAAGGCAGAAAGAGCGGCGGCAAAGGCCAGTAAATCGGAGGCATGAGTATGGAATTGCCGGGGATTCTAATGGACCCTATAGGGGACATTTTTTCTTCAATTGAAGGCATTTCTTTTGCGATTCTAGCCATTATTGCTATTGGTGGTGCGTTGGGTACGGTGTATTCTAAGCGCGTCGCACATTCGATGCTTTCGTTGATCATGTGTTTCTTCGCAGTAGCAGGTGTATTCTTGATGGCCCAAGCAGAGTTACTCGCAGCCATCCAAATCTTGGTTTATCTGGGGAGTGTTATGCTTGTATTCGCCTTTGGTGTCATGCTTTCACGCCGCCAAATTATGGAGGAGGATTTTGAATGAGAATCGCTAGTACATTCGTACGTATTGGGATTCTCGTTCTTCTTGGAACGCTCTTGTCTGCATTGATGGCACCAGAACTCTGGGGCGAGCGAACAGGTGGCGACGTCATGTCGACCGCTAATTTTGCCATTACAATCCTCAATGAGTGGGCCTTCGCTCTAGTGATTCTAGGCGCATTACTAGCCATGGCAATGGCTGGAGCAGCCTATTTGGTTCGTGATGAGCGCGTTGTGAATTTGATGTGGGAACTTCCTGGAGGTGAAGAGGAATGATTGAACCCAGTTGGATTGCAGGATTGGGTGCCTTCTTGTTTTGCATTGGCCTAGCGGGTACCTTTACTCGCAAGAATGCCATTATTGTCTTGATGTGTATTGAAATTATGCTGAACGCGGTGAATCTCAATTTCGTTGCTGCAGCTAGTTTCCACAATGATATCCATGGATGGGTGTACATTGCAATTGCAATTGCGATTGCTGCAGCAGAAGTCGCGGTTGGCTTGGCGATATTTTTGACATTATACAGTCAACAAGAGACAATTTCTCTTGATGAGGTGACGCTACTCAAGCATTGAGGAGGTATGAATATGGGATCTCATGAAAAATCAGAATGGAACCTCCTCTTCCCCGTCTTAGCGATGGTACTCTTCCCATTCATTCGTTCAGCAATTGGATATGATGCGATTGATAGTGCCTTCTTGATTGCAGCCATCCCTCTCATTGTGTTCCCTGCCATTCTCATTGTTGGCCAAATTTACAAGGGCACTGAGATGTGGAAAGATCAACTGAAAGAAGGTGGAATCGTAGCTCTAGCAACTTTGGCAATTACACTTTCATTGACGGTTTGGTTATTGGTTGAGTTCCTTTACCATCACGCACATTTCGGTGCACAAGGGGGGATTTTCAGTTGGATTTCCTTTGACATTCTCCGTCACGATAGTGTGAGTTGGGAATTGGCTGGAACTGGCGATTTAAGTTTTACAATTGGCTTTGGCATTTGGCTTGACCCTGTATCATTGATGGTGCTATTTGTTGCCGCCTTCCTTTGTTTCCTCATTTGTTGGTTTGCGATTGGATATATGACAACAGATCCAATCAACGAAGATCGTAATCACCGCTTCTTCGGAGAATTTATTCTGTTCTCCTGTGGTATGTTTGGCATGGTACTTGCAGACAATTTCCTGTGGTTATTCATCTTCTGGGAAATCATGGGTTTGTGTTCATACCTTCTCATTGGATTCTATTGGGAGAAACCCAGTGCAGCAGCAGCCGCCAAGAAGGCGTTCCTAACGACACGAGTTGGCGACGTTTTCCTCATGGTGGGGTTGTTCATGATGTACGACATTTACCACTCCTTAGATTTCGCAGTCATCCTTGGTTCACCTGGTTTTGCTGCAAATGGTACAGTCGTCACCGGTGATCAACTGCAATGGCCCCTCTTCTTCATGTTCATCGGCTGTGTTGGTAAATCTGCACAATTCCCCCTACATGTATGGCTGCCCGATGCAATGGAAGGACCAACACCAGTCTCTGCCCTCATCCACGCAGCAACGATGGTAAATGCAGGCCTCTATTTGGTTGCCCGAATGTTCCCAATCTTTAGTGAACATTCCTTTGAAGGTGATCTTTCCGAACTAGCGATGCTAATCGCTTGGATTGGTGGTATCACCGCTTGTATGGCTGCCTTCATCGCTTTCGTGGCAAACGATATCAAACGTGTTCTGGCTTATTCGACAATGAGCCAACTCGCCTACATATTCACTGGACTTGGTGCTGCGATGTGGTTTGCAAATGAGGGCCATCATCACCTTGCCACAGTCGCTTTTGGAGCAGCTCTATTCCACTTGTTCAATCATGCAATGGCGAAGGGCATGCTGTTCATGGCTTCAGGTTCTGTGATACACGAGATGCATCACGCACATGAACACGTACACGGAGATGATGATGACCATCACGATTTCGACCCACAAGACATGCGAAACATGGGTGGACTTGCAAGCAAACTACCAGTCACAAGTACTGCAATGATGCTGGGATCAATGTCAATAATTGGTGTACCATTGATTGGAGGATTCTGGTCGAAGGAAGGAATTGTTGGTCAGGCATGGAATGTGTACCTACATGGTGGAGAAATGATTCTCTTCCCAGCACTACTCGTCCTTGCTACAGCAGGCATGACCGGATTTTACATGTCGAGAATGTGGTTCATGACATTCGCAGGTAAGCCCAAGAGTGAGGCTGCATCACATGTTGAAGAACATACACCATGGATTAAGACACCCTTGATCACGCTCTCAATTGTGACCGCATTCAGCGGATTCTTGTTAGCGTTATACAGCTTCCAGCATTTCCTCGGGGAATCAGATGGTCACCTTGGATTGCATGAACCTGACCTTCTCCACAGTCTATTGTACACACTAGAGCATGCTTTCTTGCCAAAGGATGGAACACTCAAGGTGGTCGGTTGGACTGCGATTCTAATCTCAAGCGTACTTGGACCATTTATTGCTGCACGCTTGCATGGCGGCCGTCTGAGCAAGGGTGAGGAAGCAATTCCATTGGTTGGCTGGCTCGTCGACTTATCAGGTCAAGTTGGACACACTGAAATTGGTGATCTCGCAGAAGGAGGCTTCGCTAAAGCATTGCATAACCGCCTCTACATTGACGATGTTTACGAGTGGTTGATTGCGAAGACAATCATACCTCTTGCTGTCATTGCTGCTTGGTTTGACAAGCGTGGTGTCGATGGCGTCATCAAGGGCATTGAGTGTGGTTCCCAGTCTGCAAGTACGTGGATTCGATCGTTAACAACTGGCCGAGCGAGTGATTACATTCTCATGACAGTCATCGGAATGATGGCGGTCCTTGGGATTCTTTGGGGGGTGGCTTGAATGGAAATTGTGACAATGTTAGGAAATCCGCTGACCACTCTGACCCTGTTACCGATTTTCGCATCACTTCTGCTAATGCTCTTACATTGGGTGTCTACAGAAGAAAAGAGAATCGAACTCGCCAATCCAATTCGGTATGTGAATATGGGAGTCGCCTTGGCAATGTTTGCACTTGCTACTCTTATTGGACTGGAATCAATGGACCTTTCTTGGGGCGATTTCCTTTACGACAATTGTGATGCCGGAAATCTACGTGATGGTTCATGTTCGGTTATCGGTAGTATTGGAGTATCCTGGCACGTGGGCATTGATGCATTGTCGTTCCCAATGGTGTGGTTAACAACACTTCTCATCCCAATCACCATGTTGGTTGAATGGGATGCAAAGAATGGTTCATATTTCCACAGTCTCATTCTATTGATGGAAGGTGCATTGATTGGTGTCTTCGTGAGTCTTGACTTATTCATGCTCTATGTATTCTGGGAATTAACCCTCATTCCGATGTTCTTCTTGATTCTGATGTGGGGTGGTGAAGATCGCCGCTATGCAGCGCAGAAGTTCTTCATCTACACATTCACTGCCAGCGTCTTCATGCTTGCTGGAATCCTTGTGATGTACTACAACAACGATGCATCGTGGGTTGGAAATATCACAGGTAAGTCATTTGACTTCACACTGATGCAAGACAGTGAATCTGCAGGTCAATTCATCTCAAGTGGAGGATTGCGTGGACTTGTCTTCTTGCTATTGTTGATTGGATTTGCAACCAAACTTCCAAGCGTCCCAGTTCACACATGGTTGCCAGACGCCCACGTACAGGCACCCACAGCTGGTTCGATGTTGTTAGCGGGTGTAATGCTGAAGATGGGGGCCTATGGTTTCTTGAGATTATCAGTGTCAATATTCCCCGACCAGTTAATCGAATATCAATTTCTGCTGATTGTTCTTGGAATGGTGAGTTTGGTTTACGGAGCCATTGTTTGTCTTGGTCAAACAAACCTCAAGCGCATGGTTGCTTATTCTTCAGTCAGTCACATGGGTCTCATTTTCCTTGGAATTGCAACAATGCAACCACTCGGAATTGCGGGTGCAATCTTCATGATGTTTGCACACGGAATCATCAGCCCACTGTTGTTCGCAGTTTGTGGTTCATTCAAGCATCATTATCACACGCTGGAAATTGGTTCTATGCGCGGTCTTGCCCATCATAGCCCTTGGATGGGTGCACACATGATGGTCGGTTGGATGGGCAGCCTAGGATTACCATTGATGGCAGGCTTCGTTGCAGAAGTTGCAGTTCTTATCGCATTCTACATGGCCTTCGGTTGGTGGGTCATCTTACCCGCTGTGACTCTAATCATCACCGCAGCATATTACCTCTGGAGTATGCAGCGCACCATCTTTGAAGGCAGTGGAGAGGTAATTCTTCCAGACACAATGCATGGCGAAGAGCCCAGTGACATTACTTGGCATGAGAATGCAGGTATGTTGATTCTAGGAGTCTTGGCAGTCATCTTTGGAATCCTTCCATTCTTCTTCTTCGATATGATGTCGGGGTGGTCAACAATGTTGGTTGAAGGGCCAATCATTGATGCACTCAATCTAGGAGGTGTCAAGCCGTGAATCTAGGGACACTCTTCAGCGGTCCAGACATGACCAGCGCCCTCATGCCAGAGTGGATTCTCCTCCTCGGGATAATTGCGATGTTCGTCGTACCAAATCTTGGAGATGGCACTTTCCGTCTGCCAATTCCTGGAAAGAGTATCCGCGTTCCGTATTTCATTGGAGGTAAGCGATTTTCAATTACCAGCGATCCACGAATACCAGCTGGCATTGCGGGCTTTACGCTTTTAGCAGCATTTGTGACTGCTTTCATGAGTCAAATGATTGACTCGACCGTAGGTATGGGCATTGCTTGCTTAGATGCTTCAGGAACAGTTCACACCGATTGTAGCATTGATCAACAATTCATTCTCAAGGTGGATGCTTTCAGTCGCACCTTTGAGATGATATTCTATGCCGCTCTTCTCATTGGATTGTTAGCGAACACAGATCGGATGCCAGGTACTGCTCTCAATCGAATTGCTTTGAAGCCACATAAGGACGAAATTGTAGAAACACGTCGTCTGAAGAAGTTACTGAATAATCGTCGTCAAGTCGACTTCCATCTGCTTCTGTTGATGGTTGCTCTTGGCATGTCAATAGTCGCTTTATCTACGAATTTGTTCATGCTATTTATCGGATTAGAAATAGCAAGCCTTGCGTCATATGTGATGATATCATTCCTCAAGGAAACGAAGACTGGACCAGAGGCAGGTCTCAAGTATTTCATCGTTGGAAGCGTGTCTAGCGCAATTGGATTGTACGGTATTTCTCTACTCTACCTCTGGAGTGGTAGTGTCAATCATGGAACTGATGCAAATCCACTATATTGTGCACCCACTCTTTCTCTAACTGGATCATGTGGATTGGCCAGTGATTGGGCAGCGATGAATGGAATTGAAACATTGCCATTACTCGGTTTAGGATTCATGTTAGTGGCCTTTGGTTTCAAGGTCAGTGCCGTCCCATTCCACTTTGCAACACCCGATGCGTACTCCGGAGCAAGTGGACCCGTTGCTGGTGTTCTTTCTACGGCTAGTAAGGCGATGGGCTTCCTCGCACTGATGAGGGTCCTCATTGGCATCACCTTAGGAGAGGATGGAAATGAATGGTACATTCTCATCGGAGTCGTCGCCGCAATCACCATGACGTGGGGTAATATTGCTGCATTGGGTAGTCGAAATCCCAAGCGAATGCTTGCATATTCCAGTGTGGCACATGCTGGATATATTCTAGCAGGTATTGCTGCAATTGGTGCAATTGGACCAGGATCAGGAAGCGAATTGATTGCTACTGCGATTATCTTCCACCTTGCTGTTCTTGTATCATTCAAGTTTGGTGCTTTCCTCGTAGTCAGTTTGTTGGAATGTGAAGGCCGTGGACATGAACTTGAACACTACCACGGTTTGGCCCGCAGGGACCCAATCATCGCGATTTCGATGCTCATCTTCATGCTTGCACTTGCTGGTGTGCCTCCTTTGTCTGGCTTCCTATCCAAGTTGATGATGGTCAATGGAATCATTTCCAGTACAATTGGTGATGCAAGTGGAGCAGATTTGTCTACAACGTTAGGTGGGTTATCATGGGTGTTCTGGCTTGCAATCTTAATTTTCGTCAACAGTGCCCTATCGGTATTTTACTACTTGCGACTTGTCGTTGTCATGTTCTTTGAGGATACAGATCGCCCAGT
Source organism: Candidatus Thalassarchaeaceae archaeon (assembly GCA_030747485.1). Taxonomy (GTDB): domain Archaea; phylum Thermoplasmatota; class Poseidoniia; order Poseidoniales; family Thalassarchaeaceae; genus MGIIb-P. Next base: position 31,554 of record JASLKP010000007.1, on the reverse strand, counting down.
TCGTCTATCTCGTGCTCCAATGCTGCGAATAGCCATCATGCTGTGTACAATGGGCGCAGTTGTCTTTGGCTTTGGTGTACTTGCAGACGCATTGATAGAGGCAGCAACGGATGCAGCAGCGGCTCTATTTTCTTGATTTGAGCACATAGCCTACCTTCATTTGTCGCCTCCTTGTTTATGTAGGGCGGTTCGCCCCGCTAGGTTGACTACCATGGGACGTCGACGCGAAGAGACGGTTAACGAAGAACAGTTAGCCGAGATGCTAGGGGATGGCGGAGACCGTAGCCGTGTCCCTCTTCCAAAGGAAAGAATCAACGAAATGTTTGCAATTGCCGACCAAATTCTCGGTGGTCGCCGTGTTCGAGTCGTCTGTGCTGATGGTGAAACTCGTTTGGCACGAATCCCAGGAAAGATGCGTCGCCGGCAATGGGTTCGGGAAGGTGATTTGATTGTCGTTCAACCTTGGGATTTCCAAGATGCAAAAGCAGACGTCAAGAAGCGCTATTCTAAGACTGAATCTCTCTATCTATCTCGGAAGGGGCTCCTTCCAGAAATCGTTGATGTGTTCGGAACAAATACAGAAGCAATGGATGACGTCGATGATTTGGGTATCTTTGGAGATAATGATGACGAAATTCAAGAGTCTGAAGAAGAAACCCCTGAAACTGTTGAAGAAACGATTGAGGAAGAATCAACAGAAGAGGAAGAATCTGAACCTGAGTCAGAGCCGGTTGAGGTTCCAGAACCAGCACCACTCGATGATGATGTGACTGATGAAGACATTGACAGCCTATTTGGTCCTGCTTGAGGAGGGGATGGAAATCGCTCGTCGCCGCAAGGCTCGCCGGGAAGGAGAGTCTAGAGAATGGACTGATATTTCAGAGTCGATGGGCGAGGCAGCAAATCTCGAATCAGACCCAACAGAGGCTGAACTCGCCCGTGAAGCAGAGTACGCTGAGTTGGCTGAGGAGATGTGGGATGAGGACGAATCCAAACAATCTCTACATTCAGACATGGATCAACAGACTGACAATTGGACCTGGATGAAGGAGAAGAAATTCTCACGGATGTTTAAGGAAATTGAACACCGATTAGAGGGTGTACTTGGTGTTGGAAAGTTTGAGTGGGTCGACCGTAGAGTCTTTGACCAAGTATTCGACCAACGAACACTACTCGCTGTTTACAAACTCATGCAACAAGGCCACATTGAAACATTGGATTGGCCCATTGCTCGTGGCAAAGAAGCTCACGTATTCCATGCTACGACTCCCAATGGAGAGGCGGCAGTGAAGATTTTCCACACTAGTAATGCAGTATTCAAGGGCTTGATGCAATATATCGAGGGCGACCCAAGATTTGGCGGACTTCGCCGCCGTCATCATGAATTGGTGAATATTTGGGTGCGGAAAGAGCATCGAAATATGATGCGTATGGCAAAACATGGTCTTCAATTACCAACTCCACACGCATTATTTCGAAACGTTTTGGTGATGGATTACATTGGTACCGATGAGGGGCCGAGCCCAAGATTGCGTGATGTCGATGTACCAGACCCCCAATCAGTCTACAACGAGTTGCTAGATTGGTTGAGGATATGTTGGAATGATGCAGAATTGGTCCATGCAGATTTTAGTGAATACAACGTTCTTTGGCATCATGGTGAACCCCGAGTCATCGATGTTGGTCAATCTGTGACCAAACAACACCCACACGCAGATGAATTCCTTGTCCGTGATGTAACCAGATTGGTCGAATGGGCAAAACGTCAGGGAATTGAAGCTGAACTTGCAGATGCGATGGCACACGTGTTGGAAGGCTGATCATTCCTCTCCATATTCAATGGACTCGTCATCAGCCAATTCCATCATTTCATTGACTGCTTCGGTGTCATCTGGGTCGACTTGAACTCCTTTGAATCGTCTCTCACGCTTACGTCTTGCAGCATCTAATCCTGGGACGAGTGCTCCAAATCTGCGTTCGTCACTTCGAATATCAATTGATTCAAGATGCCTCGCTGACATTCGAATCTTTCTTCGTTCTGTTTCGAGATGTTTCAACACACTAGAATGCTCAGAACCGTGGAGTAACCTTTCAATTGCTTGACCTGCAAGTGGAACCGCCTCTTCATTTCCAATGATGATAATGGTTGAACCATAGATGACCAACTCCGCCCCTGAATGTTCTTCAATTAATTCACGAATCCGACCATTTCTGCCAATGACTCGTGAGCGAATTCGACGTTGTTGACTGGAGCCTTTGCCAACATACTCACGAATATCAATCAGCATCAGGTAATGGTCATCCTCTAACAATTGAATGGCTCGCTCAGGATTCATCCCCCGTCCAATGGCTCGAATCACATCTGGGAATTTCATGCGTAGAATTGGATCAGCATCTACGGGCCAGGAAATGGATACATCTCCCGTTTTTGATTCGATGTGCAAATTTGCTCCTGTAGCCTTTTCCAACGCCTTTCGGGTAGCACCCTTCCGTCCAATCAACACCGCAATGCGGTCCTGAGGTATACGTGCGAGCCCCTCCATGCGGCTTGGCGACCTATGCATCCTCTTTCAAGACGCCGATTCGCGACGACGTAGGAATTGACTGGCGAAAAGTCCAGCTAACAGTATCAAGATCATATCAGGAGCAAATCCAGAAACAGCGCCAACCACTGATGGATCAGCCGCACTGATGAGGAGGAATGCCTCATTATTCCCCTCATCTTGTTCTGGAATATTGTTATCTGGATCGATGAGAATCCTGAGGTCATATTCTCCTGCTGTTAACAACGATAGGTTGGCTGAAATGACCTCTTCTTTGTCAATCAAACTACCCGCTGTTGTTGTAATTGTCTGTAATGTGGTCCAATCAGTCATCGCATCTCGATTCGCTGGAGCACTTTGAACTACAATCGTTACACTACCAAGATATACCTCAGATGTTGTGATTGTTGCTTGTAGTTCTACAGGGTCAACATCACCTGCTCGAACAACCAAACGGTTGAGTTCGGGGTTTGACACAGTAATGTCAAGTCCGGGTAGAATCAGGAAGTGTGATGCAGTCGTTGTGATTGTATTTCCAGCTACGTCTTCTAGCACTGCGCGCAAGGAGAGATACTGTCCCGCTCTGGTTGACCAATCAATTGATGATGACAAGAACCCAGATGTGCCTGACCCAACACTCAGCCATGTCGAAGTTATGTCGGGTGTAGCACCATTTCCATCTGAGTCGAAACCGTATTCAAGAATACAATCAGCAGTATCGATTTGTGAGTGTTCATCGGTTGCGTCTACAGCAACACTAACCATGCCAGTCAAGGAGTCTGTCAATTGAGGTAACACCCACCCTCCTGCTGTTGGAGCAGTTCTGTCGACATTCATTGTCACATCTAGTGGGTCTCCGATATTTCCGACGCGATCGACAGCGCGGAATTGGATAGTACGAATTCCTTCTTCTAGAGGCATAGAACCACTGCCGCCACTACCGATATCATTCCAATCATCTTCACTATCTCGTACATGGTACGTATCGATTCCAGAACCACCGTTATCTGTCGCTCCACTACCCATTCCACTGAACAAGAGTGTGGTTGCACTTGTCCAGGTGTTTGCAGTTTGGGACAGTGAAGGTGTACCTACATCTGGACCAGTCCGGTCTATGCCGATATGCAGTGTTGATTGAGTCGAGGACCCTCCTTCGTCGAAAACAGTCAGAACCGGCAACCATGTCCCCTCTGAGAGATCGCCAGGTGACCAATTCCAGGTGTTAAGAAGTGTTCCGGGACCATCTTGGGCAGGAGTTCCCGTTCCGGGAACATTGGTCAGGGTTGCATGTGAGATATGGGTATCCGTGGCTGACCAATTGAATGTCAATGTACCACTAGCATCAGTTGTAAACCACGCTCTATTGATGGTTGAACTACCATCGCCAATCACGGGGTTGGCGACTTCAAAGTTGAGCCCACTTGGTGCAGTATTGTCTAACGTGAATTCTGGGCTTTCAATCCACGATGTAGTTGAACCGTTATCGTAAGTCCCTTGAATTCGTAATTTGTAATCACCATCGCCATGTGATGTCGTGTCCCATGAAGTTAACCAAGGTGTATCAGAAATGGTTGCTATGGCTGACCATGAACTTCCACTCCAGAGTTCTACATCTATGAAATCCATATTTGCAACATTGACAGTTCTAATGATGTAACTCCCTGAAATCACTTGATTGAGGGAGGGTCCCCCACTAAATGCCAAATCCTCACTTCTACCCCCATCTGCATGAGCAGTAAACAGGACACTATGTGGAGCAATCGTCAACAATAACGCCACTAGAGTGGCGAGGACGAATCGGCGAGCGAGCATCGGCACCGTTTACTCCACCATGTGCACATCCTTCAAGGCTTTCCAACGGCACATGCATGAAATTGCCCTACACCGGCCTTTACACGCTTCCGGGAAGCAGGATTGAAGTGCTAAGGGTGCTGTCCACCCTCCATGGGTGGGCCTTCCCGCGCACACTATGTGTGCGTCCTGTTGCTTTTTGCACCCTTCATTGTGTTTATGCCAACAGCTGAGGCAGAACTTGCTGGGAACGTTGCATTTAGTGAAGAAGGCATCACAATTTCACCCTCTCCTGTAGAATGGGGTGAAACCACATTCACCTTGGATTTACAGAACGTAGCGAACGTTCTGGCTGAAAATGTCGCCGTCGAATTCCACAAATCGAATTATGTGAATGGAAACCCATCCTTCGCAACATCTGTTAATATTCCAGCTAACGATTTCTTGTCAGTCGATTTTACTTGGTCCAATCTTCAGTATGGAACTCATAATCTTTGGATTAAGGTCTGTCACTTAGGTGAATGTAAATTAAATTCGACTTCATTTGACGTTGCTGGTTTGCCTAATTTGAGATTTGCAGATTTTCAATTAACGCCCTCATCAGGGATACATCAGGGCGATCAAGTCGGAATTCAAATTCATGTTGAAAATGCAGGAAATGCTGATGCAGAGGCTACACATGTAGAGTTGACATTTGCAGGTTCTGCACATATGTTGAATGTCCCTGCCTTACAGATGGGAGATTCCGTATGGATGAATCAGACGGGAACCGCTCCGGTAGCGGGTACCTACGAAGTAGTGGGTATCGTGAATGCGGACAGCAATGACAATGTCATTGAATCAATCATGGGCGATAACCAAGAAAATCGAACACTCACAGTTGATGTGTTACCAGATTATCTTCACGTAGATGGGCCCCATGTGCTGGCCAATCCAGGTCTTGCTGGACCTTGGTCAATCTCGGGTATCATCTCGCGAGAATCAGGTGCAGGCACCTCTAGTATTCCTCTAAATATTGGAATCCACAATGGAATAACTCTAGATATTAGCAACTTACAATTTACTGATGCAGATACTTTTGCCGAATACGAGGTCGTCATCTCAGCGAGTCAACTCCCCGACCAATCTCCTGGAGATACTCAATTGGATGTCAGTATCGATCCATCCAATTCTGTAGATCAATCGAATACATTCAATGATGTCTCTACGGCATACATCACCATTCATGATGAGCCCAATGTGGTCGTCTCTTCAGTCGCTGTTGCCACACCAGCATCGATTACACCAGGTCTTTCAGTACAATTCACAGTCAGTCTTCAGAATGTTGGGATGATTTCAGTCACTGGAACGTTAGATGCAACCTTCGATGGTCAACCGTTGGAATCACAAACCATCATTATCCCTGCAGCTAATACTGGAATTCAAGGACAAGTAACTGCGACATTTACTGCGCTGGTCAGTGGAGAAACTCGAGACATTCCATTTACGGCGACATGGACAAAGAGTGCTGAATCATATGATCGATTGACAAACGATAATTTGGCAACGGGTTTCGTACACCTTGATTCAGATTTGAAAATCAATATCTTACAAACAACAGAAAATTGGGATCTTGGCCTACCAATTTTTTCTGGATATGAATATGCCTATTCAATAGACATCGTCGCCACACAAGGTTCAGGAAACGTAACATTTGTTTGTGAAGATCGCCTTAGGGGACTTACATTTGATGAAGTTACACTGAATTTTCAAGCTGGTCAAAGTGAAGAATTACGATGTATCATAGACACAACTGGAATTGTTGGTGATATTGAATTGGCCATCATCCCTGATGAAGGTACATCATATGCCAAAATCTGGACTGTTGAAAATAAAGATGACATGGGAACTGGAGATGAGGCGGAAAATCGTAACACCACCATACTTCTCTTTGGATTAGCCGGAATTCTTGGAGTGGTTGTTTTGGTCGGTGCAATCCTCTTGACCCGTAGAGGTTCAGCTGATGCAGAACGTGAAATCTATGAGTTCTGTCCAGCCTGTGATGGTGAGATTGAAGGTGATGAGGACACCTGTCCATATTGTAAATTCGATTTGAGTACTGCACGAAATAAGTTCCATGATTGCCCTTCATGTAATGCAACGATACCATCGATGATGGGACATTGTTCATATTGCGGTGCAGAACAAGATCTCACATCACATTACGCGCCAAGAGAACGAACGTTCATTGCATTGCCTGAATCCGAATCTGGTGATGATACAGTTGAAGAAGAAGAAGACGATGATGAAGTCGTCCGTGGATCAGATTCATTCAGTGATCATGCTGCTGAAATGGGTTTCGCTGAAGAACAATGGGAAGGCGAATGGGATGATAAAATCGGAGAAGCCGAAGCGTACTTTGACGAAAAAGAAGAAATTAGACTCTCAATTGAAGCGCAACAAATAGAGTCAGAGGAGGATGAAGATTCTGTCCAAGAGACTGAACTAAGCCAAGCGATGGAAGATGTTCCTGAACACGATCTTGATGCCTTCCTTGGTGATGTGGAATCACGTCGACATTTATCAGATGAGGAAGTTGAATTTTCAGCATCTGATGCTCACTATCGGGAACATCTCTTCACAATGACCGGAGAGGAAGGTGTCCTTCCAGGAGAAACGGTTGATGTTGAAGCGATTGTTGACAATACGGTTGTAGGCAATGAATTACGCTCAACGAGTAGTGATTTCACTGTGAAGGATGACGATTCAATGCCTCTGGCTAAGGAGACACCTGAGCCAGAACCGAATCAAGAAGATGATGCAGAAAAACCTGCCAAGCGACGAGGCGTCCGTAGACGAAAAAAGGACGATTAATCATCCATTTTGCCGTCACAAAGAAATGGGCAAACCGGTTAGGCCAGTCTGAGGGAGAACTGTGTCATTCCTGAGAAAGCGTACACTCAGTGCTATGATGGCTCTACTTTTCGTTTCAATGGCAATGCCAGGCTGTCTCTCTATGGTCATCGGACGTGAACTGTTAGAAGGCGCGCGAGAACCAGTGACAATTAGTGATGTCAGTAATTCTTACGATTTATCTCACATTTGGCAAAATCAGACAGCAGTAGACGAATATAAGGAAAGTAAAATGGTCACAATTCCAATTGATCATACTGTTCAACAGATAATCATTAATTTTCAAGCATCAATCTATTATGATGATATCACTACCAATGAGAACGTCCAAGAAGTCTTAGATTTACTGCAAGACGCAGGAATTGAAGAGGCACAATTGGCTGAGCGTTATGTAGAGGTCTGGTTGTATCCTTGTGATTCAAGTGGTATTGAATGTGGAGAAGCAATCTATCACGAGTATACGGAAAAAACATATGCACAGAATCGTACGACAATCAACGCTGATGAAAACCCATTTTCAGAGGGTACTTGGAGGTTAGAAGCAGTGGGGCAAGGAGTGGATTCCTCGTTTGTACCTATTTTTGGTTTCCAAGATTCTTGGACACTCAGAGTGAGTGTTATCCGTCCATGTGTTGTGTTCCCTGAAACGCCTGATGATTGCACTCCGACAGTGGAATTTGAATAGCCCTAAACTAAACTTTGAGGGCACTTCGTTCGTCTTGAACAGTGTTCACATTTCCCTGGCCGGTCATGATTTCTCTTCGACCCACCTTCAACCATGAGCCTCTGAATTTCTTGAATTGATGTTTTCAAATCATCGCGTGCTTCATCATCCCAAGGGACCGTGAAGAGTGCTTCACCACCATAACGTAGAATGCCATAATTTGGAATGGTATTGGTTGTGATTGAAACAAGATGAAGGTAGGCTAACAATTGCATTCGATGGCTTTGATGAGGCCCTGAGGGCGTTTTTCCAGTCTTCTGTTCTACAGGGATAAATTGGTTATCAATTCGAACAATTTGATCTGGACGCCCTCGCAATCCAATGTCTTCATCGATTAATAGAACAGCACTTTCTCCATCATCATCACTGTATGCAAGGACATCATCCTTGGCCAATCCGACTTTACTTCGCGCCTCTCCTGCTTGCTGACTGAAAGACAACGCTCGGTGCAATCTCCATGATGCAACCATCATCCAGGCTAATGAGAGTACAATCAATGCGAATGTAATCGTCTTTCGATCACGTGCAATGTAAATGGCCATACCGTGTAATACAATCGCGATTGATGCCAGTAGGATGATTGCTTCTAACCTCCCACCTTCTACAAAATCATCCTCGCCCTCGATATCAAATAATGCATCAGTTTCGGCCCTTTCCAATCCACTTTCAGTGAAATCGGGTGGTTGTGCGAGTCCAAATGGTCTACCTAACCATCGCCGCCAAGGAACCCAAATGAGAACGATGGCTAAGACGAGCCATACCAGTCCGAGCATCACAAGATATCTTCCGATATCTCCAACCAGTGGTTCCGAAATTTTCCCTTCCTCTACGAAGAAGAATGCCGCTGAGTCCGCAGAAAGTGCAGCGACTACAGTAAACCACCATGACCAAATCACCAATTCACGATTCGCAGCATCCTCGCGATTTTTGAAGTCGCGCATTTCTTCGTGAATACGGTCATGTTCAACCATACCTTTCTTCAGTGCTTCTCCTTCACCACTTACTCCTGCCTTGGAAAGTTGCCACGACACTGGACAATACGTATGTCGTTCAAGATCCGATGCAGATACTGGTAGAGCCAATCCTTCAGAATCGCTCCAATACCCATCTTCTCTTCGTTTTCCGACTGCAATTGGACTACTCAAGTCTAAGGCCGATTCCACGGAGTTATCGGCCGCCATGGTTCACAGGCAAACGGTTGTAGGAATAAGCATTCGTCCGGCATGTTCAACCATCTGAGTAATTCTTCTCATCATCTCTATTCTTCGGGACACTGCGTTGGATTCTTTGGATTGCGTTTAGCGAAGCGGTTATGAAGAGAAGTCGGGTGGCGAGGCCGCACGAGGCATCATAATGACTGATTCGATGTTAGTATCCCATGAGACGTACGAGGAGCATAACGTGCACGTCGGTACTGAACAGAAGAGCGCTGACATGAAACAATTCCTCAACAAAGAATTTAGAGAAGCAGAGGGCAAAGGACTCTATTACCACGATTTGCAACAAACTGATGCACGTATTCAAATCGTCTCAAAATTTCTGAATCAGTATCAACCTGACCGAATCCTAGTTGTTAGTGCACGACAATATGGTCAGCGTCCAGCACGAATGTTTGCACAGGCAATCGGTGCAACTCAAATTGTTGGACGTTTTATTCCTGGTACACTGACCAACCCCCGTCTACACACTTACATTGAGCCTGAACTGATTGTTGTCACTGACCCTCAGGCCGACCAACAATCCTTGTCTGAAGCAGTTAGTAGTGGCCTTCCGGTCGTTGCAATTTGCGATGCTAATAACAATCTACGAAATGTTGATCTTTGTTTACCAGCAAACAACAAGGGTCGTCGATCATTGGCATTGGTTTATTGGTTACTTGCCCGAGAGGTACTCAAAGCTAAAGATGGAAGTACAATGGACGATGATACTTGGGCTACCATGCAAGATGTAAATGACTGGGAATCTACATTCTAGGTCTCAATCTAGTCCCTGTCTTGAAAATATAGCACCGTTTGGGTGTAACTATGTTGGCCCCCGTCCCACTCTTTCTTGCACCGATGGCGGGTGTTACGGATCTAGCGTATCGATTGCTCGCTAGAGAATGTGGAGCAGATGTGACAGCAACTGAATTTACTGCAGCCAGTGGTTTGTCTAGAGACAATGCAAAATCCTGGGCGAAAGTGGAAACAGATCCACGTGAAAACCCATTCATCCCTCAGATTTTCGGAGGCATTGAAAATGAAATGGTCGAAACCGTTCGGCACTTATCTGAGAGTGCAGATGTAGTCGACCTGAATTTTGGATGCCCAGCTCCCAAGGTCACGAAGACATGTGCTGGAGCTGCCATGATGGCTGAACCGGATTCTCTGGTTGAGATGGTAAAAAGGTGCATTGAAGCATCATCATCGCCTGTGTCTGTGAAAATGAGACTCGGAACGGGAAGTAACTCAATCAACGTCTTGGAAATCGCTGAACGATGTGCTCAAATCGGTGTACTGCGAGTTTGTGTACATGGCCGAACATTATCACAAAAATATCGAGGAGAAGCAGATTGGGACATGATTCGTCAAGTTGTGGATACACTAGAGCCATACAATGTCCCTGTGATTGCAAATGGGGACATTGTCGATGCAAAAAGTGCCGCACGATGTTTGGAAGTGACTGGTGCATCTGGTTTAATGATTGGAAGAGCAGCGATTGGAAACCCGTGTATATTCGCTCAAATTAAATCTGAACTCGGTTGGATTGATTCGGATTTACCTTGGAAAGAAAGTGAGGCCCATGCCAAATATTGGGCTTGGAATCGATATGTCGAATTGGTTGATGAAATCGGTAGTGATTACGCTGCTAGAAATATGAAACAACATGCAATTTCCTTCACAAAGGGATTGCCTGGTGGGAAGGAATTACGACCATTTTTGCACGCGATTAAAGATTTCAGAAAACTCGGAGAGCCACTTAATTTGGCCTTTGAGGCATATTCCAACCGGGTACACAACACATTGGCATCTCCCGATGCAATAGAGATGGCCAAAGCAATCTCAGCCGCAGAGATCGAGGCTGGAATCAAGAAATGGAGGCCTACAGTCAAGTCGTGACTATGTTCTCCAATGTTTCTGAGACTCTCTTTATTCGTCTGAAAACTCTGTCCGTTCGAGATAGAATACGCTCTCGAACAGCTACAGCATCCTTCCCTGCCATACGCCAACCAATTGGCAATCGCCCTCCAAGTAAATTCAACAATACCATCTGTTCTTTCGCTGAAACATCCTTGAACATTTTTTCACAGGATTCTACTGTAAATTTCTCAGCATCAAGAGCTTTGACGACTTTTTTCGTCAAACTAGCATCCATTCGCTTCAAGCCACCCTTTGTCATCAGCCAGTCGCTACCGCGCCTTGCATGTTGACTTGAGATTGCAGACCACAACGTCACTGGAAGACGATCGATTCGAGGAATGCGCTCAGCAAGACCCGCTGCGCAGAAACGGTCTAGTGTCCTGGTTAATCTCGGGCGAGTTGTGCCCCACATCTCTAGTGCTTCGTCCAATGAGAGTGGGCTTTGTGCAGTCATGAGATGCTCAAACATGAGCCGAGCGAGTGGTGCACTACCATCTGCAGGACGCCGTACCTTATCGCCATACAATCCTAAATCCAGTAAGAATGCATCAATCTCTTCTTGACCATCCAACAATGGTGCCCGACCTTTAATGTGAATTCTAAATGGTCGTTCACTGCCCTTTTCGGACGGTATGGCCATTCTCGTACTACTTTCTACCATCCAATCATCCAAGACTCGCAATCTTTGTTCCAAGACCAGTCGTGCTTGCGCGCCCATCATTTCAACTGCGTTTGACAATGAACCATTTCGCAAATGGTGAATTCTCCACCCATCACGATTCACAGTATCTGTAATCCCACATTCGCTAAGTTTTGAGATTTGATGATGCATTGCAGTTGCCGACAAACCGAGTTCATCACCTAGGGTTTGGGCATCCCATCCTTGATGGGGGTGAACGAGCAGATAATCACGCAATAGAATGTGAAGTGGGGACACGAAAACATCACTCCACTCATCGCCCTTTCGCCTCACCAATTCTAGTGTGTCTACTAACCAAGTGACGAGTTGATCGACATCTCGACTGCCTGCTGGTGCAGGTTGTTCAAGAAGCCGCATATTCAGCATGGAAGGCTCCCCATCGCCTGAGGCTCAAAACATCTCTGTTGCCAAACGTGCAGTGGACCTAACTAATGCGTGTTCAGTAATAGGCCGATTATTCAGGTAATGGGCGTTCATCAAGCCACTCATACTGTACTGATGTGGATTGCAATCCCTCAAGGTGAGGGGCCATCTTCAGTTCATGTGAATGTACAATCCCACGACGTCGTAGAACTTTGATTGCAGAATGGATGGTCGCCCGAGAACGGCCGAGTTCTCGTGACAGTTCAGCCTGACTTCGAGGTGGAGGTGATTTAACCAAGCGTGCCACGACCATTCGCTGAGCACCAGATAATCCAACGGGCATCATTCGTGCTGCTTTCTCGGCATCGCCGACATTCATCTCTCGAAGAATCTCTACCTGTTGAGGTGCACCAGCATAATGACAAGATCTTCCATTGACTGGAACAACTGTGATTGAGCGATTGGAAATGAGTACATCGAGATGATGACGTAGAGTACCATTGGCTGCTCCCAATTCACGTTGTAATTCACGATACGCTAGGCCAGGTTGACGTTCCAGAACCTGAATGATTCTACGTCGCAGTGGGTGTTCCCAAGGATTCTCAACTTTGGTTGAAATCACGCCAGAAGTACTCCAATTCCATGGCATCACTGCTCCAATGCTTGCGCCAAGTGCAGCGACACCAGCCATTAGCCAGGGTCGCTGACGGTGCCATTGCTGAAGCAGTGCCATCGAATCCCTTTGGGATTCAGTTCTTAATCAAGCAATTGGTCCAGTGTTCGGACAGTACTAACCTGATGGAATGGTGCCACAGGTCGCCCCCCAAAGAGCTGGTAAGATAACCCCCATAAACAAAAGGGCGGCGATTAACGCGACGATGAACAGCATCATTACTGTTACACCACCTGCTGCCAATCCACCGATTACTCCACCTGCCAAGCTACCTTTTTTGGTTGCAAATCCGTACACGACTATTCCTATGGAGGCGAAGCACACCAGCCCACAACTTGATTCAATTGACACTCCAAGATTATACAAAATTCCAAACAAAAGAAACGGAAAAAAAATCCCGATAAACAATAGTGCTAGATGAAAAAGTGGCCCATTGGTTTGTTGGCCCATTAGAAGGTGAATCTGAGAGTTACAATTGGGGCACTCCACCGTGCCAACATAATTCGATTCAATCTCAAGCGTGGTCGGACAAGATGGGCATGTGAACTCCCTCATATTGCCCATGCGATGATTATCCATTCCTAGATGATAAAGAAATAGCCGAATAGGGACCTATGTCGATTATTCTTGTATGACAGATCCCTTTTGCAACTTCATGTATGCAACAAGCGGCCCCAACAATCGACCTGCACGCATGCCGTGTTCAGTCAATCGATATGTGACTCGTATTGGGGGCCCATCGACGACAATCCGGTCGAGTAATCCATTCTCAGTACACTTACGAAGCTTATCTGAAAGCGTACGACTTGAAATTCCAACCAACAACTTTCGCAATTCATTGAATCGACGTTCGCCAGCGATATACAATGTCGCTAGGATTTCAATTGTCCAACGGCTAGTGAAGACATCCAGTGCATCCACAGAGGCTTCAACTTCCCAAGCAATATCATGTACATCGAAAGTAGGATTTTCCTTCAATCGATTACTACCAAAAATTTGGCGAATCCTCGCACCCATTCCTTCGGTGGTCACGATACTGGATTCAATCTCTAGCATATCTTCAGGGGACAAAATCATTGGAGGTTCAGGCATCATTTTCACCAAGGTGTAATTCAGGTAACATGGTGTGGAAGTTGCACCTTAATTTAAACTTTGTAACTCCCCAGTCTAAATATAACGGGCCACACAGGTTTACTATCAACACTGATTGGAGGATTACATATGGATGAATGGTTAAAGAAATGGATTGATGAATGGGATGAAGGATATGAGAAATTAGAGGCCGCCAAGAAAGAAAAGGTGAAACAATGAGTTTGACAGGTTTGGTGAATTTCTACCGACATGCAGTCTCGTATTGGGCATCTTCCAACTTGGACCATTATCGCCGGTTTCAGCACTAATCAACCATTGGTGTAAGTGGGTCGTCTTCCCTCGATGAGAGCAGACAAGCCTTCTAGAGCATCAGTTGTGCTGAAGATACCCTCTAGGCGTTCTAGTTCTAGTGCTAGTCCAGCCTCAAGGTCTTGACCTGTTGCTACAGCATCATTCAGGAGTTCGTTGGCCATGCGTAGTGCAATCGGCGCAGTACGACTTAGAGATTTCAATTGGCGACTGACATTTCGATCTTCAGCATCAAACCCATCCGGACAATCTCCACTGAGGAGTGTGGACATGTTTCGATCATTGTAGAATGAGGATGTGAATGACACCACTGGGTGACTCTCTTCTGCTGGTTTCCCTGGATACTTGTTGCTTGGTTTCCCGGTTGAGTCCAGAGTGGACACGGTGTGTGAAACTTCGGCAGGCTCGACCAGATGAGTCAACAATCCAAGTGCATGTGCCGTCTTACAATCGATGAAATTCCCAGCAAGAACTGCCCATCTGGCGGCTTCAACTCCACAAATTCTTGTAGTTCTTTGTGTCCCCCCTAATCCTGGATAAATTCCAATGCTTGTTTCAGGGAATCGGAATTGTGTTCGACGAGTCCCCACTCGATAATCACAGGCTAGTGCCAGTTCTAGACCGCCACCAAGTGCGAGTCCAGTCGTGAGTGCAATCGTTGTTTTCGAACTGTTCTCAAGTTTAGCCAATACCTCATGACCAAATGCAGTAAAATCGTAAATGTCTTGGAAGGAATCAGCACGAATCTTGTCGACGAAGAATTTGACATCAGCTCCGGCAACAAACGCTTTACCTGCGCCTTCAAGCACAATTGTTGAAACACCCGAATCATCGTTCAAATCATCCAGTACCGCTCCAAGTTGGGCCATGACAGTCTCGTTTAGTGCATTCATTGCTTCGGGTCGATTTAGTCGAACCGTTGCAACACCACCTGTTTGGAAAACGTCCACGAAGTTGAAATCCCAACCGTGGCCAGTACTCGCTTTAATCGCAAAGAATTCAGGGAGGATGAAGTCCGCTAAATCAGCATAAGCTGAAGCCATTCGGTGGGCTTCATCGATCCCGATTGCATTCATAATTTCAAACGGACCATTCATCCAACGAAGGCCGACCTTCGCACCGCGATCAACATCTTCCATCGAGCAAATTTCTTCAGCAACAATTTGGGCTGAAACTGCGAACACCTGTCCTAAGAGTCTCTCACGAATGATTGTGGCTGCATCTTCAGGACAATCAGTGTCAGTTTCGATGTCCCACATGACTTCAGCATCCACAAGTTCACGCAGATTTACAGCACCTGCATATCGAGGTGTTTCAAGTTGTTCTGCAAGATAATTTGTAGCGTGTAGTGCAATGGCTGGGCCGGTGAGATTCATCAGAGCAAACGGCCCCATGCCGATGTCGAATGCTTCGCAGGCGACCGCATCGATTTGTGCCATACTGCCAACATTTTCTGCAAGAAGTAGACAGGCTTCGTTGAGCCACGGTACGAAGAATCGATTCACCACAAATCCAGGTCGGTCCTTGCATACGATGACAACTTTCCCCAACATCTTGCAATATTGTTCGACGCGCGCAATGGTTTCTTCGGAGGACGTCTCGGAAGGTATGACTTCGACCAATCGATTCTTGGCTGGATGATAGAAGAAATGCAATCCTACGAATCTGTCTGGCCTTGCTGTTGCTGTGGCCAATTCATTCACAGAGAGTGATGAAGTGTTGGAAGCAAGAATAGTTTCATCTCCACAAGCACTGTCTAATGTGTTGAATACTGCCGATTTAATGTCAAAGTCTTCAAACACAGCTTCGATGACCAAGTCAGTATCTGCTGCAACATTTTCGACACCAACAACGCCCGTAATTCGTGATTTAATTTCCTCAGTTTGTGCTTCGGAAAATATGCGACGCTCAACAGCCTCTGAAAGGAAATTCTCAATGGTTTCTTGACCGCGCTCAACCCACTTCAATTCTCTGTCAACCATCTGAACAGGAAACAATTCTTGCGCACTTTTCTGAGCGATTCCTGACCCCATATTGCCGGCTCCGATAATGGCCACGGTCTCAATCGGTTGCATGCTCCTGTCGTAACACATCTCCTCCATGAATGCACCGACCCGCTATGCAGCCCCATAGATTCTGAACGATACTGTTTACGGAATAGATTGAACACCTACTCTTGTCTCAGGATGTACATGGGCTCAGAGCCAGACTTCGGCGCATTGCTTGAGGCCTATCGCGAAGTATTGGAGGATCCTGAGACACATATTTCTGATATACGACCACTTGTGGACGAAAAGGTCGACCAGATGGTAGTGAATTTCCCCGCTGTCATACGTTTGAAACTTCGTGAAGATATTGGCAAACATCTTGACGCCATAGAGGCACAAGCGAAGGGTAAAGCAGTTGAACTAGCAGAACAGGCTAAACAAGCTGAGGCAGAATTAGCAGAATTAGCAGAACAGGCTAAACAAGTTGATCCAGAGCCTGAACCAGAGCCTGAACCAGAGCCTGAACCAGAGCCTGAACCAGAGCCTGAACCAGAGCCTGAACCAGAGCCTGAACCAGAGCCTGAACCAGAGCCTGAACCAGAGCTATTTACTCCCTCTGCTGGCAATAGTGATTTTGTTGGATTGGTTGCCGATATTGCAACACTACGATTGAATGGCGAAAAGCGTCGCAGAGTTGAGGCTGAATCTGAGGTCATCTTCGTATTGGAATTTACAGTGACTGCCATTGATCGAACCATGGGAATCGGTCTACTCGATATTTTCCGTGGTGGTCAGACACTTGTGGGCATGATTGAAGAGACTGAAATCTCTCTTCGATTACCAAACACAATGAACGACTTGCATCGTATTGGACAAGTTGTGATGTTCCCTGCTCTAATTGTGGAGTACAAATCGGCCTTACAAAGGTATAACTTTGAATTAATTGATTAGATTTGAAATGATTTCAGCAAGACACTGTGCTTGATGACTTGGTGTTAGCCCAAGTGAATCGATATTGGCACGTCCCGCAGCGCACCAATTGGATCGATACTCCTCATCTGCAGCCTCGATTAACGCAGCATGCCACGACTTCCACTCACCTCGTGGTAACAGACGTCCACTGACTCCATCTTCCACCGTTTGGCAGTATCCGCCTTCATTCACCATGAGGGCTGGAGTTCCTGCTGCCTGTGCTTCGATTGGTGTCAACCCGAATGGCTCGCCATGAGCCAATGAGACGACTGCCCGTGCCCGCTTCACTAAGGTAACCAAATCTTCCTGAGAGAGGCGTGGTTCAATCACTAAATCGATCCCCTTTGATTTGGCCACAGTTTCTAATTCACGAAGATTATCTTTGGAACCGCCTCCAACATGATGCAATCGTAAATCAGTTCCAACGAGCATGTCAACAGTTTCCAGTGTGCCTTTGACAAATGAAGCAGAACCAATCGCTACAACGAAATCTTCTGAAGGTGGACATTCGCCATCCCATACTGTTAGGTCTACAGATGGCCAAAGAACACCCGCCTCAAGATTGTAGACGACTTTGATTCGTTCCTGTATCCATGAAGAATTTCCACTCATCGCAGAATGAGGACGATCAAACAAATCGTGTGTCATTGAGATATCTTTGCGACGTTGTTTTCCAAGCAATAAGCGAGTGAGCCCCAAATTACGCTTTGGGTTGCCGTTTAGTTGGCGATGCAGTACATCTTCATGAAGACCCCGATGGGGTTCTAGACAATGATAGTGAACTGGAATTTCTGGTGACAATAGTTGACTGAATTCAAGACTACCCACACCACTGGTGATATGCACCGCATCACAGTCAGCAATCACGTCTTGTAATCGAACACCTTGTTCAGTCAATTCAAGCATGACCCACCATCGGTGACTTGCAGTTCGACTGGCTTTGGCGCTAAATTCTGCCCATGCACCAACGGGTTTAGTCCACTGCTGTGCCGGTGTAAGATACAAAATGCCGAGTGAATCTAGTCGTTGACGTGCTTCAGTAGGCAAATGAAGAGATGCAAATGAGATTTCAAAGTGGTTTTGCCAGGCTTCTAGATTGTTTAGCAGGTCACGTTCAGCCCCTCCAAATTGCTCGAATGTGCCCTTGACCACCAGAAGATGGGGCTTACGGCCTGAATCGTCGTCCACGCACACGCCTCCGCTCGTCCGTTTAATATCAGCATGGGTTCGGGGTGCCATGGCTCGGCGAGTTCTCATTGCACGCGGTGGTGCACTGACACGCGCCAGTGGGCTTGGTCGAGCCCATCACGATTGTATTGACCGTCTTGAGAATGGACGTGTTGAAGGTTACACATTGGCTAACGTCGTCGAACATGATTCCAATGCGGGTGCATTTGCACGTTGGCGAAGACGCCGCTTGGATCATCCAGCAACGGTTGCTGATGCTGCCCGTCATGAGTTGGCAGCTCATCGCAACACGATTCTCCATATTACAGACCAAGAACAAGCCCATTTGGTCCCGAAGGATTCCATTCTTCCAGTCAGTGTGACTGTGCATGATTTATTTCATCTCAAACCACGTTTTGTATCGACAGCACAGGGACGAGTTTCGGTGGGCCAACGTACACCTGGTGCGTTTAGAAAACAGGATATATCTCACTTATTGCGAGGATTATCAAGAGCAGATTTACTGATTTGTATTTCCGAAGCCACAGCAGCCGAGGCGCGTGAAATCTGGCCTGAAAAATCAGTGTCTGTGGTTCCACACGGCATTGATGTTGAAGGATATCACCCTCTCAATTATCCACTTCCCAAACCGAATGATTTGGATCATAAGAAGGTCAATCTTCTATGTGTGGGTAGTGAGGAATCACGAAAACGCATTGATTTCTTAGTCGACGTTTTGGCAAGTGTCCCCTCTCATGTTCGAGATGATATTGTCTTACACAAGGTTGGTGCAGAATCCAGTAAACAATCACGAAAATCTCTCACTCGAAAAGCATCAAGTTTGGGTGTGAATCTACGTTGGGTTGGTCGAATTTCAGACATTGATTTATGTGGTTATTATCAGCATTGTGATGCACTATTATTCCCGAGTATCGCTGAAGGTTTTGGGTTGCCACCATTGGAGGCAATGGCCTCAGGTTGTCCTGTTCGTGCAGCGGATATGCCCGCTCACAATGAAGTGGTTCCAGCCGAATGGTTACTACCCCCTGATCGCATTGATGATTGGGTTGATGCAATCATTGAAATATCCTCAAAGAATGGCCGAAAAGAACCGAATAAATTGGCCTTGAAACGCGCTCAAGAATTTAGTATTGAGCGTTGGTCAAAATCAATTGCAGCAGCATGGAATCAAATGGTTGGTCATCGACCAGTGCAACGAATTAAAAACGGTAGAAAATCCGGAGAAAATATGCTCGTAGTGGATGGCCTAACCAAGGGTTTTGGTTGGGGCTCCAATCGCCTAGATGTCCTCAAAGGCATAGACCTCAAAATGGAGCGTGGTGAACTGGTCGCATTGATGGGGCCATCAGGTTGTGGAAAATCCACCCTACTGAATATTATTGGAGGGTTATTGGCTGGAGATGAAGGAAATATTTCTCTTGAAGGCCGAGATTATGGTCTCAAAGGCCCCGCCTCAGTGGTTGATGTTCGTCGCAGTATGATCGGTTGGATTTTCCAAGATTTCCATCTTCTTGACCATCTCTCTGCATTAGACAATGTTGCCATGGCCTTGGAAATATCTGGGACTCCATCCAAGGAAGCGGAATCACGAGCAAAATTTGCGTTGGAGCGAGTTGGCCTGGGGGATCGGATGGAACACATTCCAGACCAATTATCTGGCGGTCAACAACAGAGGGTTGCCATCGCACGTGCGATTGCTGGTGACCGCCCGTTGCTTCTGGCTGATGAGCCGACAGGGAATTTGGATATTGCTTCTGGCCATGCTGTGTTGCGTTTGTTCAAGGAACTCTGTCACGATGAAGATAACCCCATTTCAATTCTAATGGTGACACATGATCCCGATTTAGCCAGCCAAGCTGACAGGATGCTCTTGCTTCGAGATGGCACAGTCGCAGCCAGTGACATCCGTTCCGCATGGGGCCTTGATGAGGATGGAGGTGAGGAGGAATGAGTGCAGGTACATGGTTACTTGAATTCGCCTCTCGCACAAAGCGCAGAACTCGGGACCTTCCTGACAATCTTCGCCTCGCTGCAATCGGAGCATGGCGTGGTCGAGAGCGTGGAATGGCTGTTTTCGCTGGTGTTTTCTTGTCGAGTTTGGTCATTACAACAGTACTCGCATATGGTGTAGGTCTTTCCCAAGTATTCTTCCAAGAAACCCTCAAGTCAAATATTTTTGATGCAAAAATTGAGTTTAACAAGGCACCTTCTGATGGAAATGAATTTTGGTCAAACAACACATCAATGTTACAGGATGTTTGTGTTGAATTGAGTGAGATGGATGAGTTCTCAGATTGCACAGTTGTCTTTGGAAAGAAAGGAATGCATTCACCTTTTGATTTTGGAAATGAAGATGTTTTCAAATCCATGCATCTGCTTGTAGAGGAGGTCAATTCAAGTGATTCTAGACGCCAATGGGAGGGTATGTCGTTTGATTATCAATACACAACAGGACCTCCCATTGCAAATACACGTGCAATCACATTCCTAGGTCCTGAAGCTTTTGATGGTGTTCTCGCCGATCGTTTATCTGCAAATATCATTCATGAAATGGGTGAATGGGTTTCTCCCGAAGAGATTGAATCTCAACGGGGTGTGTACCTACCTTCTGATGTCGCCAGTGAGGCTCAGGCGGAAGTTGGTGACAATCTGAATTGGTTGAACTTCTCATACACAACAGACACTAAACTTCCAGGTGGAATGGATGAAGAAGATTGTGAGGGAGATATTCTGATTGCTCCTGAAACAGGATTCATGCACTGTCAAGTGACATTACAATTGGAAAATTTGACTGTACTTGGAATATATGAGCCATGGCCGCAGGCAAACCCCACACTCCCTGCAAACCCCATTTATGCATCATGGACATCACTCAATGAGACTCAAAGAGTCGCCCTCATTGACTTTGATCACATCTATTTCGGTGTGACCATTGAAC
This sequence comes from Candidatus Thalassarchaeaceae archaeon, assembly GCA_030747485.1. GTDB lineage: Archaea > Thermoplasmatota > Poseidoniia > Poseidoniales > Thalassarchaeaceae > MGIIb-P. The sequence continues at coordinate 10,262 of JASLKP010000007.1, read as the reverse complement.
GTTCACTATTGCCAACTTCCTCAACTTCAGATGCTGCTGAATGGTTGGATGCCCTCAGTCGTGATGTTGAGAAACAAACCTTTGCCGATGGCCAAATAGAGCTGTACTACAATGATATCATCAGTTCCTCGATTCTCTTTGTCAACATTTTCCTTGGAATCATTCAGGCCTTTGATTACATCCTCATGGTGCCCATCGTGATTCTTTCACTCGCAGTACTCGTATACGGTCTCATCCTTTCTCTTGAACAACGTAGACGTGAGATTTCGATTCATCGTGTCATCGGCGCCACTTCACAGGGGTTACGGGGGATGATTATGCTGGAACTGGCCGTCATGGGCTCACTCGCTTGGTTTGTGGGTTATATCTTGGCGATGGCATCTGTTCCGTTGGTTCTAGCAAGTGTAGGCTTCATGGAATTCAGTTCACTTGGATTTACTGTAGATCCTCGGTTGAGTTTATTTGCGACGTTCTTCACAGCACTTGCGACCCTCGGTTTGGCCCTCGTATTCGGGCGTACACGTGCACGAGATTTCATGGAGATGGAAATTGATGAGGGTGTCAGTCGAGTTCGTTCTGAATCCAAACCCAAGGTGTGGTTGCATTGGGTCATGTTCCTAACCGGTATGATTGCGGTCATTGACACTTGGATGGAGATGAATCCCAGTTCAAAATGGAGTGAGGATGGAATCATCGATAGTTGGTTCTTGGAGGGATTACTCGGAATCTTTGGCCCATTCTTGTTATGGATTGGTGGTGCATTATTGCTGGGAAGATTGGGTGCGGCCGGTCCAAGAATTATGCAATTCTTCTTTGGGCGTTCGCCGCTACTTTCAGATGTCAAACGTGGACTGAAGGGCAGTGGTTCCACAGAATCAGTCAATCGATTGGCCGTCATCATGTTACTTACTCTATCTATTGTTACACTCGCAGCAGTACAAGGTTACACTGGAACGATGGTTGATGAGCGCACAGCATCAGCAACGGTCGGTAGTGATTTACAGGTTATTACAGAGAATGAATACACCGCAGCAGAGGTTGAGGCCGCGATTGCTGAAATCAGTGGTGGCAAAGTTACGGCCATGGCAGTGACAGTTGAGTCACTCACTCTGATTCCCGATGATTCTGATCCACTGAACGCTTATGTTCTGTTAGATGAAAGCGAGGATGTCCTTGATTGGTATGAACAATCTATTCCTGGCGAGGATGTTGGTGAGGCATTAGCAGCATACCGAAACGGTGGATTCTCAGCAGGACAAGATGCAGCATATGCGCTTGACCTATGGGGTTCAGGACGCCAAGGATCTTCAGATGAAGGTGATGTATTGCTCTCTCCGAATAGTAAACGCACAGCCAATGTGACATTCATTTGGGAGGATATACAGTTCAATTTCTCATCCATGTCACTCGATGTGACTCCACACAACACGACACTACGTTACATCGGTACGCATGAGTTCATTCCTGGCGTGCCTACGGATGAAATGGAACGCAGTCTCATCATTGGTGAATCAGGCCTCCGTGCACTGAAAGGTGATGATGCAGTGAACAATTTGAAAGCGACAACATGGATTGTTCGAGTGGATGGTGTGAGTGGAGATAATCTTCAAGCCCTACGTGTCAATATTGAAGCTGATTCACGCTTTGCAAGTGGACAAGATTGGGTCAGTGCTCATGAAGATGTAGAACGTAATGGCGGTCTCATCTTTGGAACACCGGGTTTGCTTAGTTTACAATTCGTGGTTGCGAGTATCGCGGCTGTTGCTTCGGCCTTCGTATTCCTTTCCTTGGTACTGAATCAGCGTCAAAAAGAACTAGCAGTATTGCAAGCAATTGGTGCAAGCCCCAATCAAATCATTCGCCTAGTGTTGTTTGAGATTTTATCGATCATTGTGGTGTCGATGGTACTCGGTGTTGCTCTTGGAATGGGGCTGGCACTTTCCTTCAATGGAATGTTTGAGGTGTTCGGATTCATCTTCCAAATCTTTGGAGGCTCAAGTACCATCATCGCTCGAGAATTGGTATGGCCATGGCTACAGTTGGGAATCGTTGCATTAGCGGTATTTGCTGCAGTTGTTTTGGCACTATTGGTAACCACGCGCAAGGCACTGCGCTCTGATCTAGCAAGTGTTCTCAAGGGGGAGTAAATATGAGCGAAGATCAACCTCCAATCCTTGAATCAAATGCGCTGTACCATGTCTATTCTTCAAAGGCAGAAGACGGCAACGTCGTCGCACTTCGTGGCCTCCATGTCAAGGTTAACGCAGGTGAGGCTGTGGCGGTTGTAGGCCCCTCTGGTTCTGGGAAATCAACTCTCCTCAAATGCCTCGGTGGCCTGATGAAACCCAGTGCTGGAAACGTCTCATTGACCGGACGAAATATGACGCGTTTGACGGGACAAGAATTGGTCGAGTTACGACAGAAGACAGTATCATTCATCTTCCAAGAAGGAAATTTATTGCCACATCTTTCAGCAGTTGACAATGTCGCTCAACCCTTGCGCCATCAACATGTACGGCCCAAGGTTGCCAAGCAGAAGGCCATGGAATTGTTGGAAGAATTGGGCATGGGTCACCGTGCCAAGGGATTGCCAGCAACACTTTCCGGTGGTGAACAACAGCGTGTAGCCATTGCTCGTGCCCTGATTACCAATCCACGTTTGATTTTAGCAGACGAGCCCACGGGTGCACTTGATCCTATTACCAGTCGTGAAGTTCTCGCATTGTTCAAGGAACTCCACGAGAAGAAGGGCGTCGCCTTCCTGATTGTTACTCACAGTGCAGAGGTGGCTGATTTCTGCGACCGTTCCCTTGAATTGCGAGACGGTCGATTCGTCGCTCAACACGGTGCTGATTTCGAAGTCGACGATCTTGCTGGTACTCGCGAACTGTTGGTTGACGACATTGGTACGGTGGCTTTCCCACCCGACATTCTCATTCAGATGGGTGGCTCTGGTCGATATGAGGTTGAAGATGTTGGAGATGGCCGTCTCGTGTTGGTTGCAGCTGAGGACGCCCCATCCTTACTTTCCAAGGATGGATTAAAGCCAGCAGAGAATTGTCCTGCGTGTAATCATTCGTACGCTGATGATGATACACAACGCTGTCCTGATTGCGGTTCAAGCCGTCCGATGGTGTGAGAAGGATTCAAATCCCGCCTCTTCGTGTCGTTACCATGCGAAATTTGGCCAAATCCATTCACGTAGCCCTGATATGTGTCATTCTCTTGACTGGATATTTACATTCTAGCAGCATTGTTTCAATTGAAGATACTGAAGAAATTCAGTTACGAATCTATGATTCATATGAATCTCATGAAGATGATTCATTGCTCGGTCTAGACGAAGATGTCTTACTCATTGGCGCGGTGATGTTGGTTGTCGCATTCTCAATTACAGGCATTGGTGTGCTCTATGTATGGGCAAACAGTTTGGCTTCAAATCAGCCAGAGAGTGGTACACGTAACAGTTACGCTGCATCAGATGCAAGTGCATCAACAAGCAGTGGAACAGATGACGTCCTAATGCGCTTGTATTGGGATTACGCTGAGGATGACCTAAACTGGGCATTCGTCACCTTCAGGCTGGGTGTAGGTGACATGACCTACGACTGCCATTGGGATGGCACTGAAGAGTGCTCAATCGGTCAGGACGGAAGCGATGCAGGCACGTGGGAAACCTCAGAGTTCCTCAGTATCTCAGAGAGTGGCTACGACATCTGCTCAAGTTACTGCGATATTGACATCTATGTGACCTATCGTGGTATCGCTGTATCAGGTACCTCCACCGTAAGCGTTGCTTGAACCTAGTGATTATTGGTGACGTACCCATTGCTGGGTGATTTGATCACGATAATACCAAGTGCCACTGTTTGGTGGATACTCTGCCCATTCAAATCCATCCTTCATCTGTCCTTGCATGGTTGCAGGTGGACCTGATGGAGGTGCTGGTGGGCCCGATGGTGGCGCCATTGAGCCTCCCATCGCATTCTGATTGGTTGAACCCATACTGGCTGTAAACGAGTCGTATTCATCTTGATTGAATGCTTGATTGATGTTGTATTCAGCACCATAGTCGATTTCTCTGCCACCCTTGCGTCGCATGACCATGACAAAGGCGCCGAGCATGAGAACAACAGCTAGGGCAATTCCTCCCGTCAGGATGTACATCATCAGACTACCTTCATCTTTTGAACTTGAAAACAGGTCATTCATTTCAAGATCCGCGATTTCTTCTTGCTTTTCTTCTGCAGCATCTCCTTGGTGATGTTCAATCTCAACACTTTCATCGCCTGAAGGAGTTTCATATTCGGTTCCATCTGGCCCAATCATTTGCACCCAATGTTCGTTGTTTCCATCTTCCATATCAAAGACCAATAATTGTGGTGTGATTTGATGACCTGTGTCTTTGTCGATGAGCCAATACATCCGTTCATCACCGTATTTGGTTTCGAGATCACCACCAATGTCATCCATGACATCTTCCACTTCTTCAGCGATTTCTTCGATGTCATCTACAATGTCTGAGTCTTCGAAATCTTCGCCAATGTCCCACATCTCATTGTCATCATCATCGTAATCATCAGCCCATTCTTCGGCTTCTTCTTCAAATTCTTCAGTGGGGTCATCAAGATCGGAATCTTCGATGGCCAGCCCCATGGCTCCACCCATGAGCCCTCCAATCGCTTCAATCATGGGACCTGCACTCTCAAGTCGAACGACATTTTTGGTACCATCAGCGGTTTGGATTTCGTAATTGTGATCCTCGATGTACATGGTGTGGTAGAATGCCATCCCTTCCCGGTTTTCATTCCCTGATTCAGTCATTGCATCCGAAAGTGAAAACGATGCTTGATCACTTGTTAATCCCAAATCTTTCGCAGGGAACCTCTTCAATGAAAAATCGTATTCAAACCCAACATCCCAGGAGTAATCCACTTCACCACATGCATCTTCAAGATGGAGATGTAGTTCACCACCTGTTGAAATTCCGGACTGCCAGTAATCAATCATCCATCCATCATGTGTGGACGAACCGTCGGAACTCCATACCAAATTAATCGCATTTGTGTCATACCATACTGATTCTCCGTATGCCCAATATATCCCATCGAAACTATCCAACCAATTTCCTGAATGAGCATCATAAATTTCCAATTTATCATAATAGGTTTCAGTTTTGAAGTCCGCAAAATGAAGTTTAATGCCATCTGCAGATGAATCAGAAATGGTCCATTCCTCATATTCGTAGTCTTCATAGTTTTGAGATCCGTAGTTGCCTGAGTGCATCATTCGACCATCGTCGGATTCTGATGAAGAATTCACGGCTTCAAACGTCCCTCCTTCATCCCAACTTTCTCTGTTTGATTCCGAAAACCACGAATCACAGTCCCATGTGATGCTCGCATAATCACCACTGATGATGTCTTCATAGATGGTTGAGACCTCTTCCATTCTCCATTCTGCAGTGAGTTCAGTGACGGTGTAATCAAGTGACAATGAGATGGTCGTATCATCAAATTTAATCAAATCAGTGCCGGCAAAAATATCAGCATCTAATACTGCAGTAGATCCCATTGAAATACCACCAGATACTTTCAAATCCATACCTGCGAAGTGGAAATCACTGGTGTAATATTCGGTCATCTCGATGTCGACAACAACGCCGGTAGTGCCCATTGTATCGAAATCAACATCGAATCCCACATCCTCATCTTCCCAATCGAAATCAGCACCCATGGATGATTCCATGGACATTCGTAGAGTGATAACTGTCACAACTGTATCGACATCGATTGTTTCGCCACCATCGGCCAATTCAATTTGAGTGGATGGACCAGGGCCCTGAACCACGTAATAGTGGGTGAATCCATTGATTCCATAAGTCAAATCGAGGTTGATATTGCCATCGAGTGCAGCCTCTTCCAAATCGTTCAATATTTGGTCGATATCAAAACCAGTCAAGTCTTTGATATCTCCAGGAAGTTCACTCCAATCATAGGAAACACCCCAAGCAGTGGTCGTGCTTGTCGGGCCAACATAATCGGCTTCTACATTCTCATTCAGGTCTTTTCCAGTACCAGATAAACTGGCAGCTAGAAGCAAACAGGTCATCATCAGCGTCATCATCACTCGCGCGCGCATGAGCACGCACGTGTGAGCACCTTCGATAAGGATGCCGTAGCGGCATCATTCATCTTCGGATGTAAAATTGGGATGTCGTTGTCGTTTTTCATAGAAGTAAATTGACAATAACAGGATACCGACAATCAACCAAATTGTGAGGGCGTTTCCATAGCGTAGTGAAATTTCTCCATCCCATCCGATATGTGCGATGTGAGTTCCATTGGGATCTTCAGGTGGCTCTTCCATTGCTGCACTTCGATTCCCAGAGTCAATCATACCAAGGTCCCAACCATCGCCATCAAAATAGAATGCAATCCCAATGAACACCATTTCTGAACCAGTTTCACTGTTGACGTGAGCAAACGATTCTCCAGGTCCGTAATCATCTGGTAAACCATCATCTAGAGTTTCTGCCATATCCATCATCCAAGCGATTGGAACTCCAATCACAAATAGCAGAAGTCCAGCCATCCACAGTGAAAGTAGCCATCGCATTCGAACGCTTCCTCGTCCAGCGGAGAATCCAGCAACTGCACCAGCTAAACATACTGTTAGCGTCGTCAATCCTCGGACGGTATCGAGAGCCGTTGCATCTCCTCCAACAGTCCCATTTCCTTCAGGTATTTCCTCCTCAATTGAATCCCTTGTCATCAACCACATGATGAATGGTGTCGCTTTCTCAATGCGAATCTCTTGTTTTTCTTGATTTGCATCGACCTCAATTTCCATGATTAATTCAGTTCTTTCTGGCCTCCCTGAAGTGAATTCAGTACTCCCTGAGAGTTCTAGCCATGAAACAAACAATGTGGAGAAACACAACGTGAATACGATTATCCACGCAGCCTGAACCTTCTGATCCATATTCTTGCCTCAAATCAGTGGTAAGTGGAATGATTGCGGTTTTGCAATGCCCAAATCTTTGGGAAACTCACGGGTTTGTTCAGGTAAAATCACTGGAATGATTTCTCGACCAATCAATGCCACACGACTCTCTCTACGGTCTGCGAGAACTTCACGACCTACCATAGGCGCCAAAGTTTCTGAGAATTCCATGATTTCAGTGTGGGTTGGCATATCTGAGATGGTGTGATTGTTCTGTGAATGCCCCACATGTACGTACCCCTTCGCTTCGATAAAGAGTGGGTCGGCGATATTGTCCAGTCTCGCATAATCATCGTAGAATCCAAGTGAATGATTCTTGATGAGCGTGTGTCGACAAACCGTGCGCGTATCCAATGAGGGTAGAAGTTCTAGTGTCTTCTCCAATTGTTCCCAAGAATTGTCATTGAACTTGGGTTTGCAGATTTTGTTGAACACTTCCTTGTTGGGTGCATCAACACTGACGTAGAGCTGGGTTGGTAGCGTATCGAGGTTTTCAATGACCTTGGGCAGACTCCCATTGGTGACCAGGAATGTGGAAACTCCATGGTCATGACAGATTTCTAGGAATTCTGCCAATCGGGAATAGAGCGTCGGCTCACCGTTTAGACTGATGGCGACATGCTTCGGATTTTGCGCTTCTTGCCACTTCTCTAAAGTGACATCTTTGTGACCTTTGAAGCCGGTCAGTAGGCGCCTGTGGGCCTTTACCGACTCGTAGAATAGTATCTCAGGATCATCATCGATTTTGTTCAATGTCTCAGAGTGTGGTTCTCGCCAACAGTATGTACATGCCAAATTACAGGTGTCAACGTTGGGCGCCATCTGCATACAGCCACTACTTTGGATGCCGTAGAATGTGCCCTTGTAGCAGTGACGATCATTCTTCAATTCCTCTTTGGTCCAGTGACAAACTTTGACGCCACCGTGTTCACCAACAAGGTGGTAGGATTGTTTGGCCAACTTGACCGCAATCTGCGGTTCAATCTTTGTAATTGGGCTCTGCATATTGGGCACCTCTGACAGCACATTCCCACAGCGGGGCAGTGTCGAGTGACCTGCCGACAAGTGATTTTTACTTCAAACCGTCGGCATCAATCAAAATGTAAAGAAGCGATAAGAAAATATGGCATGTTCACTCACCGGTGTCCATGTTCCATTGCCGTATGTTGGTTACTTTGCTTACAACTAGCATGTTTGTGTTGTTTCCTGGATGTCTAAATGGCGGTTCTCTTTCTACAGGATGTGGCGTTGGTTACGAAGAAATGCATGGTGGCGATTACAATTTTCAATCCATTGATGTCGATCAAACAGATGGGACACTGACAGTTGTTGTGTACAATATTGAAGGCTCAGGTGGACAATTCAAGGATTCCGATCCGAATGATGAAAATGATCAAGATATTTGGATAAGTTTCAATGTACAATTCACTGATGGAACTACTGAATCAGTTGATGCAGATGGTACAACGACTTGGGATGTGACTGGTGATGTTGGGACAGACAACTGGCATGAAACGCTAACATTCACGAGTCCTGCTGGCACTTGTGATAATGGATGTGAGAAAATTAATCTCCACGTCGGTTGGGAAGATGGAGTCGCCTACTACGACGGTACATGCGATAGCGACCCTTGGGTTGATGTTTGAATCAACTTCAAAGTAGGTTCATCCTACGGGTGACCATGACAGACCGTGTGTGCATCGTTACAGGTGGTAATTCTGGCATTGGTTTCGAATTGTGCCGAGGGATGGCTGCAGCAGGTTTTCATGTGGTCATGGTCAGTCGAGGAACTGAACGTGGACAGCCGGCGTTGGAGGCATTACAGACAGAGTTCGGTGATTCAGTAGAGATGATGCTATGCGACATGAGTGACCTATCCAATATTCCAACACTACATGCAGCATTTACTTCAAAATTTGACCGATTAGATGTCCTACTCAACAATGCTGGCGCAATGTGGGGTAAACGTGAGAATACAGCCCAGGGACATGAGATGACCTTCGGCGTCAATCATATCGGTTATTTTGTGATGACACAGACATTCCTGCCGTTACTCAAAGCCACTGAGGGCAGCCGAATCATCAACACGGCTTCAGAGGCTCACAAAGTGGCCAGTCTCAAATTGAATGATCTCAACCGTGAGAAGAAACGATACAGTCAATGGCGAACCTATGGAAACTCAAAGTTGTGTAACATCCTATTCACGCGCACATTGGCTCGAAAATTGGAAGGAACAAATATCATCACGCATTGTTTTCATCCTGGAGTGGTTCGAACCAGATTTGGTTCAGGTTCCAGTGGTCTCATGCGACTATTCTGGCCCTTTTTTCGCCCTTTCATGATTAGTTCAAAGCGTGGGGCCAGTACTGGCCTTCATTTGGCATTAAGTGAAGATGCAGGTAGTACAACCGGTGAGTACTGGGCGCGTTCTAAGCGTAATCGAGGCAATCGTCATGCCCGTAATGATGACAATGCAAATCGATTGTGGGAATTAACAGAGGGAATGCTCGATGAGTGAGTCTGCAGAATTGAAGCCTGAATCTTGGCTCTGGCATTTGCTGGGACTCGTGAATCCTGCAATCGTAATTGCTGGCAATTTGGTTGGCGGTTTTTGGGTGGCTTCCGGTGTCATCTACATGCTAGGACTCGGTCCATTTTTGGATGTACTATTCGGCCGTGCTGAAAAAGCAAAACCGCCTCGTGAATCAGGGCGCCCTTTTGAGGTCCTTCTCTACGTTCATGCATTCATTCACTTCGTCGTGTTGTCGACATTATTGTATCGTGCCTCGATCGATGGCGCTGCTTGGACAACATTGATCGCAGCCCAGAGTACTGGAATCTGTTCAGGTGTATCGGGAGTCATTGTTGCCCACGAATTAGGGCACAAAAAGAAAGGATCATTTCCATGGTGGTTAGCCCGCCTCAACTTGCTCAGCGTTCTGTACTTGCACTTCACCACGGAACACAATTTCACCCACCACAAACACGTATCAACCGTCAAAGATCCTGCAACAGCCCTTCGGGGTGAATCATTCTGGCGATTCTATCCTCGAACCGTAATCGGTCAACTCCGTGATGCGGCCGCCGTTCATCGTCGGAAGGGGAAAACAGGGTTTCAAAATCCAGTGTATCGTGGACAGTTACTACAGATTGTGCTTGTTAGTGCAATGTTTGCTACCCTTGGCCCATGGATTACGGGGGCTTTTCTCTGGCAGGCATCCTCTGCAATTTTCCTCCTTGAATACATCAATTATATT
>JASLKP010000006.1 GCA_030747485.1 Candidatus Thalassarchaeaceae archaeon | reverse complement strand
GATTCAAGGATATTCGCCATGGCAAATGTCTTTCCAGAACCAGTAACACCTAACATCACACATCTGCTCTGAGAATTATTCAATTGAATAATCGTTTTTTCAATTGCATTCTCTTGGTCCCCTGCGGGGCCATATTCCGCATTCAATCTAAACTTGGCAACCATTGGGTCTAGGTGTGATTGTGCTGCTCCTTCGAGAACCTTTGACAAATCGAATGGGTCGACTTCATCAACAATCATGATGCCACCAACCCGGCCAATAATACCCAACCAGTGAGCACACTTGCACGGAATAATGTACTCTGATAGTTTTCCAATTGTTCTTGGCGTCTAATAACTCCAATATTGATCAATGCCATTACGCCTGCGGCAATTCCAAAGACAATAGAATCGCCTGGGTCTGCAATTGCAAAGCACATGAACCATAGGAATGTGAGTAGAATTGATGTTTTTTGCGTCATCTTCTTTCCAAAGATTACAGGGAATGATTTGATTCCATTTTTCTTGTCGAATTCTATGTCCATCAATGCATAATTGAAATCAAATGCTGCAATCCAACACATTACTCCAAATGAAATGAACCAAATTTCTGGATACCAATGGAATTCTGTAATTGCTGTCCATCCCAATTCACCTCCTACGATACCGAGCCAAGCACCTGCTGGTGCAAGCCCCAGGCATAATCCAAGCCAGAAATGACATCCCCATGTGAATCTCTTTGTATATGGGTAGATGAAAAAGACAAGAACGGGTAACCACGACATCATCAATGCTATTTCGTTGAGTTTCCAAGCGCCAAACAATAACATGCTCAGAAACACCATACAAAGTCCCCAAGCAACATTCATTGAGATGCTACCTGTGACGATATGTCGTTTTGAAGTACGAGGATTTTGTGAGTCGATATCCCGATCGATAATTCGATTCAATCCCATAGCTAAGCCTCTAGCTCCAACACCTGCAAGAAGAATCCAGAGTAGTTGATGTAGGGTGGGATCTCCAGCAGTTAGTGCACCGATGAAGACGAATGGTAAGGAGAATAATGTGTGTTCAATTTTTACAAATTCAAGAATTTCTTTCAAACCCATGAACGAACCTCCTTGGCATACCATTCATCCACCTTGGATTGAATTTCTGGAGGGTGTAAACAAACTGCAGGCCACCTACGTACGGGTATTGGCCCCTCTTGTGATGGAATGGGGGCGGTTGCATCCCAACATACTCGTTTTCGTTCTGAGTCAAAGTGTAAATCTCTGCTAACTTCAAACCTACAGAACAGTTGCCAAAGGAGTTCTCTCTGTGCTCCTTTGGCATTGAGATCAAGTTCATCATCTGTAATGAATACCCATCTTAGGTGTTCAGAATTTTTCAATTGCCAAATTGAATCTTTTAATTGGAAAATTTTCAATCTTTGTTGTTCTGCCGCCACCTCATTGGATATCTCGACACTTTCGTTTTGCCTCGGTCCCCCTTCGATTTGGGTTGTGATTACAACAATGGAATCCCGTAGCATTCTAGCCTGTGATACTCCTTTCAGTGATTGAATAGATTCTAAGATTGAACTCCCCGGGCCAGCCGGATTTAGATTCCCGTGTAATGGATCCATTTTCGCAGGTGTACTGGCATCGATTACCAATTTACTGTGTATATTTTCCCAAGGTGATGCGTGGGCCAGTTGATCTGCCACCATGCCATTAATCACCATCAAATCATGCTGAATGTCAACCTTCGTATCGATGACATCGAGCAATGCATCTAGATCTTTCACAGGATGTTCAGAATCCACTGCTACAATTGTTTTCAGGAACATCATTTGACCCGCTCCTAGTAATCCTAGTGCTGTCTTTCGAGCTTGACGAGGGTATCTTTGTTGACTAGCGATGATGGCAAGATTGTGAAATCCTGTTTCCAATGGTAAAAACAAATCAACAACATCTCTGTGTTGGAATTGTAATACTGGTTGGAACGCATCACCAATTGCTTCGCCTAGATAACCATCTTCCATCGGTGGTTTTCCGACAATAGTCATTGGAATTATGGCATTCTTACGATGAGTAATTGCTGTGACATGAAGTACAGGGAATTCACCCTCTAAAGAATAGTGGCCGAAGTGGTCTCCAAATGGCCCCTCAGTTCGAAGTTCATTGGGAATAGTGTAACCTTCGATGACAACATCGCATTCTGCAGGCACATACAAGTCCTGAGTGAGACATTTTGTGATACGTAGTCGACGTTGCCCGAGGAGTCCAGCAAACATGAATTCCTCTAGATTATCTGGCAATGGAGATATTGCACTGAACATCACCTCGGGAGGGCCTCCAAGGCAAATGGCCACTGGCATTTTTCCAGTGGATGCATCAGCATGATCAGCTCCATGTTTGTGTATTTGCCAATGCAACCCTAGTTCCTTTGGACCATGTACTTGGGCGCGATACATTCCGAGATTATGCTCGCCATTTTGTGGATTTTTTGTCACGACCAATGGCAAGGTAATGAAGGGCCCTCCATCACCCTCCCATGTCGTCGGAATGGGCAATCTGGTCACATCAGGATTTTCCATCCTTACTTGTTGACATGCTCCTTTTCGAACTTTTTTCGGAGCCAATGCTAGTCCACTTTTTGCCAGTGAAATGCCCTTCCATGGTCGTTTGAGAATGGCCCCAATGTCGGGTTTCATTAGAGCAACCAATCGATTTCCGATTTCTCGTGGTTCTTGAACTCTTAATGCAAGATTCGTTCTTCTTCGAGTTCCAAAGAGATTCATTGCCAATGGGAATTTTGAGGTACTTCCATCAGCAAGTTTTGGATTTTCAAAAATCACCGCAGGGCCACCTGTTTTGACAAGTTTGTCAGCGATACAACCGGCTTCTAGATAGCAATTGACGGGATCAGTTACACGAATGAGGTCAGACTTGTCCTCCAGAGCTTGGAGGTAACCGTTCAACCCGCGCCAACCCATGGCACCCGGAGACGTTCTCCCTATGAAATCAAGCGCAAGTGCCCCGGTGCCTTCGGCACCGTTGTATTGAAAGTCCTAGTGCGTAAATTCACCTCTGATGGCAGAGGGGGTCACCCGGTGTGAAGTTCTGGTTGTTGGTGCTGGACCAGGGGGTGGAGCAGCAGCATTACACAGTGCTCGTGCTGGCCTAAACGTCTTGTTAATCGAAGACCATCCAGAAATTGGAACACCCGTTCATTGTGGCGAATGCATCTCTGATTTAGCGGTTTCAAATTTGAATCTTGAATTACCAGATGAAGTGATTTCAAAAAGAGTTGATGGCATTAGGGTAGTGTTTCCAGATGGCACGGATACGAAGTTGTCTGAACCAGGATATGTATTAGAGAAACATCTCTTTGAACGTTGGATTGCTAATGAGGCTGAAAATGCTGGAGCCAAGTTACAACTTTCACACAAATTAACTGGAGTTGAACGAATAGAAGTTGATGGCAAATTCACAGAATGGCATTGCACTGGAAAGGGTGATTTGTTTCCAATTCGGGCACAAATTATCATTGATGCATCAGGTGTAGCCGGAGTTTGTTCTAAACTCCTTGACCTCAACCCTCGACCGAAGGTAATTGCAGGAATGCAATACGAGGTTCTGGATGTACCAACAGATGGTTATCTTGATTTTTACATCTGGCCAGAATATGCGAAAAAGGGTTATTTATGGATGATTCCGAAATGTGATGGTCGTGCAAATATCGGTTTGGTCACCGAAGATCGTAAGGGTGCGGTCAAGGATCTTGAAGCATTCATTGAGAATACACATTTCAGTGAGTTGGGAAAACAGAATCCCCCTTGGAGGGAATCATCGGATAAAATCCGTGGTTTCGGAGGAACAATTCCAATTTCTGGCCCACATGAGAATACACATGCTGACGGATTGATGCTCATCGGTGATGCTGCGGGGTTCACATCCCCACTCTTTGAAGGGGGGTCTCATCTCGCATTGAAATCTGCTATTTTTGCTGCAGAAACCGCAGCCATTGCAATTTCATCAGGAGATATTTCAGCCGCTTCTCTTTCTGCATATCCAAGGTTATGGAAAGCTGAATTTCCTCCGTATGGAAAAATCCTCAAAGGAAAGAATGCTTTGTACAATCTAACTGATGATGAAATGTCAATCATGGGTCGTTGTTTCCCTAAGGAAATGAGTGACATGGGAATTTCAGGTAAGACGATGATTGGTTTACGATTGGCAATACGTCGCCCTAGTCTTTACTTCAAGAAAATCATCCCGGCTATGCTTGCTTTTGGATATAGCCGTGCCAAATATTACGGTTGGTGAATGGTTTGCACAGATTATTTGGCATCATTCTAATGGCTCCGTTTACGTTGTTATTACTGTTATTCATTTTTGACGTTTCTACGTTTGAATACGTCTGGTTACATGGCGGTAATGACTTGCCTCTGGCGTATCGAATCAGTGCACTGTGGGCTGGTAGAGAGGGCCCATTGCTACTTTGGGTTGCAATGCTGGGGGGGCTGCTACTGATTGATGGTAAACGCCACTCAAACGAGTCAGTCACTCAACATCAAATTCGAATTCGATTACATCTTGGATTTAGCATCATTCTATTCATCATCGCAATGCTCCTCAATCCATTCAGGTTCACTCCAGATCCAAATCTTACTCGACCTGGTTTAAACGCCTTACTTCAGACAAATCTAATGGTGATTCACCCACCGGCAGTGTTTGCTTTCTATACTCTATGTGTTGGAGTTGGTTTACATGCGATTACAGCGATGCTTGTCCCCGGTCCTCCTGCTCGTAACCGCATACTTCATCTGGCACGTCCGGCATTATTCGTAGGCACTCTTGGTGTTGGATTAGGTGGATTGTGGGCCTATACCGTTCTTGATTGGGGTGGTTATTGGGCATGGGATCCTGTTGAGACTGGTTCACTATTGCCATGGCTTACCCTGATTCTCCTCCTGCATCTTAGATTGCCAAAAGGAATTGCTGGTGATGACCGTTGGTTTGTTGGCCTCGGCGCCTTACCTGCCTTTTTTGCTGTACATGCAACATTGGTCACACGTGCTAATGGTGTGTGGGAAAGCATCCATGCCTTCGTTGCCGACCAACCCGAAGATTCGACTATGGGTCCAGTCCAGAGAACTCTGGAAATTGGATTTACAAATGCACCAGGTTTGGAGGTCCACGTCTATCTAATCGTGCTTGCTTTGATTATGTGGTTGGTCGTTCGGCATTTTTCTAGCGCGCGCGTGAGGAATTGGACTCCTCTCGTCATGCTCATTGGTTCCTTCGTAGGGATTCTACTAGATTCTCTAGAGGTGGGATTACTCGCTGGCCTTTTCTTATTCTTATTGTGGAGCCATAGAGACTCGCGAGAGAGAACAATTTGGATGGCATCGGGTGTAATGCTAATGTTATTCAGTTCCTGGGCATTTTTGTTACCTCGGTTCTATGCATTCATTGGCATGTTGATATTCCTTTTACCTTGGTTGTTGGATCGTGATAGCGAAGATGTACCAATGAATTGGAGTGATGGAAAGTGGCAACAACGATTGATTATGTGGACGCCGTTAGCCATCGTTGGGCCGTTCCTCTTGCTAACTTGGTTGTTACTAATTTCAGAAGTCGATGGAGAAAATCTAGCATCTCACGAGATGTTTGGCTTACCGATTTTGTGCTTAGGTGCACTTGGTTTGACTGTATACGCATGGCGCAAAGTCGTACCCCCTTCACAAATCCCGTGGATTCTTTCAGGGGTGCTATTATTTTCACTGGTTTTTGCCAAACTGTGGGGTGATACCCTCCCTGGTGATTCGGATCATTACTTCTCTGATTATCTCACACGCGGAATGGTAGCAGGCTTTGCCATGCCTCTTCTTATTGTCTCGATCCCCCCTCTAGTTAGGTTGATTTGGATTAGATGGGGTTCTTTTGAACAACGCTCAAATCCATTGAATGTGCGTCGCATTTCAATGCATGTTGCCCATTTGGGTATCATCTTGTTATTGCTAGGTCATGTATTCACAACAACACTTGTCCAAAGAGGTGATTCAAGTCATGTTGTCGTTCTACCTCATGATGCTCCAATTGAACATCGAGGATATTGGTACACCTTTACTAATCTGACATCTACACAACCTGGAGATGATGATTGGGAGAGTAATGTTGGCGATGGCTTAATCGAAGTGACCATAGAAGTAAGAGGTACACAAAATGGTCCAATATTGACAACATTATCTCCTGGAATGCTTCGATTTGATGAAGGTGGTATCCCAGCGAGGTCCGAAACTGATACTTGGCATCGTTTACAGGGTGATTTGATTGTAATCTTCGACGTTAATCAGGCACAGGAGTTGGGCATTGTATCTTGGATGCAGACTGGTGAAGATGTTGGTAGTATTCGACTTACGGTGTACGATTTGACTGGTAGCCATTTGGTATGGTTTGGTTGGAGTCTTCTCCTGATTGGAACTGGATTGAATTGGATCATGATACCCTCTCGCGGTGCCGACGAAGAAGAATGAGCCCTACGGGCTCGCTCATGATGCAGCCGGACCGCTCATAAAGGGGGAGTCGGTCGCCGAGCCGCCCAACACTGGGTAGGTGACCCCTATGGAGAATGGTTCAATCGTACACATCGACTATGACTTGTACAATGCCGATGATGATACTCTCATCGAAACGACTCGCGAAGAGATTGCAAAGGAGTCTGACAAGTTTGATGAAAATCGAACATACAAACCCCTCATTGCAGTCATTGGTGACGGTCGTCTAATTGCAGGATTTGAGTCTCATCTTGCAGAGGCAGAGCCCGATACAGATTATTCGTTTGATATCGCTCCAGAGGATGCTTATGGTGAAAGGGACCCAGGTTCTGTAGAAACAATGTCGATGGATGTTCTTGCTCGTTCAGTTCGCGATCCAGAGAGTCTTTCTGTCGGTGGTCCCGTAGAAATTGGAGGTAAGCAAGGGGTCCTCCAAATGTTCCGTGCAGGACGAGCTCGTATCGATTTTAATCATCCATTGGCAGGTCGTACACTGCGCTATAATTACCGTATTGTCAAGGTCATTGAAGATCGTGCTGATAAGGTAACTACTCTACTAGAAACAAACAGCGGCCGCGATGGTTTTGAAGTTGAGTTCGATGGTGATGATGTTACAATCACATTGCCTGAGTTCGTCTCTTACGATCAAAATTGGGCATATACAAAGTTCAGTTTGATTAGTACTCTGCGAGAGCATGTCGGCGTTGGGACAATCGTCTTCCGTGAAGTTCACGAGGCACGTGAAATTCCCGAGGCTTCCGAAGAGGAATGATATTCAGAATCTCTTTCGGGAAACCGCTTAGAGTGGTCTACCTTGGGGTGCTTTGATGGCTGATGAACCGAGTCCCTTGATTTCGGTCAAACCGATTCCAGATGCTCACCTTTCTCTAATGGAACGTTTTGCTGCTTGGATTATCTTGAGCGCTCTGATTCTTTTCATTGGAGCAGTTGTTGGGAACGACCTTGTACCAGGAAATACTCTATCAGAAACAGTACAGACAAATTTTCTAGATCCACTCAATCAAGACTCAACTCAAGGCGACGCGGGTTACAATCCAGTAGATACAGTCGCCTATTCGGTCTTACTGGTATCATTCGTTGTAGTCATATCAGCATGGTTGCGAAAAATGGGTTTTCCACCACGGGATCAATCATTGATTGCCCTTCTGCCTTGGGTACTTTGGGCTGCCTTGGGGGAAGTCAATGAAGATGGGGCATTATTCAGAGATGGTATTGGTGCATTATTCGTATCGCCATTGGTGCATTTCCATGTTGCTCTATGGGTGGTAATTACTGCATTCATGAGTCATCGAGTGTACCTAAGCGAGGGAGTTGAGGGTCGCCAATCTGTCACTCAATTATCCGTCATTCTCGTGTTGCTACAAATCGTCTGTTTCTGGCCTCAATTTCTATATCATTGGGATGTTAATATCACCTCTCCTCTCTTGTGGTTCCCTCTTTCTGGTATCATTCTCATCATTGCCTTACATCCGATACTTGTTGAATTCTTGACTCCAATCGAACAGGGACTAATGCAGGTTGGAATTGGAGGCAGTTTCCTACATCTTTCAGCTTGGTTTTCGATGTATGTTCAACCACTTGAAAATAATCAAACAGAACCTCTGTGGCCGATGGCTGTGGTGATCTTGTTACCTCTCTTCATTTGCCTTACATGTTGGTCAATTGGTAGGCATTCTAGAATTGCATTACACCACATGGGGTTGGAGCCCGGAATCATACCTTTGGGAATCACGATTGATGATTGGGAAAATCAGCGTTCATCAACCTTTGAGCGAATGGAATCACTATCTCCAATGGCTATGCTATCTGTTCCAGTTGTATTGTTGGCCATGTACGGTCAAATGGTGGATGGTCTAGCGACATATTTGGGCGTAGATCATTTTGGTTATTCTGAGAAACATGTACTTTCTCAAAAAGTGATTGAATTGAGTGGTGCTGCTTGGGGTTTCGCTGCCCTAAAATTTGTACTTGCAGGAGTGGTTTGGTTCTTGTTTGCATCAGCCCGATTTGAACAGCGTCATCGGCACCTACGATTGTTGGTGATTCTCTGCTTGCTTACTGTGGGTTTGGCACCAGGGTTACGTGACATTTTACGTCTAACGCTTGGTATTTGATTGACAGAGTGTTCAAGGGTCGATGACCTATCGCACCCCTAGGGGGGTGCGAATGGAACGACTTCAGAGTCAGGTGAACACTGGTGATGGCCAGTTTCAATCTAATCATGCCCACAACAGTTCACTCCTTGATACACTTCGGGAGAGATTGGATGCTGTGAAAGATGGTGGGGGTGGAAAGTATGTCGAGAAACACCGTAGTCGAGGCAAGGCCCTACCGAGGGAACGAATTGCAGCCATTTGTGACCCAGGTACACCATTCCTTGAACTCTCTCCACTAGCTGCATTTGAGTTGTATGATGGCAATGCAGCAGCGGCTGGTTTGATTACTGGAATTGGTGTTGTACATGGACAGGAGTGCTTGTTCGTAGCCAATGATGCAACAGTCAAGGGTGGTTCGTATTATCCATTGACTGTGAAGAAACATGTTCGGGCTCAGGAGGTTGCTGATACCAATCACCTACCCTGTATCTATCTGGTTGATTCAGGCGGTGCTTTCCTCCCAATGCAAGACGAAGTATTTCCAGACAAAGGACACTTTGGACGCATCTTTAGAAATCAAGCAATCATGAGTGGTAAGGGCATTCCACAAATTGCAGCTGTGTGTGGTTCATGTACGGCTGGAGGCGCTTATGTACCAGCAATGTCGGATGAATCAATCATCGTCAAAGGAAATGGTACAATTTTTCTTGCTGGTCCACCGTTGGTGAAAGCAGCGACTGGCGAAGAGGTATCTGCAGAGGATCTCGGTGGAGCCGATGTGCATACTGCCCAATCAGGTGTTGCAGACCATTACGCAGAGGATGAACCAACGGCACTTCGGATGGTTCGAAACATTGTCGAAAATCTCAATCCAAAGCACAAGGTCAAATTGGATGTCCAACCGCCCGAAGATCCAGCACATAGTCCCGATGAAATACTCGGTATCATTCCCGAAGACAATCGTACGCCGTTTGATGTTCGAGAGATCATTGCTCGGATTGTAGATGGTAGTCGCTTCCACGAATTCAAGGCACGCTATGGGCCGACACTCGTGTGTGGTTTCGCTAGGATTCATGGATATCCGGTGGGCATTGTTGCCAACAATGGAATTTTGTTCTCTGAATCATCCCTCAAGGGGGCCCACTTCGTCGAACTTTGTGGCCAACGAGGGATTCCACTGGTATTCTTACAAAATATCACTGGATTCATGGTGGGTCAGAAGTATGAATCGGGTGGTATTGCTAAAGATGGCGCTAAACTAGTCACAGCAGTATCTTGTGTCCCGGTCCCCAAATTCACTGTAATCATCGGAGGAAGTCATGGTGCTGGAAACTATGGAATGTGTGGGCGTGCTTACGACCCACGTTTCCTCTTCATGTGGCCAAATAGTCGAATCTCTGTCATGGGTGGTCCTCAAGCAGCAGATGTGCTTGCTACTGTCAAACAAGATCAACGAGAACGCGAGGGCCTCGACCCAATGACTGATGAGGAATGGAATGCGTTCCAAGCCCCAATTCTTGAAAAATACGATGTCGAGGGTTCCCCTTACTACTCTACGGCTCGACTATGGGATGATGGTATCATTGATCCACGAGATACGAGAGATGTGCTAGGACTTGCGATTTCTGCAAGTCTTAACGCCCCCATGCCAGATCAAGATTATGGGATATTCAGAATGTGAAAGGAGCAATTGAAATGTTGAATTATGCAATTGGAGATTTAAAGCCAGAAACTAGTCTATGTTCGCTTGAACTTGACGGAGCAATCGCTCATCTTACTCTCGCTAGAGAAGATGTGTACAATGCTCTGAACATTCCTCTAATCACAGAAATCATCTCATTACTGGATTGGACACGTGAACGCTCGGTTGGTGAACGAGGAACGCTCAATGATGGTGCAGGTGCACCATATCTTCGTGTGATTGTACTTTCAGGTACTGGAAAGCATTTCTGCGCAGGTGCAGATATCAATATGATGCGAGATGCTGGTGCCAAAAGTCCTGAAGAGAATCGAGCAGATTCTGAACGCTTAGATCTTCTCTTCAACAGCCTCTGGGCCCATCCGTGCTTCACAATTGGTAAGGTTCAGGGTGTTGCTCTTGGTGGTGGTGCGGGTCTCATCGCTTGTCTTGACCACGTCATCGTTAATCCGAATGCGCGCATTGCCTTATCGGAAGGGAAATTGGGAATATTACCTGCAGTCATTGGACCGTACGTATATCGTAAAGTGGGTAGTGCTGAATTCCGCAGACTCTCTATGTTAGCCGGAAGGATTGATTCTGAAGAAGCCCTTAGAATTGGATTGGTAAATCAACTATCTGAATCCCTTGATGGTGCTGAGTCTTCGGTCATAGATGAGGTACTGAGCACTGGCCCGATGGCTGTTGCCGAATCAAAGAAACTGACCTTGACCTTTGATCGCTGGACAGGCAATGACGAGGAATTGAGAACATGGACTCTTGACAAGACCAGTGAAATGCGAGGCTCTGCAGAAGGCCAAGAGGGCCTTGCCTCATTCCTAGAGAAGAGACCTCCCAATTGGAAGCAGGAGTGAATACACCATGACGGGCCCTGACTGGATGGTGGGTGCTTCACGCCCCATCACCAAGGTCTTGGTTGCCAATCGAGGTGAGATTGCTTGTCGAGTTTTCAGAGCGTGTGCTGAATTAGGCATTTCATCTGTTGCAGTTTTTTCTGAGGCAGATCGAGGTTCAATGCATATGCAGATGGCAGATGAAGCCGTATTCTTAGAGGGGACAGAACTATCTGAAACATATCTCAATATTAGAGCCATCATCGAAGCAGCGGAATCTACCGGTTCTGATGCAATTCATCCAGGTTATGGTTTTCTTTCCGAGCGATCAGCATTTGCAGAGGCCGTCCTTTCAGCCAATTTGGTTTGGATCGGTCCACCCTCTCATGCAATTGATGAAATGGGAGACAAGGTTAGAGCCCGCAGAGCAATGATTGAGGCAAACGTCCCCGTCATTCCTGGTGAAGAATTGCCTTTGGATAATCCCGAAGACCTCGTTGAGGAACTGGTTCGGGCAGCTACTCGCGTGGGCTATCCATTACTCTTGAAGGCTAGTGCAGGTGGTGGTGGTAAAGGAATGCGTGTTGTACGGGAGCCAAGAAATCTCCAACGTGAATACGCTGCTGCTAGTCGAGAAGCGACAACAGCATTCGGTGACGGGACTGTTTATGTGGAACGACTTCTAGAGAAATCAAGGCACATTGAGGTCCAGGTCTTAGCAGATTCACACGGCAATGTTGTGCATCTATTTGAAAGAGAATGTAGCATCCAACGCCGTCATCAGAAGGTGGTTGAGGAAGCCCCATCCCCTGTTTTAACGCCTGAAAATCGCTTGGCAATGGGGGCTGCGGCCGTCAATGCTGCGAAGGCAGTGAATTACGAAGGGGCCGGGACAGTAGAATTTCTGATGGCTGAAGATGGCGAATTCCATTTTCTAGAAATGAACACGCGTTTACAGGTTGAACATCCGGTCACAGAATCGATTAGTGGTGTTGATTTAGTCGTAGAACAATTACGTGTTGCAGCAGGATTGCCACTCGAATTCACACAGGACGACCTCACGATTCGTGGTCATGCAATTGAAGTCAGAATATATGCAGAAGACCCAGCGAATAATTTCCTACCTGCTACAGGGCCATTGGTGATGTTCCGTCCCCCTGAGGGGCCTGGCATCCGTTTGGATACAGGTGTCAGGGAAGGTGATGAGGCACGAATTGATTTTGATCCAATGCTCGCGAAACTCATCGTACACGCACCAGATCGCCCCTCAGCGATTCGCAGAATGAAACGGGCATGCGAAGATTTCATCATTTTGGGTGCAACAACCAATCTTGGCTTTCTCACAGATATCATGAATCATGATGCATATTTGTCCGGAGCGACGACGACTGATTTTATTGACATACATTGGCCAGAGGGGTGGGTTTCAACCCCTCCCAGCGATGCCGTGTTTGCTGCTGCAGCGGCAGAACACATGGGCCTAGCTCGAAAAGCGATTGCAGTCGAAGCAGACGAAGGTCGAGGCAGCCCCTACAATCCATTCTTATCGTTGCGTAGGAGTTTCCCATAGGTGATTTGATGATAGATATTCTCGATTCAAATGGTCGTCATTGGCATATTCAGTTTAGTGGATTGGAATTGATTGAAGCAAAGTGTGATGACGAAGAAGTCGACACCTCACTCGTCATCGAAACAGATGCGCGTGCAGGGCGTATTTGGATAAACCATCGATTGGCTCATATCTCCAAGGTTGGTGACAATTGGTGGGTCCATATTGCGGGTCGCGTACATGTGATGTCAATCTCTGAACAAGGGATTGGGGGCGCTGCGTCAGAAGGCGGAATGAGTGCACCGATGCCAGGTAAGATTCTCGAGGTAATCTGTAGCGTTGGTGATGAAGTTGACGAAGGGGATCCATTGATTGTGATGGAGGCGATGAAGATGGAGCATCGAATCAATGCAATGACTTCTGGTACGATTTCAGCAATTCACTTTGTAGCGGGAGAACAAGTCGAGGCTGGTGCGATTCTAGTAGAGTTAGAATCTGGGGATGATTCCAATTGATAAAATCAATTTACCAATTGCAAGGTTCAAGGGTTTCAGTATCACCCATATAGGATTGAAGTACGTCAGGAACGCGTACTCTTCCATCTGCAAGTTGATTTTGTTCCATGATTGCTACAAGAGCACGAGATGTTGCTACTGCGGTTGAATTCAATGTGTGGACTGCGGAATTTCCTTCTGCTGTGCGATAACGCATCCTTAGGCGATTTGCCTGATAATCTGTACAATTTGAACAGGATACGATTTCTTTGTATTCTTCACGAGCAGGCAGCCAAGCTTCAAGATCGTATTTCTTGGCTGCAACAGTCCCCATGTCACCAGTACAGATGTTCACGACTTCATAGTGGATTCCAAGTGAATCCCATAATTCCACACAATTTGTGAGTAATTCTTCATGGAAATCCCATGATTCATCGGGGTGACTGATGATAATCTGTTCAATCTTAGTGAATTGATGAACTCGCCAAATTCCCTTGTCACCTTGTCCATGTGCACCAACTTCTCTACGGAAGCAAGGAGATACACCAACGATTTTGATTGGCAATTGACTTGGTTCAATGACTTCATCCATGAACATCGCCGTCAATGGGTGTTCACTGGTAGCAATGGTATACAAGCCATCAGGTTGAACATTGTACATCACGGATTCAAAGTCCTCAAGATCCGTGACACCTTCGTATGCTTGTCGATTCATCATGACAGGTGGTTGAACGAAGGTATAGCCACGAGATGCGATGAAATCAACGGCATACTGTTGGAGCGCAAGTTCCATTCGAGCCAAGTCCCCTTTGAGGAAGAAGAAACGACTACCGGCGATTTTTGCTGCGCGGGGTAAATCGACCCACTTGTTTGCCTCGATGAGATCATTGTGGGTTCTTGGTTCAAAATCGAAATTCGGTTTGCTTCCGTGCATACTATGCTGTGTATTTCCACCATCATCCTCTCCTTTTGGTACGCTTGCATGGAGGATATTTGGAATACTCATTCGAATGAGATCACGCTCTGCTTGTTGTGAATCAGCCTGTATGCCCAATGCTTCAATTTCCGATGCTATTGCATCAACTTCAGCTTTGATTTGGGCAAATGTAGCATCATCACCAGCCTTCTTTGCTGCCGCAATACCTCTTGCAGCTTCGTTGCGTTTACGACGCAATTGATCAGCATCATACTGCGATTTTCGCCATTCTTCATCTAGGCGAATGACATCATCAATGGAATCATGAGACAGCCCCCTCTTATCGTGGTCTGCACGAATAACATCCGCGTGTTCACGGAACATTCGAATATCCAACATAGGGTTCTCCGGTTCCTACGGAACCGCTCTTTAGGCTTGAAGGCGACGGACAATCAAAACAGACTAACGTTCATTTCGAAGGCAATACTACCCACGAAGATTGCTGCCGAGATTACGTATCCAAGAATCGCGCCTCCATTGAGTAATGGAAGTCCTGCTTGTGGTCTGCCACGGGCGACATATGTCATGAGGGCGAAATAGCCTACCAATCCACCCATCATTGTGCCTAGGGCTACCCACGTTGACCCCTCCCATCCCATTGGCCCACTTACAGTCGGTAGGAATGACATTGCTGAGATACATAGCATACCTGGGAAGATTACGTCACCTAATCCCATGAACATCGCCTCACCGCCTTCCTTTTTGATTGGACGGATTTTCTTTTCTGGGTGTTGTTGCATTGGTGCGATTTCATTGCCCTTATCATGCATCACAGAATCCCCTTCTCCAATGAATGAATACTCCTTGTCTTGAGGTGCAACCAATAGAATGGGTAGTTTCAGTCCAATCATCGTATCTGCTAGTTCAAGCATATGTTTTGATTTGTAAACTGCCCATGCATCATAACCGGCTGCTAGGACCATGAAGAGCATAATGAGAATCGGTACAAAGGACACACCGAGAATCGTGATTACGCCAGCCCCGACCAAGATCCCAGTCGTATTCACCACGTACCACTCTGGATGTCGAAGAAGAGCAACCATCAATCCAATCGAAATGCCGAGTGAAAGAATCTCTGACCATTGAACCCCAATGCCTCCGATGACAACCGCATAATTTGGAATGAATACAGTGTATGTCGAACTCGACCAATCCCCATCATGTTCAATCAAGAGCACTCCGTCATCCAATGGTTCGTTTCCATTATCCACATTGTGTAACGCCATCAAGACACGATTTTCTCCATCTACTTCCAGACTTCTGGATTGTTCATTGAGGGATGTACCCATGAAAATCCTGAGAGAATCACCTTCGACAATCCACAAATCATTACTTCCACCCGCACAACAGTCTGCGAGTAGTAATCCCCGAATCGGATTATCTAGGGGCATATTGAATTGATGTTCTACAGTTCCTGATTGATTGACAGACCAACCCGTAACATCTCCATCATTTGTTCCTAGAACGAGTGTTAACTCTTCACTGCTCACATCAAGACCAGGTGCGACTCCGTAAGTCACACCAGTAAATCTCTCATTGCCTGAAAGTGACATATTCCAAGTGGTTTCAATTGGTTCATCTCCTGGATTCATACCAGGTGCGGGTCCAGTGGGATAAACAACCATTCCAGCCCATTGCGGTGAGACGATGAGGAAGTGATCATCACCCACATCTCGAGAAAATAGAATATTTTTTCCATCAAAATTTTCTGGGAAATTTCTGCGCCAATCACCTTGTTCGCCAGTACAGTCTCCAGTACCACCAGGGGGCGCTTCCCCATCCATGACGAATGGAATGGGTGTAAATCGCCGAGAGTATTCAATCACCCAATCTTGAGGTTCATCATCCGCTCCATCGCACGTTTCCCAATTGCTGTCAGTTGGTTCGTATCGGAATCCAATGTCGCAATTCCGTGAATGTGAATCAATTTCATTTCCTGTATCATAATCAAGTAATACCCAACGAGTACCTTCACACATTACAATCCCATCATCACTGAATGTCAAACTAGGCAAGTCAGAAGGGGCTACATCCTCCGGTGTGATTTGATGTGTCCATAACACATTCGCTCCAGCAAATGATCCATTTCCTCCGCCAGCATCATCCATGTGATGAATGGCACCATGCTCTCCAACACTAGGATCGAATACGTAGAAGCTCGCCCCATCTTCGTTGACAGCGAGGATGTATGCATCATCCACATCTTCTTCAATACTCGATAGAGGTGGTTCATTTTCACCGATGATCATGTGACTAAGTGGCACTAGAGTGTAGAGCATTGCAATCCAAAGGACGAATAATACTCCCCAACGAATGAAATTTTGCAATCCCTTTCGAGCAAGCCAAATGATTGCCGCAGTAAAGATGAAGATGAAGATTAATTCCATGAAGATGAACCCTGCTTTGGTCGTTCCTGCATCACCAAATGCTCGTAGTTCATCCCTGTCATAGAACTCTTGAATCGACATTGCGAGAAGAATAGTTCCGATGAACATCCCTGCCATGCCAGTCATCGCAGGAGCCTGTTCTTTGAGCGCGTCAATCAAGGGGGGGTCTGATTGCACTACGCTCGCAGTATCCTTCTCTGCCCGCCGTTTCGCGGCGAATCCTTCCCCCGACATGGCTCGTGGGACTCTCAAAGCCCATTTCAAGGCGACCGTTCACCGCGGTTCGGGGCGTACGGATGTCAGGTGAACCTAGAGCGTGGCTTGCTTCACTGAAAGAAATGGGTATGCAGCCCGGATTAGAGAGAACAGCAACTCTCTTGGCGCGTCTCAAGATGCCCCAACAGAATTTCCCTTCGGTTCATGTCGCTGGCAGTAACGGCAAGGGTTCCTGTTGTGCAATCTTAGCCAATGCATTCACGTTGACAGGAACCTGTACAGGATTATTTTCCTCACCTCATCTTTGTAGTGAGAACGAGCGTGTCCGAGTTGATGGCGTTCCGATTAGTGACGAATTATTCGATGATTGTCTTTCCAAAATTATCCAAGTATCATCCCAATCTCCAAAAACCACTCCTACCTACTATGAGGCGACATTCTTGGTTGCCATGCTAGCGTTCTCATCGCTAGGTGTCGAGAGAGCAATTATTGAAACTGGTTTGGGGGGTCGTTTAGATGCAACTCGATTGGTAGATGCAGATTGCACCATCCTTACCGAATTAGCATTGGAACACACAGAGTATCTTGGAAACACATTGGCTGAAATCGCAGGTGAAAAAGTTGCCATTGTTCGGCAGGGTCGTCCGTTTATCGCATCGTGGACATACGATGCAGAAGCTCGTAGCGTCATTGAGTCTGCCGTTCGTGACCATAACAATGCGTGGTGGTGGCGGGCAGATCGCTCCGTTGCAATTCGCTTTGCAGAATCCAATCAACCATTCCGACCATTGCCACCAGTGGTAGATTTTGATGGATGGATTCCATACAAGAAGGAGGCAGCAATGTTAGCTAGAACCGCTGCTATGGCAATGAATGAGTACTCTGTTTACGAAGCGATTGAATTGGCGGTTAACCATACGCATTGGCCTGGACGAATGCAATGGTTGGATTATGAAGGGGTACCAATATTACTCGATGCAGCACACAATCCTAGTGGAATGGCTCGTACATGTGAACAAATTAGACTCCAAAAATCAAGAGATGAGAGCCCCATGCCTGGCGCGATTCTAATTGGATGTACTCAACAGAACGAAATGCATGATTTCTTGCATCCATTGGCTGAAATGATTGTAGATGGTCGAATCGAACATATTTTTGTCACTCAACCCAGTCAAGGACGCCGAGCACCAGTGGATAGTAATGAATTGGCAGAAGCGATTGCAGAACACGGTCTCCAGATCAATCTTAGAACTGTAGAGGATTCTAAAGATGCATTTATTGAAGCTCACAATCAGATTCTCAAGTTGGATTCCAGTACACCAGTTCCCTTACTTTGTATTGGCAGTTTGTATCTTATCGGTGACATTTTGAAAATTGTAAAAGAGGATTCGTTAGATGCAATGAACACACTCATTCCAATCCAAGGTGAGGATGGGACTGACCCCATCGCGTGAGAAACCTCAAAGGAATGGTCAGGTAGCGAAGGAAGGGTGAGAAGATGAGCGAGAAGTGGGACCGTCGATTCTTGGCTCTCGCTGACCACATTTCCACTTGGTCCAAAGACCCCTCCACCAAGGTGGGTTGCGTCGTTGTAGGCGAAGATCGTGAAATTCGTAGTACTGGATTCAATGGATTTCCTCGAGGTATTGATGATGATCCGGAGAGGTTGTCAGACCGTGAGCAAAAGTACCCTCTCATTTGTCATGCTGAAGAGAATGCGATTATGCACGCCGCTCGCATTGGTCTTTCTCTCAAAGACAGTACTGCATACGTGACATGGCCTCCATGTACACGTTGTGCCCGCTCGCTCATCCAAGCAGGTGTGACTGAGGTTGTATATCCATCAGACAGTGAAATACCTGAGCGATGGCATTCTGACTTCGACACATCGATGAAGATGATGAGTGAGGCGGGCATTACTGTCCGCCAGGTGTAATCAACGCCTCAAGAGCGGCGATTAATTCATCCAGATTTCCATCATTGTTGATGACAACATCAGCCATTTCAGCAGTTGCTTTCAGTGCTTGTCCACTTTCATCCGCTGCAATCAATTCCGCTTCTTCTTGCTCGACAAATTTCTCGTAATGTTCGGGATCACCCGGTCTTCCGCGTGCTAGTAATCGATTCCATCGCCCTTCCAAACTTGCTCTGATTTCAATGAGACGAAAATCCGGTCTCTGACGGAGCGCCTCGACCTCAGCAGGTGTTCTAATTGAATCAATGACGAGATTGCTTACATCTGCATGTTCATCTCTCAGCATTTCAGCAAGAATACCTGGGCCACCTTCTGAACGTAGTGTCCGTCCCCCTTGGATTAGATTTTCTCGAGTGATTTCGGTTTGCTGCTCGCGCAACCAATTTCGAATTGAATCTGAACAAGAGGTTGCGGTAAATCCATTGGAGACAAACCATTCGACAACAGTCGTTTTTCCAGATGCATTCCGACCGGTCAGACCAAACCACATAGACATGCGTTTGCATCCCCGTTCATGATGATTACTAACCCCAAAAGCGCCGTGTACGTGCATACTGGATTTCAGCATCATGGATTGATTTTAGCAATGAGTCCCTCGTACCACCGATTGGATTTGTTCGTAAAATTCGAGTTGCAGTGTCCTCACCAACTCCACGTGCCATGAGGCAGAGAATTGCATCAATTCCTCTGTTCTGTACCATCTCTGCGTTACGCATCATTCGATTACGAATCTTATCATCATCGTCAGTCTTGACCCATTTTTTCAAGTCCTCAGCCTGTGCTTCACGAGCAACTGCTCGCATTGTGGCATTGCATATTGTACACTTTGCATCAATTTCTGGATAACGTGCAACTCGGAATCGAGTCGAGGCTTTACAACGTAAACAAATTGTAATCGCCCGCTCATTCATCAAGCGTCCTTCAAGTCGTTCACGAACTTCGATATTCGACCATTCAGGTAGTTGCATATCTCGTTCAGAACGTGGAGATAAACCAAGTGGTCCAGGGCTACGGTGTTCTACTTTCACAATCCCATCTTGAATTGCTCGTAACA
Organism: Candidatus Thalassarchaeaceae archaeon; assembly: GCA_030747485.1. Lineage (GTDB taxonomy): Archaea > Thermoplasmatota > Poseidoniia > Poseidoniales > Thalassarchaeaceae > MGIIb-P. Next base: position 49,487 of record JASLKP010000006.1, on the reverse strand, counting down.
AATCAACAGTTCCATCAATATCCATTCGCTCACTGAACAGTTTGTCCAATGCATCATCCATCAGTGGGGTCCCCTTGTATCGATTCGCAATTCCTGCGAGATTGACCTTGCGAGGATCTATGCCTGAACGAAGTACTCCAAATACCTTGCAAACTTGTACCAACCTCCAACGTAATTGACGACCTTTAGGAATTGTAACTCTCATGATACTGAGTAGCCCTTCAGGTTGGGTTTCAGTGAGCCAATCAATGACATGTGATGCACGTAATCCCGGCACCTGTAAACTGATTCTGTATGGGTCGACAATGACCCGCCCCATCTTTCCTTCAATTGTCGACGCCATCGCTTGTAGGAAGTGTGCTAAGGTTTCATTTATCCTGCTTCCATGACATGAATTTACTACGATTGCATCTTTTCTTGTTTCAATATCTAGATGTCGTTCATCAGGTAGATTTGAGGTAGCATCTACATGCTCGCTAATGGTATTCATGAGAATGTCCATTGCATCTGGAGCAAGGGGGTAGTCCTCTATGTCGACATCTGGCATCGCTCCACCAATCCAATCGAGTCTCTCGGCACCCTCCATCTCCTCCTCTTGGATTCCACTGGCGAGGCCCCTAATTCTACGACGAAGGGCTCCAACTTCACGTGCAATTTCAGCCGGAACTGGAGGCAATTCGCCACTCCAAATGGGCACAGGACCACTCACTCTGGCTGGTGAAACCAATAATTCGGATTTCTCAGGGTTGGCTTCAACAATCTCCCACGTACGTCCGACCATGACGAAACGTCGAGGTGCTCCATCAGTCTCCTGACCAGAATCATCCAATGAGAGGACGAAAGCCTCGTCGACTGAACCGATGCCCTTCCTAGTGACGGCATCTCTGACAGTGTATCGTTGCTCATCAGGAATCATCGAAAGGTGAGAAAGCATGTATTGACGTGAACGAGAACTTGCAGACGTCCAACCCTCCTTGAGATGTTGTGGCAATCTTGAGCGAATTTCTTTCCTCCATCGATTTAATTCAGAATCTTCAGTTGCCTCAATATCCATCGGTTTCGGTCTTTCTGCTGGAATTGCAAGTCCCACTGCAAGTGCTCTCCAAAGTGAAGGAGCCCATTCTAGTGGATCCGATTCGCTTGGGTTTTCAACCAAACGAATCAACCATCGATCTGCTAGAATTCTTGCAAGTGCCAACGTGTCATCGTGACACCATTCAGAGAAAATGGAAGTGCGCTGCAATAGTGTAGTCGTTGCTGATAACGGCGTGATGCCTTCTGCTAATGTCATCATCACCATTTGATTCGCAGCGACGGTACGTGGCATTGTCCTCCATCTGACGCCTTCAATTTCTCCTTGTACTGCACGCCTTGCAATGACTGCAGCTTCAGCAATATCATCAACTTCCCATGCAACAAGATCTCCACGACCAGTACCCCCTAGGACGTGATCTGCTCGCCCAACTCTTTGTAGCAAACGATCGACAGCTCTTGGGGATTGAATTTGGTGTACATGTCTGATGGCACCTACATCGATGCCTAATTCTAAACTACTTGTACAGACCAATGCATGGATATCACCACTCTGGAGTCTATTCTCCATTTCTTCACGTAAATCACTGGATAACGAACCATGATGTACTCCAATATCCAATGTTTCATCAAATGTCTTCAGTCTAGATGCAACGGTTTCTGCAGCGTTTCTACTGTTGACAAAGATGAGTGCAGGCGCATCATCTTTCAGACGACCCGCAAGCATTCGAAGTGATGCCATTGCTTTAGGTGAAGTATTGTAATCCAATGCGATTGCTACATCTGAATCTTCAGGTTGTGAACATGTAATTCGGATCTCTGTGGAACGTGGTGCCGGTGCGATGATTGGCTTTCCTGCATTTGGTGAGAGCCAATGTGCAACTTCGGTTGGGTTTCCAACTGTTGCAGAGAGTCCGACTCGCTGAATCCGTCTCCGAGCAAGTTCTTCCACTCGAGACAACCCTACCAGTAATTGTCCTCCTCTTTCGGAAGCGGCCAATTCGTGAACTTCGTCAACGATGACAACTCGAACATTCTTCAGATGTTCTCGCAGTCTCTTACCTGTCAACATGATTTGCAGAGTCTCTGGTGTTGTGACCAGTAAATCCGGTGGATTCTTTGATTGCCTATTCCTCTCTGCTTGAGACGTATCTCCATGGCGTAAACCAATTGAGATTCCAGCCAATAATGACCATTCTTCCAATCGTCGGTTGATGTCTCTATTCAATGCCCTTAGAGGTGTAACATAGAGGACTGACATTGGACCCCACCCGTGGGTGAATATTCGACTCATAATCGGTAGAATTGCAGCTTCTGTTTTTCCCGATCCAGTGGGTGCAATCAATAGGCGGTCATCTCCAGAAAGGAGTGGTTCAATTGCAACATTTTGGATGGGAGTGGGTTCCCAATGTTGTTTCTCTAGATAATTGCGAAGAGGGTCACAAAGTGTATCAAATCCAGCCATTCAAATTCCCCCCTCGTACGCGCATGCGTGCGTGCGTGGGTATTGAATCCGCCGTTCGGGGGGAATCACTCCCATCCATCGTCATCTTCGTCTTCGTATTCCCATTCGTCGTCATCTTCGTCTTCGTAGTGTAGTTCCTCAGCATAGAGGTCCTGAGCACCAGACAATGATGTCTTCCAGGTAATTACTGCAATGACTGGTAACAAGATGAATGCGAAAATGACTCCAATCACAGTGAGTGGATTCTTTCGCCAACTATCAATCCAGCCCATTCCCCATGAATATTCAACCGAAATACCCACTGACATGCTGTTCCCTTCTTCATCAACTTCGACAACTTCATTGTCAGCATCAACGATTACAGTAATTCTGTCAACACCTTTTTTGGCTTTCCAGGTGGTTTCAATCCGATGATCAGTATCCTCAGGTAGTCCTGCGATTCTCTCCGTGGTAATCTCTTTGTCTCCAGCGAAGAACTTCACTGTAAATGATGAGGCATTCACGCCTCCAACATTGGCAATGATTGCAACGACCTTAATCTCTGAACCTTCACTAACTGTGTCTTCCTCAAGTGTCACACTTTGCACAATTAATTCTGGTACAGTTGCTCCTAATCTCACCCAAGCGAGATCGAAGTCACCATCATCTTCAGTGCGTTCACGCACAGGGTCGCTCTCTGTATTTGCAGTCATTGGGAATTCATTTCCTGCTGCGTCGTGCCCAGTAATCCAGAACCCAACACGATAGCCAGAACGAGGCGTAACGACACCATCACTGGTTAGGTCTACTTCTCCAATCCATTCGATACTTCCATCGAGTACTTGCATGGCAAGAGGCGATTGTCCAGCTGCAATTGTTCGAACATCGTCACGCATGACCCAGTTCACCCATTGTGGACTTTGTCCAAAGGCTGCACAACGGTCATTTTCGTCTGCTAACAGACATTCTTCCCAACCGACAAACCTGACAGGGACAGAGGTCAAATCGCTGTCTGTAGAGATGTCGATTACATCGATTGGTTCCATTCGATGATGAACACGTGGGGGTGTGTGATCCACCTGTAATTGCAAGGTGGTTGCAACAGTATCTCTGGTCATGTCTTCTCCACGACCAGGCACATTTCGCACGCCTGTGAGGAATGTTCGACTTTCGGCACTCTGCAATGAGGTGGCTGCAGACAATGGAACTTCAATACTGAAGCTACCATCATCTGCAAGGCTTCCATCTGACCAGTATTGAACGCCATCAAAGACTTCAACAGTAATTCCCAAATCATTGGGTGCTGGCACATTGCTATCTTCGTAAACGACATGACCTGACCATCGGAGTCTGTCGTCAGGTCTGACGGGTGTCGCATCGTCAAGTGGCCCAACTCTTGGTTCAGCCACATCTTCAACAGAGTATGAATTCGCATTCAACACCAAATCGTTCTCTACACTGAATGTATGTTCGCTAAATTCGATTCTAGTTGGAGTCGGTGAACCAAGTTCCTTGTATTCTAAGGCCAAATCAGAAATGTCTTCATCTGGCCAATCCCATGAGAACTTGAAATCAAAGTCAATGAAAATCCATGGGAGTCCAGAGTTGTTGGTTGTAACAGTCGTTGAACTGCTCGATAATAATTCAAGATATGCTTCATCGTAGAACCACGAATCTTCTCTTCCATCGTACCACATTCGCTGCTGATCTCTTTCAGGGTCTGGCCCTTCAAAATCAAAGATGAGTGCAATGTATTCAAAATCGATAATTCCATTTGCATCTACCAATCCTACAGAGATTGATTGTTCAGTACCACTGAATACATCATTCCCATCTGAGTGGCCAACCCAGTCAAGACCAGTGAATACGGATGCCATATCTTTTCGAGTACGATAAGTGGCGAGATCATATCCAAACCCTGGACCATCTGGTGATACCAATTGATTTCCAGCGACATCCGTTCCAGACACATAGTAGGAAACACGAGCCATGTTTGGATTCCTTGAGTCATCAATGATACCAAAGAACACCTTCTCAGCATCTTCAGTGACATTTGTTAACGTTTGATTCACGTATTCTTCTTCATCAGCGACACCATTTCGATTTGTATCATGATCCGCTTCAACCCAATAGTGCAGCGTTAGATTCGTTGGCTGCCCAATAGCGTCATCAATGGTGATGGCAATTTGCTGTGCTTCACTCGAGGCTTCGTAATCATCATCAGCAGGCCAATTAGCACTGATTGCTGGCGGTGAATTGTCCACCCGAACCGTTCGTCGCCACGAATTTTCAGTCGCTAGGACCTTTGTAGGGTCACGTTCATTGTAGATTTGAATTTCAAATGTTACTCCATCGGGAATATCCATAGAAGGAATTTCGACAGAGATGAAGAAGGAACCATTTGCATTCGAGGTATCCTTCCACGACGCGGCAGTAAAATCACCCTGGCTGTCTTTTCTCACGACTCTAACATCAAAGACAGAATTCAGTGGGGCATCTTGTGTTCCTGAGAACCAAATTTGTCCTTGGAAGTGCACCGTTTCTCCGGCAACAATCCAATGTCCATCTTGTACATCATTCTCAGTTACTTCTCCTTCGACATCATGCAAATTTAACCATCCCAATCCATAGGATTGGTTGACATAAATTCCAGTAGAAACTGTTGCCAGTGTTTCAGGAGTGAAACCATTGTCATCAGTACAACTCACTCGGAAACCAACATTATTCTGTTCTGGGAAATCATCGGTGACTCTGAACATCCAATGAATCTCAAAGATTCCGTTTGTTGTAGATGTCCATGTTGTACTTTGATCAGGAATAATCCAATCTTCAGGATCATCATCCACTAATGTTCCATCATTTGTCCATGATAGTTTCGGAGCATCTGAACTAGGGGATGCAAGGAAGGTTAATTCGGCATTTGTGATACTCAATGAGTTGTCACCAATCACATGCCTTGTGATGATTTCATATGGTTCTGAACGTTCGTGCAATACCATGTTCTCATCATATTGCAAATCGAGATTTACAGTCACCATTGTATACTCAATACTCATTGATAGGATGTTCACTTTTCCTGCAGAACCGGAGTGCAGATTGATTGGAATCACAATGGTTCCAGTACCCGTTTGTGGCACCAAATCGTTGAAACTGTCAATCATTTCACTGTTTGAGACAGTTATTCGACTCAGAAGGTTTCCTGTATGACTCCATTCGAATGTGTTGTCATCTCCAATGTCGAGTTTGACATTTTGCGGAGCATTGGTGTAAGTTACAACATTAAAATCGTAAAGTGTTGGCGTGTATTCGTTATTTGTTCCAGCATCGAAATCAATGCAGAGGGTGAGATAACTTGTTGTTCCAGAGAACGTTACCGTAGATCCAGAACTAGCAATATTATGCGTTTTCCCGTTACAAGCTGATGAACCAGTGTACCAATAGAAATCAAGTGAACTACCACCTGGTGTTGACGCATTCCACCAAATCGTTGACGCCACAGGCATCGTATTGCCTGTTTGGAAGGCATAATAATACATCCGAACTTGACCAGTTGGGGAATAGGACGCAGTGTAGGATAGTCCTACAGAATCTAGAATGGGAGCGTCGGTAGTGGTACCATTGAGCCAAGCCTTCCAAGCAATTTGAGTACCTCCATTGGCAAAAGTCACAGTATTTCCTGTGGTTGCTCTCTTCCAAGTGGTGCCCCCATCATTTGTAACCATGAAATCAACTGATGTCCCAGTGGGTTCCCAAGTCACAGCAGCCCCTAACTTGACTTGGGTGACTGGACTAGACAGTGTTTTCACGCTAGATGTAATGATTGCTGCAGTGCTACTGGGCGTACCAGTCCATGACGGAGTACTAGTGCCTATGATATTCACTTTCCGAGTTTGGCCCGATGGACAGACTGAAGAATAATAACAAGTGAAAGCGAGTTCATCATCTATTCGTTCAAGACCATAAATTGGCATATCGTAGAGAATGTCGCCTTGATGTTCTGGCCACGTTCCAGTGGTATGGTATACACTCAGGTAAGATCTTGCTTTGCAATTTGTTGATATTGTAGTGGAAGATGAGCAAAAGACATTGTAGGTTATTCGAGGCATTTGGACGTCTAGTCCAGATGGTATTCCGTGGCCACTCTGAATCGTCCCAAGAGTCCAACTAGCCTGAGATGTGGTAGGTGATGAACGATTCACCTTCCACAACTCGACGATATATGATGGACTTTGATATGTTCCTGTTAGGAAATACATTTCATTATCTGTTGGATCAAAGGCAATCCCGTATGGGTATCGCGTGGAACCAGAGGTTGGTACCGACCAACTCTGCTGGCAGGTATAGGTTGGTGGATTTGCAGTCGGATTATATGTCCAACGAGAGATGTATCGATAGGAATATGACACCATCCAAACGGTGCCATTTCCGTCACTTGTTACATCATAGACATATGCCGAAGCAGAAGATGTGCACGATCCGATATTCAAGTTCGTGATTCCAATATATGTTCCAGTTGTTGCGTTGTATCGATACATAGAGGGTGTATTGTAAAGGCTTGTAGATGTCCATTTGGTGACATGGATTTCATCATATTGCTTGATGACTGGTCCGACATAATTCCAATTCCCTCCAGTCAATGTTTCCGTTCGTTCTGTCGTGATTCCCATCATTCCATTCTCAGACATCGAGAAATGGCCGCCAGTGGTGTTGAGAACTCCTCCTGAACTACTGGCCACATCATTGCTGGATGTCAATGACCAATACGAAGTGGTCTCTTGAGTATTGAGTTGCAATTCATCATTTTCCGAAGCGAGGTTTGTTCGATAGCCACCGTTAAACCAAGTTGGATTGAAGTTTGTATTCGTGGTTCCTGGACCATTGAAGTCCCTATCGACAGAGAGGTTAATCCAATTCTGCTGTGATGCTTCACCTTCGATTACAAATTCCACATCTTCTACATTTGCACCATATGGCAATGTTACCCCAGGTGTTGCCGCATCTCCAGATTGACTGAAGACATGGGTGAAGGTAGTCGTACCGTCAGAGTACTGTGTTTCGGTGACGGCCGAAGCAAATGGCAGAGTATAGGAGAAAAGCAGGGTTGCAAGGAGTAGAATCGCTATTTTCCGCATATTTCCCCCTCACGTGCGCCTGTCGGCTACGCCGACACCCGGCAATACCTGATATCAACCTATTCCGACCCTGTCATTAATCGAAGAAGGCGAACCCTCAACATCCAAGTGATGTTCCGCGGTTTGGGATTGCTATGGCAGCAGGGAAAAAATCACGTCAATCAAAAACAGGTTTTCTTGGACCAGTTTCACGATGGTGGGAGGGTCAGAGGAACCGACATTTGGTCATCTTGGGCTCTCTGACAATGCTTGGGTTCTGCATGTTAATGTGGTCCATTATTTTCTTCTTTTTCTTGAATGGTGCATCCGATCCGAATTATGTAAACATTGTAAGTTGGACATGGATTGGCTTACTCGTTGGGGTGACAATACTCGTATTCGCAGCACCAGAATACATCCACTATCATGGACAATGGTCAATTTTGATGGACACTCTGAGAACAACCTCACGTGCAGATTTGGGTCGCCAGCGAAAAGAATCGGAGGAAGCCGCAGCATTGCTTGGCAGTGTCTGGACAGCACGCCTCAAGTCGCACTATATTGAACAGGGATTGGTCAGAGCAAGAGATGTTCCAACTGAGGCTGCACAGAAAGTGGCCGAAGACCTTCTAATCGATTGGTGGGGAACTGATGATTCACGTCTATCTCGTTGGATTACAATCGATATATTGCGCAGTACTATTATCAATCGGACGATTGGGATTCTAAGCTTAATCACCTCTGTTCTTCAATTGTTCAACATGTCTTTTGGTTTGGTACGAAATGCTGCTGGAGAACGAACAAACACACTCAACATTTGGGAATGGTTGAATGATACTCGAATCGATTCATATCCGGCTCCGTATTTTGATGATCTTTCTGGATGGTTCGTATTGCTCACTTCGATTTTCGTCTTCTGGGCAACATTCCCTGCATCTGGCGTGCGGCCTGAGTTACCCGAAGAAGAGGAGTGAATCCTAATGGGCGAGTCGTGGACGTGGGTTCGCGAAGCCATCTTGGCAGGAGGTCTAATCTCGACACTCATTGCTACATTGGTTTTGATGACTGGATCATGGCCTCCGATGGTTGTCATTGAGTCAGGTTCAATGATGCATGAAGATAACGGAAATGTTGGAGCCATTGATCCGGGAGATCTTGTACTCGTGATGTCTACAGATAAAAAATCTGTAGTGACTTTTGCAGAAGCGGTGCAGCCAGGTAATTCCGCTGAAGGTTATGAGACACATGGAATGGCAGGAGATGTGATTATTTATGCCAAGAATGGGGGCAGTACCACCCCTGTTATTCATCGCGCAATTCTTCAAGCGGTTGCAGAAGATACTGTGACACCAATCGACCGTAATTCTGAGAATCCTTGTGATGGAACTGATGGTAGTTGGGACCCAATTTCAATTGATGAAGATGGAACAGCAGGTACTTGTGTCCTCACTTGGACAGTACCTGGAACAGATGTTTTTGATGTAGAAGAGATTACAGTCACAATTGATTATACTTGTAAAAACGGCTCATCGTTACAGATTACTGATTGGGATCCAGGTCATGCGGGCTATCTTACAACGGGTGACAATGTCGTCACAAATGGTTGTAATGTTGACCAATACGCTGCAATAGGATATTCGGGCAATCACTTTGCTCCTCGCCAAGGTCTAATCGATGAAGAGACTGGTTTGCCAGTGACTGCAGTTCGAGACGATTGGATTGTTGGCGTTGCTGGTGGAGAGATTCCATGGGTGGGTGCAGTCAAGTTGGGTTTGTCCAACAATAGCGATCAAGTGCCAAATGCATCTTGGACGAAACTCATTTTCACTGCCATCATATTGCTCGCAATTCCAGCAATCTGGGAGCGTGTTGCAAACAAAGCAATGGCGACAGCACCAGAAGTAGATCAAGCACGAATAGAGGCACTCATGCCCCCTCTTCAAGAAGAGGAATGAATCTAGACGTACTGTCCAAAAATAATCATCGCCAAGGCGATGAATAGGAACATACTGGTCACTGATGAAATCCTTCTCACAATGGGGTCTACCTTCAATGGGTGTGGATTTTTTGTCAATCGATTGAGTTTCTCAGCAATCGAATGTATCAGGTCTTTCATCAGATGACCGCCATCGAATGGAATGATTGGAATCAGGTTTGCAAAACCTAATGCAATGTTCATCCAAACAAACCAAAATAATCCAGTCATCAAAGCGAGGATAATTTTCTTTCCAAGTAACTCTCCAATCATGCCATCAGCTTCTAGATATTCCATTTCTTGGGATCCCATAATTTGACCATCAAATTGTATTGGGATTCCGATTAATGTCAGTGGATGTACAGCAATTGCAATTCCATCGATATACCATGGTTGATCGTAATGAATCGACAATGGACCAGCAATTCGGTCGATTCCAACCGTCCCTCCTGACATTCCTGAAACGCCTAGGAATGCATCACCTGGTTCAATTCCATAGGATTCGATTTCTGCAGCGCTTAGATTTTCATCGAGGTAATACTGGTATCGATCAGCGAGTGTAATGTTGAATTCTCGTTGCGTTCTTGTCCCGTCATCTTCGATTGCCCCAAGAACGGTTAATTCTACATCATCTCCAGCATCATATTGTTCAATTTCGTCTCTGAGATCTGTTGCTGTTTCGATTTCAACCCCATTGAAATGGGTGATGATTTCCCATGGTTCCAATCCGGCTTCATCTGCTGGTGCGCCTTCAACAATTCCCGATGCATGAACGCCAGAATCAATGGCTGCGAATTGAGTCGCTAGTGCTCCAATGATTAACCAAGTCAACAACGCTGTGTACAGGTTCACTGATGGGCCAGCAGCAAACATTCGTACTCTTTCTCGACGTGGTGCTTTGAACAGTTCCTCAGCCTCAGGTTCTGCAAAAGCCCCCAATGGCAATGGGCCGAGTAGTAAGAGACCAAAGGAACGCACTCTCATTCCATGTGCTCTTGCCTGTAGGGCATGTCCGTATTCATGTATTACAAGAGCGCCAATAATCGCAAGAGCAGGCCACCAAAATGGAATGATTGGATTCACGCCAGGAATCAAAACCATTTGACTTGGAGGTGTGTCACTATTTGGAACACCATTGATGATTGCTGAAACAATGATGAGAATCATCATGGCAGTAATGAGAAACATCGAGAGATAACACGTCCACAGAGATAGTTCACCAAAATATCTCCAAAATTTCCTAGGTTTGGCTAATTTTTCCAATGCAACCTGCCCGCGTTTTGTTCGAATCATTAGGATTCCACCGAGTACCCTCGTCGCATCCCATCGATCCAATACGCCCCTTTCCTCAAGTTGTCTCAATATGATGATCCAAATTCCCAGAATTGCGAAGCCCCAATGGAATTGAATGGCTAGGAATCCACTGATGAACAGTAGGATGAATCCTCTCCGATCACGGGCTCGTCGTGCATCGCTCACCCCCTCCCCTCAAGGCGGTTCCTCTTGAAGGATAGGGGGGAGTGCTGAAGTCAGACGACCCTCTGCGACGGTCATGGCCGATTCCGAGGAGACCCGTCGAACGCAACGGCGAGTCAACACATTACTACGGGATCGAGACGCAATTCGTAGGATGCTTGAGCAAGCCGATTTCAAGCGAGTTGCTCGTGATATTGGACGTCAGGCCGTTGCCATTGAGCGAATCGAAACCAACCTATCAGGCGAAGATGTCTAATCAGACTTTGAATCGATCCATCCATGCAGGCAATGGTTCGTGCTGGACAACAACCGATTTCCTTTCAGTTTCAGGAATCGGCGTAGACAATGCGTCTTGCACCAAACGTGAAAGTCCACTATCCTCAGATTTCCTACAAACGACTCCTAGGAATTGGTGTAATGGAAGTCCCTGATCCCAATCCAAATGTGGTTTCCCAGTTCTGGTAAGTGGCAATGCAGGTATTCTTCTTGCAAGTGCAGCTAGTGGTCCAGTAAGTGTGGTCGTTTCGATTCTAAAGATTCTCCATGAATCTCCTCTCACTCCTTTCAAACGATGTGCATACAAGGGCATCAGCCCACACTTTTCGCCAATATCTTTCATCGCCTCATATTGTTCAAGCATCTGACCTGAAAGGTAGACTTTCCGATCGGCTCTTGTTTTGACTTCGATTGGGAAGCAAATGTCTCCACGCAATGCCAGAAGATCACCACTTCCATCCATTCCACTACCTGCTGCGCGCACGACCAAAAATGGGCGTTCAACAACTTGCATTGCACGCGCGCGTTGCAATTCAGTGCAAGAGCGCGTGACAGCACGAACTCCACGTGGAGAACCTGCGAGAACCGCCCGCAATTCTCTCTCGTATGATGAGGCCACGCAAGATGCGCGCATCCCTTTCGCTAAGACTGTCGCGGTTGGAAGTCCAATAGTGATACCCATTCATCTAGTGAATTGAGATGTTCCAACCCATGAAAGGCGAAGGTTTGACTATCCTCATGGTTACCGAGTAACGTGGGTAAGGTAGTTGTTCGAACAGGAGATTTCCGTCTGGCATATCGCTTGTTGGCTTGCTTGAAGCAGCGAAATGTACGTTGTACGCATCTGAATCAGAACGCAGATCTCCCACCGTCTACTCGCGTATGGTTGGCCACTCATGAAGAAGTCGCAGCAGCAGCGGACCCGTTGGGCATTGGTGCCACTCTTGAGTCGATTGAATCCTCTGTTGATCGGGCCTTGCGTGCGGTCGCAAAAATCGGAGCAGTTCGAAACCTTACCTTCGGCGTCGATCCCGGTCCACGACCTGGCCTAGCATGGGTCGGCGATGGCCGTGTTCTGGGCACGACTCAAGTCGAATCAGTTGACATGACTGTAGATTACATTTGTTCGTTAACCGCAGAAATCGAACACGTTGACATGACTGTTCGAATTGGTGATGGTTCTCGAACCATTTCAAATCGATTAGCCAATATTTGTTTGGTACGTGGCTTGACAGTTGAACGGGTTGATGAAAGAAGAACGTCTGCTGGGCTGCCTAGACATCAACATCATGCTTCAGCAGCAAGAATTGCACAGTTAGAGGGCCACCCCATTCATGGTAAACTACCTGTGAATCCGACCCCTGGTGAAATCAAAGAAATACAACGACTTAGCCGTCGCTATTCTGGTGGGCGCGTCACCATTTCGCAAAGACTTGCACAGGCTGTTGCGGTAGGTCGGCTATCAATGGAAGAGGCCATACAACGTCAACTCAATCGTCCGACGTATTGACCGAATTGTTCAATTGATGATGACTGATTGTGGTGAATGCACAGGTGCGCACGCCGAGATTTGAACTCGGGTGGCATGGTTGGGAACCATACATCATAACCGCTAGATCACGTGCGCTTGTTCAGAACCGACGCTTGCGATATTCTCGCGTACAATCAGTACCTGGAAATTGGTCTTCTGATTCACGGTAAACGGTCTTGAGATTCTTCACGAAGTTTTCATCGTTGACGAGTAGAACAAAGTCCTGAATTCCAGGTTCTTCTTCACCATCCAACCATCCGAGAACTATTTCCATTGTCATACGAGCACCTTCGCGATTAGGATATGCAAAAATGCCCATTGAAATGGGTGGGCAGACCATTGTTTCTGCACCTCCGATGGCCTTGACCTGTTCAAACAGAGCGGCATAAGCATCGGCAATCATCTCTCGACGGCCTTCATCTTGACTGGGTCTACGGCAATCAGGTCCAACAACATGAATCAAGTGTTTACATGGTAAATTGAATCCAGGGGTAGTCACTGCATTTCCAACAGGACATGGTTGCAAATTCTGTGCTCGCTGTTCCTTTGCAATCTCCATGCAAGCTTCTCGAAGTTCTTCTCCTGCAGCCGCATGCATCTTTGCGTCCAGACCTTCTCGGCCAGCAAGGCGATTATTGGCCGTTGTCACACTGATATCGGCTTCATATTTTGTCAAGTCACCAGCAATGACTCGCAATCGAGAATGGCGGCATTCTCGTGCAATGATAACGTCGGCCATATTTTCGCGAGAGGGGCCGGTGGGCTTTATGTCAATCGTCGAAGAGGTCCGGATTGTTTGACTCGGCACCATAGGTGCCGTTGACATCTGCCCGACACCGTGAAATGTCGATGTAGGGCGTGCGAAGCCGTGCGTTCCCGTCAGGCCTATGCTCTGGTCTTGCTAATTTTGCTGCAATCTTGGGCATCTTTCACTCCGATTCAAGCGATTGAGAACCTTCCCTCCGAAGGAGGGGTGCATGTTGATTCTTGGAATGAAACACCGTTTAGAGACGTTGCAGTTTCGACTCCATTCAATCATATGTCGATGGCAGATTACAGTGATGTCGCGATTATTATCAATAACGAAAGTGAAGTCAGCAGAGTCATTGGATATGCATTTGCAGATGCTAGAGGCATCCCTTCTGAACGGATCTTCTTATTGACCAATGAGAGCACTCCTACGGGGGAGACAATCAACAATGATCAATTCGACACATTCTTCGTTACACCAATTCAAGAAATGATTCAGAATCGAAATCTCACTGAACTCAATGTTCTGGTGACGACGAAAGGCGTACCTCTCCGAGTGAATGGTGGGACCAACTCTCGGGCCTCTTTTGATTCTGAAATTGCATTGATAGGTGGTCCATTTGCCAGTAGCATTCATGCAGATTGGTATGCAACCTCAAACTATGGTTTAGCCGCTGGAAATGAGATGAGTGAATTTAACCGATTAGAACAAGGCTACTATCTTGTCACTCGATTGACTGGTTATGATTTGGATACCGCACTAAATCTCATTGAAAAGACCAACAATAGTTTTGGACAACATGGACTAACCGTGTTGGATTTGGCAACAAATCGAAATGGTTCAGGTTACAAGTGGTGGAATGATCTCCTCTACACGACTGATGCGACCATTTCAAGCATGGGCTTCCCTATACATTTCAATCAAAACAATACATTCGTCACCGACATGGAGAATGTCTCGATGTACACCTCTTGGGGTAGTAACGATGGGGTTTGGGCGAACAATGAATTGTCAAATTCAGGATATGATACATCGGATGGTTCATGGTCAACTGGCTCAAGATATTGGGACGGCGTAGGTCCTTCACTGTCTCCAGGTGAACAATGGTGGTGGGCCCGGCAGACAGAGACCAAGAGAAATGGGAATGCTGCTATGGAGGGCCGACTTGAGGATGCCCCATGTGGTGCTAACGATGCATCCACTACCAATGGATTGTTGGCTGAATACTTCGATAACAATGGTGTGACATACAATGTTAGTACCATGGTTAACTTATCAGGACGAACACCGGATTTCGTTCGACATGAACCAAACATCGACTGGCCATCAACACAGCATGCTTGGACTGGATTAGACAGTCGCTTCCTTGAATATTGGAGCGCTAGGCATACGGGCGTAATTCATATTCCAACAACTGGGAATTGGACATTCTATTTGCGCAGTGATGATGGGTCCAAACTTTGGATTGATGATGTTGAAATTGTAGATAATCAAGGACACCACTCCATGCAGGAGCAGTCAGGAATAGTATGGCTTGAAACTGGTGAGCACGAGTTGCGAACAGAGTTCTTTGAGCATGGTGGTTATGCAGGGTTAGAACTCAAATGGGAAGGCCCCGGAATCTCTAAGCAAACCGTTCCAACAAATGTTCTTACACGTGGTAGCAGTCATCCCGTTCGCGAATCGGAACTCATCCATCATTGGGAATTTGATGAGAACAGCGGCGATGTTGCCAACGACTCTGTTGGCTCAGCCCACCTCAATTTCACAGGAACAAATGGTAGCCAATGGCGAACTTGTGTTTTGGGCAACTGTGCTTTCTTTGATGGTGTTGACGATGAAGCTCGCGTCGATGTTGACGATATGGTTACTGATTTCACCGTCAGTCTTTGGGTACAGGCCAATCATTCTGGTCAGCCCCGATACTCTTCGGCAATTGCGGTCAATGATGTTGCAGGGGATGACGAGTCATTTCAGATTATGGCCAGTGGTGGAAATCCTGGAAATTGGGAATTATATCACAATAATTCATACAGTTTTGGAACCGTAGATCCAACTGTATGGCAACACCTAGTTGCGACATTTGAAAACGACAATGTCACACTCTACATCGATGGTGTTGAGGTTCTCAATCAAAGTGTTCCCAATGGTACAATCAATAGCATTGAACTATACAAATTTGGGGTGAATCGAGCAGGTAGCACTCATTTTACTGGTGTCATTGACGAGGTGCAAATTTGGGAAACTGCATTGAGTGAAGAGGAGGTTGCAGACGTTCACGATGAAATTGTATGGATTTGCCCATCATTCAATACAACATCAAATTCAACCGCATTTGTAGAACAGGTTTGGTCAATCGAATCAGATTTGCAAGAACATGCTTGGGTTCTCGATGGTTATTCAATGAGAGAGGGATGGGTCGAAGGCGATTGGTGGTTAGAGGTCGAATCCTTAGATTCCAACGGGACATCACTCTCCACGAATCAGTCAGACAGTCGAGCATTCTCCGATGATTGGCAATCTCGAGTTCTACGCTTCCGCCCTCACATTAATGCGACCAGCATTGCTATTCGCCAGGTCGCTGAATTTGATTCTGGAACATACAATGGATCTATTTTCTTTGATACTCTCAAGTTGTATCCAATACGCCCTCATTTTACTTGGCTTGATGGAAGCATTGCGGAAACTGCGGTGAGTACGGGGGGGCGTACATTCACTCTAGGTACAGATTATGGACAAAGCCTCGTAGCAGATTTACTAGAGGATGGCGTTTCAGGCGTCAAAGGCTATGTCTACGAACCTTATCTATCAGCAATTTCCAATCCAGAACAACTCTTCGAATGTTATGCTCAAGGTTTCACCCTTGCGGAATGCTATGCGGCTTCCAACGTTCTCCTATCATGGATGGGTGTTGTGGTTGGTGACCCGAAGATGGCAGCCTATTCTAATCGATTACATGATGTGAATATCTCCGATGTACGCACCCCCGTCATGTTGAGCAAGGATGTGAATGGTACCTTGGAGGTACTCATGGAAAATCTTGCACCTGCTGAAGCCGTAGGTTACCTTGAGGTTCGAGATCGTCAAGGTAGTATATTATTGGCCAATATTTCAATGACAATTCCAGGTGGCAATGATCAGGGAAGTCGCCTAATCTTACCTGTGAATATAACACCGGTTAGAACTGGATACATCGAGTTCATTGTTCGATGGATTCCTGCGAATTCACACCCAGAGCGAGTCATCGATAACAATCTAGCAACACTGAATACTCAGATTAACGAAGGTCCTGAAATCACGGGTTCAATTTGTTCTACCACTGAAGCTGCTCGTGGAGGAATTGTAACTTGTGAAGTTCAAGTTGACGACGATTTTGGTGTGGTCGCTGCTACCCTTTCATGGCGTTTGGATTGGTGGAATGGTTCGTGGGCTAACATCAGCGCAGGTAGTATATCCTCACCATCTCGGTGGGTTGCTAGTATCACATTACCAGCCGATATACCTCTGACCTCAGTTGATTTACATTGGTTTGTTGTCGACGCATCAAATCTCTCAGATAGCATGCAATGGGATGATGCCTTCACCATTGTCGATGCCCCATCTACTTGGTATGGTCCACACGTCGAAGGTGTTGATGCTTCACCATGGACTGGAGCAGACACATTATCTCCAAATGCCTCAGGTTGGATTCGAGGCCAGCAGCATATTATCACCGCGTGTGTCATCGATTTGGATCATCAATATCATCCTGATTCACCAAGAATTCAAATTGATGGAATCGATTTACCACAACTTCAAATTTCCAGTACTTCCGGTAGTCAGACATGTTACCAAATCAATTGGCAACCACCTGCAGGTGGGTCCCTAGAGCCCATCCAAATGAGTCTCTATGCCGAGGGGGTTGAATGGGCAAATCGTACGTTGATTCCAATTGACCTCGCACCAACAGCAGAACTCCTTAACGTGAATTATCTCAGTGGTGCGTCCGATGTAATTGATCTTCAAATTACAGATGAGGATGACCCGTTTGTTGAATTTGAACTCTCAATCGAAATCGAGTGGCCAGGTTCTGGCTCTCAACTCGTAACATCACCGACGGTCACAGCCCCTGCAGGTCTTGAACAAGGTGAGGGCATTATCACTGCTACAATTACCAACGGGACTTGGACGAATCTTTCATGGGAATGGACACGCCCTGTTTTCTTGACGCCTCCCATATTATCGGCTCCAATCATCTGTGAGGGCAGTGTTTCTGTTGATTATTTGACGCGTGGTGTCACTGGAGTATACGTTTGGATTGGAATACCTGAAGGAAGACCAATTGAATTAGGTGGAATCCAATTCTCAGCAGAACCCGGCCACGAAATGAATGCTCCAATCGAGACCATGATTGAGATGGTCCCACCTGCGGCATGTACACCAGGGACAGGAGAAGAGAATCGATATTACCGAATTCTGGTCTTAGATTCGTATCTGAATTCATTTCCTCTTGGTTCCATTGAGATGATTGTATACCTACGAGATATTGATGGTTTGAACGGATTTTCAAATCCATTGATGGTTGATTTCCGAGGTGCAACACCACAATTGGATTTCTCAGAGATGCCGACTGATTTAACTTCAGGAAAAGAATCTACTCTGAAGTTCAATATTATTGATGCAGATGGTAATGATGGCACTGAGTGCTCAATTCTAATGACTGAACCCAATGGAATCACTGTAATCTCTGAATTATTCCATCCTGATGCTGGTGGAGATTGGATTCATGCATGGACCCCTACTGGTGATTCAGAGACCAATTACACCTTCCAAATCGCTTGTTTAGATGAGAGTGGATTGTCTGTCAATCGTGAGATTCTCCTACGCGCGCGCGAGGCAAACCAGTCCGCTACAGTAAATGAAACCACAGATGAGACCTCAAAGGGTCCTCCTTCTGCACTGACTGGAATTGTGATTGGAGTGGTTGGACTTTTCTTGCTTCTACTCTTGCTTATCTCTGGTATATTCGTCTCCAACCGCTCTGATGACCTTCCAATTGAAGAAGAAGTTCTACCAGATGATGCATGGTCCAAAACAGCAGGAGAGGAAAGTGATGAGATTTTGTTGGAAATGGCGGGGTTATCGCCTACATCATTGTCTGAAATGACTGAAATTACAGATTGGACCGATGAACAATTGATTGAGGCTGGTTGGTCTCAGGAACAAATTGATGCATATCGAGAAGAAGAGTAATTGCGAACGTTTGAAGAACCGTACCCCTTAGACAGAACTGATTCAGATGGCAGTTGGATATGTTCTCATCAATGTGAGTCCAGGAAAGGAATTTGACGTCTATCAACAGGCCAAGGAATTGGATGCTGTCATTGATGCAACCTTACTGTTTGGAGACTATGATCTCATCCTCAAAATGGAAGCAGAAAATTTGAGTGGAATCGCTGCAGTTGTGGTTGAACACATTCGTCAAATTGATGGTGTCACAGATACCAAGACTCTTGCAGGCGCTGAAATTTGAACCAATTTTTTGTAATCAATGCACTGTGCCCCTATCTTGATTTTCCATCTGAAATTTGTTGAACATCACGTTTGAATTTCAATAAAAATTGGAAAATCAAGGCACTGAAGCCCTGTTTTCTCGCCACTCGGAAAATCGAAAAAACCCCCAATTGGGGCGCAGTAGTGCGTTTTTTAGGCGGAACCATTAAAGTGCCTTGTAAGTGCGTGGGTTTCAGAGGTGATACTCTATGGGAGAAAAGAAATACTTCGTTCTGATGAAGGGCGGAAAAGACACAAGCCAGGTCTTCGCAAGCCGCCAGCCTCGTGGCGCGGCTTTGAAGGCAGCCACTCGTGGCGCAACTGACATACACCTACGCGAGCGCGGAACCAAGCGCGTGCACGTGTTTACGGGTTCAATCTCAATGGTTGACCCCCCAGCATCTGCACCAGCGTGGCTGAAGGGTAAGGGTAAGATTAAGAAGGCCAACGTGAAGAAGATTCGCGTTGATCATCTTTGATTAAATTCACAACGAATTGACCTGATCCAACAACGATGACACACGGGTGATTCGGGGGCGGCTTCGCTGCCCCCGAGTCGCCCTTTTTTTATTTCGAATCACTTCCGAAGTCCGACCTTCTTTGCAATGATTGTGATTGGGTCGTAGTACTCTGTCACGACTCTTTCCTTCAATGGAATGATGGCGTTATCTGTGATATTAATGCCAGCTGGACAGACTTCTGTACAACATCGTGTAATGTTACAATATCCCAAACCGAAATCATCCTTAATCATTGCAAGGCGATCATCTTCATCCATTGGATGCATCTCTAGGTTCGCCAATCGAACGAAGAATCTCGGTCCAGCAAATTCGTCGAAGAGTTGGTGCTCACGCATGACGTGGCAAGTATTCACGCAAAGCATGCATTCGATGCAGGCTCGGAATTCTTGAACACGATCTGCTTCGTTTTGATCGAATTTCCAATCCATTTCCTCTGGACCCTTGAGTGGTGGGATGGTTTTGTTCAAGTCATACGCCCATTGTACATCGGTGACAAGATCTTTTGTCAACGGGAACGCTTGCATCGGTTTGACTACAATCGGTGTATTTTCTGGAGTCTCTTCGATGATATCCTCCATTCTGGTCATACACATGAGACGTGATTTACCATTCACTTCTGCACCACATGAACCGCACTTCCCTGCTTTACAGTTCCAACGGCAAGACAAGTCAGGAGCATGTTCTGCCTGAATACTATGGATGACATCGAGAACAACCATTCCCTCATCCATTTCGACAGTATAGTCAACCATCTCTCCAGAGGGTGTCCCTTCTTCATTGGCTTCTCCCCTGAATACTCGGAATGTTACATCTTCACCCATATTCATTCCTCCTCCTCATGTAAGTCATCTGCATCGAGTAATTCTTTCAGATGGTCTGGAATGGGTGGATACTTGATATGAGTCAGTTCCATGTCTCCTGATGAATCCATCATGATGACGCTGTTGATTTTACCCCAATGTGAATAATCTGGTGTGGGGTAATCCAAACGAGTGTGACCACCACGACTCTCTTCTCTTGCAAGTGCGGCCAATGTGCACATTTTACTGATGTCAATCATGGCACCGATTTCCAATGCTTGATGCCAACCTGGATTGTAAATTCGGGTGCCACCTGGAGAGGTTGTTGCTTCCCGTGCACGGAATGCTTCCAGTTCATTGAGTGCCTCCTCTAATTGATGCCCCTGTCGAATAATCCCAACTTTCTCTTGCATCATATCTCGGAGGTCCTCGACTACTTTCGCTGGATTTTCACCACCATCGCGAGATAACGGTGCAAGTGTCTCTGCAATCACACGATTAATTTCGTCTTGATCAATGTCAGCAAAGTCATCTATTTCTGCAGATGTTTCAGCTGCATATTGTCCTGCTCTTTTTCCGAAGGTAATCAAGTCAGAGAGTGAATTTCCTCCCAACCGGTTTGCACCATGCAAACCTGTGGCCGCTTCTCCAGCAGCGTACAAGCCTGAAACCGTGGACTCTTGAGTGACAGGGTCTACCTTGACTCCACCCATGACATAATGTGCAGTAGGACCAACTTCCATCGGTTCTTTGGTAATGTCAACAGCCGCCAGTTCCTTGAATTGATGATACATACCTGGTAACTTTTTCTTCACTTGTTCCTCTGGTCTCCAAGAGATGTTGAGATAGGCTCCACCATGTTTGGAGGCTCGCCCCGCTTCTCGTTCAGAGTTGATGGCCTTCGCGACAACATCTCTGGTAAGCAACTCAGGGGGGCGTCGTGCAGTAGGCGTTTCATCAGCAACAATTGAATTGACCCAATCCATGGCTTCCTCTTTTGTATCAGCGAATTCGTCACGATACATTTCTGGGACGTAATTGAACATGAATCGTTCACCTTCCGAATTGGTAAGCATACCGCCTTCACCTCGAACACCTTCTGTCACGAGAATACCTTTGACTGATGGTGGCCAAATCATCCCAGTCGGATGGAATTGTACAAATTCCATGTCACCCATTTCTGCACCTGCCCAGTATGCGAGTGCATGCCCTTCGCCTGTATACTCCCATGATCCTGAGCAAACAGCCCAGCAGCGAGTGATACCACCAGTAGCCAGTATGATTGTCTTGGCTTTGAATAGATGTAATGCCCCATCCACTCGATTGTAAGCGAAGCAACCAGATGCCCTTCCATCCGTAGTGAAGATATGGCGCACAGTATATTCCATGTACACTTCCATTCCAGTGTGGATTCCGCGTTCTTGGAGGGTGCGAATGAGTTCAAGACCAGTTGCGTCTCCAATATGTGCAAGTCGGGGATATGTGTGGCCACCGAAATTTCGTTGGTTGGTTAACCCCTCAGGTGTTCGATCAAAGATTGCACCCCATTGTTCAAGTTCACGAATCCTATCAGGAGATTCCTTTGCATGAATTTCAGCCATTCTCCAATCATTGAGATACTTCCCACCTTTCATCGTGTCTCGGAAGTGCGTTTCCCACGAATCACGAGGGTCTTTGTTTGCCAAAGCTGCTGCTGCTCCACCTTCAGCCATCACGGTGTGTGCCTTGCCTAGCATCGATTTACAGATGACAGCGACAGATGCACCCAATCTTGTTGCTTCGATTGCTGCCCGTAAGCCAGCACCACCTGCTCCGATGATGACAACATCATATTCGTGTGATGAGTATTCCTCAGTCATTTCACAATCCCCCCCAGATGACAATATCTGTCCACCAACCCATGGTGCAAGCATAGATGTAGAAATCAGCGAACATGACCCAAAAGAGAGAGTACAATGCCCAATCTTTGTGGCGTTCATTCAGTACCGTACTGAATTTCCATAATTTGTATTTCAGTCGTGCAAGTGGTGAAGACGTCCAATCGTTGGCTCCACCACCTACAATGTGTCTAAATGCGTGACATCCAAGTGTATATCCGCCCAACAATGCAACGTTTAGCGCAAGCACGAGTGTACCCACTGATACACCCAAACCCCCTCCTGTAAATTGAGTTGAAAGATAGACATCCCATGATAGGATTGGAAGGTATGCAAGTGCTGCGTACATGAAATATCGATGAAGATTTTGAGCGACTAGAATTCCAGTTTCACCTTTGTATGTATTCCATGGTTTACTAACCGCACAAGCGGTAGGTTGTTGGAAAAATGCTCTGTAGTATGCCTTTCGATAATAGTAACAGGTACCTCTGAATCCTGCTGGGAAGACCAGAATAAACATTGCAGGAGACATCCACCAAAGCCACTTTGGAATTGGTCCTCCAAGTGCTCCCTCTCCTGGAAGAATCAATGGGCTAAAGAGAGGACTCAAGACATGGCTACCTTCACTTTCAATTGCCATTGTTCCTGCATGCCCCCCTTGTCCCCCGGACAATCCATACTCCGCAAAAATCCAGAAATCGGCTTCCATGAATCCGCGCCATGTTGCGTAGATAATCATGATTCCAAGATAGGCAGCCATGGCGGTTGGTCCCTTCCACCAAGCATCAATACGATCGGTTGCACCGAATCCTTTCTTCATTGGAAGAGGAATGTTCGCGCCCATGGGTCCACTCAAGTGCCGGTCTCCGCCCACCATCCATATAGGTTCGCTGAACCCCATAGGGGTTCATAAAACTGGAATGGTACGGTTATTACATGGACGACTTCATTGACGATGTATTGAGCATCTGTTTGGTCTGTGGGTTTATGCCAGGTGCATTCTTTCCGGGAATGAAATGTCCCGAATGTGGTGCCACAATCCTTTGACAGAGTGTTTGATAACCACCGCCACCACGGACGATTCATGCTCATGTCTTCAAGAAAGAAAACCATTGCTCTGTGCCTTGTTTTGGCCATGCTTTTACCCGGTTGTATCGGTGGCGATGTAGAAGAAGAAGTAGTTCCTATTGACCAACCGAATCCTGAGCCTGAGCCTCAAATTGTCACAATACCACAGACATCAGGATGTGATAATCTCAATCCGATTCACTGTATGCTACCCTTTCCCTCTGATGCCTTCTTGGTCGAGGACAATACTACAGTAACGGGGGTACGAGTGAACTATGCAGAGAGCACTCTTCCAGATTCTGGTTCGATGGATAATGTGAATCTTCCAAGTCTCAATATCCTAGATGGAATGAGCCCTTCAACACAAATCATGACTGCATTCTCCACCGTACCGAATCTCACTGGTGTAGCAGATCAGTATACCGTAGAGTCATCACTACAAGATGGTCACGCGACAATGTTGTTGAATTTAGATACGGGTGAACGATTACCTCACTGGGTTGAAGTTGACGCTCGCCAGACAGATTCTACTCGTACGATTGTCTTTATTCGGACCATGCAATCTTTGGATACAAATACTGCTTATGGAATTGGAATGGCTGACCTAGGCGTCAATCCATCTACCGCCATGCAGGCAATGATTGAGGGTGTGGCGACCAACGATGCAACTCTTGAATCTCGACGCGATTCAATGAATGAACTGTTTGCAGCCCTTGAATCACAAGGTATGAACAAAAGTCAATTGGTTTCGGCATGGTCATTCCGCACTGCTTCGATGGATTCGATTCTAGGTGGAATGTTATCCATGCGCGCAGATGCTCTCGACAAACTTGGTGATGATGGAATTAATTGTACAGTTACCAGCGTTGAAGACAATTGGCTCGGAGACGACGCAGATCATGATTTCCGTCTTATCAAAGGCACATACACCGTACCATACTATCTCCAATCTCAAGATGAGGATAATCCGAGTACAATGCTTAGAGATGCAGCTGGAATCCCTCAATTTGTTGATTACGCAGAGATTCCATTCTCCATGGCAATCCCACAGGTTCTTGTGGATAACAACACAACAGGAAAGCTCACAGTATTTGGTCACGGCTTCCTAGGGACTGGTGAGGCATACCTCGAAAATAGTGGCATCTTGGATTATGCTCAAGCCTACGAGATTGTACTTCTTGCCACGGATATCTCTGGATGGTCAACCCCTGATGTGGGATTAATCGCGTTGGGATTGTCTGATCCAGGTTATTTTGAGCATCAATCAGATAGATTACAACAAATGTTGGTCAATCAGATGGCCATGGCTCGCACATTCAAGGGAGTTTGCTCAGATATGTCTCAAATGTATCACAACAACACAAACTTGGTCGACACCTCTGATGTAAATTACATGGGCATTTCGTTGGGTGGAATCTATGGCGCCAGCATTACTGCATTCTCTCCAGACATTGATCGAGCAGCCCTTTGGGTAGGGGGTTCTGGCTTCTCAACATTCATTGAGCGCTCAACAAATTATGCGAGTTTTGGAGACCAATTTAGTTTGGATAATAATTATCCCAAGCGAAATGATCGAGCACTATTGATTGCACTTTGTCAGCATCTTTGGGACCGATCAGATCCAGAGATGTGGCTGCGTTATGTGGATGGCGACTCTAACGAGAATGTCGATGCTTATTCCGTACTCTACATTATTTCTGTCAATGATGCTCAAGTTCCAGGTATTTCTTCGGACCGTGCAGCACGAATTGCAGATATTCCAGCACTGGATACTTCAGCAAGACTCCCTTGGGGTGTGACTACGGCTTCTGGACCGATTACCGGTTCTGCAATCGTATACTGGGATGGAGGATATGATGCAATGCCTGACTCCAACGCTCCCCCTCCAATGGCGGATGCTGGTTTAGCACACAACGGGATTCTGCCCATTATTCAAGTCAATGAACAGGTTGAAGGATTCTTGAGTACAGGTATCATCAACGATACCTGCGACGGTACTTGTCTATTCGATCCAGATGCAGATGCTGTTGAATTATCGTGATTTCACACGAGGTTTCCGGACCTCATCGAACCACGTGTCCATTCCGTTCCAATCGGGGTCAATTCCCATATCGGCACAGATTAGTTTACTCGTGATTCTACCACTCTCCATGATTGTTGGCAATCCACTACCCGGGTGTGTCCCCCCCCCGACTAAATAGAGGCCTTCAGTTTCTTCAAACTGATTTTGAGGGCGCCTCCACAACATTTGATCTAATCCATGTGCAAGATTGAATACAGCTCCTCTGTATATGTCGTTAGCCCCCCAGTCATCAGGTGTAATCATGGTCTCTGAGACAATATGTTCCTCGACGTTATCAAATCCCAATTTGGGCAAT
Source organism: Candidatus Thalassarchaeaceae archaeon (assembly GCA_030747485.1). Taxonomy (GTDB): domain Archaea; phylum Thermoplasmatota; class Poseidoniia; order Poseidoniales; family Thalassarchaeaceae; genus MGIIb-P. Next base: position 23,715 of record JASLKP010000006.1, on the reverse strand, counting down.
TGTGAGATAATCAAATCTCTGTATTCTTCTTTGAAATCATCCCACTTCACAGAATCGTGTGTATGCGTTACAGGAACCAGAATGTACAATGTTGAACACCCATCTGGGGCTAATTCTGGATCTGTAACACACGCATTTTGAACGTAAAGTGAGGGGTCTTCCCAAGTCACTTGATGTTCGACAATATCTTGCAAATTTTGTTGATATTCAGAAGACGCGTAGATTTGATGATGTGGTGTATCATATGTTCGATTCACTCCCAGATACAGCATGAATGTGGAACATGAATACGACTTTTCTTCCAATTTTTTATCAGACCATTTTCGACGAATTTCATTGGGTACTAACCCTTTCATTCCCGTAGCAAAATCAACATTCATCACAATTTTTTCAGCATGATGTACCTCTTTTGTTGTTCTTACGCCGGTGGCTTTTCGCCCATCAAACAAAATTCCCTCAACCGGTTCAGATAATCGAATATCTACACCCATTTCTCTAGCAATGGCTGCCATTTTTTGGGTAATTTGGCCTAATCCTCCTCTTGGGTGGAAAATTCCGTATTCATATTCTAGATATGCGAGAATGGTGAAAAGACTTGGGGCATGGAATGGACTCATTCCCAGATATTTAGTTTGGAATGACATTGCTAATTTCATTCGTTCATCTTTGAAGATACGGCCTAGATCAGATGCGACAGAACGCCATGGTCGGAGTACTCGTGAGACTCGAAGGGCCCGTTTACTGATGATATCAGTCACACCTTTCCATGGGGTGTTTAAACACTTTTTTGACATCGCCAATTTTCGACGATTGTCGACAATATACCGTCGAAACCCTTCAGCGTCTTTTGGACCACACAGTTGGTGAATTTGTTCTACCATGTGTTCGACATCAGTCGTTGCATCGATCTGACCACCTTGCCCGAATACCAATCGATAGTTTGGGTCAAGTCGGATGAGATCAAGTTCTTCATGTGCATCAAGCCCAATCGCTTGGAAAATTTCCTCTGTGACTTCTGGATAATGAAAAAATGTGGGACCTGTATCAAACGTATACCCGTCTTTTTGAAACAGTTTTGTTCTTCCACCCACGTCGTCAGATTTCTCAAGAATACGTACACTGATACCGGCTTTAGCCAGTAGTAATGAACACGCCAATCCACCGGGCCCAGCTCCGATGATGATTACATCTGGCTGTTCGTCACTCATACTCGTTTTCCCCTTACCACGGATATTTCAGGTTCCAAAGAATTCCATCATTGATGATGACTTGTATTGCTAGTAATATTGATCCAATGAAAACCCAAATTGTTCCACTAGCAATCGATTGTTGATGTGCATTCCATGCTAATAATCCGAGGAGAATATTGCCTAAACAAACTAGCAAGAGATTACCGATGACCACCCATTGTGTCCAATTGTAATCGGTACGGATATGAAATGCTGTCAATTCTAACCAAAGTGCTGAAGGAATCATGAGCAATAGAAATGCGAGTAGTAAGCGAGCATGTCCTCCACTGTCACCCTGATCCCATGGCCATTGAATTGTTTCAACAACTGAAGCATCCCAACGATATAGGAAGAACCACCACATGATGAGGAAACCGCCTGCAGAAATGAACATGCAGGTTACATTCAATGGTCGCCATGATTCAGGAATCCCTCCCCACAAATCATTGGGACTTTCCATACGAGATATTCCAACTACATATGAAATCAAGATGAGTGGCCCAAGAATGTACACAGCCAATCGGACCATGGATCGAGTTACTTCCATGATTAGGCCTCACGCGAGTGAAGAATAATCAACTTCAGCTTCTTCGATTTCAATCTCATCAACATCCATCTGTGCAAGTTGTAATTTACCCGACAATTCATCATTTACGGCATGCCAATAGGAATATGCTTCTATGACCCAAATACCAGATTCTCTGGTACCATTTCCTGATCCCTTTACGCCCCCGAACGGTAGATGGGCCTCTGCTCCTGTGGTCGAGTTGTTGATTCCAGTCATACCTGCTTTGATTCCCGTTTTGTATCGATAAGCTTCGAGGCGATCGTTTGTGTATATCGCACTAGACAAACCATACGGTGAAGCGTTTGCAAGATGTAGTGCGTGTTTGAAATCCTTCGCCTTAACAATTGTAATCACTGGTCCAAAGATTTCTTCATGGAAGCATTCCATTTCTTCAGTGACATCGACATATACATGCGGCCACATGTATACTCCTTCCGAAGCATCGCCAAGGAACCCAGATGGCTTGTTTTCATTGGTGATTCGACCGTTACCGTAAATCTTAGTGGCACCACTTGCTTCACACATTTCCAATCCTTTTAGGAAATCAACTGCATATTTTTCTGATAGCATTGGGCCATACAGTACATCTTCATGACGTAATGAATCACCGATGGTTGTGCTCTCAACTTTAGCCATGAGTTTGGCCATGAATTCGTCATAGATGTCTTGATGGATAATCAGGTTTCCTAGGCTTGTACAGCGTTGACCTGCGGTCCCGAATCCCGCCCAGTATGCTCCTTCAACAGCGTTGTCCATGTTTGCACTTGGCATAATTACTAGTGGATTCTTCCCTCCCAATTCAAGACTGGCGGAAACGAGGTTGCGGCCACATACTTCGCCAATCATTTTGCCTACAGCAGTACTTCCTGTGAATGAAATTTTGTTCACCATTCCTTTGTCGACTGCATCGACTAGATGTTGTCCTGCCCCACTTCCTTTGCCATGAACAAGGTTGATGACACCATTTGGCAAGCCTGATTCGTGCATAATTCTAGCAAGTGCAAATGATAGTAACGGCGCATCCTGTGGTGATTTCCATACACACGTATTGCCACACATAATTGCTGGAATCATTTTCCAGAATGGTACTGCTGCGGGGAAATTGCAGGCATTGATGATTCCACAAACTCCTAGTGGTCGTCGATAGGTGAACAATTCTTTGTCAGGTAATTCGCTGTTGACAGTTTGACCATACAATCGTCTCCCTTCTGATTGGAAGAATAGGCAAGTGTCAATCGCTTCTTGGACTGAACCAGCAGATTCTTTCAATGTCTTCCCAATTTCTCTTGTTTCAATTGCGACAATTGCATCCTTGTGTTCCATTAACAATCGACCCATGTTGCCAATTATTTGCCCTCGCGTGGGCGCGGGCGTAGCGGACCAACCTGGAAATGCATCTTTAGCCGCTCGGAGTGCATCGTGAACATCTTGTTCAGTTGATAGTGGGAATTCACCTAAGCAATCATCCAACCATGCGGGGTTCGTTGATTTGAAAGATCCTCCATCACTCGCTTGCTTCAATTGTCCATTGATGATGTTGTAGCCTTTCACACAAGGACTACCATTTGGGTTATTGTGTTCAAGATACTCTAGTCCGGTCTCCAAGACATGTGCCATACTGCGTCGACCCACCTCCCCATCATCAATCCTCCCTTTTTGGCACCTGAAAAGACACATCTAGACTAGCATTTGATGGAGAATTACGAATGAAGGGGTTTTAGGGGGTCAGTAGAATCGGCAACTTGTCTGGAGGCAGGACCATGGCAGATGATGATGACAAGACACTATCTTTGCGAGTTGCGAAGGCTATACCAAGTGATGTAGGGCACGGGCGTGCAAGAGTTCCATTTGACAATGAGTTAAATCTCAAGCCAGGCGACGTAATTGAAATTAAAGGTGAAAGCAGCACTGCGGCCATTGTTTGGCGCTGTCGACCTGAAGATGCCAATTTGGGTGTCATTAGGATTGATGGTATCATTAGAAAGAATGCAGGTGTCAGTCTTGGTGATCGCGTCACCATCAAGAAGGTTGAAACAAAACCGTGTACGCGCTTGGTCCTCAGTCCAGTCATGGCTAAACAGCAAAAGGTACGCTTTGGGCCGGGAATCGAAGGGTTTGCTCGTCGTGGCCTCAATAAGCGCCCAATTGTTGCCGGCGACCGTATTTTCATTCCAGGAATGACCCTATTTGCGGAAGCCCTTCCTTTCGCTATTGTTTCGACCAACCCCAAGGGAATCGTACAGGTTTTACCTGATACTGAGATTGTCATTAAGGAAGATCCAACGAATGAAGAACATGGGGGCGAAGTCTCTTCCATCATGTACGAGGACATTGGAGGGTTGGGTGACCAATTACACAAGGTACGCGAGATGATTGAATTACCTTTGAAACACCCGATTCTCTTCCGAAGACTTGGTATCGATCCTCCGAAAGGCGTTCTTTTACATGGTCCACCAGGTACTGGAAAAACAATGATTGCAAAGGCTGTAGCGAATGAGACCAATGCTCATTTCACTAGCATTAATGGACCAGAAATTATTTCAAAATATTATGGTGAATCTGAAAAACAATTACGCGAAATATTTGATGAAGCTGCAAGTAATGCTCCAGCGATTATTTTCATTGACGAACTCGATAGTATCGCCCCCAAGCGTGAAGACGTATCCGGTGAAGTGGAGCGAAGAGTAGTCGCTCAACTTCTAACTTTGATGGATGGCATGCACGGACGAGACAATGTCGTAGTCATTGGTGCTACCAATCGACCAGATGCCATTGATCAGGCCCTTCGTCGCCCCGGTCGCTTTGACAGAGAGTTAGAGATTGGTGTACCCGATAAGAATGGACGTCGGGAGATTGTCAACATTCATACACGTGGCATGCCGATTTCAGATGATTTCGATATGGAATGGATTCTTGAGAATTCTTATGGATTCGTAGGTGCAGATATTTCTTCATTAACTCGTGAAGCAGCGATGAAGGCTCTGCGACGTTATTTGCCTGAAATAGACTTAGATTTAGATGAAATCCCGCCTGAAGTCCTTGAAAAGATGGAGGTGCTGATGAATGATTTCCGTCTAGCAATCCGTGAAATTGAACCGAGTGCGTTACGAGAAATTTACATTGAAATTCCCGAGGTATCATGGACTGACGTTGGTGGTTTAGAGGATGTCAAAGAGCGACTCAAAGAATCTGTAGAATGGCCATTAACAATGCCTGATCGGTTCGAACATTTCGGAATTAAACCACCTCGTGGAATCGTGCTTTTCGGTGCACCTGGTACTGGAAAAACCCTCATTGCTAAGGCAATTGCAAATGAGGCAAAGGCCAATTTCATCTCAGTCAAAGGCCCCGAACTGATCTCCAAATGGGTGGGTGAATCTGAGAAGGCAGTACGCGAGGTTTTCAAGAAAGCAAAACAGGCAAGCCCGTCAATCATTTTCTTTGATGAATTTGAGTCAATTGCAGGGATTCGTCACTCCACAAGTGGTGAAGGTTCAGACGTTGCTAATCGAGTTGTAAATCAGATGTTATCAAGTATGGATGGTGTTGAATCAATGGAGGGTGTAATTGTAATTGCAGCGACCAATCGACCCGAGATGATTGATCCTGCATTATTGCGAAGTGGTCGCTTTGAACGTGTACTTCACATTCCGCCTCCCGATAAGGGCAGTTTACGAGAAATTCTGAAAATACACACTCGAGACATGCCTCTTGGAAAATTCAATCTTGAGAGCCTAACTGATCAAATGGATAATTTCACAGGTGCAGATGTTGAAGCCGTATGTCGTGAAGCCGCTCTAATCTCAATGCGGGTTGGCAAGAAATCTATTTCCAAGAAGCACTTTGAGGAGGCAATTGGTAGAGTAAGGCCAACCGTCACTCCAGATATGCTCGAATATTATTCAAAACTTGAAGCCATGCTCACGAGTGGCCTTGATAGTATTCGCCGAAAACCTGACAGTTTGATGGGAATCGAAAGCGTTTGAGGTGATATTTTGCCAGCGGCTTTCAGTTCAGAATTAACTGGACGTAGAGTCGTTGATAGCCGAGGTGACTTGCTTGGAATCATTGCTGATTTAGTCGTGGATGAAGCAACAGGCAATGTCCTTGGCATGTTGCTAGAATTAGATTCGGGATTGGATCCAAATTTACTGCCTTGGCCAACATATGGTGATCATCTATTGGTCCCCACAGAAGAGGTTGAGAAAGTGGACGAGGACATCCATTTGAGTCGTTGACCCGCCCTACGGGCGGGGAAGCACTAGCCTTCCAACATCGCGCAACGGTCTTAAGTCCCACTTCGGCGTCTCAGCATACACGTCCGGGCTGATGTGGTGAGGTATTTCGTATGAATCTCCCAAAAATCGACATCAAGACCGCGTTACGGTCCAAGAAGGTGAGGCGAGGTGGCCTCATGTTGGCTTTCTATGTCGTCCTTGCTTTATTGCTGTACAGTATTGTCAGTGCGTACCTCGTTGAGGGTGACCCACATCTATCGGCATATGACGATGATTGGGATGATTTGTCTACACTAAGAAGTGATTTGAAAGACATGGGTGTTGATACTAGAAGTCTCGTCTCGTCTCCAGTACTTCTTGAAGAGATTGACAATCCTGAAGATACGGTCTTTATCGTGACTGGAGTTGAACAAGATACAATTTCGTTACCACGTTTTACTGGCGAGTCTAACGTTGTTCAATTCAGTGAGAATGAAGGATACACGACTACTGAGATTGAGGCAATCATTGGTTACGTCGAAAGAGGTGGCACAATCATCGTGATGGATGATTTTGGTTGGGCTCGAGGATTGGCTTCCGTCTTTGGTCTGGAATACAGTGGCCACCGATTATACGACGGCGAATCATGGGCTCGTGAATTGGATCACAATTACATCTGGATGAATGTGACTGATGCTTACGATTACACTGGAACAGACATGTCGTCACAACATCCGTGTTTTTCTGATGGCGATGGCGATGGTATCATCGATCGACTAGATGATTCTCCAAATAATCCCACTAATCTACAACAATTGACCAGTGACGATGCAGGTCTATGTTCTCATCACTTAGAATCTGGTAGTTGGAATTTCTCAACTGATTACAACGTTCTGCTGAATAGTCCCTCAGCATTTGACAAGAATGCTGCAGAGTTCCAAGCGGAGAACCGTTATGCAATCGGCCGTTCAAGTCAGGATTCGTATTTGGATACGAATGATGATGGAAATCTGACAGTCGGTTTTGAGGGTGGCGGTGTTGAAAGTGATGAACAAGGCCCATTCACCCTAGCAGTCAAAGTATGCTTGAACAGAGATTGTGATGAAGATCCAGGGGCAAGCCCAATGGGTCGTGCAATCTTTGTGACCGATGGTTCTGCACTGATCAATGTCGTCTATGACCACGATGATGCAAATGGTGGAGATTATGGTGACCTCAATGGAAAGTCAGTCCCAGATAATGATAACCGAAAGTGGATTTTAGATATGGTTGCCGAGGCTTTATTGAGTCATGACAATGCTACAAATTCAGCAGGTCAACCAACGGGTACTTCCGGTTCTGGCAAGCAAGTTATTTTCGACGAAAGTCGCCACCAGCAGCCCAGCGCTATGGGGGACACTTACAATTTGATTTACTACATCCTTGTCTATTTCACAAATGATTGGATGGCCATGTTATTCCTTTTCTTAGCATTATTCGTTACCTTTGAGGCAGTCATCATCAAGAAGGTAGATCCCGAACCTTGGCGTCACGTATTCAGTATCATTTACTATGGATTTGGTGATGCTAGACGATATGGATACTATGGTCGTGCTAACAAAGTAAAACAGGTGTTGTTATCTCGAGTGCGGAATCTCAATTCGTTAACAAGAGACGAATTTGATGCACTCCCTGCGCGTGAATTACAGAGAATGATTGCAGATCCAGTATTGGTCAAATTCGTCTTTGAAGATCGCAAATATAGTCTTGAGCAGCTGGTTGCAGTTGTTAAGCGAGTGAAAATGTGGGGGCGCAAGTAAGCGAGGTGACGAATCATGTGGACACGTAAGGCTGCATTGATGCTCGCATCAGGTATATCTCTAGTTCTCATCGGTATGATGATTTCAAATTTCCAATTGATGATTTTGGGATTGATGTTCTGTGCATTCCTCGCAATTAACAGTTGGGTTTCCGGTCACGGTAATCTTGAAATCGTCAGAACCCTATCTGCTGACAATCTCTACAAAGGCGATGATTTGTATGTTGAATTGGCAATTACCAACAGTTCTACCAGAAGGACGCAACAATTGGAAATATTCGACAACGTACCGCACGAAATGAAATTACGAAGTGGACTCAATTACATGCGCGTGAACTTAGGCCCAGGAGAAACCACTCGAATCCGCTATGTTCTCCGGTGTCCATTACGTGGGCACTTTTCTTTTGGCCCAGTCTCGATTAGATACCGAAACACCTTCAATCTCTTCAGTCAAGAAATGTACATCGATCACCGTTCAGGTATCATCGTATTTCCACAAGTACGTGATGTCGAAGAAGCAATGATTCGTTCACGTACTCCAAAGATGTACACAGGTGCAACGACTCTACGCACACCCGGTCCCGGTACCGAATTTTATTCACTCAGAGAGTATGTTCCAGGCGACCCATTCAAGATTATCAATTGGAAGGCATTTGCTCGTACTGGTATCATGATGGTCAATGAGAAGTGTCGAGATGCAGTGACTGACGTGTTCCTCTTGCTCGATTCAAGAGATATATCTAGGATTGGAACGGTCTTGAAAAACCCCCTTGAAATGGGTACCATCGCCGCAGCAAGTCTTGCTTCTTACTTCTTGAAGCGCAGAGACTCAGTGGCCTTAGCAGTATTCGATGATCAGTTGTCATATCTACCAGCAGATGGTGGAGACAAACAATATTTCAAAATCCTCAGTAGTTTGGCTGGTGTTGCTCCAAAAGGGAATATGCCATTACAAGCAGTTACGAATGCACTCGCCCCTCGATTTAGCCGAGGTAGCCCCGTATTCATCATCAGTAGTCTAGAGGGTGACGGGACAGTATCCAATGCCATTCGCGACTTGGCTGGTAGAGGTCACGAAGTCGTCGTACTTTCACCAAGTAGTATCGATTACGAACGCCTCGTCAGTCGTATCCCACGCATGTCTTACGAAGTCATGAAACTTGAGAGACAGAACCGATTGTCTGCAGTCGCAGGTTACGGTGCGAGAGTCATTGATTGGATGCCAGATGTAGAACTTTCACAAGCACTGCTACAGGTGAAAATGTAAGGAGGTGAGATGATGGCAGGAGATGTAGAACAGCAAGAAGAGGGCCTCACAAGCCTCCATCTACGCGTACTTCGGAAGGATTGGAGAGTGGTCGGTCTCCAGATGGTTGCTAGCCTCGCATTAATCTGGCTCTTCTTGACAATGACTCGAGTTTTCGGCCATTGTCACCCTACCTATGTGGAACAGGATGCTTGGTGCCCCGCTCTTGATCATACACTCACATTGGATGCAATTGAGGAGTATTTCGCAGGAAGCGATAGTGGATTTGATGAATTGCCAATACCGGATTGGATGACTGGTCAAGGAAACGAAGGTGATGGTCGTTATTTCATGCCAATTCTACTCATGGCCATGGTATCTGGTGCATGGGTTGCCCTAAATTTCCAGCCACCTCAGCGACGTCGGAAAATCACCCTCGGTTTGTTGGGTGCCCTGATTTTATTCCTTGCAGGAATGTTCCTTCTGACTTGGACGTTTGGAATGATTACCAGTTTTGATCTATACTTGCCCTTTGGGCATGATGCGGATTCATCTCTAAATCATGCAAATCATTTGGTTTGGCCATTGGCTGTGTATATCCAAGCACTCATCGTCATCCTCATTGTCTCACCTGTTCTGTTTGGTTTGATTGGTATCTGGGGTTTATCGAAACGAATGGTCAACTGGTCAATTGCAATTATGCTCATCTTCCTTGGATTGTATGCGTTATTGTCTTACGAAGGAGTGGTCAACCAACTCGCATCTAGTTCAGATCCTTATTCTCCTGGTTTGAATCCGCTCCCCACTCAAATTGGAGAAGCTGATTCGTTGGGCGGACTCATCTCAAGTGATGTCTGGAGTTTGTTATTGGTCGCCATACTGTTGATGGTATATTCAGAAACAGCCCATGCCACAATTCGCTTCTTGGAATACGCATTCAGGCTCCCAGAGTCATGTAAGAAGGACCCTGAATATGTTCGTCAATTCCAGAATTTGATGAACAGTCACATGCTACAGTCAGTGGTGATTGTGTTTGCGATGACATTGGTCACAATGTTGGCTCTGAAGTTTGACGACCTCATAATCGACGTTGTGGGTTGGGCAGGTTCTGGACAATGGAGTGGCCAAGTTCGTGAATCTCTAGAATTGAGACTCACCTATGGCAAGGTAATCTCTGCGATGCTGTTTTTGACATTCGTTGCTGCGTTGAGATACATTGTACCGTGGCAAAGAATCTCCGGATGGGTTGAAACTGCCATTCAGAAGGCAAAGGGTCGTACAAACCCTTGATTATTCACTCCGTTGATGCAACGTGTGGACGATTTTACCAAACATTTCTGCTAGGAACATCGTAAGCAATGGAAGTCCACAGATTGAGGTAATCCACAGAATTGGATTTGCCCATCCTGAATCACTCCACATCCAACAACCAAGATAGACAACGATCACAATTGAAAGTAAGACACCGAATTTTTCACCCAAATGTGGGTATGGGCGGCCATGTGTCTCCGTTCTACCCATGAGCGTCCCATCGCCTTGAGCAGAGTCCATTGGTGAGGCGGGTACCTCTTCCATCTTTTCCACCTCAGAAATCAAGGTCAGATAGTTCGCGTTCTAAATCATCCAGAGCGTCGCGGTGAGCAGGATCTGCTGGTGGCGGTACACCATTTTCAGTTCCATCACGTACTTCTGCCGAGGCATCTACATTTGCCAATTCAACATCGATTTTTGCCATGAGTGCAACTTCTTCAGGTGTACCAGGTGTTTCTGAAGGAATGAGTCCAGCAGAAATGCGGGTTGAAATATCAATCCCATCTTCTTCTGCAGCCTCTTCGATTGGCTCCCAAGTTGAATTTGATGCGGGGGCTGCGCTTGCCTCTGGTGTCGGTGCTGCTGTCGGAGCGCTTGGAGCAACAACTGGTGTGACATCAGCAACCGTTGGACTGATGTCTACTGGATTCATGTGAATTACTGCCTCGTTGTTGATGTTGGGTCTTTCATGTCGTGCGAGCCCATCAGCTTCGAATGGAAGACTCCCTGTACGTTGGAAAGACCACAATATTCCAGCAGGATCTTCTCCCGTCAATCCTGCAACATCTAGTCGTCGCAGTAATTGTTCTAGGACTTCAACAGTTTCAGCTAATCCAACAGCGTCACCTGCAGTTCTACGGTCAGCATCAAGATAGATTTCATCCAATGACTTCTGTATCATTCGACGGACTTCAATCGATAGATGAGGCAATGCCTCAGGCATATGGCTGAACCTTTCGAGTGGTTTGATTTCTTCAGCAGGAAGGCCGAGGTCTACCAATCCTCTGAGTACATCCTGTAGTTGTGCAAGCATGGTCACTGATTGTTCGTATTCCTCCAACAGGCCCTCAAGGTCGATGACAACATGTTGTACAGTTTCAGCCAATTGATGTTCAAGCCTTGATTGGACCGACCAACGTGTAAGTCCTCGTACCGTTCCAGCGGTTTCTGGTGCTTGACGTTCCAATAATTCCATAACTTCTGTAGACAGAAGATATCGGGGCGTTCGTGCAACTTCATCTACGCTGTGCTGGATAATGGAAAGCGCACGTTCGACTGCGCGATCCAATAGGACGATACTGTAACCGCGACTACGTGCATTTGCCATACGGTCCAATACTGGTTCAAGGCTGGAGAGCCCACGATCGTCGCCCAACAGTGCTTGAGCTAGGGGCTCCTCTGCAAGTCTGGCACGAATCCGGTCTGCTTCTTGTAAGTCTAAGAGGGCCATTTCATGTGCTTCTTGCAAATCTTCGGCCTGTTCAAGTAGCATTCGAAGTTCGGTCTCAGATTGGGCCTTTCGGGCATCTAAATCTCCTAATTCACGAAGTAGCATTCTTCTTTCTTCCATCATTTCACGGAGTTCAGATTGCATAATAGTTGATTTTCGTTCTGAATCAGACAAACGTCCCCGTTCCTCTTCCATTAATCGACGATGAGCATGTGCTTCTGCTTCAAGTTCTGATAATTCGGCTCTTTGAGATTCAATGCGTCGTTCAACTTCGTCTAGTTCTCCTTGGCCAAGTCGGTGGCGATCTCTTTGGGCACCAACTTGTTCAGTTAGGACACGCTGTAGCCTCTCATCATGGTCCAATGCTTTGCGAACTTCATCCAGTCGAGTATCAGCCGCAGATAGTTCAGATTTCACTCGAGCCTCTTCAGTTGAAAGATCTCTAAGGTCCCCCAACAGGGTTTCACGTGAATCAAATTCGCCTAGTGCGCTAGCCAATTCTTCAGCACGTTTCTCAACCATGTGTTCAAGTTCTGCAACGCGTTTTGCCAATCGATCAGAGAGTGCACTGGCTTCATCCGCCTCTTCTGCATTGATTCTCATTTTTGCTGAAAGATCATCGATTTCTCTGTGTAATGCACTACGTTCTTCTCTCGCTTCGCTTAGAGTTGCTTCCAAATCATGCATCGATTCACGTGCTTCGTCACGGGATGCACGTGCATCATTGACTTCGCGTTCAAGTCGTCCTTTTTCTCTCTCAAGTGAGATTCTATCGTGTTCCAATTGTTCTAGTCGTTGCTTCACTTCTCCTCCTGCAGGAGTGAGGACCTTGCCACTGGATACAGGCATTAGTGTTGCAGTTCCGCCACCACCTTCGACCATCTTCCATGTTGAACGACCTGATTCCATCGCTTCAATTCCTAGATTGAAATCGAATAGTGCATCAAGGCGCCCTGAGAGTAATCGCTTCCTGTCTTCAGAACGAGTTCGACAATTCGCAATGGCTTCTACCAGGTGGGCCAACGACCAATCTTCTACAGTTGAACCTGCTAGTTCTAGTCGTGATCCTCGATCCAATCGATGCAAGCGGAGACGACGTGAAGATACAGTCATTGAATGAACTGCATCGGTGAGGGTGGTATCATTTGATTCTCTTATGCCAACTGGCACACCATCGATTAGAACAATTGAGATTGAATCATCCGCATCACTCATTGATTCAAGGTGACCCGTTACATTCCCTTCATGGGCCTCACGTAATGATGAGATTAACTGATCAATTCCACTTTTGCTTTCTTTGACAATGAAGCCTTCAGGCAATTCACCACCTTCTGTTAATACTGCCTCTGGTACACTACTAATCATGCTGGCTGCATTGGACAATACTGCTTGAGCATCTGCAGAATGTCGGGACCAAATGCCCACCATGGCTTGACCCGCTTCGGAGAATGTGAGTAGTCCTCCATCAAGTCTGATTGTTGCGGATAAAGCATCTTCTTGTCCGAATTCAGATGCCATTGATGACAATCCAACCATTCGTTCGTGTCCCAATTCTGCAAGTGATTCAGCAGTGCTAGGTAAATCTCCTGAATTGTGAATGAGCACTCCATCCTCAAAGGCGAGTGCACCCCTGACTTCGTCAGAATCTACAAGTCGATCAACAAGTAATGCTAGGTCCTTCGCTTCGACAGGTAGTGCAGCTGCACCTTGTGCTAGTAGTGCAGCAACATCAGATGGGTCTGGAAACGCTTCAGGAATTCTTTGAGCGACTTCAGTAAATTGTGCAGAACTCCATTCTGCACCCCGTGCCTTCAATTCGTGTGAATCAGAGAGTTCCAACAATCTGACTTTAGCTGCTTCTCCAACGACAAACGATTGTTTTGCTTCCGCTTCAGCCAACCATCCTACGACTCGGCCACCGTAAACTAAACGATGGGCGCACGGGGTTTTCGCACGTGGTTTGTAATGAGATACTACGCCCGCTTCAAAGGGCATTTGGGTCAGGCTTTCACTCAAGTCAGCTTCAGGGTCAACGGCATTTCCGGGTGGTAGGTTAAACATTCTTACACCTCAATTAAATCTTCGATTACGGGTTTCAGGGTCTGTGCTTCATGGCGTAATCTCCCAATCGGCGTGGCTATTGAGGAAGCAACCCATAGGCTACCTCCTCCTCGAAGAGTACTGACAACGCGTCGTTTGTCGGCGGATTCCAACCACAATTGTTGGATGGTTCCAAGATCAAGTGTTGTTGCCATGCGGGCTGCATCGTGCAATAATTCTGCATAGAGTGCACCAACTGGTGGCCCTTCACCAGTGATAGCAACAGCTGTACCGTCGCTATGTAATACCGATGCTCCATTTACGCCATCAATCTGGCTTAGATTAGAGAGTAATCGAACGAGCATAGGACCCCTCAAACTTCATCGAGGCAGAATCCGACTTCAAGAACTTGTCCTAGACCGGCCCCTTAGGGGGCCGTTTACATGGTAAAATTAAATCGCCAACTGAAAAATGACGAATTTGAGTACATTAGGGGTGAATTTTTCGTTTTTTCATTCATTCTGATTGATTAATCCTGATCATTTGGAATTAATTCAATAATGGAAAAATATCCAATTGAAAAATGAAAACTTCAATTGGATATTTTTCCAAGTTTGAGTGGTCGATTTGAAGGGGTGTATCACTTCGCGCCCCATATGACTGGGGCCATATCGGTTCAGACTTGCAGCCGATGTGATCATCTGGCAGTCATTCACCAAATTTACAGTGGTCAACACCTATGTCATCATCACCTCTCAAAATCAATCCGAAGAAGAGTTTCGAAGGCGCTACGCCGACAACTCGTGTTACCAAGTAATGCTAACGATGAGGATGGAAATCCATCGGTTATTCTGGTTTGTATATCTGGAGGTAAAGATTCTGCAGTTCTTCTTGACATGATGGTGAATATCATCGGTGCACGTCGTGATGTTGAACTCGTCTGTGGTTGTGTCGATGAGGGAATAGAGGGATATCGATCACCATCTATGGAATGTGCCCGTGAATTGGCTGAGTCTCACGGTTTACGCTTTGAGACGATTGCTTATCCAGAACTAGGATTTGAGAAGATGGATGCAGTTGTGAATGCAATGCCTTTGATGGGTGAAAATCACTCTGAAGCCAAGGGAATGAAACCTTGTTCATATTGTGGTGTATTTCGTCGTCAGGGGTTAAATGCACTTGCTGAACGTATTGGTGCACGTTGGATGGCATTGGGTCACAACCTAGATGATACAGCTCAATCTATTCTCATGAATCTCCAAAAAGGAGAGATGGAGAGAATCATCAGACTGGCTCCACATACCGATGTGCAACTAGATGAGTTAACGCCTCGAATCGTGCCATTGCGTTGGGTACCAGAGCGTGAGATTCACGCTTATGCCATCGGTGCAGGATTACCAATTCATCATGATGATTGTCCACATGCCCCAGGTGCCCTACGGCAGAAACATCGAGGACATATTGCCGAGATGGAAGCGATGAATCCAGGTACAATGCACGGATTATTACATTCAATGGATGCAATACGTGCACTATGGGCCTCATCTGAAAAACCACCAGAATCTTGGAAACAAGGACAAATTCAATCATGTAGTGAATGTGGCGAGCCTGCAAGTCAAACCATTTGCCAGGCTTGTCAATTCAAGTCATGGCTAGCAGAAGTAGTCTGATCAAAGCAAGTTTTCCACAAGAGCATCCATGTCCTGTGGCCGACCACAGTATCGACATCGAACTTCAAGGGGATTTGCAGAGACGACTTTGAGTCGATGGTCTTGAGGTTCTCGATGGTTGACAGTAATACAATTGGAAAAGGTACAACGAGCAATGTTTACCAATTCTTCACCGAGTGATACTTCTCTCTTCTCAGCGACAGCATATGAGCGAATGATGGCAACACTCGCGTTTGGTGCAATCAATGCTAGGCGATCCAATTCATCTTGTGTCAGTTCACGATCTTCAACTTTGATGATGTCCTTCCTTCCATGCTTGGATGATGGAACATTCATGACGAGGCTGATTGGACTTGAACGACCACCATCAAGTCCTAGCATTTGGATCACATTCATCGCTCCCCCTGCCGGGATGTGATCAATTACAGTACCATTGTTGATTGCAGTAACACGTCGCATCTCAGACATTAATCGTCACCTCCTGGAATTCCTACACCTAGGAGTTTGCACATCAGGGCCATTCGAGCGACGACGCCATTGAATGCTTGTTCGAAATAGCGGGCGTGTCTAGTTACATCGACATCAGGATGAATTTCATCGACTCTAGGGAGTGGATGCAGGATAATCATCTCACCTTTGGCGCCTGCCAAATCATCAGCAGATAACTTGTAGATCCCTGCAACCTTGGTGTATTCATCCTCATCAGGGAATCGTTCTTTTTGAATTCGAGTCATGTAAATGACATCAGCGTCGGGTATTGCACCCAACAAATCTTCAGTCACTGTGATTTTGGCCCCATTGGCTGTTAGGTCTTCGATTATTTCCTCAGGCATCGAAAGTTGTGAAGGTGAGATGAAAGTGAGTTCGCAATCGAACCTAGCCAAAGCATGAGACAAACTGTGTACTGTGCGACCATACCGTAAATCGCCTACCATTGCGACCTTGAGTCCATCGAGACGTCCAAACGCCTGACGGATTGTGAATAGGTCGAGTAGAGTCTGAGTGGGGTGGTGTCCTGCCCCATCTCCTCCGTTCATGATGGAAATTGAACAAGCATCACCTGCGTATTGTGCTGCTCCCTGTCTCGGGTGGCGTAATGCAGCAATGTCACAGTATCCATCTACCATTCGCATTGTATCGTACAATGTCTCACCTTTGACCGCACTGCTAGACTTGACATCACCTAGATTGACAACATCACCACCAAGTCTCTTCATTGCAGTTTCAAATGACATTCGAGTACGTGTACTTGGCTCAAAAAACATGTTTGCGAGAAGTTTGCCCTGCAACAGTGGCAGGTACTCTTCTCCGCGGGCTGCAGGTAGGAGTCGATCTGCATCATCAAGCAGGGAAGAAATCTCTTCGTTTGTCAGGTCATCCATTGTGATGAGGTCCTTGTTCATCTGCCTCTCCAATATCTGCCGCTCGACTCTCGGACTTATTCATTGGGGTGGTGCCAGAGGGCGATTCCTATGGAATCGGAAGCCGAAGGTCTTGAAGAGGGTACGGTGGGTCGGCGCATTCGATGATTATCAGCCGCACGCCGGTTCGCGTCTCATTTTGTGGTGGTGGAACCGATCTCCCTGCCTACTACCGTGGAAGTGAAAATGGGGGCTTAGTCACCTCTTTTGCACTGTCAAAACACATTCATGTAACTGTCAATAAACGCTTCGATGACAGCATTCGTGTTGGCTATTCTAGGACGGAAATTGTTGATGATTTTGAGGATTTAGAGCACGAATTGGTTCGAGAGGCGATGAGAATGTCTGGAGTCACATCTGGGATCGAGATTACAACCATCGCCGACATCCCCTCAAGAGGGACCGGATTGGGTTCATCTTCTAGTCTCACCGTGGGTCTTTTGAATGCTTTACACACCTATGCTGGACGTACGATGTCAGCTGCAGAATTAGCTTCTCAGGCTTGTCAGATTGAAATTGAAATATTGGGACAACCAATCGGTCGGCAGGACCAGTGGGCCGCTGCTCTGGGTGGAGCCAATTCACTGGCATTCATGCCAGATGATGAGGTCGTTGTCAATCCTCTTTCAATGGATGAATCTCAACTTTCCGAACTTTCCGAATCTTACTTCCTTGTCTATACGGGTGTGACTCGAAAAGCCACGGACATTCTCGCACGTCAGTCCGCATCTAGTGATGATCGACGGGCTGAATTAGATACGCTTCGAGAACAAGCAATGATGGTACGAAATGCTTTGGAATCAGGCGATCACGAATCTGTCGGTCATCTATTGGCTGCCTCTTGGGAAATCAAACGAAATCTCGTTGATGGCATCACTGCAGCAACGCTCGATACATTGTATGATTCAGTCATTGAGATGGGTGCAACTGGAGGTAAATTGCTTGGTGCTGGTGGCGGGGGTTTCTTCCTTTTCCATGCCCCTTCAGGTGTCCGCCAAAAGATTGAGCAGTCACTTGATCCCATTCATCGAATCATTCCACTGAATATCGATAAAACTGGGACAACAATCATCTTTGATGACGGTTCACGTCAGTGAGGTGAAATCATGCGCAAGGCACTGCTTGTAATCGCATTGTTACTCACCTCAATGGTACCATTCAATTCCAATGTGGGACTTGCAATAGAGACTGATAATCGTCTCCAACATCTCGAATATTCTACGACTGTTTCAGGTATGATTAATTTGACATCTCTCAATGCACCTGGTGCAGTCATTCTCTACGATGAGAATGGTACTCTGACAAATGTTGATTCCAGCACACCTCTAAATCTTCAACTTCCATCTGGAAATTGGACATTGGTGCGCATGATATCAGGGGTGCCACAACTTGAACGAATCACCTTCAACGACAATCTCAATGTCACCACGTTCCTGAATACAACCATTCAGTCCCCCCTCGCGATTGGAGGTGTAGCCCATTTCGATATACTGGGGCCCATAGCACAAGTCACTGAGATGAATGCAACATGGAATTCTACCACAAGTATTCCAAACACTTTGGGTCATCCTGATTTGCCAGATTCACACCTTGGAATAATGGCTCAAATTGACAGTCAATTCAATGGTAATAGTACCGCATTCTCAAATTGGTTGATTCAGAACACTGAGATTGGATGCTGTATTTATGATCGTACTGAGATGGTAAACAGCAATTCAATCATCACACCGATTTTACCCTCTTCATTACTCAATGAAAGTTGGGGATGGTCAGTTACATCAAACCTCACTGGACAAGGAGATGGCCGTAGTACTCGATTACTTTGGATCCCCATCACTGGAGATTTATCAGATCGTACAGATTTACGAATCACATTGCCCTCTCCATTTGAAATTCGATTTTCACCGCAAGAGGAATTCATCTCAGGTGTACCTGATGATTTTACAATTCATCGAGGTGATATTTCAGTCACAGGAAATTTGACAGTTGCACTTGGAAATAACGTTGCTCCTAGCGCTTATTTCGATGCACCTGGCCGTCAAATCCCATACCTTCCTGCGGGCCAACCATCCTACATGTACGCACATTGTGACGATAATACGATTACTGATCCAACCTCACGATTCATCCTTCGACAGGGTGAATCTGTTCTACTAAATGAATCTACAGAAATGCTCCCCATCGATCCAATGTTCCTTGGTTTAACTCCAAACACTTGGTTGAACTTGACTGTATTCTGTACTGATTCACAGGGCTTGACATCCAATTATTCAGTTGACTTGTATATGGATGGTACACCACCTACACGAATTCTAAATATGCAATATCTACATCCTGATGATGAGTCTCCAATTGACATTGAATACGGACAAAATGCATTCAGCATCCCATCTGGTTCAATTATCAGTGGTGCGGTTCAAGCCGCAGACCAATCATTCTCACCAGTTGCCATTGAATGGACATCAAACAAGACGTTTGGTTGGATTCACACAGCCACAGATAGTATGGCTTGGAATGACATATTCCATCAGGGCCCTCAAGTCAATGGACAACATCTAACTGTTGAAGATCGCCATCAACCAAAACCATTGACAGCATACCATCTTCAATTGAATTTGACAGATGCTGCAGGTAATCCTAGCATCCAGATGTGGGACGTGACAGTCACAGATCGTACTGCTCCAATGCCAAGGCCAGCATTGAATGTCAATGGGCAGTATTATGGTGATCTCAATCACCCGATTGAGGGTGGTGAAAATGTCGAAATTGACCTCTCAGAATCATGGGATGATATCGATGGAATCACATCTCTTACGTGGGAGGTATCCCTCAATGGAATCCCATTGGAAATTGGCCAAACATGGGCCGAAGTCGAGCATTTCCAATTGCCTGCATTGCTTAGTGGACGACATGTTCTCGTCGTGAATGCCACGGATTCATCCGGAAATATTGGTTCGCATTCATCAGCATTCGTCGTTGAGCCTCGAGTGGGGCCACTCTATTCAATTGTCGATGTTGTCAAAGTGGGAGATGGAGCACCTGGTGATTCAGGGGCATTGGACGTCACCATCGAAAATGCTGGACAAGGACAATTTGAATTCCAACTCTGTTACGTGGAAACCTGTACCGCCACTCTCGTGGGGGTAGAAGCTACAGTGGATGGCCCAGCCAACATGACTCATCGCATTCCTGTCGAAGAATGGAGTTCAGGTGAAGTTGTCATCCGACTTGAAATTCAAGATGGCACAGTCATCGAACATTCTTCAGGAATTATGATTGAACCAGAAATGACGGTATTCCTTTGGTTCATGTTGGTACTGCCAGTCATTGTTGGCCTTGGAGTCCTCTGGTATTATGGTTCAAAGCAACGTCGACAAGAACTGGATGACAAGAACGCATGAAGGCGGACGACTCTTAGAGGGGCTGAGCATCGCCGTAGGCGATGGAGTCATCGAATTCACTACCTGCGTTGATTGACGCAGAGATTGCAAATCAGCGTGAACGAGTGACTACGTTGGCCCTAATTTGTGCTCTTGCCATCATTGCATCCACTGCCTGGTACATGTGGCCCGCTCTTGAGGGTGATGCGATTTTGTTTGATCGATTGGGAGCCGTTGGCGTATTGCTTGCTGCAGCTCTACTATTGCAGGATTTAGCAGATGCCAATCCTCAGGCACGCGGGAGATTGGGCGCAAGTAGTTCACTCGCTTGGCCAGCATTTGCGATTCTAGGTGTCAACGTATTGTCGACGACAGGTTCAGTTCAGATTGGACATGGATTGATGTTCATTGTTGCTGGAGTGTGTTTGTACGGCTCCAGAGAGATGTTACGTGGGAGTTTGGTCGCACATCGCTTCCGGGGAATCATGACACTTGGAGGATTCACAATTGGTGGCGCCATTTTGTTATCGAATCCACCTGCTGATGAGAGTTTGGTTTTGGGGGGTGTATTCCTAACTCTGGCCCTTGCCTCTTCGGGATATGATTTGTTCAGTGGTGATGAGGACAAAGCAGAACGCAAGCGATTTGGCAAAACACTCGATGCCCTTGAAATGCGAATTTTGGAACTACAGGCCAAAGGCGTTGGTCTTGACCAAGCCTCTTCTCTATGTCGAAATGCAGCGGATGTTGGTTACAAAGACCCAGAACTAGGTTTCAAGATACTAGAAGAGGCAGAAGAAGATGTTGAACGAACTCTGGCTTTAGCCGAAGACATCAGTGAAATTCGCGATGTGTGTGCAGCCGTAGTTGCTGAAGCTACAGAGATTGCACCCACTGCAAAGAAGCCACAGCGGAGTATGGATCAAGGTGATCGAGAGCAGAATCTCGGAAGTCTACGCGAGGCAGAACAATTGTTTCGACGCGCGAAGAAACTCGCCATCAACATCATCGAGAATTGGGTGGCTGCTGAGAATCAAATCGCTGAGTCAAGCAAGATGATTGCTGAACTTCAGGGTAGCCAACACGAACAATTACACGATTTGTTGAGACAAGCCAAGGAGGCTCTAGCCAATGAGGATTGTTTACTGGCATTGGAAATCGCTGAGGCGATTCCAGAACATGTCTCTAATCTTGGCCAGGCCTCTGAAGGTGCTGACGAGGCTTACGAAGAAGCGGCCATGGTGATGGAAGAATCCGAGGGCCTCGACCTCAAACTTTGGCAAGACCGCCTTGGTCAGGCTAAAGCCCATCTCGATGCAGGAGAGTTTAGCCTTGCACGAGGGATGTCAGATGGTATCATTCGTGAAGTGCGCAAAGAGCGTGAAGCGATGGGTGATGTCCAACGTGCATTACGACAAAAGAAAGTCATCAAGAAGCAATGGAAGGGTCGCTCAGATGCTGATGAATGGGAAGAGCGATTGTCAGCAGTTGAAGCAGCCTCCAAGCGAAAATCATGGTCACACGCTGCAACACTGTTAGATCGAATGACCTCAGATTTGGATGTACTTGCATCTGCCAGTGGAGATGCCAATGAATTGCTAACCTATGTGCAGGATGAGTGGTCTGCGCTAAGGAAGAAATTGGAGTCACGTGGAATCAAGGCGATAGATGGAGAGCGTGCAGCCTGCGAGAAAGCAGTTGCTGCTGCGGCTGATGCCCATGAGAAAGGTGAACTTGAGGGCTGTCTTTCCTCCTTGGGTCAGGCCGATGAAATCATGGAGAAACTTCGAAGGCGAGTTTGACCAATCGAAGGGAAACCCGATAGCGTGCCTTTGCAGGCAGACAACCATGAGACCTCCAACCGATGTATTCTCCGAGTGGGCAGACATGGGGAAAGATGCCGGAATGGAAAGCGGTCACGCTCCAGCAGTACAGGAGATATTGGCAGCTGCATTTGAGCAGATGGATGAAAATTTCGAGTTTGATGCAGTAGATGCTGGATGTGGAAACGGTTGGGTTGTACGGCTGCTGTCATCTAGAAGTGATTGCAAATCAGCGTTTGGTGTAGATGGTGCTGAATCGATGATTGCTCGCGCACGCGAAATAGATACTGCTGGAGAATACTACGAAGCGGATTTGGAAACTTGGGTGCCCAACCAACCGGTCGACCTTGTTCATTCTATGGAGGTTCTATACTATCTCAACGATATTCCGGGCTTCCTTGATTCGGTTCGCTCGAAATGGTTACGTGATGACGGTATTTTCGCATTTGGCATAGATCACTATCAAGAGAATGAAGCATGCCACGATTGGTCTGAAAAAGTCGGTGTACGCATGGCCATGCACAGTGAATCTGAATGGCGCGATATGGTTGAAGGAGCGGGCTTTGAGATCTTACGGATGTTCAGAGCCTCACCACGTGAAGATTGGGCAGGGACGTTGGCCATCATTGCACGGAATTGTGTGTGAAGGGGTAGCCTATCGAAGGACGCACTGAAAGCCCTTTGAAATTCAATATCCGTTTCAATGGGTATTCGGATAGACCCTTACAATTACGAAATGCTTGAGCATCACCACTTGTTCGAGCAACTATGGCGAGAGGAATAAAGGTGGGAAGACATGCATATGGGTTTGGGGTCAAAAGAGAGGCATACATGCAAGTTATCCTATCGATTATTGAGCATAATGATGCAAATACGATTTCTCTTACGAAGTCAAAAATTACTGATATGATGAGAGCAATTACTGATTATTGTGGAAATAACAAGTACCTTTATCAAAATCCCAAAAGGAGTCAAAAAACCTACAAATATAGTGACGATGCATGGGAATTAAGAGATATTGAAAAAAATCAGGGACTCGTGGGGGATCATAGTGTGCCTCTAAATTCAATTTTTTCCTATCTGGTTAATGAAAAGCAAAATTCTACATTTTCTCGAGATGAGATAGAACGTTTTCTCGATTATCATTTGGAGGTGGTTATGATTACCAAAGAAGAAGATAAAATTCTCAATGATAATGGCCTGAAATCTAAGATGCCGAATGATTGGGAATTTTTTGGAGACAAATATGCCCGTTACAAAATTTCAGGCATCAATATTGCACTGGAATCGGTGCTAAATAGCCTCGAGATTCACACATAGTTGAAAGGGGTCCCCTCTGAAACGCGGGCGTTTCAAACGGTACCCTATGTATCGTATACAGTACAAAGGGCCCCCCTTTGAATCGGAAACCGGCTCAACCCTTATTCAACCGCAATGACTGGAACTACCATGGTCGAAATTCAATGCCGTCATTGTGAGGAAGGTATTGAATTAGAAGACGAAGTCTTTGGATTATTTGATTGCCCGCATTGCAATAACGAATTTGAGTTTGAAGATGATTC
>JASLKP010000069.1 GCA_030747485.1 Candidatus Thalassarchaeaceae archaeon | reverse complement strand
CACCAACATACTTCTAGCAGACGAGATTAACAGAGCCCCTCCGAAGACTCAGGCCGCTCTCCTCGAGGCTATGGAGGAGAAGCAAGTGACAATCGAGGGGATAACGCACAAACTCCCTGCACCATTCGTAACAATGGCAACACAGAACCCGATTGAGCAGGAGGGGACCTACCCCCTCCCCGAGGCTCAGATGGATAGATTCCTCATGAAGATGAGCATGGGATACCCGTCGATGGATGAAGAGAAGGCGATATTGCAGCGAAGGAAGTTACGAGGAAAGGACTCCTACGATGTTGAGCAGATTGTCGAGCCTCGAAAGGTTGTGGCGATGCAGAAGGCTCTGGAGACTGTTCACATCGATCCGGGTATCCTGGGATACATCGTTCAAGTCGTTCAGAGAACCCGGGCGGATCCAAGAATAGAGGCTGGAGCTTCTCCTAGGGCTAGTCAGGGTCTTTTCAAAGCATCAAGAGCATCTGCCGCAATTGATGGAAGGGACT
>JASLKP010000068.1 GCA_030747485.1 Candidatus Thalassarchaeaceae archaeon | reverse complement strand
ATTTACTCCCGATTGGACTATAATTAATGCACCTAACTTTTATGCAAATTCAGAAATAGATAATGTAAAAGCAGAAAATTTTTCAATAATTAATTTTACTAAAAGAATTATTATTGTTGGAGGTACTGGATATACAGGTGAAATAAAAAAAGGAATTTTTTCAGTGTTAAATTTTACTTTACCAGTTTTTAAAAATATTTTACCTATGCATTGCAGCGCCAATACAGGAAGTGATGGAGACACTTCTATTTTCTTTGGTTTATCAGGAACTGGTAAGACAACTTTATCTACTGATAGTAGTAGAAGGCTAATTGGAGATGATGAACATGGATGGAATTCAAAAAATGAGATTTTTAATTTTGAGGGAGGGTGTTATGCTAAGGTTATAAATTTATCTAAGGATAAGGAGCCTGAGATATATAATGCAATAAAACCTGGAGCATTATTAGAAAACGTAATTATTGATGATAAGGGTATAGTTGATTATGAAAACAAATCAATA
>JASLKP010000067.1 GCA_030747485.1 Candidatus Thalassarchaeaceae archaeon | reverse complement strand
AGTTCCCAAAGAAGTTCCAGGAATTGTTTTCCTTTCAGGAGGCCAGTCTGAAACTGAAGCCACTGAACATTTGAATGCAATGAATATGATGGGAGAACATCCTTGGGCCTTGAGTTTTTCATATGGCCGGGCTCTTCAACAATCAGCATTACACGCCTGGAATGGAAATAATGTAAATTTAGAAACAACTTACGCAGTCTTTTATCACAGGGCCGAAATGAATTCCAAGGCCTGTCATGGCGAATACTCTCCTGCATTAGAAATATAGATGAAAAAAATCTCCTTGCTTTTAGCTACCGTTCTCTTAATAGCAGGAGCTGGTGGAACTTATGGTTATTTTTTCATTTATAATGAAGATAATGAAACAGATTCTACAGCCTTTGAAACTGAGGAAGAATTAGAACCTGAACCAGAGCCTGAACCAGAGCCTGAACCAGAGGATCCGCCAGGAGAAACAAATAATACATTTTTTAGAGGAATAAAAGACGAGTGCTTCGAACATGGAGGAAT
>JASLKP010000066.1 GCA_030747485.1 Candidatus Thalassarchaeaceae archaeon | reverse complement strand
AATAGGCTTTCTTTAGCGAGTAAACAGTTAAGGCGACAGAGGTTCTGTCCTTGTTCATGTCGGCAAAGTCTACGCCCGAGTACCTGATTTCAAATGCAGAACAATACCCTAACGAAAATGCCATCTCTTGGAAGGACGATTCCGGGAACTGGATAAACATGAATTGGGCAGAATTTTGCAATACTTCAATGAGTGTTGCCAAGTCACTTCTTGCAATGGGATTCGAATCCGGAGACAAATTAAGCATCTACTCATACAACCGAATGGAATGGTACGCTGCCTATGCTGCGGCCAACATGTGCAATGGTGCTGCTGTTGGAGTCTACCATACCTGCTCACCTGAAGAAGTCGAATGGGTTGTTGGAAATTCAGACTCAAAGTTTGTTTTCGTAGGTGGAAATCCAATGGATGGAGGAGACCCTGGGAAAATGTGCCATAAGAGATTGGAATCCACTATGGGATCCCTCGATAAGGTAGAAGTTGTAATTTCAATGGATGGAGTAGATGTAATCG
>JASLKP010000065.1:255-514 GCA_030747485.1 Candidatus Thalassarchaeaceae archaeon | reverse complement strand
ATCCGCTTGGTTCTATTCGAGATTCTTTCAATCATCATCGTCTCAATGGCTTTGGGTATGCTGTTGGGGATGGGTCTCGCCCTGTCGTTCAATGGTTTGTTCAATGTATTCGGATTCATCTTCCAAATATTCCTTGGCGGTGAGAGTTCGATCATCAGTCGAGAACTCGTATGGCCGTGGATGGAATTGGGCCTCGTAGCCCTCGCAGTCTTCGCCGCTGTTGTTACAGCCCTGTTGTATACCACGCGCAAGGCGCTGC
>JASLKP010000065.1:0-245 GCA_030747485.1 Candidatus Thalassarchaeaceae archaeon | reverse complement strand
TCTCAAGGGGGAGTGAAAATGTCGTTAGATTCAGATGCAATTCTCCAAGCCAATGCGCTCTATCACATCTACGAATCCAAGGCGGAAGACGGCAACGTCGTCGCTCTACGAGGTTTGCATGTTAAGGTCAAGCCAGGGGAAGCCGTCGCTGTGGTGGGTCCCTCAGGTTCGGGTAAATCCACCCTACTGAAGTGTCTGGGTGGCCTGATGAAACCCAGTGCGGGCAACGTCGCTCTCGATGGTCG
>JASLKP010000064.1 GCA_030747485.1 Candidatus Thalassarchaeaceae archaeon | reverse complement strand
CATTGTCAGAAGTAACAAAAGTGTGTACTGAAGAGGCCCAAACTCCGCCTGCCCTCGTCACTAGAGTTGCAAAAAGGGCAAGTGAACCAACCACTAGACCTGCGCCAATCCAAGTATCATCTGAGACCTTCTTTGGCCTAGTTCTTAGATGAGCCATAGCCACTAAAGCAAGCCATGGAAGAAAGGAGCCTGTCTCAACAGGATCCCAAGCCCAATAACCACCCCAATCCAATATGAGGTATGCCCATAACCCACCTAAACCAACACCGAGAGTTGTTATGAACAATCCTGGCCTCACAAGCGAAATCATGCGATCTCCTATTCCTGTAGTCTCAGTAGTGAAAATTGAGGCTAAAGAGATAGCAGTAAGGTGAATACAGAATGAATATGCAAGGAAGATTAGTGGTGGATGAATTACCATCAGGTCAGTCTGAAGTAACTCATTAAGCCCTGAACCAAAAAAGAAATCTGGTGTTTGTTTAAACGGGTTGAGAACAATTGCAATCAATAAAAG
>JASLKP010000063.1 GCA_030747485.1 Candidatus Thalassarchaeaceae archaeon | reverse complement strand
AACATCTATTGATGAAATATCCGAAGGGTCTCTTTGTCCAAATCTGATTACCTCTATGGTGTAAACTAAGGAGTCCCTATAACTGGTAATCCCTCGCAGTAGGGCGACCACAGGACTGTGGCCACCCCTATTGCTTATGAGTTCTTTTTCTCAGATTAGACTTAGAGTCTTCTGCGGAGAAGTAATACTGCACCAATTGCAGCTACTGCTGATATCAGACCAAAGCCTGGAACTTCGTCAGCTGCTTCCTCGACTTCCTCTTCGGTTACAGTGTTGTTCGTTTCTGGTTCTGGTTCCGGTTCTGGTTCTGGTTCCGGTTCTGGTTCTGCTGTAATTGCTCCACAGAAACCTACATCCCAGTCGTCTGATTCGTTAGCAAAGCCTTCCCAATTACAGAAGTCCATGTAAGTCCAATCCCCATTCTCGTCTTCAGGATTGAAATTCTCTGACTCTTCAAGGAAGAAACTACAGCCTTCGTCTTCATTCTCTGCACAGAAAGTCATTACTATCTCTGC
>JASLKP010000062.1 GCA_030747485.1 Candidatus Thalassarchaeaceae archaeon | reverse complement strand
TTTTTGCGTTTTTTCCAGTGGGAATCATCTAACCTAGCAAAAACAAACAACTTTCGTGTCAATCTTTGCTACCAATATGGCCTAGAAAAAATCTACGACGGCCATTTTTTCGGGTAACCCAAACTAAGCTGTTGCTGAGATTGAAGCAGAAGCTGGCAAATGAAGTGGTGGTGTTCATGATGGTGACGATGATGGTGTTGATGATGGTGACGATGGTGGTGCTGATGATGGTGACGAAAATGGTGTTGATGTTGGTGACGATGATGGGGTTGATGATGGTGACGATGGTGGTGTTGATGATGGTGACGATGATGGTGTTGATGATGGTGACGATTGTGGTGTTGATGATGGTGACGATTGTGGTGTTGATGATGGTGACGATGATGGTGTTGATGATGGTGACCTATGGGTCTATTCCCAGGACTCAAATCCAAAAAAAGTGTTCTGTCGAGGACCGGTTTGTGAACAATGGGTACACCAAAACGGCCATATCAACTCTTATTCTGGCTCAAACCT
>JASLKP010000061.1 GCA_030747485.1 Candidatus Thalassarchaeaceae archaeon | reverse complement strand
CCTGCTGACATCAATCCATTGACGAAAGCTTCGTGAAGTTCGGGTCCAGATTCACGGATGTCACGACCCACAGCCAAGGAGTCACAATCTAGGAAGGTCGGGAGGGCGAGGCCGAGTCGATTCGCGAAGGCCGGCGTCAATTGAGAACCAGCGATACCACGGATATCGTAGGCTTTGAACGTCTCAAGTGCCCATTCGCTCATGGACGTTCGACCCACCTTCTACTCAAAGTCACTGCGATTCATCGAGCCACCGAAAATCATGTTTCATTCTAGATTTTCACCCTTCACACGAGTTGTAAGGACATAGATGACGAGGAGTGTGAGTAAATCGACACCTAGAATCAAATACACCAGCCATCGATAGCCGGGAAACGATGTCCAAATCCAGCCTCCAACGATGCATTCTGTGAGGAAAATACCCAGCAAAATTGGCATCAATAGGGGCCATGTCAGCAAACCAGGAGGCCGCTCATCAAGGTAAGGTGATCCGGGCATTCAATCACGCATCTTCGTGGGCC
>JASLKP010000060.1 GCA_030747485.1 Candidatus Thalassarchaeaceae archaeon | reverse complement strand
TGTTGTCATTGTCATTGTTTCAATGTGATAATTGGTTGTATTTGCTGAGCTACCCTTATAATTGTTGTTGTCCTTAATGTAGTCATCATCCTTGTAGTTGTCCCCCACCTCGTCGTCATCGTCCTCATTGTCATCATCATCATGAGGTTGATGCCATTGATGTCCTTGATGTCCTCGCGAAAATCCCAGGTCTCTATCATGTCCCAGAGCTGAGCTACCCTTATAATTGTTGTAGTCCTTATTGTTGTCGTCATCCTTGTAGTTGTTCTCCACCTCGTCATCATCGTCCTCATTGTCATCATCATCATGAGTTTGATGCCCTCGATGTCCTTGGTTTCCTCCTGAAAATCCCATGTCAATATCTAGTCCCAGAGCTGAGATACCCTTATCATTGTTGTTGCCCTTTTTGTTGTTGTCGTCCTTGTCGTTGTCCTCCACCTCGTTGTCATCCTCCTCATTGTCATCATCATCATGAGGTTGATGCCATTGATGTCCTTTATGTCCTTGATGTCCTCGCAAAAATCCCAGGTCT
>JASLKP010000005.1 GCA_030747485.1 Candidatus Thalassarchaeaceae archaeon | reverse complement strand
GAGCATAATCGATCACAGGACGGCGGTGTAGTGGTAACAACGTCTTGTGTGTGTACCGTGTGAACGGATACAGACGTGACCCATGACCACCTGCGACTAGAATCGCCTTCATGATTTCACGTCCATCAGTATTGGTTTGGCGAGCCCACAGCATTGGCTTTCCAACCCATTGCTTGCATTGCGTCCAAGTCGAGCACTCGTCGCCCATCATAGAGAATTGGAGTCCGCATACGTTCACACAAACCTTGCCAATCGAGAGTCTTGCATTCGGGGTGAGCCGTGGCCAATACCACCATATCAAATCCACTCGCAGCATCAACATCTCCGATGACTTCAATCGAGTTCGGAATATCATCCGCAGACAGGTAAGGATCCCATGTGGATACAGTGATTCCAGATTCTATCAGACTCTCAGCAAGAGGTTCTGCGGGTGTTTCTCTAGCATCTCCGACTCCTCCTTTGTACGACCATCCGAGGAATAATACACGCCCATCTCCTGCTGCTACTCCTGCATGATACAGTAAGTCACGAAGAACTCCAGCAACATGCCGTGGCATCAATCGATTCACAGCTCTAGCCGCAGTGATTAGTTCTGCAGGAACACCGACCTCTTGGGCCCTCTGCATCATGTAGTAAGGGTCTACTGGGATACAGTGCCCACCGACTCCAATGCCTGGTGTGTAGCGATGGAAATTCCATTTGGTGGCTGCTGAAGATAGAACATCCTCAACATCCAAATCGAGTTCAGGGAATATTTGAGCCAATTCGTTGACCAATGCGATGTTAATATCGCGCTGAACATTCTCGATGACCTTGGTCGCCTCAGCTACTTCGACCTTGCCCACATATCGAACATCTTCAACAGTCAGTTTACGGTAAAGGTGTACTAGACTCTCTCCCACTTCTGGATTGGAACAACCGATGACGCGGGCCACTTGTCGGACACCATGATTTGGATCTCCGGGGTTGAATCGTTCAGGACAGTAGGCGACTTCAACATCTTCACCTTCTGCGAGCCCCAGTTCCTCAAGAATCGGTAACCAAGTACTCGCAGTCACTCCAGGATAAACTGTACTCTCAAGAATGACTACCTTTCTGTTTCCTTTTCCTGACGCTTCAAACACGGCACGGCCCGCACTCTCAACATAGGACAAATCAGGTTTCAAGTCATCAGATACAGGTGTGGGTACGGTCACAATGAGTACATCACAAACAGCGGTTGCTTCTGCAGTGCTTCGAGTGATGTTCCACCGTTCAGCACCCGGTGTTGGAATCATATCGTCCAAGTCGGGATCACCCAGTGGATTGCGGCCTTCGTGTAGAGCGCTGATAATGCGCTCTGAAAGGTCCACACCCCACACATTGAATCCCGCATCTCGGAATCCGATGGCGGTTGGAAGGCCCACGTAGCCAAGACCAATGATACCGACATTCAAGTCACCAGAATCGGCTCGAGAGGCAAACGAGGCATCCCATCCCATGTTTTGGCCGCCGAACTCTTGCTTCATCAAGCCCTCGGTTGACCAAATGCATCAAAGAACGCCGCCCGTAGGGCGGCATATGCGTGTTTTCGTGACAGGTGGAGCGGGATTCATTGGCTCTCATGTTTGCGAGAGATTGTTACGCCATGGGGCAGAGGTCATCGCCTTCGATGATTTCTCCACTGGACAAACTCGAATTGAAGGCGCAACCATCATTGAAGGTGATGTGAGAAACTTCGACGAAGTACTCTCAGGGATGTCGGATTGTACCCACGTTGCTCATCTTGCCGCCTTTGCATCTGTACCTGCATCCATTGCCAACCCGGAACAATCTGAATCCATCAATCTTCATGGTACACTTAACGTGATTAAAGCAGCAAAACTCGTTGGAATAAAACGCATCGTATACTCTAGTACTGCTGCTGTGTATGGGGATGCTATTGAATTGCCCGTAACCGAAGCAGCCGTCACACAATGCCTGTCTCCATATGCCGAAGACAAATTAGCAGCAGAAGTAGCCATTTTACACTCAGGCATCGAATCAATTTCTCTACGATATTTCAATGTCCACGGCCCCCGTCAAAACCCAGACGGCGCCTATGCTGCAGTCATTCCAGCATTCATTCAGATGCTCATAGATCAACAATCACCTACGATATTTGGTACTGGCGCGGCCACACGGGATTTTGTCAAGGTGAGTGACGTGGCTGAACTAAACTTCTCAGCATTGACCACCGACAATGAGAATGCCCTTGGAGAAGTCTACAATGTAGCATCTGGTTCCACGTTGTCAGTGTTGGAATTGTTCACAACACTTCGTGATATTTTGGCTACTAAACAAGTTGAGATTTCGCAGGTTGAACCAACCTTTGCTCCTCAACGTGAAGGCGATATTCTTCATTCCTCAGCATCGATTGAGAAGGCCAAGGAATTACTCGGTTTCAATCCTGAGACGAATCCTCATCTTGCTCTAACTGGGACGGTGGAGTCTTATTGGGAGATGCGCGCTTAGGTGCCACAGGAAAATCAGATTCAACAGGTGTTGTACTGAAGTGCCCAGTTGCAACCAAATCGCCCATTTTTTTTACACCAGATTCGATTAACTCAGTATCTGCCGCTTCACTGGCTACCCAATCTTTCTGTGCGGCTTGACTACGCAACTCATCTGCTTCCACGACCAACTTTTCACCTTCTGAAAGTTCACCTTCTATACCTTCAAATTCAGGCCTGGGAGTCATTGCATCTATTCGAGGCATTCTGGAATCAATGGTATCCGCTCCTCCTCCTTCCGCTGGACCTTTGGGATCTACTCCGCGGGTCGTGTACACGACACGGCCCCATTTG
This sequence comes from Candidatus Thalassarchaeaceae archaeon, assembly GCA_030747485.1. Lineage (GTDB taxonomy): Archaea > Thermoplasmatota > Poseidoniia > Poseidoniales > Thalassarchaeaceae > MGIIb-P. Next base: position 79,656 of record JASLKP010000005.1, on the reverse strand, counting down.
TCCTTTTGTTTTGCAAGAGGGCCACCCTCTCTTGGCCGCATGATAACGTCGAGAATATCTTGACCACCTGGAAGGCCAAGAATACGAGATGTGATGTGTTTTTCTTCTTCTTCCAATAATGGTGCGATATCCATTCCTTCTACCAATGCAGATTGTATTCGATGAAATCGAGAACGACCTGCTGTTCGCCCAATGATTGTACCAATAATCAATACAATCCCAAACAATGTAATGGCTTCATTTGAACGAAGTGAAATCCCCAAATTGAATAATATGATGAGAGATAGAATCAGTCCACCAGGGACCCAGAGCAATACTCGTCGAATAATAAGGTCCCGTTGAAGAGTCTTCATGACTACGGGATCTAAGGGCGCAGAACCGACCCATTCCAAATTATCCTCAGCCATCCAACTCACCCTCAAACGAGGTCTTCATTGAATGCGTTGACCCACTTATCGTTAGATTTGTCGGGCAAAGGCCGTGCTTTGAGTTGCACTTTCGGAACTTCAGGTGTACGTCGAGACGGTCTTTTCACGTGGGGTCCAACCACGACTCGGACAGTCTCTTCTGCGCTTGCCCGAGTGTTGCCACCCATTAGCACTGAATCTTGGACGGATACATTTGAGGTACGAGGTTCCAATGCTAATCGGTGCAAAAGATCCGTCATGGTCCGCTGCATTTCACGGCTATTTTCAGCGAATGCTTCAGTCAATCTACCACTTTCATCAGCCAAACGCTGTTGAGCAATTTCTGCTTGTTGCGCTTGAATCTTCAATACACGTTCCATGGTTTCACTCATGTCCTCCCAACGGAGATGAGCATCTTCTGTACGTTTCTCAAGTTGCTGCAACATTTTTTCTTGAGCTTGAATGAGATTTTTTGCCTCCTCCATTGCTTTTGCCTGTGCTTGAAGCGTTGTTCTTTGACTATCAATTAATTTCCGAGCCTCTGGGGCCCCCACGGAATCTCTTCGTTCAATCTCAGAGATGGCTACCCCCAATTCCTGACTTTGTCTCTGGATGTGGTGATCTAATCTACCAATTTGGGAAACTGCATCTTGTAATCTGAGCGTTTGCGAATCAGCAATCAAACGAAGTTGGCGTTTTTCAGCGCTATTTTTTGGAATTTCCAATAATAAGATGGTAATCACGGCTGCTCCGACGCTAATAATTGGCTGTGTCATTTGCAAAAACAGCCAAACACCAATGGCAGTGCCAGTCACAATGGAAAACAGTCGAGACATCCCGGTCATACTATTCTCTGCGCGTGTCATTATTATGGGTTGCCGCGGGGAACCCGGGGGTCTCACCTATTTTCGTCAGGAATGAACTCATTCTCATCCACTTCAATTAGGCGACCTTGTTCTAGCAACCACTCCAATGCTTCTACCAATTCTTCCGAATCAATGCCTCTCGGAATGAGCGTAATTCCTAATTCTTCAAGCGTTACTGGCAGTTTATCTTCGGAAGCCATAGTCTCAATATGCAAAAGGATGGCTTGAGCACAGACAGCAAGAAGAGGATCATCCCCTTCATCATCATGTAAATTATCGATATGTGCCGTTGCAGGGTGAGGCTCCCAATGATCTTCATCTACTTCATGAACAGTAGAATGAGCATCTTTTCCAAATATATCGAAGAGGTTACATTGGTGAGGATCTAGTTGAGTTAATTCACGTTCTCGACCGAGACGATTTGCCAACGCGTCAATTCGAGAGATTCGCTGTTCTAGTCGCATCTTTTCACGAATTAGATTTGCTTCAACAAGACCCAACTCTTCAGTAGCCCTCTCCGTCAACCAATCATGTATGTCCCAATTAGGATCTAGTCTCAACATCGTCTCCCACAGTTCTTGCACTTCTACCGGTAAAGTCGAGGCATCCAAGTGAGGACGCTCATCTCGGTCCGAGGTGCGACGTGACATCTCCATGAACTGTATATTGACGGTAAATGAAGAGTTCCCTCTCGTCTTGCCGAATTGACTAGACGCGGACTTGGGCGTTCATTCATGTAGGGGGAGCGAACAGCAGGAGTTTGATGGCATCCTACACCTTGGCTTTGTTACCCGGCGACGGGATTGGCCCAGATGTCATGGTTGAGGCCGAGAAAATTCTTGATGTTATCGAAAATGAGACACCTATTGCATTAGAACGCAATCTCATTCCCTGTGGTGGACAATATTATACTGAAACCGGCAAAGAATGGCCAGAAGGCTCCTTTGTGTTTTGTCGAGATGAAGCGGATGCGATTCTCCTTGGAGCAATAGGTTGGCCAGGTGTTGTCACCAAAGATGGTGATCTTGCAGGGGGCGAAGTAATTCTTGGATTGCGAAGTGGTTTGGATTTGTATGCAAACGTCCGCCCAATTCGTTTGTATGATGGCATTACTCACAAAGTCCACGGGCAATTCACTCAGATGTGGAGCCCTGGATTAGTTGACATGACCATCGTGAGAGAAAACACAGAAGGATTGTATTACGCATTACTCAAGCGTTCTGCAGATAAGGCACGGGGCGGTTCTGGATGGGAACCCGATTCAATGGAATTTCCAGGATTAGACGGCGAAGTTGCGTGGGACCCACGCCCTATTTCTCGAAAAGGCAGTGAGCGCGTTATTCGCTATGCTTTCGAATTGGCTCAACGACGAAACGGTGCCCCAACCGATGGGAAGAGGCGGGTGACCTGTGTTGACAAATCAAACGTCACCCGTGGTTGCCAACTCTTCAGACAAATTTTCAGTGAAATCAGTGGTGAATTCACAGAAACGGAAACCAATATGGCTTACATTGATGCCTTTACAATGTGGCTGGTTCGTAATCCAGAAGAGTTTGACGTCGTAGTTACACCGAATATGTTTGGAGATATCTGTACAGATCTCGCGAGTGTTCTCCAGGGAGGCATGGGTATTGCTGCCTCTGGAAATATTGGAGACCATCATGCAATGTTTGAACCGGTGCATGGTTCCGCTCCAAAATATACTGGGCAAAACAAAACAAATCCAATTGCAATGATTAGTAGTGTTGGAATGATGTTTGATTGGCTTGGTGAAACCAAAGGTGATGCGGATTGCAAGACGATTGCAACTCTAATCGAACAAGCCATTGCTGAGATTATCTCAGACGGTTCAGTCCTGACTTACGATCTAGGTGGGACATCCGGTACTTCTGAGGTAGGTGAGGCCATCAGCACAGCGTTGGGCATTCTCTTGCGTCAGCACTATGCTGTTGCTTAATCATCATTAGATGAAGAATTGTTATTCTTCGCTCTTTCTTTTCTCATGACTTCCTCAAATTCTTCCCACATTTCTTTTTCAATTTCTGCTCTAATTTGTGGAACCATTTCCTGAATTGTTTGTTCACGAACTTGATCTCTGATTGCGACAGCAACTTCCCCGACAATCTCATTTTCAATCTCTGCTCTCATCGATTCGGCTAGTTCAGCGCGTAATCGATTTTCCACCTCCATCTGTACACCCATTTCAATCGTTCCAATCTCTTGTCGATGAAGGAGCCTAGCTCTTTCATCAGCCATGTGTTCAATGTGTTGTTGCAGCCGTTGTACAACCTCCATACTCCATTCTGAATGGGGATCAGGTAATCTGCCTTGACTGATAATTTGTTGCAACATCTGGACGCTACGCACCCTTACTGGGTCTCCCCCAAGATAATCTGCGGCACCTGTAACGAATGATAAGATGGCTTCGACGAATTCACTCTCGGGTAAATCTGCCCCACATCCTGGGCAGGAAGTGACCAATTCATCGGTATCATGAATTGATTCGTCCCCCTTCTCCTTTTTTTGCCGACGTCTCACAGGTTTACTCGGCGCCTCGATATCGAAGGAAACTTGCGAAGAAAGAAAATCATCCGAATCTAGGATGATGCGTTCCTCATCGTCTTCATCCGACATATTCGTCCTCACAGCGCAGTGAGTACTTCATGAGAAAAGGATTCTGCCGAATTCAAGTCAGCAAAGTACACTATTTTCCATTGGACAGTCCTCGGAGCATGATATTCAGAGAGTCATCTAAGTTTTGTTGTTGATTCCATGCAGGCAAAGAATCCAAATTGTCGCCGAGCAAATCTTCCAACAGAAGAGAGCTACATCGTGTAACCTCATCTACAATTGTGACAGTAGCCATCTTTGCCGTTCGAGAAAGGGGGTTCAAATCAATCACACATACTGTCTTCCCCATTGAAATCAGGGCCTCACATCGATCACCATCTTCCAGTGGGACAAGGATAACATCGGCACCCAAGATTCCATTAGAGTGGCATTTCGCTCTTGGACCTTCAAGTCCCGGAATTTCTCCATTTGGTGACGCTCCCAAGATTGGGACATCATCCACTTGATTCGCAATGGATTGAGGTAAGAGTGCCTTTGCCTCCTCACGAATAGATTCTAGGTATTCTCGCAGAGCTGTCATTCTTTCAGGGGTTCGATAGTAGATGTTAATCTCAATCGGGCAGCTAAGCACAGCAGCGCAGGCAAGGAGGGTAGTTCCAGCAAGCACAGTTGTATTACCATTGAGTGAAATGACTGGAGAAGAAGCATCCTGCAATCGTGCAGCAACTTCTCGTATAGCCTTCCGAGCAGGGTTGCACGTTTTCTCATTCAATAGATAATCGAATGCCTCACCGCGCCCATGTGCGATGAGTGCCGAATCTGCTAGCATGCCCTTTGAGGCCGCAGCGGTCAATTTTTTTCTGGCCATCAGAGAATTGTATCTCGGGTGAGAGGGGGGCACATCGCCCATTTATTCACGCACCTTGGAAAATACAAGTGAGGTCAAGAGGAGTTGTACCTCGATGTAATCGGCTGGTTGAAATGACATCAACCCTGGATGACTGCCATGCTTCTAATTGGTCATAAGTCACATTTCCACTTGCTTCCAATGTAACATATTCACGAAGCCCTCTAGTTTCCAAATCAAGTACTGAATCTCGAGTTAATTCTGGACCCATGTTGTCAAGCATGATGTTCAGCCGAACATCTTCTCCAGTTTCAAGCAAACGTTCAGCCCAAGTTTCAGCAGCGGCAAGTCCTTCATCCAATGTACGCACCTCGATGGTCACGAATGCTCCAATACTGTCTAGAGGCATATCTCGTAGGATATTTCGAACTCTTTCCGCACCTTTCTCCTCATTTTCTGCAGTTGATGCCAAATCATTCTCTTTGAGCATCAATGCATCTGCCCTGTGGATTCGATGAGTGAGACCGCCACCTACTGCTACTGCTGCTTTATCCAATGCGCCCCATGCAGTTTTTCTTGTCGCAGCTAGGGGAATTTGAGATTGACTTACCCACTTCGATGTAGTTGTTGCAATCCCACTCAATCTGCCGAGAATATTGAGCAAAATTCTCTCACAAACAAGGATCTGATGCCTACAGGCTTCAATGGTTAGAATGCAAGTTCCAGCTTCGATTTCAGAACCTTCACTTACAGTCCATGCGAATTGAGCCCCCGGCATCCATTCCCTCAAAACAATATCAGCCACATAGGTGCCCGCCAATGTTCCAGAATCTCGTGAACGAATTTCAGCCTTTGTTCGGCGGGGCTTACTTTGAATTGGTTCACGAATATTTTCATCGGCAAGCATTGCAGCAATCCAGCGCCTTGCACAGTTTGTGAACCAATCAGTCGGCCCCTCACCAGTCATCAAAAACTGACGCCGATCATGTGGTGCAATCCGCCCAACGACCTCTTGAACAGTCTCCGCTAGGACACCATCCATATTGACAGCATCCGCATCATCGCCGGTGGCAACATCTTCCATTTCGTCGGGGGTCAACGTGACTGCGACTCATTGGGGGGTTTTCACCCTCTCGGCGAACAACTGCGCCCAGATATCCTATCAAATGTAATCCAGTACCACATTTCGCCGCATTCATGACCTCATGGCCCTTCGCTGTACTTATGCGACGCATCGGCGTGGTTGGTGATGGGTTATCTGGCCTGTCCGCAGCACTTACAATTGCGCAATTTGGTATTGAAGCCGTGGTTTTCACAATCGAAGAGCCATTGGGTGGTCGAGCGGGTCCAATTTCAACGGATCAGAATGATTGGTTATTTGATCAAACACCAATTTCATGGATTCGACAAGGAGAACTCGATCAGGTATTGAGGCGAATGAAAGTACCCATGCCAACTCGTCGAATTCCAATTAGTCGCATGGCCATTGTTCGAAATGACTCTCGATTCACATTACCAGGGAGGGCGAATTTTGGAATGAAAATAACAGGCCCCCTCGCTCCAGAATGGCCTGACGTAATTCGTTCAGCTAGGAAAGGAGAGTTGGGCGAACTCACTGAATTGGTCAATGATGCAGTGACTTTCTTAGGTTTGTTAACTCATCTTGATCCTGCACGATTGAACCCTCAAACACTTGCCAAATCGGTCATCAATATGGCATGGAAAGATATGCCGAGAGTTCCACTAGATGGTTGGGTAGGTGCCAGTGGCCGCTTGTTATCTGCAACTCGTCTTACAGACATTTCAATCGAAGCGGATGGCCCGGTCACCGGATTGCGTACGAATCAAGAGGGTGTAGTCGATGGCATTCGTCGTAAAGGGCGCGTATATCCAGTGGACGGCGTCGTCCTTGCATGTCCTATGAAAGCAAAACATCGAATTCTTGAATCAAGTGGTATTGATGTGAGTGATTGGCCACAAGTTTCAGACCGAACAGTTCACATTCGTTGGTTAGGATTGTCTGGTTGTTACATGCGCCCTCATTATGCGCTATGGGATGCAGATCGAGAAGTTCTCGCAATCGATTATGGTGCGCACGCACCAGAAAGAGTACCTTCTGAAATCGCAGATGCTGCCAGTTTAATTCATTGTATTGCATATGGAGATTCAGAAGACGCATCTGAACGAATTGAGTCGTTTATGGATGCTCAGTGTGCCGGATGGAAGAGCGCTATTCGATTCGATCAATCGAACCCAGCAATGCGATTATCCGATGCAGATGTGCTCTCAAACATTCCTTTCGATATTTTCGCATCATCTGGAATTTATCTCTCTGGAGCCGGTGTAACTGGCGATGGACCACCTGGTGATGAAGCGATTTCAACAGGTATTCGGGCTGGTCGGGCAATCTCTCAGTCCTGAACAGCATCTAGACTTGTTTCAGCTGCGGCAAGACAAGCCAACAAATCATCCATTGTCACCTGCATTGTTCGTATATTTTCTGCAGAAACACGAATAATTAATTCAACATGATTTTCATCAATGTCATTCAGTTCGATTTCAAAATCTTCGGGGTCATCTGCACTAATTGCAGATTGTAGTGCCTTCCCTCGTGCTCGTGGCCCCTCCCAACGTGCTTCACAGGTGGCCATAACTTCCCGAAACACTGCTCCCTCATGGTGGCATCGGTCGCAACCGCCATCATCTACACCCACTTGGGCTAAGATATGCGGGAGATGCAGGAAGCGCTGCTATCATGGTTTGATACGTCAGCAAGGCCTTTGCCATGGCGTCAATCAAAGTGCACTCCATGGGATATTCTACTCGCAGAAATCATTCTACAACAAACACGAATGGAAACAGGATTACGCTATTGGGAATTAATTCGCAAGACATATCCATCCCCTGCTTCAATGGCTGCAGGATCTCAAGAAGATTTGCTAAGATTGTGGCAAGGGTGCGGATACTATGCACGTGCTCGTAATCTGCATCGTCTTGCAACCGAAGTGGGCACTTCGCCTCTACCGAACACGTATGAGGACCTACTCTCATTACCGGGCGTAGGACCATACACGGCTTCTGCAGTAGCGTCCATTGCATTTGAAGAAGCCGTTGCTTGTGTTGATGGCAATGTTCGAAGAGTAATTTCAAGATTGAATGCCACTCACATGAGTGATGCCGAGATTCAGGGCTTTGCCACTCAATTTTTGAGCCAAGAGCGACCAGGGGATTGGAATGAAGCCATCATGGAATTAGGTTCACTCATCTGTACTCCTCGAAATCCACAATGTGATGATTGCCCACTCAAAATGGGTTGTCAAGCAGTATTGTCAGATCATCCAACTCACTGGCCGGCTAAACGTAGTACTAAACAACGACATGTAGAGGCTACAGCATTGGTCATTGGTGATGGAACAAAATTAGTCTTAGAGGAACGAAAAGGAAGAACTCTCGGCGGTTTGTGGGGCTTACCATTTGCAGAGGGGAAAGAGGCGACAACGGACTTGTTAGCTTCACGCGGACTCACCGAGAAAGATGTAACAGAAATTGGTCATATCAGACATGATTTCACTCACAAGCGTTTGCAAATCACAGTATTGTCAGCAAAATCGAGAAAAGAACACGAATTAATTGATCCAACTACAGTTCCCATATCAAAGTTGGATGAGAAAGTAATCGCACTCCACCAAGGCGAACAGTCTTGAGAGGGCGACCCATCCATCCATCGTGGAAGAAGAACAAGTGGCTGAGAGTTCTGAGTTAATTTCTCTACCTGAAGAGAGCATAACGTTCCAGACATCTGATGCAAAAATCATCCTCCCTAGCCAGCGTCCAATTGATTCCCGTGCTCTATTCGCGGCATTCCTTGCTTTCCTTGCAGCATCTGGTGGAATCTATGTTGGGTTGGATTATCTTGATGGTGATTCTGGGATGTACACACATCGACAATTCATCTATGCCCAATCAGGTGGTGCACCGGATGGTTCTGCAACGTTAACAGGCCAAATCTTGAATGAATCTGGTGCCCCTGTTGTTAATCACACTGTAGCGACGATTGTTGAAAGTCAGGGAAAAATTCAGTACGCAACGACGGATGACAACGGTCGTTTCATCATGGAGAACCTAGACCCTGGTGTTGCGATTTTAGACATATATTCACCTGATTTAGAACGATTAATGGTGAATCGAATCTTGTTGAGTCCACCTGCATTGTTTGAGCCGATTGGTTTCACACATTTGTCATTGGATTGGCCCAGTGAAGCGGAGTTTTCTGCTTCAGCAGAAGCAGACCCGGATGGAAATGCATGGATTGATTATACTGTTTCACAACAAGAGAACAGTACTGAGCCCTATGATCTCACTGCGGGTGCAATGTATGACATGTTTGGAATGGCCTTCATCAGTCTTGGAGTGATTTCGATGGCGATTGCTAGTTTGGGCATTCGACGGAAGAGCCCAGGTTTGATACGATTATCTGCGATTACGAGTTTCTTTTCGATGGGCCATCTCTATGTATCGTGTGGCTTGGGTTTCTTTGCGATTTTATTGACGATGTTTATCCGAAGTGAAGATTGAAGCAAACATCTCTACTCCTGAAATATCCCTATTTTTCACCCGAAAAGCAACATTTTTCCAGTGGAAATGAGGGTATTCGGGACGTCATTTATATGCCGTATGCAAATACCCCTCAGTAACAGGGGACATCGACATCCTCCACACCAGATACGCTTCACTGGTATAGATACGGCTCGTCACAACCGTTCTTGCATTGTCGATGTTCTCTGCCATTACCTGAACAACTTTGATTCAGGAATGAAGTGTCGCCTCAATTCGACGATACCATGCCATCCCTTGTGCATGGTCTTCTAGTTGGGAGAATTGTGGGAACGGTGAGATTGATCGCATGTATCCGAAAGCGGCGATATCCACTAAATCGGGGCGATCTCCTCCAAAAAAGTGAGAGTCCCCGAATTCATTGGTAAATTCTGTAAGCAAGTCGTGCCACAGTTGCTTTGGTTTTCGCCCATCTTTCTTGACACGACTTCTCGCAATGAATCCCCACATTATGGGGAATCCTGCCCATGCGTAGATTCTCTTAGAAAAGAAACCGAATTTCTCTAACTTTGAGACGCGGGTCGTTGTTTGTAATGCTGAAAATAATCCTCCATAAAGGATGGGAATAGTGGCTTTAGAAAGTTTAGTATCCACCCATTCCATCCATTGATCTCTTCGTAATTCATCATCGGATGCCCAAAGATTTCCTTGATTGTAGGTTGCATCGATATGTTTCATGATGGGTGTTGAATCGACAACAATCTCCCCATCGACTTCAGTCCAAACTGGGACCTTCCCCCAACCATCAGTAAATGCAAGTTCCTTCTTTGTCTTCATTGCGTTGACTTGCTTCTTTTGATAATCGATATCAAGATGCTCAGCAATGCTACGAATCTTCCAACAAAATGGGCAGGTATGCAACATGTGCAATACGGGTATATCTGCCCCAATGACCTCGCCCATGATTGTTCGCTGAGACTTTCAGTTCTCAATATGTCGATGTAGCACTGTGCTACAATGTCACAAATCTTCAATACAGGCTGCATAGGGCTCTTGCATTGGTGGTAGGAACAAATCTGCACATGTTCTCTTGACCATAGAGAGTCCCAGTATGCTGTTACTAGAGAGATCCACACTCACTGGGGTCGTACTCACTGGACTGGGAATATAATCCTCATTAGTTTGAGTAATGATGAGTTGAATGGCATCTCCAGCTGGGACAATGACATCCATTCCGAAAAATTCCATCTTTGCATTGACTGTCTGACCTGGTGTAAGCACCTCTCCATCTTTTCCACCAGCATGGAATCTGAGATCCATCACTGCGTGTCCAAGGTGCATTCCACTACTTGCGAGAACCATTTCAACAGCCAGATGTCCTGAAGTCCCTCCTAAAATAGAGGTTGTAGCATCAATATGTAAGGTGGGGGTCCCAACAATTCTCATTTCATTTTCCAATTGAGGAGATTGAATTACCAATTGAGAAATTGAATTGACATTTGTCCCCCCAGAGAGCACTTCGAACTCATCCAACCCGAAGTTCATCCACTCCGTATCAGCCGGAGGATACATCGCTTCAGCCCGCCATCCACCCATGTTGTCTTGGATTTCAGCATGAAGTGCTGGTTGTGGCCCCTTGTCTTTGAGATAATAATCGAACCATTCTAGCAAATCATCAGCCCAATCCCAACGCAGAGTGTAGGGAAAGGCCTCAGCTCCTCTTCCAGATGATAGGCCTTGATGCCCAGATAATCGATCAGGATAGTCATGACCCCATTGTCCATACAGTCCCTTGGTTTCAAATCCATGTTCGATGAGAATATTGTGAGTTGGGAAGGCCATATGAGGGTCTACATTCCAATCTTGCATTCCATGAATGATGTACACTGAGCCATTGTAATTGGTTAATGCACGTTCTAAAAATGTCCTTTCTTCCCAATAGTCACTGCCTAGCCATGCCAGATTATCGCCGCTGAGATATGCACCCACGCCTGCATAGTATCCCTCCATGTAACCCTCGCAAGCATTTTCAGAATCCTCTAAATCGCCATCAAGTCCAAAACTACCATAGACACCATTGTGCATGATTGCACCCCTTGCCTCCATGCTTCCATTTCGCCACATCAAGTCGTGAACTCCAATCAAACCAGACATGGGGATAATCGTTTTGAGATGTACTGATCCCATGGCTGCAGCCTCCCATGGAGTGCTCCCGTCGTATGATTTCCCGATGACTCCGACGTTTCCATTTGACCATGATTGTGAACCCAACCATTCAACAGCAGCATGAATCCCTTCTTGTTCATCTAGGCCCATCAGGTCCATGCAATGATTCGATTCACCTGTACCAAAAACACTCACTTGAGCAACCCCATACCCGTGGGGTACAAAATTCTCAATGAGGAATCTTCCGAGTCGATTGGCAGGTGTGAGAGCATCGACATCGCCATCATCGTAGTATGGTCCAATTTCTGCGATGACAGGCACTTGGCAATCCGCAGTGAGATTGTCAGCAGTAAAATCACATCCAGGAATTTCAGGTAACCAGAGTCCCAGATGAACCTCTGCATTTCCTGTGGCACCAGCCCCTCCGTCCGAGAGCGAAATCGTCGTCACAGGGACATAAACTGATAGCGGCTCGCTGATGTTGTGGGTCCCATTCCATGACACTCGGCTGAATACATCGGTATTGTCGTAATGTAGACCTGCTCTTTCATCGACAGGAGGTAACCAATGATCACTCCCACCGGGTCCACTCATCGAATTTGAAATCCCTGAACCAAAGGTCGCAGCGAGTACCATGAAAAGAACCACAACGGCTACAGTAGCTCCCATTGCGAAGTTGAGGTGACGGACGTCACGCCTCTCTTCAGCGGATTCCTCATCGATAACTTCCGCCTCAAGAATCTCTTCTGACACGACCTTTGGTCGTGACAAGGTACACATCAATCTTCTCCGCGAATAACCTGTGAGTTTTGCATCAATTAGAAGTAATGTGATTGATTAGCAATGTCATGCAAAGTGGCCAGAGTGGACAGCCCCAAACAGTCATTATTGGCGAAGTAATGTCACCATTTTCCACAACCTCTGTTGGTGTTGGAATGGGTCGTCCCCTCGAAGCAATGTCCTTCAGTGCAGCCATATGGACCTGCATGAGTAAATCATTCGTACTCGAAGGTCGTGCATCAAGGTCAGAATTTTGGTGGTTTTGGGTTTTCACAGGAATTTATGGCATAGTATCTCAGGGCCTTGCAATTGGTCTCGCATTCTTAATTGGTGATACGGATATGGAAGTGGAAATCTATGCCAACGTATTCAGTATGCTATTTTACTTGCCAGTTTGGCCCGCAGTAATTTGTTCAGGTGCTCGACGAATGCACGATAATGATTTGTCGGGTTGGTGGCAGTTGGTACCATTTTACAATCTGATTGTGTTTTGTCAAGAAGGGGACCAACACCCAAACCAATACGGGCCAGTCCCTGACAATGGAAATTCAGCAGGCTTGAGGCCACCAATTCCTTACGCCTAGAATCTATGCATTCAGTGCGCATGTCCGAGATCCAATGTATTTGCAATCAGTAGTAAAACAACAAGAATTGCAACACCAATTAGGACCTGAGTCATCGCTTTCTTTCCTGATTCGGGATTGTGGATGTCAGGGAGAGTATCGACTGTTGCCACATATAGGAAAGTTCCTGCAGAGAATAGCATTGCTAGACCAATCATGTGGGTTTCAAGTTCTGCAAGGGCAAGACCAGCGATGATAATCATCACAGGCGTTGCCAATGAAAAGATGACAACGTCTCGAATCGAATCCTTTCTCTCATCTCTCTCATGCATCGAAAATACACCCAAACTGAATGCCGCAGGACCTTTGTGAATCAAAACAGCTAGCAACACGGTCATGGTCAAGGCAAAATCACTAGTCGCTGCGGCTGCACCAATGGCAACTCCATCGGTTGCCGCATGCAATGTGAGTCCAAACACCAGTAACCCACCAGCAGCTGCGTGATGTATGTGTCCGTGCCCGTGTTCATGATCGTGATCATGATGTTCTTCATGAACGGCGTGACCAATTCCTGAACCTTCAAGGACAAACATCAGGAGGAAGCCGGCCATAATTGCACCACCCATCAACAACCCACTTACGTGGTCATCATGGGATGCTTCTTCGTGTCCGTGAGCCTCTTCTTCGTGTCCATGAGATGAAATCAAATCTTCAATTTCTTCAATTCCGGTTGTCGCATTGAAGTCACCATCTTCAACCTTTTCAATTACGGCTGCAATAGAATCTGACAAACTTGCTTCTGAATCGTGCCCATGGTCTTCATGGCCATCTTCTTCATGTCCCTCTTCGCCATGTTCATGGCCTCCAATCAATCCTTCAATTTCCTCGATACCTTCTTCAGCGGTAATATCTCCATGATCAACTTCGAGAATGACCAATGCGACAGAACCTGCCAATGCATATTCTTCTTCATGTTCTGACACCTCATGCCCATCCGTCATCGCCAATTCATAACCTTCTGGAATCACAACCAACATTGCTGATGCAATAATAATTCCAGCAGCAATCCCAGTCAGTTGCTTCAATCTGTTTTTATCGTCTTTTAGTTTAGTGAAAATTGGTGCTAAACCGCATACTAGACCAATGAATAGTGTCGCTATTGCAAATGCAATTAGATTTGTGGCCATGTCTCGCCGTTTTTTATTACATATTTAAAAAATGTTATTAATTACATCTATGTGAACAAATTATGAGCCGAGTATTTTCGTTTAGTACCGACAAAGAATTCGCAGACGAATTAGATCGCATGATTGTAGATTCAGGATACAAAAATCGGAGTATGTTTCTTCGAGATGCAACCATTCATTTTGCCGAAGCAACACGACGTGGTGACTTGAACACCATGGACAAGAATGAGAAAATTGAGGGCACGCTGGTCATCTATTATCAGCATGGTGTGGAGAACAAATTAATGGAATTGAGACACACGCATTCAATCACTGTAAATTCCTATCACCACAATTGTCTCACCGAGAGTCACACTTGTGTCGATACGATGCAACTGAATGGGAAGGCTGGAATGATACGGACAATTATTGATTCCTTGAAAAACACACAAGATATTGATCGCGTTGAATTTATTGTGGCTCCAATGCGAACCACGGGTTGCTGTTGAAGCACTCATGCCAATAAATCTCTAATTCGTTCAGCGGTGGGTTTGAGGATGAAGACGACTCGGACAGACCATGGGCGATGCATACGCAGCACTGATGTCGCGGATGAAAGAGATTGAAACTGTAGGTCAAATTCAGGGCCTCCTCGGCTGGGATCAGGAAGTCATGATGCCTCCTAAGGCTGCACCATTGCGTGCAGAACAGTTAGCATGGTTATCCAGGACCAGTCATTCTATGATGGTTGAAACTAGTATGGGTGATGTATTGGCAGCAGCTGAATCCGAAGGTGCTGGTGATGAAGTGGCGGCAGGAAATCTTCGTTTGATTAGAGATGCCTACGACAAGGCCACCAAGAAACCGGCTGATTTTGTCGAGAGATTTGCACGCCACAAATCCAAATCTATTGTTTCATGGGCAGAGGCACGAGAAAAGAATGATTTCTCTATCTTTCGAGATGACCTCGCTGAGATGATTGAACTTAATCGTGAACTTGCAGAGTATCTTGGATACGATGACAATCCGTACGATGCGCTACTTGACATCTACGAATCTGGTCTTTGTGTAGCACAGGTGGATCCATTGTTCGCAGGGCTTCGTGAAGCATTGGTTCCATTGATTGCAGCCGTTGGAAATTGCGAATCTCCTGACATGTCTTGGATTAATTCCCACACCTGGAATGAAGAGGATCAGGCACAATTGTCTCACGGTATTTCGGAATCTATTGGGTTTGATTTCGATGCAGGGCGTCGTGATAAGTCAACACATCCATTTTGTGGTGGAGCCAATCCTGATGATGTCCGATGGACAACTCGATATGACGAGGCTGAACCCTTCGGTTCACTGTATGGTTCTCTTCATGAAACTGGGCATGGATTGTATGAGCAAGGTCGTCCACGGCATTTGGATTTCCAACCTGCTGGGCATGCAGATGGTTTAGGGGTTCATGAATCACAAAGTCGCCTTTGGGAGAATCAAGTTGGGCGCTCTCTTGCATTTAGCGAATGGGCCCTACCTCATTGGAACAAGCACTTTCCAGAGAATATGAACGGTGTAACTGGAGAGATGTTGTGGCGTAGTGTTAACTTGGTTGAACCGAGCCTTATTCGGGTAGAGGCAGATGAGGCCACTTACAATCTTCATATTATGATTCGATATGAAATTGAGAAGCAACTCATCAATGGTGATTTGGCCATCGATGATTTACCAGATGCATGGGATGACATGTACGAACAGTATCTCGGTATCCGTTCATCAAATCATACTCAGGGCGTATTACAAGATATCCATTGGTCAATGGGTGCGTTTGGTTACTTCCCAACATACACGCTTGGAAACCTCTACAGTGCACAATTACTCTTAGCGGCGCGCCACGATCTTGAATCCACAGAGTCTCTAGAAGAGATGTGGTCGCGAGGAGAATTCACTCCCCTTCTTGAGTGGATGCGCTCGCGCGTGCACGCGAGAGGCAGCATCATATCTCCATCTGATCTCATTGAGGAGGCTACCGGGACATCTCCCTCTCCGCAACCATTCATTGATTATCTCAGAGCAAAAATTGAGCGGTTATATGGAATTAAAGCCTAAGGCGAACTCTCATTGCTTAGTGGGGGTGTGAGTGTAACGATGGAGCAAGCCCCTCTCCGTGATTTGAGTGACGTGGCGTGGTTTGAGAGAACCATGCCTGCAGGTGTGGGTGCATTACATTTGGATGACAACCATCTTCTTGCAGGAGATTGGGATGGACACATTAGTTGTTGGAATCTTGAAGGCAAAGAAATTTGGAATGCAGAAACTAGTAACCGCGTTTCAGGTTTTGCAAGAGGTGGAGAATATGTGTATGCTATTTGTGGGCGAGATTTGGTTTGTTTGAATTCTATTGATGGGACGATTAATTGGAGTGCTGAATTAGAAGGTAGTTCGGATCTTGTTGCGTGCACTCCTGATGGCAAACATGTGATTGCCACATCATCAGTCTTCGATATTGAGGTCAATGATTTCATGGAGTCTACCATTTGGAGATTTGATGAGAATGGTGAAATATTGCAACAAGATGAAATCAATGAACGCCCTTGGTCGGTTGAAATGAGGGGCGATGGTGTCGCGCATCTGGCATTAGGTCGCCCTCGTTGTGGAATGATTCGTTCAGATTCTGAAGGATTACATTGGTTCCCCTTACCATCTGATGCTCCAGCAACATGTGGTTTGGTTGGCCGTGCAAATACCGTCATTGGTCATGCCGATGGATCTCTAACATGTATTGAGGGAGGTATGGTTCTAGATGAGGGTCCCTTCGCGAAGCAACCAGGATCAATCGAGAGTTTGGGTAGCACTCCTAACGGCCTCATCGTAGCTTCTACAATTGAATCTGGCACTGCAGGTGCAGGTTTTGGAGGTGCGGAGGGACTGGCTCGTGCATACGACCTTGATGGCCATCTTCGATGGCAAATGGAAACACCACAGGGCCGTAGTGTGGAACACGTTATTGATGGTCCAAATCTTTGTGGAACTCCATCCGTTTGGATTCTATCATGGGACCTAACCTCTGCCATCGTTGAAATTCGATCTGAAATGGAAGGCACTCCTGAAGCCAGATTTGAAGCATCATTTCGCGCAAATGTTTGCACAGCCAATTCTGAGCATCTTACCATTGGTTTTGACGATGGCACACTTTATCTCATTCAGGGGGATTTACTCGCACGCCGCTTGGAGTCGCCATCAGATCCTACAGAATCTCATGACAATCGCCGAGTAATGGCGGCAAAACTTCGAGCATTACGAGGATAAATAACGTCCAAAAGTTAACAATATCGAATTTCCATTTCAATGGAAAAACATCACACTAACCCTCATTTCCTATCGAAAAAGTACGAAATTCGACGAAAGGTTTATCGAACGCGCCGGAACACGGGATGCTTGCCGCTTCCGAGAAGTGGTGTCGGAGTGCCCAGCATTACCGGCAGGCCCCAGCCCACAAGGGACCCTTATCGGGAAACGGCAGTGGGCCACTAGACTCGATCTTTAGATTGGGAAAGGTGGGGCGTGCGCGTGGCAGTAATGTCACTCAGGCGCAGGCCTACAGGAGAACAAAGACATCGTGCTTGCATTATGTTGGAGATCATCTGTGAACGTGTATGAGAGCTGGGCTTGAGTACACATCACAGGGACACGGTCGCTCGCAAGAGCGGGAACCGAACAGGGAGGAAATAGTGATTGATTTCCGAGGAAGAAGAACGCAAAGGGAAACACTGGAAGCCGTAAGGTGACCTCAGCGACCTAGAGCAATCAGAATCTGAAGAACTCAATCGCGAAAAGCCGACCTGTCACGACCTATGGCCACACTCCTGTGCGCGGTCGAAAAGGTAGCAATACTGGATCAACTGCCGAGGGACGGCGGAGACTTCGGTTGAAACCGCCCCTGGGTGAGGTCGGGTCGTAAGACCTCAATCTCATCCGAAGGGGAGGGGGTGACAGAGATGTCACTTTCCGCTTCAGGGGATCGAATCCGAAAGGAGGAGTGAAACTGAAGTTTGGCGCGAACCGAAAGGGACGCGACCACCCAAGGGCGCCGGCGAGGAGAAATCCGAAGGAGCAATCCAAGTCGGGAACATCGAAGAGGAAGGCGTTTTCGAACGCTGGACAAAGCGATGGGAATCAGTACAGGAAACTGTACTGGGCGTTCTGAGGGAAGGCCAGCGCTTCCGCGCTGAGCTAACCCGACCGGGATCCGGAAACTGCCTTCGGGCGGTGAAAAGGTCTTGGACGCGGAGGCTGGTTGGTGGGGAAAGATCTACTCGATTCGAACCCACCAACTAGTACTCCCAACTCCCTCTCCAGGTGAACAAAATCGTAAGATGGAGTGAACTAGGGGGTGAGATGCAAATCGAAAGGTGCGCAGATCACTATGAGACGCTAGAACGGAGCAATCCGAACTAGGAACCGATGAATAGAACGGTATCTCCGGATACTAGACGACGCATCAGGAACCGAAACAGGCAACTGTATCGGGCGTCTTGAGGAACGACAGATACGCAAGTATTGGTCGAACCGGCCGAAATTTGGAAACCGTTTTCGGACGGTGAAAGGATTACGGATGCGGAGGCTGGCTGGCGGGGAAAGATCTACTCGATTCGAACCCGCCAGCCAGCACTCCCAACTTCCTCTCATGAGGACAGGGGGCCTTCCTTCCAATTCACCTTTTGATGATTGCGCGCCGCGCAAGCGCCAGAGTACATTTTCTCAGTTCAGGCTTGAGGGCCGGTCATCTCTTCAGGTCTTACCCATGCATCAAATTGTTCGTTGGTAAGGAGTTCAAGTTCAAGTGCCGATTCTCGTAATGTGATTCCTTTTTCATGTGCATTTTTTGCAATCTTTGCTGCTTTGTCATAACCGATATGATTGTTCAGTGCAGTGACCAACATCAATGAATTCTCAAGATGTCTTTGAATGACATCTTCATTTGCTTCTAGCCCAGTCACACATTTGTCTGTGAATGCTCTGCATGTGTCTGCTAAGATTCGAGTGCTGTGTAAGAGGTTATGAATCATCATTGGCTTGTACACGTTGAGTTCAAAATTTCCTTGACTTCCTCCAATGGTGATTGCGGTATGATTACCCATAACTTGACAACAAACCATTGTCATTGCTTCTGCTTGAGTCGGGTTCACCTTCCCAGGCATGATGCTTGAACCTGGTTCATTTGCAGGCAGGGATAATTCGCCTAGGCCGCAACGAGGGCCTGAGCCTAGCCATCGGATATCATTGGCGATCTTCATCAGACTAACAGCTAATGTGTTGAGTGCACCACTTGCAGAAACAATTGCATCATGTGCTGCGAGTTGCGCGAATTTGTTTTCAGCAGATGTGAATGATATGTTGGTTTTCTCTGCAATATGCTCTGCAACAATCGAGGCGAAATCCGGATGGGTATTGAGTCCGGTTCCTACAGCAGTTCCTCCCAATGCCAATTCATAGAGATCGTCAAGGATGAAATCTAGTCGGCGTAAATCTGCATTTAACATTGCAACATATCCACTGAATTCTTGTCCAAGAGTTAGTGGTACTGCATCCATGAGGTGTGTTCTGCCAATTTTTACAACGCTTGCGAATTCACTTACTTTGGACTCCAATGTATCTCGCAAATGCCGAACTTGAGGCAATAGGGTATGGTGAATCTCCTCGGCACTAGCAATGTGCATTGCAGTTGGAAACGTATCATTCGACGATTGGGCTTTGTTGACATGATCATTGGGATGAACTGGTGACTTGGATCCCAATGATCCACCAGCAATCTCAATTGCTCTGTTGGCAATGACTTCGTTGGTATTCATGTTTGATTGAGTGCCTGAACCAGTTTGCCATATTCGTAATGGAAAGTGCCCATCTAGGGCGCCTGAAATCACTTCTTCAGATGCCTCGATGATTAAATCAGCAACTTCGGCATCTAATGTTCCAAGTTGCTTATTCGTTTTTGCAGCAGCTTGTTTGAGAATGCCGAATGCACGAATGACGCCACGGGGCATCACATCTTCACCTATGTCAAAATTGATGAGGGAACGGGCCGTTTGACAGCCATAATATCGATCTGCAGGCACCTCTAGGGTGCCCATGGTATCCTTTTCAATTCTCATTTCACCAGATGTCGCCGTAGCAACTTTTGCATCGATCGCTGTAGTAAATTTCACATCGTTCTTTCCATCTAACGAATCTTGAATCATCTTGGCAATGGTCGCACTACGTCCATCTTTTCGACCCTTTCCGACTCTCCTGTCTAGTCTTGCTGCAAGATCCTCTGGGATGCTGATGCTCATGATTCGTCGGTCGCCTGCCCGATGCTTTGCCATGTGTTCTCCAATAGTATTTAGTTAATAAATACGGCGGAAAAAAGTCCGGAACACATCATTTCAGCCGACTCTAGCCACTGAGATAATTTGGACGGGATCAATTGGGCGGTCTTGCTGCCCAGTACGTACGCCTTCAATATCCATGACTACATTCATTCCATCTACAACCTTGCCGAATACTGGATGCTTACTTTGTGTTCTCATATCCCACCAGTCAAGGAATGAATTGTGTACTGTATTGACAAAGAATTGACTCCCTCCACTGTTTGGTCCAGAGTTGGCCATACTCAATGTCCCTGGTTCATTTGAGAATCTCGCACTTTGCAGATGTTCATCGGAAATTGAATACCCTGGGCTCCCAGTTCCACACCGTGGGCTGTTGGGGTCGCGACTGTGAGGGCATCCACCTTGTAGCATGAATCCACTAATGATTCGATGGAAGTGAAGACCATCGTAGTAACCCTTGTCTACAAGTTCAAGAAAATTTCCGGCTGTTATTGGCATACTATCTGTGAAAAGTTCGATGGTGATATCTCCCTTGCTAGTCTTCATGAGTACGTTTGTCATATTGCCTCGCTTCTATCCGAGGTCTTTGAGGATGTGGCTCAATAAATCAGGGTTTGAATCGTGGCGTTTTACCAAAAATCTTGGTTAGATATTCAGCGTCCATTTCTGCATTTACTCTGTTAATAATCCGTCCATCATCATCAAACTTCCAAACATCTGTGACAATTGTATCGAAAGTTCGTCCTGTTGGTCGATGTCCCTGAACTTCGCCAGAATGTGTGCCAGAGGTGCGCACGCGAGAGACGACAATATCACCTGCAGGAATGAGTTCCACGACGTGGGTAGAGAGGTCAGGAGTCATTTTGATGATGCTTTCACAGTAGGCTTTGTATCCTAGACGATCTAATCGTGCCGCCCCTCCACCTTCTGCTTGGAATTCAGGTGCAAAGAGTTCGTCAATTAGGTCAAAGTCTCGTTGTCCCCACCCATCTCCAAACCATCTGCGAAGATTGTCGATACATCGTGAGACTGTGGTATCGAGAACATCGTCACCAGATTGATCTTCACTCATCGAAAAAACACCCTGCACCTGATTGCGGGAATGACCATTCAGACATCAATGTTCACTATGCGTAATCTGAGAGGGTGGTAAGAGGAATTAATGGAATTCCTGCCGCTGTGAATGCTTCACTACCCCCTTCTTCTCGGTCTACGATACTGATGCAAGCAATCACTTTGCAACCCATCTCTTGTAATCTTTCAACAGCCTTCAATGCAGAGCCCCCTGTGGTCGTCACATCT
This sequence comes from Candidatus Thalassarchaeaceae archaeon, assembly GCA_030747485.1. Taxonomy (GTDB): domain Archaea; phylum Thermoplasmatota; class Poseidoniia; order Poseidoniales; family Thalassarchaeaceae; genus MGIIb-P. The sequence continues at coordinate 58,081 of JASLKP010000005.1, read as the reverse complement.
TCTAGAATAACCACACGATCACCTTCAATCAGAGTACTACCTTCAATCCCTGGGGGGTTCCCGGTTTTCCGACCACCTCTTCCCTTGGGTTCTTTGCGCATGATGAATCCACGCAGTGAACTTCCAATTCCAGCTTTGGCAATGGCTATTCCAGTCAGAGGAACTGCTCCGAGTTCAAGGCCACCGACAACATCTACTCCACCATCCATATTGTCAATTATATCGTGGATTAGGACCCCTAGTAGGTGAGCAGATTCTGGATGACACATCACGGGTTTCGTATCAAAAAAATGGCGACTCTTTCGACCGGATGCTAGCGTAAATTCCTCTGTGTCCGCACAAAGATATGCCAACTCGCGAATATTCTCAGTCAGTCTGACTCGTGCCTCATCGACATTTGTACTGTCAGCCATGGTTGTCCCTGATTTGGGTGAGGAGTGGCCTTCCATGAACCTTGGGTGTGCAACAGTTCACTTCCTTAGGAAGTGCAAATCCACCACCCAATGCTTTTGGACGCTCACTGTTCTATGCTAGTTGTTCGCAGTGGCGGGGTGCATATCATGTCTGGTGACAGCGTCAATTCCGCAGTGGCTCCATATGACTCTAATCGATTACAGAGTGAATTGGACAGGTATCAAGATTGGATGGATACAAATTGTGAAACAGTGTACCGTATTGCCACCGAAGCTCGTGCAAAGGGTCTTGATTTACGCGACGTTGTCGAAATTCCAAGAGCAGAGGATTTAGCGGACCGAGCCGAAAAATTGCTTGAGGTCGACTATCTGGACGGCATCAAAATTGCCGATGATATTCGAATCATGCTCGCAGAAAAAGACCGAGAAACATCTTCAATTGAGATGGCCGTAAAAGTGGCCAGAGCAATGCACGACAAAACGGGGGATATCCAGAAGAGCATTGACACCGGTTTGCGTGTTGGATTGGCCGTTTTGACAGAGGCCGTTCTCGTCGCTCCATTGGAAGGAATAGGAAGAATCCAAGTCTTGAATAATCTCGACGGATCTCGATTCGTGTCCGTTGACTTTTGTGGTCCAATACGAGCCGCTGGTGGAACAGCTCAAGCACTTGCGGTTCTGATTGCAGATATGATTCGACGAGAACTAGGATTGGCTAGATATATGCCAACAGATGCAGAAGTTGAACGAGTAAAGGAAGAGTTTGGACTGTATCGTGGCGGTTTGCAATATCGCCCTCCTCCAGAAGAAATCGATATGATTGTCCGTGCCTGTCCAGTCATGGTCAATGGAGAGGAAACAGAAAAAATCGAATGTGCAGGTTATCGTGAAGTTCGCAACATCGAAGGAAGCCGAATTCGAGGTGGTGTCATGCTAGTCATTGGTGAGGGTCTTTGTTTGAAAGCACCTAAAATTCAAAGACATACTGAACGATTGAAAATCCCTGGATGGGAATTCATTAGTAAAGTTGCGACAAAAGGAAAATCAAAAGACGCTGAAGCATCAGTGAGTTCCACACGCAGTATCAAAACAATCGACCGTTACATGGATGACATCATTGCTGGGCGCCCAGTTTTTGGTGAACCCAATACACCCGGTGGTTTCAGATTACGATACGGCCGCCCACGAACTTCTGGATTGGCTGCTGCCGGTATCAACCCTGCATCGATGCATGCAATGGGGGGATTTCTTGCAGTGGGCACTCAAATGAAAATAGAGCGGCCAGGAAAAGCCTGTGCAGTCACACCCAGTGACGAATTAGATGGCCCTACTGTGTTGTTACGCAGTGGACAATATGGTCGAATACAATCTACGGAGATGTGGAATCGAGTTGAACCAGAAGTCATCTCGATTTGGGACAATGGTGAGATTATGATTGGCTACGGTGAATTTGTTGAGAATAACAAGAACCTCGTCCCTTCTGGATACGTTCCTGAATGGTTTGCTAGTGATTTACTTGAGTCTCTAGATTCAGAATCTAAAGTTGAACAGTTTGCTGAAATCCTAGGTGCTCCCCGTCGTCGTTTGCCACAAGGAATTCCTTCAAGTGGATTCATTGATGGTGACAATGATTCCATTTCTGCCCACAAACGTCAACGAATTTGGCATCGCCGCCTCCGTCGAATGACTGTAGAATGGTCCACAGTTGTAGAATTATCAAACACATTTCTCACTGCAGTTCCGCCTCCTTGGAATCTTTGGTGGCATGACCTCCCAATCGAATTTATTCCAGATCTCATTGATTCCCTATGTTCTGGCCGGCTGGAATCAGCCATATCTTCTGACGATGGGATTGTGACAACACCTCAGCCAGGGCGCACTTGGATGCGTATTCCCGGTGCCGCCAAAAATTGGATTGCAACCGAACCAACTGTACTTGCTTTAGATCAGGATTGGGACTCAAAATCGATGCCTGGCTTGATTGAATCCTTGCCAAAATCGATTCAGGGAGATTGGCCACGCTGGACCCACTGTCAAGAGCATGGCATCATCAAATCGTCTCTCATGATTCTAGGTGTGGCTCACATACACGATGGTGATGATATTCTCATCACACATGGGTGGGAACCACTCCTTGAAGGCCTCGGTCTTGAATTTGAGGACCATGAAGCGTCAGACAGACCGGTTAGACAACGTGCAGATGCGAAGGAACATGTGCAGGTACGCTTGGCAGGATTGGCCTCGGCGCTGACCGTCGTTCGAGAGGAGAGTGCCCGAAGAACCACACTGAGTGAGAATCGTGCCGCCGTTCGAACTGAGGCAGAAACTGCGGCACGACAACGAGGAGCAACGATTGCAGAAACAGAAGACGAAGGTGATCTTGCCGCTGCAGACATTGAAGATGCTGGTCCTGCAGATTCTGAGGCACTCAAATCTGCTGAACAATTGTTAGATGACCATGAGGTCGATGGCAGCCTTTGGGTCGTGAGGAATTGTAGTGCATTACGCTGGGAATTAGCGGCCCCCTGTAGAGTAGGTTGTCGTATGGGTCGGCCGGAAAAGGCCGCTCCCCGTGAGATGAAGGGGAAACCACATTGTATCTTCCCGATTGGAAATGAAGGTGGCCCTCAGCGATTGATTACAACCGCTGCAAATAAGGGGAGTTATCGAGTTCAAATCAGTAATCGAAAATGTAAGCGATGCGACAAAAAAACACCCTACACGATTTGTCATCATCGAGCCATTCCAGATGAACCGGTTGAATGTGGGGGGCAGACGGAACCCATTGATGAGAAAATGAGTACTAGCCAACGTCGAAAGGGCATCTACCAGACCATCGACATCGTCGGACTGCTAGAGGTCAAGCGCCGGAATTTAGGACTTGATCGCATCCCTCAGAAATTCAAAGGCGTGAAAGGCCTCACCTCAAAGCAGCAATCTCCAGAACCTCTTGAGAAGGGGATCTTGAGAGCCAAGCATCAACTTCCCACTTTCAAGGCAGGTACTATTCGTTACGATATGATTGATGTTCCAATCACTCATTTCCGCCCTCGAGACATTGGAACGAGTGTTAGTCAATTGGTTAACCTAGGATATACGCATGATATTGATGGTGACGAACTTGAGCGAGAAGATCAGATTCTTGAATTGTATCCACAAGATTTCATCCCCAGTCATTTAGCTGCAGATTATTTGATTCGAACATGCCAATTCGTCGATGAATTATTGGTTCGTTATTACAAGATGGAAGAATTCTACAACGTTGAAACAGTTCAGGACTTAATCGGGCACCTTTGCATTGCATTGGCACCACACACTTCAGGAGGTGTTCTCACTCGAATCATTGGGTGGTCTAATGCTAGTGCGGGTTATGGGCACACACTATTCCATGCGGCAAAACGTCGCAATTGTGATGGTGATGAAGACGCCCTCATGCTTCTATTGGATGGTCTTTTGAATTTCTCCCAAGTATTGCTACCGAGCAGTCGAGGTGGCAGGATGGATGTACCATTGGTATTGTCCACTCGTTTGAAACCCGATGAACTAGACAAAGAAGCCCTCAATGTCGATACCGCTTGGTGGTACCCCAGTTCTTTCTACAATGCGACACAAGATCAGCCACATCCAGAATCACTTTCCAAACAAATGGACATCGTTGAAAATCGATTGGGAAGCATTGGGGCCATGCGAGGATATGGTTTCACACATGATTCAGATAGTATTGATTCAGGCCCCGTCAATTCGTCCTACAAAACGTTAGAAACAATGGAAGACAAAATGAATGGCCAACTCCATCTCGGTCAAATACTCCGAGCAGTAGATGTTCGAAGGGTTGCCAGTCAGGTCGTAGAGTCGCATTTCCTTCCTGATTTACGTGGCAATTTGATCGCATTCACGCGTCAAAAATTCCGCTGCGTGCGCTGCGGCGAAAAGTACCGTCGTATGCCACTCGCAGGAAAATGCATCATAGATCCTAAGGCTTCGACAAGAGGGAGGGGTGGTGAAAAAGGAATGTCATTTGGTACTCGTGGCGAATCAAATTTTTGTGGTGGTAATTTGGCACTCACAGTTAGTGAAGGTGCGGTTCGAAAGTACATCAAAGTCATGCGACATGTGATGGATACCTACGGTGTAGACCTGTATACACGTCAGCGTGTAGAATGGTTGGCGCAAAGCGTAGATTCATTATTCAATAATGATCGAATCAAGGTATTCACACTTGATGATTTTATTTGAATTCAGCGTTTACCTTTCTTTTTGTCTTCACGACTACTTAGTCGCCGCCAGATATCTCCGACCGTTCGAATGTTGCGATCTTCCTTGACTTCTCCAGTCAAACCTTCGGTCGTCCCTTCGCCGAGTTCATCGTCATGTTCGACAGTATCATCTTCATATTCATCGATGTCACCATCGGCATTGGCTGCCTGTGCAGCAAACTGTTCACGCATTCGCCTACGTTTACTTTCCATACCATCTTCAATCGGCTCATTTCGTTGAATATCTAGGTCTTCAATATCGACAGCATCGCCACCAGACATGCTCCCCATGACTTGTTCCCATTCCTCTCTCTGACGCCGTTTGTGTAATGGAATATTCTCATCTCTTCGTTTACGTTTTAGTGAGGCCCAATGACGAATTGCTTTTTCACTAACGAAGAGCACCAAACCTAAGATATTCAGAACAACATATCCACCTATCGTATGTGCTTCCCATAGATACATGTCCAAATTCATTTTTCCAGATATTGGAATATTTGGATGATGAAACACATCTCCTCTTGATTCATTGAATACTGTTGAGATGAAATAGTATGTCCCTGGTGCTAATTCTAGTTTAATGGCAGGACAATCATCAGTAACATTTCCTTCCCACAGAGTGGTATCAATATCATTGTGTTTGAGTGTGATTTCAATCCATGCTGTAGCACCAATATTCTCTGTGGGCTTGAATTCGCAGGTCAATGTAACAGGAACATTGCTTCCAATATTCATTAGATTAGGGGCTTCCAAACGATGACTGGTATCGAATTTAGTATCATGGTCCATCACATAGTGAGTAGATGGTGTACTGACAGCAAACATCCAGATTACATTGAGTAAAATCCAAGTCACAATGGTCGTCATTGTTCGTACTCGAGGATTTTTTGAAGCCCTTTTTTTCGGCTTCACATCATCACTTTCTTCTCGCTTCATCGCTTCTTGAATGAGATTCACCACTCCACCCCCGCGAGCTCAAGGACGCGAGCCATCCACTCTAATTTTCGCATCTTTTGTTTTGGGTTGGTTGCTCCTGTCCACTTTCCAATATGGTCGGTCGCAAATCCCCGCAGGGTGAGTAGTTCCACACTGACATTCATTGACAAGGCAAAACAAACGGCACGATCACCATCAGTAAATCCTCCTGGATTGTACATGCCAATGATGTCGTCCGGGGTCTGATGGGTGATGACGAGTGGAGTTTTGTAGAGATAGAGAACATCCAGAAGTGCCCTCCATTCATCAAAATTATCTCCGTGTGCGTGTAATATGAATGGAATCCCTCGCTCAGCAGCATTTGCTAGATGTTCTTCATCTCCATCAGCATCACTAACCACACATCGTAATGAATTCCAAACAATTTCTGAAAAACCAAAATCAGTCAACACACCAACAGCACCATCTGCTGCAATAATCCCATGCCCAGCATTGATTGCAGCATTTACATCATCAGCAGTAGCAGCTGCACCAAGTACAGTGATTGGTCCTGAAATTAATCTCTCTTGCAAATCAAGTAACGTTTGTTTTCTACCGGAATCTGACCAAATTCCTTTTGGCCATGCTTTCAATTCACACTCTTCTCGTAATTCTCTCGCAGAATTTAGATCTGCATCTAAAGTCCAACCAAAATCAAATCTAATTTCATCCTGAATTGCAATCAGGTCCGGCGATATTGTGTGGGCCACTACCTTTGTGAGGTATGGAGAGCCTTGAAGAACCCTCGTTCACAGGGTAGAGACTCCATGCCCATGCCAATCGGCCTGCCGACCATCGAGGACCCCGTCATCACAGCACGGTATCCATTCCTCCCCCAGGCTCGTTCTATCATCAAAATTCACATGGATGCGAATAATATTGACATCCAATCATTGATTGAAACGGAATGGCTTGAAGAAGTACGAGAGCGTGCTAGAGTTAGATTGGTTGAATCGATCGTTCACAAAGACATTGATGCTGCGACATCCGTCGATATCCATACTCCATATGGACAGATGGTTGAGTGCCTATCATTCCTGTATGCGATGGTCACTGTGTGTGCATCATTCGATGAACGCTTACTTGCTCGATGGGCTGAAGGTGAATCTAGTCGCGCAGATCAACTATGGGGATCTGTCGAGCGTCCCGAGATGTTTCAGGAACTCGCCTCCACATATCTTTCAGAGGTAAGATTTGGAGAATCTGGTGATTGGGAAGTTCCAATGATCGACTTCATAGAATTATGTCCCAAAATCAGTGGTCCATATTGGAGATTGCCTAATCGGCCAGTACGGCAAGGATGGGTAACCATGTCACCATCTGGAAATGAAAATAGTCAACAGCGCCTATCTCGTTTGCTCAAAGAAAGAATTCGCTTGGAATTGATTGATGATTGCCGGGAACGAATGGAGCGAATGGATGAAGAATTTGCAGGAAAGATGGCTGATGAAGTGGGACGAATTCTAGGTCTGTTACAACATCAAGCAACGACCGAGGTATCGTTTACTGCTACTGATGAAGGAGATTGGCCACCTTGTATGAGTGAGATTTCAACACAGTTGGCACAATCCGTCAACGTGAATCATGTCGGTCGAGTGTTCCTCGCTAGCATTTCTCGAGTCATTGGTTTATCAGAAGATGATGCACATGCATTTTTCAAACAAGCACCAGATTATTCTGAGGAGACTACGCGATACCAAATCGCCCATGTATACGAAAATGAATACACTCCACATGGTTGTTCTAAACTCCAAATCAATGCCTGTTGCCCAGTGAGTAGGGGGGATGTTCAATCGTCCCTTTGTAGTAAAGAATGGATGGACCATCCACTCAAATTTCTTCGTGCAAAACAGAGATCAAAACATCGTGATGACCAAATCACGGAAAGTGCCGAAAATTCTCAAACGCCCCAATAACGCCCCGTGTCTTGACGAGTCACCCATGAGCGCACACCGACACGTACTGCCCAGAAGATGAATAATGCAACAAGGGTATCTCCCCAATCAGCCATAATGGTGCTAACATCGTATTCATAACCAGCACCGCTGACAATTGTAATCGCAACACTTAGCGTTGCTTTCGACATTGTCCAAAGAACGAAACCGAAAGCAACAATGAGGATGGAACGTCCAGTAAACGTTCCCTTTCTCCAACGCAGTACCATCAAAGATAATGCAAATGCTAGTGCACCCAACACGATCCATGTTAGTGCACTTTGCAAGACCTTCAAACCGACATAAAATGCCCCACCCTCTGGTCGTATTGACATATTATCAATCTCAGTGAATGTATCATACCCTTCGACCACGGCGAGTAATACGGCTACGCCAGTAATTGACCATAAGAGTGAGGATAAAATCGCGGCATCTGCAGACTCCCTCATTTCTCTAACCAATCGTTCAAGTTGTTGTTCTGCTCCCAATCCCTTGAACAATAGGTAAATCCCCAGAATCAAAGGCATTGCTCCGATCAAAGCGCTACCATTGGGTAAAATCATCCCTAGTCCGAGAATCATCATGAAGATTGAGAGTGGCACTAGCAACTTAGCTCTCCATCTTGGATCTTCAATTGCCTTCACGATGTAGTAGTACGTACCTTCAATCCCTTTTGATTGGCGCACGATAATTTTCTCAACATGATCAATTGATAGCCGACTTGAGAGAATCGGCATGATTGATTCATCCTCCATTCCATCAGTCACCAAAACACCACGGTCTGGTTGGAATTCAGAAATCACATCTTCAAGTTGTTGAGCAATCATCCTATCGGATTTTATCCCAACTCGTTCATCACCAGTTAGAATGGCAATTTCTACGGCATCACTGGGTTCTGCTTGTTCTGCGAGCAAGTCGTGTTGATGTAAAGCCCCTAGAATTGCATTGGTATCACTTTCTTCAGGGTCTGCAATACCCAGTCGTAATGCTGCTGTGAGGACCTGTCGACGACCTACAACAGAGCCGCGGATTCCCGCTTTGACCCCTAAATCGTTGTCACGATCAACGGTCATTACTAGTGTCCTGACCATATCCAATATCCCCCCTTGACGGTTCCCCGTGCCCTGCGAGGGACCGAATTCTGCTTTCAATCATTGTACAATCCGCACCATTCACGACGTGAATGTTGAGTCTGTCATACAATTCGGGCAGGTAACCTTGATTGGACGGGTTGCAGGAATGCCCAATGCAGAACCACAACCTGGACAAATTACAGCTTGTTCAACTTGGGCTTGCCGTTGTAATCCATCTTTACTTGGATCATATTCAACTCGATAACGATGTGCATCGGACAAGTAGTTTGCAGCTTCTCCTCCAACTACGGGAGGCGCTTGTGGAGTTGAAGTACTCGGAGTAGGAGCGGCTTCTCCACGTTTCCAAGCATTGAATTGAACCTCAACCTCCCCTGCACTCATCCGATAATCACTGCCAAATCTGTCGAAAGCTAGCAATCGATCATAATCATCCATCGAATCGAGTTTCTGCAATGCACTCTCTGGTAGCACGGTAATCGAATCAACTCCATCCATGATGTATTTTAGCAATTGCCGCTAACCGTTCACTGTGCCCACAATTCCAGAATTCGTAGTTTAATTGATTATTAGAACGAATATGTTTCCGTATGCTGGAAGTGTATGGATTGAAATAGGATGCGTTTGGGGGCGCAGCAGGAGGAGATGTGTATGGGTGTTATGTTCAAAGATTCATCAGCGGGCCGACGCAGTATGTCCAAGTCATCACGGTCTGCCGCAGTGCGTAAGTTGCAATGCGGAGAAGTGATGGAAGCACCACACATGCTAGATGCCAAGGCATCAGTATCGAAAGTCATCCATGTAATGACTGAAAATAATTGGGATCATCTTTTCCTTGTTGATGAATATCTACTACCCGTTGGTCGTGTTCACGCTGTAGATTTATTGAAAATGGTGGATTTGAAACGTGTGAATCGAGATATGGCATGGGCTGAGGCCGTTCCTGCGTTACAATGTGTTAGTACCCCGCCTTTGAGTGTGAAAGAAAACACACCATTACTGAAGGCAGTCGTGTTGTTACTCACCCATGATTTGAATCAACTTGCAGTTGTCGATGAAGAAGGCGCCCTGATTGGAATGGTTGGTGTCGGCACAGCAGCTCGTCATTTGCCACGATTCATACTTTGATTATGGCTTTAGATGAGGTTGAAGTGTATCAATCAAGGTTTCGATTAATTCGCTACCATCTCGTTCAATTCCTGACGAAAATCTGACTGATATTGCCGTTTTGGCTTCTGTTCCAGAATTGCGAATTGCAATCGAGATCGGTTTTTCTTGAAGGGTTCCAGAAAGGAATAGTAATGCAGGCTCACCTTCAATTGAGATTCTTTGAAGTGGTGATTTACACCAGGATTCGGCAGTCTCATGCATTAAATCGGCCAATCGATTGTCTCCTGTCCATAGGCTACGATTACTAGGTTGGATTGAGATTCGTTTTTTCCATCCCTGTTCAAACGAATTGGGTCCAGTACCATCTCGTAATTTAACACGAGATAATAATGCCAGCAATAGTGTTGCAGCACCATCACCTACCATGCCCCATAGTCTATCCTCATTTGGGACAGGAACTGGCATTACCAAATGTCCAGAGTCCTCCGTTCCGATGACTGCAGGGAATTGTTCACAGTGCAACCATCTCTGCTTACCAATAGCATCTGAAGAGAGAGCAACAGATAACCAACGATCTCCGACAGCAGTTGTGATTGATTCATGCTGCTGATTCAATCTTTGAAGATTTGCAGAGAACCCCAAATCACTTTCGATACTAGTAGCTACTTTCCAAGCCCGTTCATCCATCATCGAAGTTGCTCTCAATATATCGTCACAAATTAGATCACCATCAACAACTTTCAATCCGTGTTCTGTTGCTTCGATTAACAAACAGCGGTCCCCATCTCCATCTAATGCTGCGCCAACAATTTCACCTACAGACCATGGGGGAACCCCATCGTTTTCTTGTAAACGCTGACCGAGTGTCCATAGTAGCCGATGCTCTCGGTGATTGAGTAGTAATTCTTCTAGTGACCATGAATCAGTAGGAGATAATCCACCCGCTCCGCAATTCTTGTTAATGGGGTCAAGTAGACTACTCACTTCGATGCTATTCAAACCTCGTCGACTAAGTCCATCTGAAAACCATGATGTTGCGGCTCCTCCTGAACAATCCAAAACAAGACCTTGAGTTCCAATAATTCCTGACCAATCAATCTCTTCAAATTGTATATTGAGTAGTTCACAAAACGTTTCTAATCGATTTTTCAGGTTCTCGCGGTAGAGAGTTATTCCATCCATGACTTCCATTATTTCCCCTGATTCTTGTGGGGTTGCTAACCTACCATCGACTAGAGACCAAGCAAGAGAAGAAATTTGATTTTCTTCTTCTGGCATCGATTTGAATCCCCCGGAATTAAACAACTTGACACCAGAGTCTGTTGCAGGGTTATGACTCGCTGTAATCATCATACCAGCATCTGCGGAGGCTGAAAGAACCGCATGATGAATGCCTGGAGTGGGGACCTCTCCAATTCTCAGAGTTCGGCAACCTGCCGCTGAAAGGCCAGATTCCAAATTGTCAATAAGTCCAGCATTTCCATCTCTCCGATCCCATCCAATCAGTACGAGGGGAGAAAGTCCAATTGTTTCACACAGATACAATCCGGTTGCTTCTCCAATGATTCTCATCGAACGATGACTCAGAAGGCGATTTTCAACGAGGGCAATCAATGCATCTTCGTCGGTACCTTCAAACAACCCAATTCGTCCACGAATTCCATCAGTCCCGTGTAATCGCGGGCGTTCCATATCTTCACTTCCTAAGGACAGTACCTGATGAGTGGAAGCCCGTAACCGTCACATTTGGCCAGACATTACATTCTGGCCCGAGCATGGTTCCGGGATTACAAACTGCGTTACAACCAATTTGAACACCTTCACCTAGAATCGCCCCAAACTTTCTCAATTCAGATTCCACGAATTCCCCTGTATGAATTCTAATTCTGATTTGTCGTCCATCATTTCTCAAATTAGAGAGCTTACATCCTGCCCCTAGGTTGACATCCCGCCCTAGAATTGAATCTCCTACGTAATTGAAATGAGGCGCTTTTGCTCCGGGCAACAATAGACTATGTTTGATTTCAGTTGAGTGCCCAACAATCGCCCCTCTACAAATCCATGAATGACTTCGTACCAAGGCACCATGACGTACTTCTCCAGCGATGTATGCTGGCCCTTCGATATGGCTACTGGGCCCAATTAATGATCCATCTACAATGTGTACTGGTCCTTTACGTTCATCAACAGTGATTGATGAGTGCAATCCACGTGTGTTTGATCCTAATCCTTTGAGTAAAAACTCTAGTTGTGATGCTAATCCTGATGGATTAGATTGATCCAACATCGACCAAATGGGCTCTTCATCTGGAAAATTGAGTCCAGTAACACTACCGCCTGATTGGAAAATCGAAGGGAAGTAGTCCGCCGCGAGGGTCTCCATTGTGGGTCCCACAAGGACACTCGCCTAAGGTTTTGCAGCCTATTGACTCATGAGAGGGGTTTGGGTGCTGCGTTTAGGACAGATTCACTTGTTCCTTCAGCAAACTGAATGAAATTTTCACCAAACATCCTTGATAATTTGTCTGCTGTAACGTCGTATGCACTTGTATCACTCCACGTGTCACGCGGATTCAAAATTTCGTCAGGTACATTGTTACAAGATTGAGGAATTTCAAAGCCAAATCGTGGATCTATGACGAAGTCTACGTTGTTTAGACTACCATCCAGTGCTGCATTAAGTAGGGCACGCGTCCATTTGATTTTGATACGCTTTGAATGACCATAGCCCCCATTAACCCAACCAGTATTGAGTAACCAACACGTGGCCCCATGTTGAGCCATCTTTGTTGCTAGAAGATCAGCATATACACTAGGATGCATCGGCATGAATGGGGCTCCAAAGCAGGCGGAGAATGTTGCTTGTGGCTCTTTCACTCCCACTTCGGTTCCTGCGACTTTTGCTGTATATCCCGAAATGAAGTGATAGGCTGCTTGTTCTGGAGTGAGTCTACTGATTGGTGGAAGAACACCGAATGCATCACAGGTGAGAAATACGACATTTTGAGGATGACCTGCCATACTATCGATGGTTCGATTTTCGATATATTCAATCGGGTATGATCCTCGAGTGTTTGCAGTAATTGAGTCATCATTGAAATCAGGAATTCCATTTTTGTCTAAGATAATATTTTCAAGAATAGAACCAGGGATTCGTGTTGTCGCATATATTGCTGGTTCATCTTCTTCTGAGAGGTCAATCAGTTTAGCATAACACCCTCCTTCAAAATTGAACACACCTTTCTTATTCCATCCATGTTCATCATCCCCCACAAGTGCCCGAGCAGGATCTGCTGACAGTGTAGTTTTCCCGGTACCAGATAGACCGAAGAACACGGCTGTATTTTCACCCGTCGTGTTTGAAGAACAATGCATCGGTAAGTGTCCTCGAGTGGGCAATAAATAGTTCATAATCGAGAAAATGGATTTCTTAATTTCTCCAGCATATTGAGTTCCTCCGATGATGACTGTACGTTCTTCAAATGAAATCATCACGAAAACATCAGAGTTTGTTCCATCTTCTTCGGGATTTGCTAGAAAATGAGGGGCGTGTAGAATAGTAAATTCAGGTAAATGCGTCTCAATTTCACTGCTTGATGGTCTGAGAAACATGTTCCTTGAGAATGCGGCATGCCAAGCATTCTCTGTGACTACACGAATCGCCAACCTCTCATCAGCGTCAGCCCCACAATGTAAATCCTGCACGAATAAATCTTTTTTCGATGATAGATAGTCACACACTTTGTCCTTCAGTGCGTTGAACACTGCAGGTGTCGTTGGGACATTCACCTCGCCCCACCAAATTTGTTCTGCTGATTCACCTTCCTTGACAATGAATTTGTCGTTAGGTGAGCGACCAGTACGTTCGCCTGTACGGGCAACTAATACCCCGTTGGCTGATAAAACAGCTTCATCTCTTGCCAATGCTAATCGGTATAGTGCTTGCCATTCTAAATTCCAGTGAACCTCACCTTGAGGTGTTATTCCATGTTCACTCAATCCAATGGTCCCATGAACTCCTGCGCAGCCAATGATTGGGAGTTCCATGCCGTCCTCCGTCCCTCTGATGTTTATAGTGCATTTTGAAGCATAAGGTGTATTCAAAGAAGGGCGAGTCTTATGCTGCATCGGTTTGGCTTGGTGTCATGGGCGAGGGCCAAGAGGACGATGCTCCCCTTCCTGCGAAGGACAGAATCATCGATTCTCGTAACTTTGAGATGGGTGGCGGAATTGACCTTGGAGCCTTCCTTTCAGATGACTCATTAGAATCAGCAAAGAAGCCCGCTAAGGCTGGTTCATCTCCCACTGATGCGACCGCAGGCGCTTTGCCTGAACCATCACCTTCAGAAGAAATTGATGAGGCCATAGGCGATATGTTTGATCCATTTGAGAAAGATTCTGGGCCGAATCCAGGAGATGTTCTCCCAGATGGAACGGTGTATATGACGCCCGAAATGGATACCATTACAGAAATTGCAGTAGAGGGGGAACGTCGTTTACATTGGGCCCTGATGGTTGCAATGATCTTCGTATACAGTCTAGTGGGTTGGTTGGTTGCAACTGCCCTCGACCCTTTTGCAGCGACAGCAGGACTCGTCGGTTTAGCGACTCTTGGTTTTGTTCTTGGTGAGCGTTGGATTCCTGACAAAGGAATGCATTTACTTGGTGTAACTTGGGTGATAATTTCAATGAAATTGATGTATGGTTTGGCCTTAGATGCACATCATTGGAAATGGATAGACACCCAAACTCTAGGCGTCACTCTCATTGGATTGGTTGGCGTTAATATTCTCGTAGGATATCGTCATGGTCATGATGCCATCATGGCCCAAGCAACCTTAGTCTCTCTAGCCATTGCATCTGCGGCAGGATCGATTGGTGGAGAATTGGGAGTTACGATAATGATTCTCATTGCAATCATTTTGTTACACGGACTTGCCCTTCATCGCCGCAGTGGAAATTTAGCATCGCTCGGGATTGCTGCTAGTCATTTATGGATAGGATTCCATGCGATTCAATCTAATCCACTGCACATTGGCGCATTGGTCATATTGCCATTGAATGATCCAATGCCCTTGTTTTTGCTTGCATTGGCAACCACAGGAATCAACGGAGCAATGGCGGCAAGATTCGCGCGCGAGGAAAATTGGTTCAGCAAAGGAATTGCAATTACTGGACTGGGTAAACCAGGATTGTGGGGTGTATCAATCGGGTTGGGAATGATTGGTGCAATGTTACTATTGGCAAGTGGGAGAGATGTAACAGGATATGCCCTCGGAATTTTGATGACTTTAATCGCAGTCTATGGTGGCTCGTACTTGGTCGTCCGTGGAGTAGATGAGAAAGAAGTCCTCAAACCCCTATTGAGTGCTCTCCCGATTCTCTTGATATTACTGGTTATGTTGGAGTCAAAAGAAATCTCGAAGGCCATCATCGGTGATTCTCAATTGCCATTTTCTGGATATGAATCCTTTGCGGCATTGTCGGCATTGGTGACCATTGGTATCTTACTAAAACACCAATCAAATGTCACCGATCGTGTATTGTGGATTGGAAGTTTGGTCCTCATGCTATTGTTAACTATTCTAATCCCTGCAGAGTCAACTAATATTGGCGGTGATGAAGGCAAGTTACTCCTCATTTCATTTGTCATACTTCATATTTCAACGGCAGCTCTTGCCCTTCATCGTGACTCTCCAAGTATTGCAGGTGTTACTGTTCTCGCACCCTGGTTGTGGATGTTAGTATATCGATTTTGGACATCTTCATTGGATAACTTTTCAGATGCTAGAGAAATTGATGTTAGCGGATGGGATGTGATTATGTTGGACCCTTCCTTTGTTGCGATATATTTGACAATCGCGGCGTTGTTACAATATCCAGTGAATATGAAATTAGGAGAAACTGGTGTGAACATCGCAGGAAAACTGATTGGAGCATCTGAATTGACAGCTCGACTTAGGGATTCAGGTCTAATGAGATTGTGGAACTTAGGCCTAATATCAGGTCTCATTGTGTGGTTGATGTTTGTCGATGTCAGCCATAATATTGGTTCGCTTTCAATCATTGGATTCTCTGTTTTGGCAATCGTCCATATTACAGCAGAAGCACAGGGCCGACATCAGGACAATCCACGGTTGATTCTCATTTCTTTAGCAATCGTCATGATTGTATTCCAATGGAACTTTGGAGTACATGTTGCTTGGATTACTATACTTACAGCGGCTTCAGTCATCATTCTTCTGACACGTGGAGAAGACGGACCAAACTCTGAGTTATTATCGCTAACAATGGGGCTACTTAGTGTACAAATCATGCTCTTCTCATTGGATCGACACATCTCCTTCCCTCTCATTGATCCAGAACCTCTTACGCGTAGTATGACGGGAGGTGTGATTCTGTTAGCTAGTATTTGCATCGTCGCAGTATATCTCCCGATTGCCAGTAAATTAGAGAAAATTCTCCAGCCAGCAATTACAATTGTACTTCTCTTGACTCTATTGATTTGGGCTACATCAGGAGATGATATGCATTGGAGCCAATCAATCATCGCATTGGCTCTGTTTGTTGGAACAGCATTGTATCTGGCCGCTCAAGGTGAACTCCGTGCTGAACTGAAACAGGTTGGTAAAAGAGAAGCGAGATTAATTTCAATTGCACGAAAACAGCAAATTGCAGCAGCGCTTGAATCGGGTAATCTTGCCAATGTATCCGCTCAACAGAGTCCATTGCTTGAAGCCCCAACTCGTGGCACATCGCTGATTCCAGAAACAGTTTCTACTTCAGAATCTGCTCTAGTAGTTTCACAAGATGCTGATGAAGTTCCTCTAGAGTTGCAACAGGGTTCGAATTTGTATCATTTTTCTGATGAAACTCTCGCCGCCAAGGCTGCTTCAGACCCGACTGGTGAATTGGCAAAATCAATTTCACAAGCAGTTTCTAAAGGTAGTATGAAAATGGCAGATTCAGAACTGTTATCATTAATGGAAAAACAAAGGAAAAGACGACGCAAGGCAGGTGCATATGGTAACGAAGAGATGGATCTCTTGGTTGGAGATATCCACCATAGACCAATCATTGTAATCTCATTTATTGCAGTGACTACATTTGCAGCATGTTGGTTTGCATATTTTGATTCGTCATCAAATCCTGGTTTGATGTTGGTCGTCACATTATTTGCACTCGCGTTGACATGGATTTCACGAGAGCGCGCGAGAATCCAACACCTTCGATTACCCGATTTTAATGGCATAGAATTGCCCTTTGCTGTGACAATGTGTGGCTTAGGCCTCATTTACCTCGTGGGACATTTTGGAATACATGGTTCCCTGAATGCTCAGTTGGACCTGCTCGTTCTCACCTTTGCATTGTTGGGTTTGGCGATGAATTCACTATACGGGCGTGATGATTTAGCATGGCGAATTCCTAGTGCTGTTGAATGGGTCGTAATGGTGCTGTTACTAACCCGTGTATTTGGTGCGTTATTCATCAACGCCGTTCCATTTCCAATGTCTGTAAATCCTCTAGATTCCAATATCTCGATGGTCGATTGGATGGTTCCATGGTTATTCCACGAAGCAGTACTTTTCATGCTTGTATGCGTATGGGAATGGATTGAGGGATTCCGTCGGACAAAAGGAATGCCTGACCATCGTGGTGCAGCAGGAAGAGGTGGTTTTGCATTCATGATTGTCCTTGTATCAGCAGGCCCTGCCGGCCTTCTTGCATCGTTACTCTGTCTTCGCCGTTCCTTTGACTGGAAGCAACCCGCAGGTGCTGCAATGGCAATCAATGCGGGATTAGCATCATTACTTGCTTTCAGTCCGTGGTTTGATTATTCAAGCACCTACATGACCTACATTTCATGGACCATTTTGTTGACAGCCCTCGTCATGGTGTTAGCACATTTATACACAATATTGTACAACCTACCAAAATGGACAACTGCATGGCTTTGGAATGCTCACATCCTACTCCCGATTGGCGTATTGGCAGTGACAGGTTGGAATGGTTGGATGGTTGTCTCAATCCTTGCTCTTTCACTTGTTACATGGGTGGGGGGCATCTTACAACTTAGAAGAGGAATGCGGGTAATGGGTGCATTTGATCTGGTTCTTTCAATTGCTGTTTGGTTGCTCATCTTACAGGACAATGTCCTCGATTCTGAGATGTTACTCCTCATGCTTCTCGCACTAGGTGTGGAACTCGGTATTGTGGCCTGGCTGGGGACGCGCCATCAACTTCAATTGGCTCAGGATTGATATTTTTGATGAATTAAGCCGTGCGAATGTTGATGCGGGACCTTTGTTGAAGGGACACCGTGAGCGGCTCTTGGATATCGGATCGTCCTGAAGCGGAAGAACACCCAATCGTTCCATTGGGCTTCAATGAGATGGCTGTTCCTCGCCTAGCAATCATGACAAGTATCGGGACAATACTGATGATTATCATCGCCGGAATTTGGATTGGAATTGGTGCATGGACATTCCTCAATCAGTTCGATGGTGCATTTGCAGCAATCGATGAAGAAGATATCCAATTGGATGGCCGTTGGACATGGGAGGCCACCCTTCTCTTCTATGATCCAGGCTGTGAGTCACGTAATGACGATTGGAATTGGCCATCAGATTTGTCCTCCCAAGATGAAACATTCTGGTTCCCCGGAGAGTTACTATGTACGTGGGCGCACCAAGGACAGGGTGATTATGCACATTTGGCTATACACAATGTCGACTCCGATAATGCCTTACCGTTGTCAATCAAAATCAACCATGAAGCGGTGAGTATAGATGGACAAGGACAAGGAATATTGTTGCAAATTGAAGCAGGGGATTCGGTTGTTGTCCCTCTACAATTGGAAGCAGGAATTGATGATGGCATGTTTACAGTCAGTCTAACCCATGTATCACTACCCTCTGCAACAGTGTATCTTGACGTTGAAGTATATTCAGATGGTAGTGAAAAAGACCGACACGCCCGAAATGAACGCATGAATGTTCAATATACGGTATGGGATGAAGACACTGGCGAACAGTTGGACGATGGAATCCTCCCTGCAACTGCTGGAGAAGACCCAATGTGCAATACCGAACCCCCAATTCCTTGGGTTTGTTACATTGAAGGATTCGGTTGGGGATTGGTAGGTTTGGATGCTGATATGGAAGAATCATTGACGTTACTGGGAACATCACACACAATCCTATTGCCTCCGGATTTAGCATATGGAAATAATGACGGACACGAATTACAACAAAGTTGGCTTAGATTTGAGTTAGAACTTGAACAATTATTCGTCTGACAATGATATCGAAAGACCCATGCCATCTAGTGGTCTGCTCACGGCATGCCTGCCATCCAACCGGTTGTGATGGTGGTCGATGAAAAGGCCAAAGATTACGCAGAATCTAGCGCACCCATTCGACAAGAATTGAGTGGCCCTCCAATTCATGCAACAAATGAAATGCACCGTTTTGCAACTCCTTGGACCGTGGCCCGTGCAAAATCGAAGTTATTGGACGATTGTAACCTTGAGCCAGGAATCATTCTAGATCCAGCATGTGGCAGTGGCACACAACTTGCTGCTTTGTGTGCGAACTTGAATCAACCGGGATTGGGTGTTGAATTGTCTGGTGCAGTGGCTCCGTTGGCCGCAATTAATCTTGAGAGATGTGGAGATTGGGCAGAAGATGGGAGCAATTGGAGTGAATCAAGTCGAATACTATGGGGAAATGGAATTGACGCAAATGAAATTTTACAGATATACAGAGAGCATTCAGAATCTACATTACCAATTTCACTACTTCATGTAGATCCTGCACGCCCACCGGATGCACAACAGCATTCATTGAGTGAAATGCAACCTCCCTTGGACAAATTACTCTCAGCATGGGCACCATTAATGCCTCCTCAAGCAGCATTGATTCTTGACTTGTCACCAAGGTTGTCAGATACTCAAAGAGAGGAAGTCGCGGCGATTGTTTCTACAATTTGGCCCAATTCTCCAATGACTTGGCAATGGATGACACAAGGTAGAGGACGCATTGACCGATTGTCTCTATGGGTCGGACCAGCCGCATGTCCTCAACCTAATCGTTTGGTTCGATTGAACAAGAGCGGAGACTTTTCAGGTATATTCACAGGTGAATCAGAGCCTACAGTTGTCAATCAAAAGGATGTTGAAATCGGAGAGCACCTGACAATCACAGACCCCTGCCTCATCGCCAGTGGCTTGGCTGAATCATGGAAGAAGATCGCATCAATGAGCGAACCAAGGTGGGATGTCGTCACAGGTCGCAGACCGACATTAATCAGTTCGGAACCCATCCTTTCCACTTTTCATGAACTTCATGTCTCTGAAAAAACATATGAAATGGTATTTTCATTTGTCCAAATTTCTGGAGAAGTCGTTGCATATATTCCTGAATTAGAAATTCATTTGATTCAGGAAATTGCTCAAAAAGCAGGTGATTTGGGCCTTTCCTCTCTCAAATTACGCTGTGCCCTAAATCCTGAACTACAACCGAAATTACAATCAAAAATAGATCGAGAAATGCGAAACATATCTCAACAAAATGCATCAAATCCAGGTTTCATCGCTGAGGCCAATAACGGCTATTTAATTTGTAAAGAACATGATTCACCTGCCCCGTAGGGGCATCTCACTCCCTGCGTGTTGTTCAAATAGGGGAGGCGAGTCGCGAAGACGCTTCAAACGAGGCCACTGGGCAACTGGTGAACAGGGGAGGACCCAAAAATGGCGAAAATAGACGAGTCAGAACTTGGTGATGATTTCAATTACATCATCAGACTTGCTGACAGTGACGTAGACGGACTCACTCCGATTGGAATGGGTCTTACCAGTGTGAAAGGCGTGGGAGTTAGAACAGCTCTAATGATTTGTAAAATTGCAGAAATCGACACCAACAAGTTGGGTGGACATCTTAGCGATTCAGAGCAAGACAGTATCCGAGACGCCATTGAATCATATCCTACGAAGGTACCTGTGTGGATGTTGAACCGTCAACGAGATATTGAGACAGGGGATGAATTCCAATTGTTTTCAATGGATGTTGAAATGACACAGAAAGACGACATCGATCGTTTACGTGCTTCCAAAGCATATCGCGGTCTACGCCACGCTGCTCGTAAATCAGTTCGCGGTCAGCGAACTCGTTCAAATGGCCGAACAGGCCTCACGCTTGGAGTGCAGCGTAAGAAGTGAGATTGGAGGTGAATGAATATGGGACATCCAAAATTTGCACGACCAAAGTACGATACTCCAACACATCCGTGGAAGAAAACTCGTATCGAGGAAGAACATGCACTCAAAGAACAATATGGCCTGAAGAAGGTTGGTGGAATGAAGGAGATTTGGAAGGCCAAATCCAAATTGCGCCGATGGCGTCAAAACGCTATGAAACTCATTGGTAGAGTTGACTCATCTGAAGGACATTATGCACGTGAAAAGGAGGACCTCGTTAACTCACTGCATCGACGTGGAATAGTGGGTGACAACTCGACCTTGGATGATATTCTCAAAGTCGAGGTGGATCATGTGTTGAACCGCCGTCTACAAAGTCAGGTATACTATCGGGGACTAGCCTCATCTATGCGTCAAGCAAGACAATTGGTGGTCCACGGACATATCGCTGTAGGTGCTCAAAAGATGACTGTACCGAGCTATCTGGTTACACGGAATGACGAAAATACCCTCACATATCATCACACCTCACCATTGACAAATCCAGAGCATCCAATCCGCAAGGAAATTGAAGAAATTCGAGCGAGTGCAGGAGAGGATGAGGAATCAGGTACAGAGGCGCCAAGTGAAGAATTTGTTGCCGGTATTGCAGCGGGAGCAGAAGCGGCTCCAGACGCGGAAAGTACAGTTGTTGAAGGAGGCGATGAATGATGTCTCACAAAGCAGTTCTACACATTTACAGTTCGTTTAACAACGTTCTACTCACAGCGACTGATTTGACTGGCGCGGAAACATTGGCTAAGATTAGTGGCGGACAGGTTACGAAGAAAGCCAGTGATGCTGGTGGTCAATTCGCTGCGACCCGTGCAGCAGAACAAATCGCTGATTTGCTGCGTGAGAAGGATTTCACACAAGTTATTGTCAAGTATCGAGGTGTCGGTGGAAATAAATCACCGAATACTGGACCCGGTGCACAAGCAGCAATCCGGGCACTTACACGTGCAGGAATGACGATTACACGTATTGAGGATGTAACACCTATTCCTCACGATGGTACAAAGAAGAAGGGTGGCCGAAGAGGCCGCCGAGTATGATTAGGAGGAATAATTATGGTGAAAATAAAGGTCATTGAAGAACGTGACAATCATATCAAAGTGTTGTTGCAGAAGAGTGGACGAGCATTTGCAAATGCGCTTCGTCGTACATTGATGACAGATGTCCCGAAGATGGCAATCCACAAGGTTCGATTTGAACTAGGTACATTCAAAGATGATCAAACTGGTGAAATGTATGAATCAGTAGGTGCTCTTCCTGACGAGGTCATTGCACATCGTTTGGCAATGTTGCCAATCCCTACATTCCATGACGATTTTTGTTTCCTTGCAGATGACCCTGCAAATGAAGGTCTCCCACAAGAAGAGTGGGGAAGCCCTGCAAGCCAAATCATCTACCATTGTAATGAGCGAGGAACACCAGAAGGACATCTTGTCACTGCAGGCTCCCTCAAGGTTCTTGGTGAAGACAAACTAAAGATTCCAGAGGCATATCATTCAATTCCAATTACAAAATTGTTTACGGGACAATACCTTGAGTTCTATGCGACTGCAATTCTAGGTTGTGGAAGTGAACACGCAAAGTGGAATCCAGTTGCAGGTGTATCATTCACACCTCGTAGAGTGGCAACCATTGCCCGGCCACAGAAAGCCAAAGCACTTTGGGACCTTGAATTATCAATCACAAAGAGTGATTTCAAAGACAAGAAATTAGATGACGTGCTTAAGGTAGAGCAGTTGATTCGAGAATTACATCATGTAGGCGATGGCACCGAACGCATCGAAGATTTTGGTGATGCGATTACAATCGAAGAAATTCCCGGTGAGTTCCTATTTAGTTACGACACCGATGGTTCGATGTCAGCAAGAACAGCATTTACTGAAGCAGTGAAGGTACTTTCAACTCGATTTAGTGAGATTTCATCTCAGTTGGATGAAGCACTTTGAGGCAACGATTCTCTCAAGTCCAAGAATCCCTACGGGGGGCTGATGATGGAAGGAAGAGCCTGTGTGGGTGGCCACATCACCTTGATTTTCAGTATTCATGATGATTCTGAATTTCTTCTTGAACAAGGTAGTCGGGGGGCCGGCCTTGCTCTAGATCGTGGCGTTGAAATCATTGCACATGCTAGTGAGGGTAATGGCATTCTGACATCCACGACACCATCCGGTCAGAAAATACATCAACATGTTCTGGAGGAATTGAGTACTTTCATCCCAGAAGTACTTTCATTTGATTGGACAATAAATCAAACATTATCATTACCTAGATCACAAGGATTTGGTCTTTCAGCCGCAGGTGCCATCGCTTGTGCATTATCGATGCAGAGAGCTTTGGGAGAACCTGAAGATATTTCTCGTGCGCGTTCCATCCATATTGCCCACCGTGTAGAACGTCAATTATCAGGTGGTCTGGGAGATGTTTCTGCTTTACATGCAGGTGGTGTGGAACTCAGATTGGAACCAGGTTGCCCACCACTTCATGGTGATTTAGGAGGGTCAGGTGCCGTAGTTTCTTGGTTCAAGAATATTCCTGTAGTGGTCTGTTGGAGAACTTCTGCAAGCAGACACACATCAAGTTACATCGATGATGGCCAATGGAAATTAGCCATACGTGCTGCGGGCGAACAAGTCATGTTTGGTTTACGCGAAGGTCGCTGGGATGAGAGTCGTTGGAGTGAACTACTCTCTGCGAGTGCATCCTTTGCAGACCTTTCAGGTCTAATCAAAGATGCAGAACGAACTGAATTACTTCATCTGGTCGGCGGTGCACTCATTTCTGCAGGTCTCATTGATTCACCCATTGCGGCACGTTTGTGTATGCTTGGAGAAAGCGTGATCATATTGCCTACGGATTTCTCCAAACCATTGCCAGATGATTGGCAAACAACACTCGTTGAATCGTTAATCGGTCGGGGACTTGGTGCAAGTGAGGCCTCAGTCATCGACGATGCCCTCAATCTTCACTCTCTCGATTAGTATTGAATCGTTTATTGTGTTCAATTAATTCAGTTAAATCAATTGGACTTGCATCTAATTTGATAGCTCCCTTCAAATTGAGCCCATCACAGAACCCATGTCGATAGATAATGGCACCATGCCCCCATTCCTCGACATAACGGTTGACTTGTTTTTGAGTCTTCTTTCGTTGGAATGAAAGGTTTGCTCCATAGAAGTGCTTGGCATCAATCCAAGCTACTGGTACTCCGTTGATTTCGACATGATCTAGCATTAACAAATCAGGTGTTCGTACCGGACGCCCTTCAGCAGCCACCTGTTCTTTGAGAAGTTCAGTCTGTGTACGAAATCGGATATCATTGGCTGTGAAATGGTCACAGAGAACTTTCTCAAATAGGTCTGCAGCATGGTGAGTTTCACTTTGATTAACATGAGTCACCCTGTCTTGAGCCTCTGCTTTCCGGAATTGACTCAAATCGCGTTTGTTGAGTTTCTTTTCAGGTTCCCTCAATGTATCTTTGATTCGATTCTTGGACCAATTTCTGGCACTGAGAATTGCACGAAACAAGTTCACTGGTGGGAAATCAAAACGTTTGGATAATGAAAGAACACTTTCTCCTCCCTCATACCGTCTTAGCATTTCTCGTGCACGTCGTTGTAATCGGCCATGGCTGAATACCGCTTTTTCTTGATTTAACGCCGCTCGTAGACTCAATGCTTGTTCCAGCGTAATGGGTCGCTTGCCTAGTTGCTCAGCAATTTCATCAACACGATCATTTTCTAAAAATCCGAATTCACCAGGCTTTGTGACAATATCATGTACTTCACGTTCAACTGATTTGGGAACTGGATTGAGTTCCCATTCTAGTTTGACATTTCTTGGAGGTGGATCAATTTCTGATTCAAGCCCCATGGGTCTTGGATTTCTCTTGAAGCGCTCATTGGCTCGCATAATGGCCTCTTGGTCCAGTGCTTTCACATCATCTTTCGATGCATTATTCCGTTTTGGCCTTCTTTGACGATGGCTCTTCCCACCTCCTCGCTTCTTACGCGAACCGGACGCACCCTTCTTTGGAGCGTTGGAATCAGAGGGAGGAGAACCCGATTTTGGATTCTTCTTTGTACTCACTGTTCATTGCCAGAGGGAGGAGGTTCATGAATCCAAGGGCACCATTCTATGCCTCCGTTTGGCGAATATATTGTATCCCATATCTCGAAGTGGCCTAGGTATCAGCCATAGCAACGTCCCAATGATTCTCCAATGGATACCGAGTCCCCAAAGCATTCGACATACAGCACTAGATCGCACATGCCAAGAATCTCCGTTAACAATGTAAACAGAATCCACTAAACGTAATTTTTCAGGACACTGTGACATTACATTGTCACCTTCAGGAGAGTCTTGTGCGATTAACTCAAACACGTGATTTGAATCACGTTTTGAAATCCACTGAGCCCATCGATTACAGGTGGAGCAAAACCCGTCGAAAAGAACGATTGGCAGCCCATCATCTCCAAGCAATACCTGGTTCAAGTGGCATACTTGTCTTTGCCTTTCCAGCAACGTCTTCACCCTCTCCAGAAACATGAATTTGTACCATTCCAATATCTAATGCCCTTCCAATAAATTCTGAATTTTCGAGTAAGAATACAGTTTCGTCAAATTGAGTTTCAATAAGTGCACGTTGACCGTCTGAATAAGTATGTACACGCCCTCTGCGTTTCTTTTGCCCAACCACCACATTGCGCCACAGTTGCATCACATCCCCACGCATCTCATCATTTTGGAATACAGGATGAGATTGTAGGAACTTGTTTCCTCCTTCCTTGAAATCAAAATCTTCAGCATGCATTCGAACCGCACTCTTGACCAATTCATGTTTCCAAGCAGGGGCTGTTTGAATGACGATCATTTCCAATTCACCATCGACATGTCGTTCGGCGAGTTGTTTTACATTACGAGCAGTATCGATTACATTACGCAGATACAGTTCTTTTGCTAAAGTAGCACAATCAGATTCCATTTCATTTTGAATTTCAACTACATGTTGTGCAAGCATCGAATCGTGTCCAAGTGATGACCACCAATCTTCAGCAAGGTGTGGTGTCGCGGGATACAACATACAAGCCCACACAGAGAGGCATGACTCAGCAACTTCTCGGTTATTCCCCCCTCTTCGCAAATACCATTGCCAATCAGTCAACATGTCGAAGTGACTCGCCATCACACCATCTCTTAGACTCACATCCATCATTGAATTAGACCAGCGAATCATATTACTGCGAGTTCGAGCAAGTAACCAGTCATCCATGGGGCTTGAGGCACCAGATAGTGTCGCAATTTGTGAAGGGACACTGTGAATTGCTTTCATTTGTTTGAAATTAGACTCAATTGCTGAATCAGACCAATCCATACCTGCCTCAGGATTGGCACTAAAGAGAATGAATAGACGAACAGTATCAGCTCCATATTTTTCAATCATAATTTCGGGACTGACAGTGTTTCCTAGACTCTTACTCATCTTCGCAGATCTAGTTCCTAGGGGCTTGCTACATGTTGGACAATCTCTTCCATCATGTTCAACATGATACTCAACATTACAATCACTACAGAATGGAGCAGGAGCATTCACCATGCCCTGACATACCAACCTAGAGAATGGTTCTGATACATCATTTAGTCCAGCATCACGAAGCGCCTTGGTGAAGAATCTTGCATAGAGTAAATGCATGACTGCGTGCTCAATTCCACCAATGTATAGGTCAACGCCACCCTCCATCCAATAATCGACGACATCTTTGTTGAATGCTTCTTCAGCATTCATGGCATCACAAAATCTGAGAAAATACCAACTTGAATCATAGAATGTATCCATTGTGTCAGTTTCTCGCTTTGCAGCCGTACCACAAGATGGACACGATGTATTCACAAACCCTTCATGAGATGCAAGTGGGTTTCCCGATAGTCCTTCGCTGAATGTGACATCGAGAGGTAGTGCAACAGGAAGGTCAGCTTCACGAACAGGTACTACTCCGCATTGTGGACAATGAATGAATGGGATAGGTGTACCCCAAAATCGTTGGCGACTGAGCAACCAATCCTTGAGACGATATTGAATCGTACCCGAGCCCATTTGTTCTGATTCTAACGCAGAGATGACAGCAGCCTTTGCCTCGGACCCATAGAGTCCGTCAAAACCATCTCTGCCTGAATTTACCATCCATCCCAATCCCTCAAACGCACGTCCTGTTTGTTTTGGTTCTCGCCCTTCCTCTTCTGCTAGAACTTGGGCGATTGGGATGTCATACTTTTTCGCAAAGTCATGATCTCGTTGGTCATGTCCAGGTACGGCCATCACTGCACCAGTTCCATATGAGGCTACAACGAAATTTCCAGCATAAATGGGAATAGCATCACCAGTGAGTGGATTCGTTGCATATCGACCTAAGAAAACACCTTTTTTATCTCGCAACATATTGATTCGGTCAAATTCACTCATTCGTGCACATTCATCTGCAAGTTCACGATAATCACTCTCAAATTCAGTACCTGATACCAACGTCTCACAAAGTGGATGTTCTGGTGCTAGAGTGACAAACGTTACTCCAAAGATTGTATCTGGTCTTGTCGTAAATGCTTGAATGATATCATCACTGTCTACAATTGGAAAGTGAATTTCAGCACCATGTGATCGACCAATCCAGTTACGCTGCATTGCCTTTACATTCTCAGGGAATCCAATCTCTTCAAGGTCGTCTAGGAGTTCATCTGCATATTTTGTCATTTTCAGAAACCATTGCGCCATATCCTTCTGACGCACTTCTCCTGAGCAACGCCAACAGCGATTGTTTTTCACCTGTTCATTGGCAAGAACAGTATCGCACGCATCACACCAATTCACTGGAGCAGTACGTCGTTCAACCAAGCCCATTTCATGGAATTTCAGAAAAATCCATTGATTCCATCGATAGTACTCTTTGTCTGATGTAGCCAATTCACGACGCCAATCGTATGAGAATCCCATCCGCTTCAAATCTTCACGAATACTTTCGATGTTTGACCAAGTTACATCATGAGGGTGCCCCCCAATTTTCTTCGCAGCATTTTCTGCGGGCATTCCAAATGAATCGTATCCCATAGGGTATAGCACATTGTACCCCATTAATCTCCGGAAACGAGCCATGCTATCTCCAATACTGTAATTTCTCACATGCCCCATATGCATGTGGCCACTAGGATATGGAAACATCTCTAGACAGTAGAATTTCGGTAATGATTTGTCGGCCTTAGAATCCGACACCTTTGCATCACTCCAAGCATGCTGCCAGTGAGTCTCAATGGCTTTTGGATTGTACTCTTCCATGAATCGTCCTCACATGTGCGTGCACCTATGGTGCACGTTGTCCGACTTTGGGATGTATTCTTGAAAGGTCCTACGATTGAGACCTCATTCACCGTCAACTTCGAACTCACTGTTGTTTACCAAGAAGATTGCTTCTCGGGTGAGTTGATACCGATATCTCATGCCGACCTTTTCACGTTCAATGAGGCCGAACTTTTCCAATGTCCGTAGATGGTGACTAATCAATTGTTGACTTGCTTCTAGGCGAACAGCTAACTCTTTTTGACTGAGATTTACAATGTCGTTTTCAGTTGCATCGAGGAGTCTCAGAATCTTGCCTTGTAGACTGTTTGGATCTGGTGTGAGTAGAGGTACGGGCAAATCATCCTCTTCAGTGGATGGTTGGATACTCGCTGGATAGAATCGCACAAGACGTCCATCTTTTCGTCGCCATACTCTTTCTTCACCCTGAAGACTCTTCAGATGATGAGTTAATTGCCCATTACTCATGTTCAATGCTCCCAACAATGCCCGGAAATGGACACCTGGATTCGCAGTCAGGTAACCCATGATACGTCCCCGTTGATATTCTCCATCATGTTCTCGAGTCTTGCGTACCATTCCAACTAAACCGATACCCAATTGAAGGGCAGAAATTCGAATCCATTCTGTATTGGTGATGTATAACAGGACCATGATTGACAGAGAGGTGGTCGCGACAGCGGCAGCAACAGTGGGTGCACTCTCTAGTACAACTTCAGTAGGGCTCTCTACTGGTTTTGAAGTGACAACAGGCTCTTCAATGATGGATGCTGGTACATCTTCCTCAATGGTTGAAAGAATTGCAAAGCCAGTCCATGCAGCACAGTCTCCCGCAGCAGGTGTCTCCTCTACATCGTAGGTTCCAGTTAGTCCCGGAATTGGTGCCCATCGTCCATCTTGCATGTGTGCAACAAAGGAGCGTTCGCTTCCACTTGAATCAGTGAGGAGCCAACAACCCTGATTGGTTTGAGTAACATAATGCCATTTCCCTTCAAGGATGAAATTACTTGGAATTTCTTCAGGTGTTGGATTCTCATCCACAATTTCAATGACTTCTGTAATGTCTCCAACATCGGTAGTAGTAATGTGAGGACCATCGTATGTATGCGCAGCCTCAACGAAGAAATTTGGAGAAGATGTTGAACGTATTGTGACGATCCATGTGCCATTCTCAAGAGCTACTCCCTCATCCACAAACGCGACTTCTATCCCCCTCCAAACAACTGATTGGCTTGGTGATAGAGTGAGTATTTGTCCAGAGTTTCCACAACCATGATTCCATGTTCGGTAGATATGTTGATGTTGACTCACTGTAATTTCAAGAGAACAATCAGTGGCCCAGTATATATCAAAATCCTCCAATCCAAGATTTTCAAGTTGTATATCAAATAACATTCGTTCATCAACAGAGTCAGCATCTAGAATTTGTAAATCGTTGACAGCAAAGCGAATGTTCGATGAATCCTGTGCAACTGCTCGACATTCATCACCAGTTCCCTCTCCAACATAATCGAATGATTGCGTCGAGACTAGATTGTAATCGGGTTGTGTAATGACCAACAAGTGCAATCCATCATTAATTTCACAATCGTTACTATCTTGTAGATTCCAAACATTGCTTTCCAATGTATGAATTGTACCTGATTTGATTTGTTGTTGACTTCCAGAGGATAGACAATTACGTTCAGTGCGTGAATCGTATACGATACCACCCTCGGGTGAAATGACATGCATCTCTGTGATACATAAACTGTCAAAGACAAGTTTTGCAGGAATCTCTTCAACATTCTCTACATTAAATTGCCACTTCAGTTCCTCATCAAGCTCAACACTAACGCTAGGTAATAGGTTCGTCTGTCGAGATGGGAATGGATTATGAGTGTACATTGTGTCTACTGTTGTGCTTACATCTTCAACACCGGTCATTGTGAATGCAATAGAGTGCATACCATCGTCGACATTGTCGAAGTTCCAACTTGTCCATCCGAGGGAAACACTTTCTCCAGCATCAAGGATACCACCCCCACACCCAACCTTTGTGAGTGAACGAACCAGTTCATCAATCGTCATCAGGATATGACATGATTCATCAAAAGGCACCTCGACTACTTCGTCACCTGTGTTGACCAATTTCAAGTGGAACATGGCTGGCATTGAATCAGTGTGTCCGATCTGTTCACCAATGGTTTCACCTAACACTGCCTGTAATTCTAAATGTTCAGGCATTCCAATGATTGAATGATATTCAACAGTTGAAATTGTAGCAAGTGATGATTCTGGTTGTTCAAATTCAAGAATCAGTGTGCCACTTGGTGCATCAGCCCAATCCCAATTCAATGTAGAAATGACTCGAGTTTGACCTGGTTGGATGGTGATTGCACGCTCTTGTGTAGGGCAGATTCTGTCTTCATCGAGGTCATACGACCAACTGTCAGAATGTATGACTAAATTGAATGGACAAGCAGGATTGTATGTCACTTCTCGACTGACATCTCCGTGATTTTGTATTTTCACAGTCAATTCAAGTGGGGCCTCATTTGTGTGATAGAGCGCACCATTTTGATCATCAATTTCGATGACTAATTCCAATCCATTTGAAGAGATTTCACCACTTACAGATGAAAATGGAACAAGTACAAGCATTCCAATGAGTAGCATTGGTACAATCGCGCGGCCACTCAATTCACCTCGCATACGCTGTCCCCCAGTAATTTCGGAATGCACCACTCCCGTTTGAACCCATTGGCACCCCCTAAGGGGGGCCAATGTTGCCACAAATATCTATTCGGCCCCCTGTCTTGGCCCAACTATGGTCCTAGCAAAGGGAGATTTTGAAGTCTCAATTTCACACGATGGTGTCGAAATTTGGATTGCTCAAATGGGGCCTTTTGCCAATATGAATATTGCATTCATTAATCGTGAAAATAATGTTGCAATTATCGTCGATCCGTGGGATGGTAAGGGATGGCTTTCTGCATTGGAAAAAGAAGAGATTACACCCTCTCATATTCTGTTGACACATACTCATCGAGATCATACACATGGTGTCGCTCAAATTCGAAAAGTCTACCCTGAAATCGAAGTATGGGGTCATGAGGATTCAGTGAGCCCCAGTATTCTTGGTCGAATCATTTTCCGTCGAACTGATTTCACACACGTTTGGAAACATTTACCTGATGAATCTGTGGATTGGACTGCAGGAAACATTTCTCTTTCAGTCATCCATTCACCTGGACATGCCCCTGGTCATGTGACATTTCACGGACATGGGGTCTATGTGGCTGGTGATTTGTTATTCACCATGCGTTCAGGACGCGTAGATTTACCTGGCAGCGACCCCGCTGCTCAGTGGCGAAGTTTACGAAACGCAAGAAGCGTATTGGAATCACTTCCAAGTGATTGGAGATTGATTCCTGGCCATCGTTACGATTGGATTGATGGTTCAACTCCAGATTGGGTGACAATTGAAGAAGCACTGACGCACAATATTTCACTCAATTCTCCGAATATCGAAACTTTCGATGCGCTACCCTTCAATCGGTTTGATGATGATTTGGCTGCCTAACTGAATAGGTCGTCCATATTGGGTAACGCTGCAGCCTCTGCTTCGGTCTTTTCTTGATGAAGTTGCCATTCAGCTTTCTCAACATAGCCGAGTTCCTTTGCTTTCTCAATATCACCTTGTGCCAAATAATAATCAATCCATTTCTGACGTCTTTGTTCTTCTTCTTCAATCATGACTGCATCGTGTGCTTGAAGTTCACGAATTTCATCAATTCTCTTCCGTGCCCCCATCTGTTTAGCGACAAGAGCTACAAAGATGAGCATGAGAAGGAAGGCGACTAAACCGCCAATAATGTACATGACCATACCAGAGGATTCCGAATCTCCACTTTGCCCAGAATCCGGTTCAGTAATTTTGCATTGTTCTGATACCAAATGGAAATTGGGATCGTATGGACAAGCATCTCCAACGTCGGACCAACCATCTCCATCCGAGTCTAAACAACCATATTTATCGAGATATGAGAATCCCTGTTCGCTCTTGCAGAGGTCACCTTGGAAAGCGCCTCCAATGCTGTTGTCACCATATCCATCTCGGTCAGCATCTTTCCATTGTGTGTAACGTAGAGGGAAAGCATCAGCATCTCTGGCATTATCCACAAATTCTCCCGGCCAGCACTCTAGTCGAGTGGTGAGATTCAATGCTTCACCGTAATTATCACCATGACCATCTCCATCGGTATCACTCCATTGAGTGGCATCCTCTGGGAAGGCATCACCATTTTGAATTCTTGACATTATCAGGCCGGGATCAACATCGCATCCCCAAATGTAACCATCAGCAGATGTTGAGTGACCAGTAACATTTGTGTATGTGTAATTATCTCCATATCCATCTCCATCCGAGTCTTCCCATTGGGTTCCGTCATCAGGGAATATGTCGATGGAATCGGCCCAATAATCACCATCTGAATCTGGACAACCAAACGTCCCTCCCATGTTTGAGGCACCTGGTGTTAGGATACAATCATCCTCAAACGCATCACCAAATCCATCACCATCCGAATCGCTATCCTCTAAGGGATTGTTTGGGAAGGCATCTTGGGGGTCAGGGGTTCCATCATTATCACTGTCTGGGCAACCTCTTGCTTCAGCCGTATTGATGGTACCTGCTACGAAGGGACAAACATCAGCGTTTGTCCCATCAGCATTGTCGCCGTATCCATCACCATCACTGTCTTTCCATTGAGTCGGATCATCTGGGAACCAGTCACCATTTGGTCCACTTGCAAAATCACCGTAACCATCTCCATCACGGTCGGTGCATTGAGTCCCATCCAACGGGAATAAATCAGGATTATTGCCTTCAGGATTATCTCCACAGGATGATGCTACACTGTTTCTGTTGACACCATCACCATCAGTATCTTGCCATTGAGTTGGGTCGTTTGGGAAGGCTTCTCCACTGTTTGCATATCCGTCCCCATCGTTGTCTTCACAACCAAACCATTGCTTATCGAAATAGGTCTCATTGACATAATCCCATTCGATGGCCCACCAACTGGTACCTGGTTGGCCAGGACATGCATCACCTTGCGAGCCAGAAGTATTGTCTCCAAAACCATCTCCATCAGAGTCGTGCCATTGGCTAGGGTCATCGACGAATGCATCGGCATCACCAATTGGACTTGCTAAACCTTCTCCAGGGTAGCCGTTTCCAGGGTCAGAGTATCCATCACCATCACTATCAGGGCAACCGATTCGGTCCCAGATGGAATCACCCCATGCATCGGGACATCCATCTGAACGACTTGTGAATGGTTCATCACCAACCCAGTCACCATCCGTATCATTCCATTGTTCGGGATTCAGCGGGAATGTGTCGATATCAACCATCTCGATCGGTGTCATCGACATTAATTGTCCAGGCCAATCTACGGGTCGAATGCTTTCCCATGATGCGTTGGCAAAATTATCTCCATAGCCATCTCCATCCGAATCAGCCCATTGAGTTGGATTGTTGTCGAAGGCATCTAGATGTCCGTATGGATTTGGATCACGCGGATCGTCGAGATTTGAAGGATAACCATCACCATCTGCATCAGACCATTGGTAGGGATCAGAGGGAAATGCATCGCCATCGTTTGACCATCCATCGCCATCATCATCAGGGCAACCGTATCTGTCCATGTTAGATGTACCAAAAATGGTCACACAGGCATCTGGCTCCGTGGCAGGAGCTGGATTATCACCATAACCATCACCATCAGTGTCATCCCACTGAGTTCCATCTTCAGGGAATGCATCGTCTTCATTGAGTACTCCATCATTGTCGATATCAGGGTCGACAATCCAGTGGTATATGCCCTCATCATCTCGTCCATGAGCGCTTATGATGTACATTCCATTGGGGTGCCAATCCACACCGTAGATTGAACCACAATTGTTTCCGCCACCGCCACTAGTACAGCCACCGGGTCTCGGCCCTGAAACTGTATCTATGATACTTCCAGTATCTGCATTGAAAATTCTAACACTCGCTCCATCTGACTGATAATAGGTCATTGAAGCCCCAATTTGGGTTGAATCCGGTGAAAATGTAAGTGTGTTACATGATGTTGAAGTTGAATACGACCACACTTGTTGCATGGTTGCTACTTCATACATCCTGACTCTGGCACCACTACTTTCCCATGCTTCACAGGTCGCAAACGAGTTTCCATCTGGTGACCATTCAACACCATTGTTGGTACCTCGATTCGTATTGACGCTACTGTTGAAGCCCCAACTACCGGTGTTGTAAATCCATACATCCTCACGTCCACCAATCAAAATACGATTCCCATCAGGACTCCAATCAACTGAGTTAAATCGATCTGCTGAACCAGGATTAAACGAAGTCATTTCTACCCCGGTCATCGCATTGTAAATTTGGACTTCACCATTCGTTCCGGAATTCCCAGATCTTCCGATGACGACAGCAACCATTGTCCCGTCAGGACTGAATTCTAATTCATTGGGTTGGTCACCACTACCCACATCTGTGCTTGCGGTGAATAAGACAGACATGTTTGAAGCGTGGTACACTCTCAATTCATCATTGTCAGTGACTGCAGCGACGTACGCCCCATCTGGCGACCACCCGACATCAAAAATCCCGTCAGTTTGTACTGATCTGAGATTCTGTCGAGTGCTCGTATCCCAAATTCGCATCCATCCATTCTCTGCTGAGGTTAGATATTGACTTCCATCGTAATTGAAGAAGACAGCATAGTAGTCATCGTTACTCGATTGATGTGCTTCTTCAGAAAACCCACCTCCTTGAATAGTCCAGGGATCATTCTTGTCACTGGTCCCATCGCCATCTCTGTCAGGACAACCGACACGATCAACCGAACTATTTCCTGCCGCTACTGGACAATCATCTACTGAATCATCAATACCATCACTATCTGTGTCGTACGCACTGACGACGGGCAGGATGGTCGTGCTAAAAATCATCAAACCCGCCAGTAAAATGGCCCGAGTCGAAGCCAATGATTGGACTCGCAGGTTCTGGACCATGGGGGCGGCTGTATTCATCTGCATAAGGGATTGCGGTCGTTCTGCATCACGCGCGCACGCGAGAAAAAGGCCGAAAATGGCTGAAACATGGTGGCGTGAAGTTCAACAGGACGGAGTATAAGGCAGGTCCAATGCCGAGCAATGACTTGCGTGTTCATATCGCGGTCGAAGACCGAATTTTACTACATTTATTGGAGCAAGATGATCAGGCAGATCTCTACATGGTTAGCCACGCAGTAACACGCCCGGGCATTGCTGAGGCTTGTGCATTACATCCTCCAAATGTTAGTCGAACAATGCGTGGATTATTACGAAATTTGTGGGTTACTGAGCATAGTCGAACCGTACGTGGAGAGAGTCGACGACAGAAGACATGGCAACTTACAGAAGAAGGTAGAGTTCAAGCCAATTCTCGAATGCGTGAACTTGGATTAACTCAAGTATTAATTCGAGATTCAAATGGCCAATTATTGGAGGTTGTTGCCAATCAAGCAAGCGACCGATTGGCTGCGGATTTGAGCCTATTACAGGTATTGATGCATGCACAACACGAGGGTGTTCTAACGTTTGGAGACATTCGCTTTGGCCTCATTCAGTCACGTGCTGATGATACGCCAGCACCTGGTAGAATCACGCTTGGTTCAGGTGCTCACGCGACGTATCATACAGAACCCCCCCTCACTCGTGAAGTACATGGTCGAAAAACAGAGATTTCAGTTCTGGATGAGTGGATTATCTCTAGAACACCTTGTATGCTTCTCCACGGAATTGCAGGAATCGGGAAATCAACCCTTGGTGCTCATTGGTTACGACAGCGAATAATCACAGATGAGCAATTGTCTGTATGTTGGTACCCCTGTCAACCATGGGATACATCCCTTGGTCTAGCGACTTCGCTTTTACATCGAGTCGGCATTGATGCTGCTCATGACCCTCATCAACTCATGGAAACATTGCCACTTACTCCCGGTGCGAAGTTAGATATCGATGCATATCGGAGATTACTCTTGTCTTATTTGACAGATCCAACTGTGTTACGTGAGCGCTTCATAGATGATGAGTCGACCGCCCCACCTTATTTCCTGTTGGTATTAGACGACGTACACCATCTTGCTGAAGAAGCACGAGATTTGTTGGGCGCCCTGCTTCAAGTGGCAGACTCTTCTCCATTGCAACTCTTGTTAATCAGTCGAACCACATTGACATTCTACGATCGAAGAGATGTTCATACTCGAGACAGAGTCAGTGAACTAGCCTTGTCTGGTCTCAATGTAGAAGATTTAGATGCTTGGCTTTCAGATATTTCAGCAGAGGAATTACCAACCGCTACAGAAGTTCACGAAGTTACTGGTGGCCATCCCTTGGCAATTGAATTGATGGAGATGTATGGTGAAATTTCTCACGGTGATTGGCTACGATTCCTCGATGAAGAAATCCTTGATGTTCTCCCTGAAGATGAACGAGAATTGTTAGCCGTCCTTGCGGTATCTGAACGACCCGTTGAGTGGTCCATATTAGCAGCCGCTTGCGAACACGATGGACCGCCACCATCTGCTCTAATTGAACGAGGATTAATTCTTGAATTATCAGATGGAATGTGGTTACATGAAGCGTTGAGAGAGCGTTTATTGCGTGAGGTAGGTGCTCCGCAAGATGCTCGAAGAAAGCGTTTACAAAATGCGCAGCCGTAATCAAATCATATGTGCATCTAACCATTGATCGAAACCTTGCTTTGGCATTGCTCCACTCTTAGTATCAATCGGTTGTCCATTATGGAATAGAACGAGATATGGAATTCCTCGAACTCCAAATCTTCCAGGCGTGACTGGATTCATGTCTGTGTTTACTTTTGCAATAGTGAGATTTTCGCGCTCACCAGCAATTTGGTCCAGAACAGGCCCAATCATCTTGCAAGGTCCACACCAAGGGGCCCAGAAATCGACCAAGACCCATTCATTCTCAGTCGTCACTTGCTCAAAATCTGCATCTGTAGCCTCCACTAGATTACCTGCCATACAATCACCTGCTTCATTGGGCGTGTTTCGGCGTTCTATCAACCTGATGTACGAGTTATTTGAAGGTCAAGACTTGAGAACTGGCTTCTCCTCGCCCGGTACGGAGCGGTCATTGTGATAATCACCCCAAGCATCCTCACCGCTGATTTTTGTGAACTCGGTACAACGATTGATGAGGCTATTGCGGCTGGAATCGATTGGATTCATCTCGATGTGATGGATGGAAATTGGGTCGTGAATCGAACCATCACATTTGGACCCGCAGTCATCCGTTCAATACGCGATCGAATTGGCCCAGATGTCTTCATGGATTGTCACTTGATGGTAACAAATGCAGAAGAGAATTGGAATCAATATGTCGATGCAGGAGTCAACTTAGTCATTGCTCATATTGAAGCAGTAGATGATATGTCAACCCTCATCGAGAAATTACATGCATGTGGATGTCAAGCTGGAGCTGTATTGAATCCGGCAACACCCGCTGATGCCATTCTCCCCCATCTTCCCAATTTAGACCTCATTCTTGTGATGAGTGTCGTCCCCGGTAAGGGCGGCCAATCATTTATGTCAGAGATGGAGGAAAAGACACGGACATTCCGAGCGGCCATCGATGCTCAGATTGTTGCTGGAGGTCGACCAACGAAACTCATGATTGACGGAGGTATCAAGGCTCATAATATTGCACAAGTTGCTGATTGGGGGATTGAAATTGCCGTTGTCGGCTCAGGTCTAATCAATGACAATGGAACCATCGCAGAGAATCTTAGCGAGATTCAAAATGCACTTCAACAGTAACAAGGA
Source organism: Candidatus Thalassarchaeaceae archaeon (assembly GCA_030747485.1). Taxonomy (GTDB): domain Archaea; phylum Thermoplasmatota; class Poseidoniia; order Poseidoniales; family Thalassarchaeaceae; genus MGIIb-P. The sequence goes on along the minus strand of JASLKP010000005.1, from coordinate 19,822 downwards.
TTCAAAACCATCGAACATTGAGTGATGACTATGCCGAGTATCGAGTGGATGGAGGCTGAAGTCCGTAAGGCGGTTCCTGATGCCATTGAAATTAAGATTGTAGACCTAACTGGGGGGCAAGACCATTTCCATGTTCGAGTTGTTTGTGCAACTTTTGAGGGCATGAGGCCCTTACCTCGCCAGCGTATTCTCTTGGGTCACTTCAAACCATTTATCCCACATGAAGTACATGCATTAGATCTCAAATGTCTTACTCCAGAACAGGCATTACAAGATGATGGAGATGTCTTCCATCCTCACCCTAATCGTCGCAGTGATGCAGATTTTGTTGGCATCAGTATCAGACCTAAGGAGGAAATAGAATGAGTGAATTTAATTGGACACCTACAGAATTAGACGAAATCATCAACAACAATCAGCTTGTACTTTTCATGAAAGGAACACCTGAGATGCCACAGTGTGGTTTCTCAAATAGAGCCTCTCAGGTCTTGAAAGCAATTGGTATACCATTTGTCAGTGTCAATGTCCTCATGGACTCCCGAGCAATTCCAAGTGTTTGTGAATGGTCTGATTTTCCGACCATGCCCCAAGTGTTTGTGAATGGTGAATTAATTGGGGGCTCAGACCTCGCACTTGAGATGTATCAAAGTGGAGAATTACAAGAAATGCTTGGAATCTCAGAAGAATCTTCAGATGATTAAATCGCCGTTGAATTCAAGTTGAGTTTTCGGCTCAATATCATTGCTGTGAACAATACTATTGCGGAACCAACTATTGCTCCTATTGCTGCACCTTCTGTCCCTTGATCCGGAATCATCAACACACAGATGATTGCATCAGAAATGATACCCAACCAAAGTACTGCGGCATAGTACATTGGTTTTTCACTCACCTGAATGATTGTGATTGGTACACTAGCATTTAGAGCGAGAGCCCATGCAATTAACAATAGGAGAAAAATTGGTTTTGCTTCCATCGCATAATCTGGAAAAACCCAACCAATTGATGCTTGACCAAGGGTATAACCAATGATTAATCCAGGCACAGTTACAATGAAAATCATCTTGAGTGCACGTTGTTGTCGATGTTGAAGAATTTCTAAATCATGCCTCGTCTCTCCAAACCAAGATAGCATGACTGCACGTACCGAAAGAATTGGGGCATAACCTGCGATGAATGCCAACCAAGCAATTTGGAACACTTCAACATCTTCTGGTGTTGCTATTACTCCGAGCATTAATTTTTCTACACGTACATTCAGAACTAATGCTATGGATGCTAGAAGGAAAGGCAATCCTAACGTGAGTAATGTTCTCACATTATCATTGGCGTAATCAAGTGATTCTCCCATGTTTGTAATCGAAGTTAACTTCTTTTCACCTAAATTGATAGCAATTAAAATCGCTCCTAGTGGGCCCGCAAATGTTGCTAATGACAATGCAATTGGGTGTGCACCAAAAAACCACGCGGCGAGAACAATTCCGATTGCAGTAGCCCCACGGTCAACGAGGCGGACCAATGCCTCTTGTCTCGACTCTCCGAGTGCTCGTAATGCAGAACGGTGAGCATATGCAAGGATTTGGACAGCAGCAGAGAGTGCTAAAATTAGTGCTGCTACCAACCAAATAATCGATCCACCGATCCAATACCAACCAACCACGCCTCCAATCAAAATGATTGGTAAAGTCAAACGAATTTGTATTCTCAACGTCCGATGTACGAGGTTTTGTGCCATTTTCCCCATGCGTTCAGAATCTCGACCAATAAGGGTAGGTAATCCTAAATCAATCAAAGTTGAAGAGACATAGTATAGGTCCAATAATAGTACCCAGCGTCCATAATCACCATCTGTATACGTTTGCGTGAGGATGACATGTACTGTAATTCCAACCAGTAATGCTGCGATATCTGCTCCCGAAAGCCAGAGAGTGTCACGCTCTAGTCTAACACGGCGAGTCACCGTTTCACCTCTCGTAACATGGCATGTAATTCATTTACACAATGAGTCCAAGTCATCGATTTTTCAGCTTCTTTTCTGGCTAAAGCACCAAGTTGTTGACGTTCATTTGAACTAATGGACAGAAATTCATCCAGCGCACCCTTACAGGCTTGATCATCACCAAGTGGAATAAGACGAATCCATTTCGAATCACGATATTGTTCAAGGCCACTTACTTCAGATGCAACAATCACAAGTCCAGCAGCAGCATATTCTGCTACCTTGAGGGGAGAAGCATGCCGCCAAACTTCACGATTTGGTAGATGCATAACTCCGATATCATATGTCGCTAATTTACTGGCTAATTCATCGGTAGAGAAGGGCCCTTCAACTATAGCACCCATTTGTTTGAGATTTTTTGCATCATTGCCTGAACCAATGAATCGTATCTGGTAATCAAATTTCAGTATACGATGAAGTTCTCGTTCTTTTGATAGCGTTCCATGACACACAATCCATGGTTCATCAGACATTTTTGTGATTGAAAAATCATCTATATTGACTCCTGCTGGAACAATCGCCAGTGGTTTTTCCCAAGTTTGACTGTCTGCCATGTATTGACTCTTAACCGCGCATGCTGAAGCAAATATGCGTGCCATATTCCAAGCATTTCTGTATTGGACCCCTTGAATCCAACCTACAAAACCGGTCGAAACGGGTGGACTACGATCCATCAGAACCCATGGTAAATCATTGGCCAACAATATTTCTACAGCACCTTCAACTGCGGTCCACTCAACGATTACCAGGTCGTAATTTAGAGTGATTTGAGTCATTTTCTTTTTGACAGATTTTGTGAATGAACGATGTCCAAATCCCATTCGTTTAGAACGATATACCTCATGGTGGCCACCAGATGGTGCCATCCATTCTACCTCCCAACCACGTTGTGTTAGCGCAGTTGCAATCCCATGTCTAGAGCGAGCAGACAGATCCTCATCGAGCCTACGATGCGTAATCCACAGCAATTTCATTCACTCAACTCCATCACATGATTGTATAGTGCCATCCATTGTTGAGTGATATTTCCCAATCGATATTTCTCGGCTTCCTTCGGACCGGATGTGGCCATTTCACTCCATAAATCGCCATCAATCATCTCGGCCATGGCCTCAGCAAATGCGATGGGACTCCGTTCGACAATGCGCCCAGAATTTGAGAACACACCTTCACTAGCTTCTGAAGCGATGATGGGCATTCCTCTTGCCATCGCTTCTATTATCGTCATTGACAGTCCTTCCCATTCGGATGGTGACAACAGTGTTCCACATGTTGACAACAAGTGTTCTTTCTCTTCACCATCCACCCATCCATGCCCAATCACACCAGGATAATTTTTCTGAATCCCCGTCATGTGTATTGTAACTTGGTGACCCTGTTCAATCAACATCGCTGCTGCTTGGATTGCAATGTCTTGCCCTTTCATGGGATTATTCCTTCCCATGAGTAGGAATGTTGTTCGATCACGTTCAACATTGATTTCTACATCAGGACATGGATTGGGGATTACAGTGGATTCTTCAATCCATTTTGATAGTCTCATTTGCCAATTACTACTGAGTAACACGGGATGAACTCCCTGATCATAACAGATATTTCGAACATCTTCTCCATGTTTTTCACAATGGCGATCAAAATCACCAGAGTGAAAAGATAGCACCACTGGTAATCCAGCCTTTCTTGCAATTTTGATTAACATTTTTTTCCGAGTCCACGACCAACGTGATGCAGTATGGATATGTACTAAATCGATACCCCCTTGTTTCAATCGTCGTCGTAACTTTCTCAAGACTCTCCACCATGCGAATACTACGATGATTTTTCCTCCGTCTGCATGACTGGGGAGGGTTTCAGTCCTCCAATTGATTGGTGGATTCGCAGCTAAAATCTGGATTACTGCACCCATGCCACCCTTTGAGTTGACTGGGCCGACATGGAGAACTGTTCGCAATGCTACCCCTCCGCTATCTGGCTCACGCGCAATCCCCTGCATGAAGGGCTCGCCACCCAATTTCCCAACGGTGTACTTATCTCGCGTTAGGTTCAGCGACCCTTGAGGCCAACAAATGGTGCTTCGTATCACATTCCTTACTGTACAGGTTTGTGCAGCGATTTGTGTCGTCCTGACTTTGGTTATACATTATTGGTTGAATCGTAAATGGATACAGAAATCTTTACCCTCTCTTTCTGCATGTACTGATGAAGAACTTCCATACTTGTTTATCGTTTTACCAGTATGGAATGAGGCAGCAATCATCGAAGAAAAATTGGATAATCTTTTGGCTCAGAAATATCCACCGACAAGACGACGAATCGTTCTCATAGATTCAGCATCAACAGATGATACTGTTTCGTTGGCAAAGGCTTGGGATGCCAAACATCAGTTAAATCTTGAAATTATTGAAATGCCTGCAAGATTGGGTAAATCAGAAGCGATTAATCGTGCGATTACAGAAATCAAATCAACTGATGATGTATTCGTAATGACTGATGCAGATGCCTTGCTTGGCGCCGGTGCTCTTCGAAGAATTGGTCGTCGGATGAAGGATGAAGAAATCGGTGCAGTTTGTGGGTCGATTGCCATTGATACGGATCAAACCATCTATCGAGATTGGTATCGTTGGTTCAGAGAAGGAGAATCTCGAGTAGATTCGACTCCAATATTTGAGGGGTCAATTGCCGCTTATCGAACATCCTTCTTGTCCCCTATTGATTCTGGCTCAAATGCAGACGATTCCCAATTAGCCGTGCAGATCCGTCAATCAGGATTGCGTGCGATTTCAGACTCTGCGATACAATTCCATGAACGTCCGATTACAGATGCACGTGAACTGAGGGCACGCGCAATTCGACGTGGTCAGGGCTTGTCACGACACTTTTGGCGCAACAGAAAACATTGGTTTGGTCACGGTACCTGGAGAACCATTCTTGGAATCAATGGGGTACAACATACCTTGATTCCATGGATTGTAATTATTGGCATATTGTCAGGAGTTGCACATGCACTAACTGTCATTTTAATTGGTTGGACTGGTAGTGAAGCACTTCCATTAGATCGAATCATGTTACTTATCGACGCACTTGTACTCTTCTCGCTTGCCATTGGTGTCTCTGGGGCTCGTATCCCATTGTGTGGCACAATTGTATCCTATCTTCACCAGAACCTCAATCTGGCATATGGAATGTATCTCACTCAAACTGGAAGAAGTTTACATCGATGGAATCAAATCACATCCAATCGCGAATGATTGATTCAGAAATTGAAACAAAAAAAAGGCCCCCCGGGGGCACCCAAAGGGCGCCCACCGGGAGGCACGGTTGTCATCTTGTTTTGTTTTGAGCTACAGTCAAACTGTTAGGTTCAAGCGACGCCTACGTTGGAGGTACCAGATACAGTTGATCCGCGGTACTTCACGTAGATGTCAACACTGCACGAACCGTCGCAGATGTCGGTACCACTCTCTGAGAGAGTGAGGAACTCTGTGGTTTCCCAAGAGCCTTCATCGCTTCCGTCCTGACCGATTGCGCACTCTTCAGTGCCATCAGTTGTGCAGTCGTAGGTCATGTCGCCTACGCCCAACTTGATGCTGACGAATGCCCAGTTTAGGTCATCCTCGGCGAATTGCCAAGTGATGCGCATTAGGTTGTCGTCCATTGCACCAGATGTCGATGCATCGCTGTCTGAAGCAGTAAAGCTGTTCATTGTTGTTGATGCGTAATTCACCATCTCATCACCATTCGACAACATCTCCCAACCCCAATTTCCATCACTATCAACGGCACCAAAGGCAACTGTAAATCGAAGAAAGTCATCTGATTCTACGACATCATCGTCATCCACAGTAATATCTGTAATTCCATTTGGTGAAGTGACTTCATAATCGACAATGCCATCGAGATCTACGTCCCATCCTGCAAAATCAATTGAACCATTCCAATCGAGCATCGCGTGATATGCAGTGATATCGATTTCGCGGAGACTACCGCTTTCCCTATAATCGGGTTCAATCGAAAGTAACTCCGCATCGACGGCGGGTCCATTCATCGGCTGTGAAGATGATGATCCTGTGGTGCCAGCATTGAGGCACCCAGCAACCAGAATCGAACTCAGCAGCAGTACATACATTGTTTTGGCAGGGCTTCGCATGGAATCCCACTAATCAATACGGGACTTAGACTATACTCATGTATACGGGGAGTTGGTTATAGCCCTCTATCGAGCCTCACGGTGCATGGGCGAGACAGTATCTACAGAGACACGGGAACCCGGATTGGTCAAGAGATTGATGGATGAAATGCCTGAAGATGACAAAAAGGCAGTCAAAGGTTGGTATTTCTTTGACTGGGCAAATCAAGCCTATGCCTTGACCGTCATGACGGTGATTGCACCGGCGCTGATGTCCAACTTGTACAACAAAGCTACTGGTACTCAAACCGGTGATTCGTTCTATGCATTCGTTCTCACAATTTCAATGATTTTTGTTGTACTCACCGCACCGGCTTTGGGGGTCATTGCAGATCGTGTGCCAGTCAAGAAGAAATTACTCAAATGGTACACAGTTGCGGGAATTGGCTTCACTGCATTGATGGGAGCTGCACCTTACTTTGGTTCAGATGGGTATATTGTGCTTGCAGTGATGTTCTCCATCGGTACCATCGGATTCACTGGTGGTAACGTCATCTATTACTCGTTCATGCCCTATCTCGCTGAAAGACGATGTCAGGATCATGTCTCTACTTGGGGGTACATGTACGGATTTATGGGTGGATCGTTGCTGCTTATTTTCCATCTGCTCATTCTAATGGGACCATTTGATTGGGATATGGATTTCAAACTCGCGGTCATCTTTGTGACATCTGCACTATGGTGGTGGGGTTTTGGAGCATTGATGTTCAAGTGGACGCCTGAACCTGAAATCGCTTCAGAATTGGAATGGGAAAGTTTGGGAGAAAACAACGTTACGCGATTTTTTGGAGCCGCGAAGATTGCTTATACAGAAGTATACAATACCGCGATGGAAATTCGAAAATTCAAGGTCCTTGCATTCTTCTTAATTGCTTATCTGCTGTTCTATGATGGTGTGAATACCATCGCCAGTATGGCCAGTGCGTTTGGAGACTCAGTATTGCGACTCAATCAACAAATGAATATCATTCTCTTGTTAACGGTCAATATTGTTGCAATCCCAATGACATTCGTATTCGGTAAACTGGCCGATGTGAAGGGTACAAAATTTGCATTGATGTTGGCCCTACTCATCTATTGTGGAGTCGCTGTTACAGCAGCAGGTTTTGCACCTCTCGAACTAGAAGGTGAAGATGATGCAGAGCGTTATGATTTCCAATTTGAATGGGATGAGGATCCAGATGGAGACAATACAACTGATGACGGTGTTTATGTGATGAAGACATTGTATGAAGTTCCTTATGAAGATTGGATTAGTAGTGATTCAGATGGTGATGCTGCCTTCCGTGATGCTTTCCAAAATGATTTCCCAGAACCAGATTGGAGTCGTGAAGGAGCAGAAGATACTGACATGAAAAAAGGATTGATGGTTTGTTTGTTTATCCTGGCCATGTTATCCATACTGGGAGGTGCCATCATGTGGGTGCAAAGTAAAGAAATGGGATGGATGGGTGTCATTGCAGCATTCCTTATTGTGACTGTTGGAATCTTTGGAGCATCATTCCTTGCAGATGGTGCGACTGTTGAGGAGAAAGAAATCAAAACAATTAGTGAAGGAAATGCGACTGCAATGGTCGCTTCGTTTAATGATACAAATGATCACCGATTTTCCATCATTTTCATCGGTGGGAATGAGGCCGGTGCTTCAGAAGTTGGCAATACTCACCCAACAGTTGTCGACAGAGGTGGACCTGTTGATTGGTGGCCGTCATTAATGCGTAGCATGGTATGGGCACCTCTTGGAATTAGTGTGGCAATGCAATGGATTATTCTTGGATTGTTTGTTGGTTGTGCCATGGGTTCGGCAGGTGCTCAGGCCCGTTCGGTATTCTCACAATTGACACCGAAAACACGCACATCTGAATTCTTCGGATTCTTTGGATTCCTAGGTAAATCTGCGGCGATGATTGGTACATTCCTCTATGGAATTGCGAGCACTACTTTCGATAGTAGAGTCGCATTGCTAACGATTACGATTGTGATTCTAATCGGTACTTATCTCACCAGTAAGGTCGACATCGAGGAAGGCATACGTGTAGCCGAAGAGGAAGATGCTCGTAACAGTAGACAAACAGAAGAGGAGTGAGTAATGGCGAAGAAGCTGCGTGGGTTTTCGTGGATTCAACCAATTCTATCTATGCTGGTCATGCCCTTAGGTTTCGTTCTTTGGGGCTTAGCGACTGTTCCAGGAATTTACCTCTGTGGAGAAGTGATTGACGCGAGTTCGACTTGGCCTGAGTGGCAACAATTGTTGGCCCTAGGTGCATCGATTGGCATTGGAGCGCTACTATGGTGCTTGTCGGATTTATTGATGCTCGGCATTCTTGGAATGATTATGAGACCAAGTTTAGACGACGCAAAAGCACCAACTGAAAGTTGGTTGACCATTCGTTGGGCGTTTCTAGCACTGTTCCATCGTCTTGCACTACCATCGTTACAATGGATGGTACCATCATTTGTCGCAGATCTCTACTATCGAATGATGGGGTGCAAAGTAGGCAAGGGCGCGCAAATTAACTCCTCAAGTGTGAATGATTGTTTCATGGTTGAAATTGGGGCTGGAACGATTATCGGTGGAGATGCTGTCATCAATGGTCATCTGTTTGAGCGTGATGGAATTCATCTCTCCAAGGTACGAATCGGTGCGAAAGTCGTCATCGGTACCATGGCTCAAATCAATCCTGGTTGTGTAGTAGGTGATGGAGCAGTCGTCGCAAGCAAGGCCGTCCTTCCGAAATTCACCACCATTCCTCCTGGCGAAGTATGGGGTGGAATCCCCGCCAAATGTATTCGCAAAGCAGATGGTTCAAAACCTGAATAATCAAGTTGGTTTGAACAATATTGTCGTGCCAGCCTGAACAAATTGACCCTTTGGATGTTCACGGTCATTGGCATTCGCGCCAATGACTGATGGCTCAAATTGACTTGCTGGGACTCTAACATCCACGCGGCTGCCGAGGCGGATCATACCGTAACGTTGGCCTCGGCGTAAGGCGTCTCCTTTGTCTGTCCATGGCGCAATTGTACGGGCGAGGCGACCACTGATTTGGGTGACTTCCACGACTAGTCCATCATCACGCTCAAACAGTGTACGAACGCGTTCATTCCAAGCTGATTCCTTACGATATGCTGGAAGGAATGGACCTCGGCGCAAACCCTTGCCCGTACGGTGTTCCATATGTGATATTGTGCCAGCAATTGGGCTGCGATTCACGTGAACATCTAATGGAGACATGAAGACTGCAATTCGCCAAGCATCTGTACGAGATTCCTCACCAGATGGTACCGACTCCCATCGTTGTTCAATTTCAAACGACAGTGCTGATGAACACGGTTCGGGGTGCCAAGTCCCAGTCAATGGGTCAGTTTCTACCGATTCCATTTCTTCTGTGTTGGGTCGACGACCGGTGGCGCGCTCTCGCATCACGAACATGACATGACCATCAGCAGGACAAACGATGATTCCCTCATCTTTGGGGATCGGGCGGTCAGGGTCACGATAGAAATTGGCAATCAATGCAGTGAAAATCCAACAGAGCATGCCCATTACGTGGGCCATTCCACCAAGGTCTGAAACCAGTAACGCAATGGCTTCGATAGCAATCCCCATCGAAAACCAAGTCATGATTGGAACCACGCCCCCTGGGGCGATGGCACCCATTGACCTCACTCCTCTTCGTCAGCAGCTTCGGCTGCATCATCAGCACGAGCCTGTTCTGCATCCTCAAATTGCTCTCGAATAGCACGCTTCATGTGAGCCGATTTGCGCTCTGCTTCAACGGCATTCTCAATCATTTCATAGCGAGTCTTGATTGCGCGATTCAAATCTTCAAACACTTGCATGTGTGATACGTACCAATCGTCACGCGCTTTCATCTCAGCAACAGCAAGACGTAGGTCACCATCTAATTCCTCTGCAATCTCAAAGACACGAGAAAGACGTTCTTTCTCTCGGGTGAACCTCTCTTCCATCTTCTCTAATGCTGGTTCAAGAGTCTCAACTTTGGTTTTGGCTAAAGCACCTGCTTTCTCAAGGTCTTCAATTCGATTGTTCTTCTCTTTGATACGATCCTCGCCACTGGCGATTTCAATCGCCTTGTCGACTCCGTCCTTCTCTAAAACTTCGATTTCAGCCCTAAGGGACACAATTTCCTTCTCTTGCTGCTCGTAAGCATCGTAGAGTTTCACTAGACGCTCTGTTTCATCTGCCAAGCGTGCCTCCATCTGGCGCATTCGCACCTCAGGAGTGAGTGTTCCAGCATCGTCACCATCATCGGACATCGGCATCCCTCGTCAGGTCCCACCTATGGCCCCGTATTATAACCCGCTCCCTGATAGATACCCGTTCTAACGGGGAACACGTAGTGTTCCCGAATCATCAGGGATTCAATGATGCGATTGCTGCTGCAACACAAGTCGTGACTGCTTTCGTGGCAGGAATATGCAACTTTTCGTCTGGTCCATGCGCATTTCCACCGGGACCGAGGCTGCCTGTAACGAGGAAATCAGCATTGGGATACTTCTCTTGCATCATGGCGAGGAAAGGGATTGTTCCACCCTCAAAGAATACCTGCATTGGATTGCCAAAAGTGGCGAGGCTTGCCTCATTCAATGCATTTCTAAAAGAAGGATCCATCGATGGTGCTGAGAAACCATTTGCTGCTGCATCTGCTTCAAAGGAGACGTGAGCACCGTGTGGTGAATCTGCTTCAAGCGCCGCCTTCATGATGGACTCCGCGTGATCAGCATCAACACCAGGCGGGATTCTCATACTGAGTTTCAAAGATGTATGTGTTCGCAATACATTGCCTGCATTGGCAATGCTTGGTATCCCATCTGCTCCAGTGACGGATAGAGATGGCCGCCAATTGCCTGAAAGAATCACTTCAGTGATCCCTGGAGTCTGTGGTTGCAAGCCCTCAAGGGCAGGAAGATCGGTCCATACATTGTCTCCAAGTACGTCGGCGATACCTTGAGCTTCTCCACGAAGTTCATCCGAAATATTGACTGTTAATTCAGGTAACAGCACATTACCGGTTCCTTCATCCTCAATTCGGCTAATCAGAGAACGTGCGATTCTGAATGATGAAGGAATGATACCCCCCGCCATTCCTGAATGTACTCCTTCCTTACTGACACCGACTCGTAGTGTGCCGCCGACCAAGCCTCGCAAGCTGGTCGTGACCCATAATCGCTCATAATCACCGGCACCTGAATCCATCACGACAACCAAATCGGGTGTACCTAACAAATCTGATAATTCATCCAAATATGCTGGTAAATCGAAAGAGCCTGATTCTTCACAGGTTTCAATCAAGAATGTTGACTTTGGATGAGGAATCCCATGCTGTTGGAGGGCGAGAATGGAGAGAATACTGAGGTATCCACCGTAACCATCGTCGACTGAGCCACGACCAAATAGCCACGGATCTTCTCTGACTGGAATCCAAGGCCCCTTGCCTTCAGACCAACCGGTAAATGGTGGTTGTTTGTCAAGATGTGAATAGAACAAAACCTCTCCCTCACCGGTGCCTTCCACTTGAACTATGAGAACCGGTGTCCTACCCTGTATTCGGTGCACTGAGCAAGTTATTCCTTCCATTGGGAGTGTACCAAGCCATCCGACGAAGTGATCAATGGTTGCATCCAGATAACCGTTGGCAGCCCATTCCTCATCAAATGCTGGAGATAATGCTGGAATCTCGATGAATCGCTCCAATGATTCAAGGGCATGGCCCTCCCATTGTTCATCAACCCATTCATGAATCTGAGCGAAATTGATGCTCGCCATGACACTGCCACAACGGTTCGCAGCAAAAGGACTGCTCTTATTCAGACTCTTCAATCGGTCGCAAACCGAGAGGCTCACCTTCTGGTGCACACAGGCGAATATCACCCATTGAAAATGGACAGTGGTGACATGCCTCCGCCGCTTCACCGGAGAGGCGAGGAGGTAGGTCAGCATCACCTGGACGAAGTGCAAGTTCAGCGATTTGTTTGAACAAATTGTCGAGATCATCCAACGCAGTAGTCATTTCATCATCAGACATTGTAATCATACGACCAGTGGATGTTGCGAGAATTGCTGGTGGCAATACTCTACGGTGTTGAATGCCAACCGCTTTCCGAGATTCTTCTTGCAAGATGAGGACGCGAGTATACAATGCAAGTTGCATACGGTATTTTTCAAGCAATGCGGACTCTTCATGATGTCGAGATGGACCATCTGCCTCTAGCAATGGATGAGGCCGTCCGGCGTGAAGATGGGCTGCTCCTGTTGTTTTCAAATCGACAGCACGTATTGCCCCCTCTCCAGATTCTAAACGAGTGCAAAGAACAAGGTCAGCAATACCACTCGATGAAATTTCAAATGAATTGATTTCAGCGAGTGATTGGGAGCCATGAGGTGCCCATGTCTCGTCGTTAGTATCGACTGGAATTGTATGGCGTATACTGAATGGCCATTCAGTTCGTAAACCCTCAACGATTTCATCATTCCACGCTTCACCGCGTGTTAGAGTTCCAAGCGGTCCCTTGCGTAACAATTCAGACATCTGAATCATCAAAGTCGTCATCGCATCTGCATCTGCATCAGCAGGTAACAATTCAGATATCACTTGAGCGAGCGTTGATGTATCGGTTAGCAAATCCGTAGAAGTCTGGGTCCACTGTTCAGATAACGGGGCAGTCAATGCTGATGATGGGCCAGGATTTGCCAAACCAACCTCCATCAATCGATGTACAATCGAACCGATGACATTTGCTGGTGGTAAACCGACTCTTGAGGCGGTTGTGTCGGTTAGATGGTCAGCAGCCATGTCTAATCGAATCGCTTCTGTTGAAAGACCTGTTCTCGTTGACAGCCAATGTCTACGTGGACACGATGCTGCTGCATCCAAAGCGTGTGGGGCAATTCGTGACAATCGCTGTCGATTCGGTACATCCGTTGAGATTGTATGAGACACTTCTTCAAAGGCATCAGTAGTGGTTTGATGAAGACGGTGCATACGAACCAAGGGGCTACGTGTGGAATGCATGTCACCTAATTCAGACACGTGTGAATGGATGGGGAATTCAGCTAACTCTAGTGGAACACATGTTCGATACCGGCCGTCGTCGTCTGGCTCCCAACCCTGAGTTTCAAACCACATGTGGCCAAAGGTTGGCATCGACAATGGGCGTGGTTTGAGGGAAATTGCATCTCCCTCCCAAACGGAATCGTTTGGACTACCAGCCAGAATGAGAATGTCCTTTACGCGTGTACAAGCGACATAGAATAAACGACGCGCTTCGGCTTGAATTTGGGCTTCTTGAAGCATCTTCGCAAATGTCCACACACCACTCTCAATTTTGGCTCCAGTTAACCAAGGATTCGGGTTCGCTGCGAAAATCTCTGGAGTGGCGAGGACCCGATCACGTAAATCGTGGCGAATGTTGCCTTGACCTTCGCTAAACAAACCCCCAACAATCACACATCGGGCTTGCAGACCTTTGGAACCGTGAATGGTCATCACTTGAACTGCATCAGAAGTAGATGCGCTCTCTGTAGTCAAATTGTTACCTGCAACATTTGCGAGGTGGGAGATTCGATCAGCCAGAAGAACTGCGTCACCACCTACTTCAGAGAGTTGTGATTCGACCAATTGAACAAATTGTTCAGCTTCCTGTCGTTCAGAAATTCTTGGGTGTCCCAATAACAAATCACTGTGGTCAATTGTTGAATGAAGGGCACCAACTGCATCACCTCGCTCAGCATAACGATTCCACATCTCAACCAGTTCACGGTGTGGCCCCTCTGGCAACATTGTCTTCAAGCGTGAAATGAGATTTTCACCGAGTGTAGAATCTCCTAAGAATGTCTGTAGAACACCATCGTCAAGTCCAACCAAACAAGATCTGCTAACAGCAGCAGCAGCATGGCGGCTGGTTGGGCGTGCAAGCCACTCTAGAAGTGAAAGAAGGGGGGTGACCACGGGGCGACGGAGTAAACCACCTTCTTTGTCGGCCTGTGCAGGAATTCCTGCTGCCTCCAATCGTTTCATGAGATCATCAAGATTAGAACGGCTGGGCAATAGAACGAGAATCTCAGAGGGAAGTAGTTGTGGAGATGGTGGGCATTCATTATTGCCAATCCGAGTTGGAGCACCGTCAATGAGTGCACGAATTCGAGCCGCGATGAGGGCATTTTCCATCTCTGCTGATGTACCATGAATGAAGGGATCCAGTGAGTTCAATAAATCTGGATCTGGATGATTTGAACTGGGGGTTTTCGCAGGCAATAACCATTCAAATTGACCAATGTCTGTGTTTCTGTTTGGTAACAAGGCCTGTGGTCGAGCATACCAATCACCAGGGAATCTGTCGTATCGTGATGAGAACAAATCGATCCACCACCCATTCAGTCGTTCAAGCAAATTACCTGCAGTACGATAATTGACGACCAATTCGACATGCCCTTCGGCTCGAGCCTTCGCCGTTACAGAATCAACTGGCAAACCGTCTTGAGATGCATCAAATCTTACCCACGCACCTTCCGCTAGACCACGTGATGCGGGCATTTCTGCTGCCGTGTGGAAACCTCCATCGGAGACATATCGTGGATCCCGGGCTTCGTGAACACGTCTCAACTCAGGAGAGCGTGTCAATTCAGGTAAACTATTGAATTCGTGGACATTGATGATTCGGAGATTTCTACTAAAATTGACGAAACCCGATACCTGCGCTTGACGGAATGCATAGATGGATTGCTTGCGGTCACCCACACAGCATATGGTCGGACCCCATGAGGTGTCGGGATGTTCCCTGCCTTCGGGCATATTTCTCTCACCCCACAAACGCCCTAGGATACGCCATTGTTGTGCGGAATTGTCCTGTGCCTCATCGACGATAAATGCACGATATCGAGCGCGGATGTCTCGTAATCGATGATAGCGATTCAACAAATCATCATGCAAGAAATTCGCTTCCTCACTGGTCAATGCAGCACTTTTTGGGTCGTGTCTAAATCCTTCCATCAAATTGAGAGCAGCATGAATGTGATCATCGCGCCAAACATCAACCGGGAGAGCATCAAGCGCATGGACTACTTCAGTGGGATAACGACGACGCATTATTTTGGGACATTGAGCAAGAAGGAGGTCACCTGCGAGCATAGCGACATCGTCGAATTCATGCACACCTTCGTGAACTTTCAATTCATGGAACATGTCCAATAATGAGCGGTGGCACAATAGTAAATCATTGATATTTGACGCCTCTTCTTCAATTCCAAATGTTCGCAAGCCATCTGGAGGAGTGAGTGGTAACGGTGAACTCAATCGAATTGGAGTCAGAGGGTAGTTGGGTGGTTCATATGGTACTGTCGAGTCGTCATCCAAAAGATGGATGATGCGTGCAATTGTACGAACAGTGAAGCCTTCTTCGCTAGACCATATTCGAGCAATTGATGCCCCGAGGATTTTTGCGTCTTTTTTGGCATCTGGATCTTTCACCTTGCCCCATGTTTCTATTCCTCGTGGCCATGCAGTGTTACTGATGAGATTTCCTCCACTAAACGCGCTACATTCTCTCTTCTGAGAAGAAGTGATGGTGGCTGTGACAATGCACAGAGCGTGAAGCCACAGCCACCGTTCCCATACAGTTGCTGGGGGGCCACTATCAATCAATTCAACCAATGCTTGGAAGCGTGTGTTGCCGACTAGCCCTGCTCTTAAATCCAATTTTTCAGCATGATTACGAGCATGATTCAACCATCTTTGACAAGCAGTATGTATCTCGTCTATGAATGTATCAAATATTATTGACATCGGTTCAAGTAAGTTAACGATAAGATCCTTCACATCGTCTGAGGATACCGTTTGAGAATTCTCCATTCGGCGAGCAACGGTATCCACAAAGACACGATTAGACAAGAATGCTGAGAGGACCTTACGCATTGAATTACGTGTGCCAAATCTTCGCGAAAGGCGATTTCTCGCGTTGATTAAATCCGAGGCTCGGTCGCCATCTACTCCGGCTTCGATCGCATCTGTAGTTGAACGAAGTCTCCATAATAAGTCCAATGTTCGATTGATGAGAACGTGTTGTTCGGCTGCACTAACAACATCATCAGTAGGACGTTCGGATAGATCCGCTCGCCATGGTGCAACCAAACGTGCAAGGAAGGAATCAATCGTGCCAATTGGGGCATCTTCTAGCATCGCTGTAAGTTGATCGATTAAGCCCTCTTGGGTGACTCTAGAATCTCGACGGGTGTCTCCGTCATCTCTGGTTGGTCCTGGTCGTAAACGGTTCAGTTCTGACCAAAGTCGGTGGCGCATCTCATCAGCGGCTCGAGTCGTGAATGTTAGAACGACAACTTCGCTTGGAAGAAGTCCCTGCCATGATGACAAATCTTCACGTTCAGATAATCCGATTCTCAAAGCGCCTGAAGACAGCGGGGCTGGGCGAGGGCCTGCTGGTAGTAATCGAGTTGCACGTTGATCGATTGAAAGATAATGTTCGATGACTCGTTTCACGATACTCTGTGTTTTCCCAGTGCCCGCACCTGCATCCAGAATGGTATGCATATCGATGTTTAATGCGAGGCGTTGACCTACATTCAATTCCATGAACGGTCACCTCCAACGATTGGCGCAAGGCCACAAGCCTGTTTGACATCACACCATCGACATGTCTCTTCAGATGGTGTTGCAATTACACGGCCTTCATTGGCAGCAGTAGCGACATTGATTGCTGTAGACAAGCGCTCTTGCATCCATGCACGGAATGCATCACTTGAGGGTGATGGACCTTCAGATGGTAAGCGATGAGTTGAATGAGTGAAATTAGTAACTTTTCCCATACCATTGTCTTCTAATAATTTCAAATATGGTAATGAGACTTCCAAACGGTGTTCAGTATTTTCACCAATTTCGGAGATACCTACGCCTATGACGAGATCACCGGGGTGAGCAATCTCCCAAGCTCTAGCATATAGGGCCAATTGTAATTCGTCGTACAGTGCCTTTCGATGGCGTTCGCCCCTTTTTTCCTTCTTTGGACCATCAATAGATTTGATGTCACGAATAACAATCAGACGCTCGGGGACCCATTCACTGCTTGTGCTCCAATCAAGAGGAGCAATTGTTAGTGGGAGTTTCTCATCTACAATGGGTTCCTGTGGTTTTGGGCCAGGGTCAAAAACTACGGGCGGGCGTAATTTTTCCAATTCAGCACACTCATATTCTGGGTCGAAGTATGGCGCGAAACCATCTCTAACCAATTTCTGATATTTTCTTTCAATTGCTTCAAACTCATCAATTGATTCTTTGAGATTTTCTCCAGGAAGAAATCCTTCCATTTCAGGTGAATATATCGTTACAGGAAAATGATCACCAGCGTGTTCCTCGGAAGGATGATACTGACGAATAATCCAAGTATGTCCTGATTCAAGTGTGATATGATGTTGGCCTTTCGGGATATACCCTTGTAATTCATCAATCACCAGTCGTAATATTTTCAAATCATCGAGAGGTAAATGCGGTGCTCTATCCTTTAATCTTGCAAGAAGGTGATCCGATTTAATCAATACATCGCCCTTATTTACCGATTGACCTACGTCAATTAAAATATCAATAACCTCAGCAATTTCCTTATTGAAATAAATGTTCTTTACCCCTCCTGATGTACTGATTTTGATTATTAGATCACCATCGACAACAATAGAACCAGTATCTGTCAAAATCTCTGAAATTTCACCTTGAACGGTAGATTTCCGTTCGTAATACTTGACTGAAGATTTTTCATCGAACTCCTTGCGAGTAAGGTGTGCTTCCTCAAGCATTTGATCCGTCAATTTTTTCTCTACATCAAGGAAACGTTGTAGTAATTTTTTGTAAGTTTCAAATTCCTCTTTTTGGAGTTTCCATTCTTCTAATCGGTATTCGTAAAATTTCTTATTCATTTCATGTCTTTGATTGGAACTTCCAGTCGAATTTTTGAGGATTTCAAAGGGTAGGAATACATCGACTCTGTCGATATAACCATTCATTCGAATCGAACGGCCATCTGGATGAGGTATCTCTATTCCATCAAGAGACCATTCCATTGCAATTGGTAGCGTATTGTAAAGTTCGAGTTCTGCGAGTAACATTCGCCCTAAACGACCTGTTGGAAGTATTGGTTTGGGCGAAGCAAGCCAATCCAACCATTCATTTCGACTCAATCCTATGAGGTCGTGACGACGTAGTGTAGCCGTTGCATCTTCTCTCTCAAGCCATGGCGCATGTTGAGCAAGATAATCTAGTATGTAAACGAACAATTCCTGTGGATCCTTTCCTAATTTATGCAGTTGTTTAGCCCCTTTTGAGGGGCGCTCTGTATGCTCAGGAATGCCAAGTGCATGTTCAAACACAGCACCCAATGCACCATGTATGAGGTTGCCACGAATTCTAGCATCTAAGTCCTCTTTCAAATATTCAAGTTGACCTGCTCCCAAACGACGTTCAAGCCAACCTTGGCGTGGACAATCTTGCCATTTCTTTAGACGACTGGCAGACCAAATTTGACGAGGAAATGCTGTGTCTTCTGATTGGCCGTGTCTCGAATCAAATACAGGTAATTCTGTCAGTGAAGGAGAAAATGGACGCGGGTCAGTGGCTAACAGATGTTTATTGTCGAATATTCCACCTAAAACCGGCCATGAATCCGCATTTCGTGGCTTGGTTAAACCACCCGCTCCAGACTTAGTGGGAACGATGCGTAAGTTTCCAGGGGCGATGAAGCGATCATGATGTTCAGCTCTCAGATAACTATCACTCCCATCGCCATCTGTTGGTTGGCGACGAAGGCGATCTTGCATCACATGTGAATCAAGAGGAATACTCACTGAATCAGGATTTAGGGGGGGTGAATCTGGACTCCTAGAAGCATGTAACTCAAGGCCAGATTGTTGGCGTCTGTTGCGTTGACCACGTCCTGAGAGAAACGTCTCAACTCTAGATTGATCGGATTCTCGAATAATCTCAATACGGGAAGGGCGCCAACTGAGATGATGACCACGGGTTCTGTTGCTACTCGCGGTTTCCCAGCGACTATCATCAGACATAAACGAAGGGCGTAGCACATCATCGGGTGAATTTGCACCACTTCGATATGCAAACCATTCTGAAAGTGGAGCGGCTGGCTGGGCATCTTCGTCTAGTCCTGTTGCATCAATGAGAATCGTCTGTTGGCTAGCATGGAGTAAATGATGCAGCACGTGTCGTGCGTGTCTCAATGGAGAATCTGGACGATTGAGATTCAATCGGGTGCGTTCTTCTTCATTCATCCAAGGTAAGCGTTCTGTACTCAAATTCCACTGAGTACTGGTTAGATGTGTCAATAAAATGAGATCGGCGGAGGTACCAAGAGCATCTTCTGGAGTGAGTAATCTGACTCGGTCAGAGGCTTCGACTACAGTGGGCACATTCACATCTTCAAGCAATCCAAGGAGATCTTCGACCCATCGTGAACCAGAAGTTGCTGGACGATGGTCAAGAATGGATTGAGAACGTCGTAGGGTTGTGTATCCCTCAAGCAATCGTTGGAGAGCACCAGCGTCTTCAAGCAATCTTTCCCAATTGATGTGTTTGGTCAGAGAAGTGAGCCACTCATCA
>JASLKP010000059.1 GCA_030747485.1 Candidatus Thalassarchaeaceae archaeon | reverse complement strand
GTCACAGGGCAGGTTCGCTCTGTTATCTGTTTTGGTCCATGTTGTCTTTAATTTTTGTTTGTCACTCTGTCCAGGCATTGTGTGATCGCTCATCACGACGCACTAAAATGCCATTTCCCTCTCTTCTCTCACTCCGATGCCATTGCTTTTGGCCAATGACTTAACTGGACACAACAATGCGTTGCGTACTGTTACGTCGGCCCTCAAGCCCCGGCAGTCAATGACTATGTAGGTCATTTCACAGGAATCTGCATTCTTCAGCATTAGGGGGGAATATCATCCATCCATCCATTTCATTATTGAAATCTAGTTAAATACACAAACAGACATAGACACAGACACACAGACACACAGACACACGGACACACGCACGCACGCACGCACCCACGCACGCACGCACGCACGCACGCATGCGCATGCGCACGCGCAGACACACGCAACCGTACATGCACATGCAACGGAGACAGAGACCGAGAAACAGACCGAGACGGACACGGAGATGGAGACCGAGACAGAGACATGGACGTTGACATG
>JASLKP010000058.1 GCA_030747485.1 Candidatus Thalassarchaeaceae archaeon | reverse complement strand
GGCGGCGATGAATGTCCATTCGATGATGAAGAATGGTGTGAAGCTAACATGGAAATCTGTACAGGTGATCCAGGAGACCCAGCAACATGTGGAACAAACTTCTCTGCAAAATGTGATGAAGCAGGTAACGAAGATAATGAAGACTGTGTAGAAACCAAAGCATGGTGTGAAGCAGGTCCATCCGAAGATGATGAATGGGATGAATGGGAAACAGCTTTCTGTGGTGCATTCACAGCAGAACCTGAACCAGAACCAGAACCAGAGCCAGAGCCAGAAACCAACGAAACTGTAACCGAAGAGGAAGTCGAGGAAGCAGCTGACGAGGTACCAGGTTTCGGTCTGATCTCAGCAGTAGCTGCAATCGGTGCAGTACTACTTCTCCGCAGAAGACTCTAAGTCTAATCTGACTGAGAAAAAGAACTCATAAGCAATAGGGGTGGTCACAGTAATGTGGCTGCCCTACTGCGAGGGTTTACCAGTTATAGGGACACCTTAGTTTACACCAGACTCGAGGAGATTAGATATGGACAAAGAGACCC
>JASLKP010000057.1 GCA_030747485.1 Candidatus Thalassarchaeaceae archaeon | reverse complement strand
CTTGATTTGGACGCAGAGGTCCAAGCAAAGGCATACGAGTTAATTGCTGCAGCCCAGGAGAAGGAATTGACAAGCGGCCGTGGCCCAACAGGAATTGCTGCATCGATAATTTACATTGCAAGCGTTCTCTGTGGAAAGAGGAGGACCCAGCGTGAGGTTGCTGAGGTGGCTGGGGTCACCGAAGTTACCATCAGGAACAGATACAAGGAACTGATTCAAAATCTAAACATAGAACTCGAGATATGAGTTCTAAGATTACGAACAACCGGTTGTCGAGCCGCACTCATTGCACTTTAGGCAAGTCCCATTTCTTACCATCTGGCTTCCACCGCAGTCATCACAGATGTCTCCAGTGAAACCCCTCTCCTTTGCAGCCTGTCTGACCCTCGCCTCGGCATCAACGATTGGTCCCACAGCAGCCTCCAGGGTCATCTGAACCTCTCGTCTCTCACCTTGGCTCCGGGCTAGTCCCTGTTCTGTAACTTCGGGCCTGCTAATCGAGAATGGATCCAAGTCCTCCTCCTCCAGTGGGACATGAGC
>JASLKP010000056.1 GCA_030747485.1 Candidatus Thalassarchaeaceae archaeon | reverse complement strand
GGGTATAGTATGGTATCGTATGGTATCGTATGGTATCCTATGGTATCATATGGTATAGTATGATATCATATGGTATAGTATGGCATCATATGGTATCGTATGGTATCATCATCAACACCATCATCGTCACCATCTTCAACATTATCATTGTCATCATCATCAACACCATCATCGTCACCATCATCAACATCATTATTGTCGCCATCATCAACACCATCATCAACACCAACATCATCACCATCATCAACACCACCATCGTCACCATCATAAACACCACCATCGTCACCATCATCAACACCATCATCGTCACCATCATCAACACCATCATCAACACCACCATCGTCATCATCATCAACACCATCATCGTCACCATCATCAACACCATCATCGTCACCATCATCAACACCATCATCGTCACCATCACCAACACCATCATTGTCACCATCACCAACACCACCATCGTCACCATCATCAACACAATCGTCGTCACCATTAGGTTCGCACATCTTATGGAGAAGGTCTTGGCAACAGAGAAATACTGT
>JASLKP010000055.1 GCA_030747485.1 Candidatus Thalassarchaeaceae archaeon | reverse complement strand
CGAAGAAATGGCCCAAGGATTAGGACTCTGGACTCATCTTAGCTAGTCCTTCCCTCATCCAATCTGGAACCTGCAACTTTGACTTGACCTCTCGCATGTTAGTGCACACGGTAACCTGATCTGCCGTCCAGCAGAGAGACCCCTCCTGGTTTCGGAACTCGTAGTGCCAATGAATGGATGTCTTGCCGATCCTGGGTACGGTGATCGTGCAATGCACCGTATCGCCATAAGAGATGGGGTGGATGAACTGGGCCTCGCTATGCACCAGAGGGAACGCGATGTTGTGAGAGGACAGAATCTCGTTGTAGTGCAGACCGCACGAGAACTCCCATGACTCCTCGTAGAATCGATGAGCCATGTCCCAGAACCTTGGGTAGTAGACGATTTTTGCCAAGTCGACCATCGGAAAGTCGACTCTCCTCTCGGAGACGAATGCCATACTCCCTCGTGGGTGGAATTTGGCTTGAACCTAACCTGTGGGGTCAGTTGGCGGACCCACCGCGATTCGAACACGGGTTTCCAGCTCCGGAGGCTAGAGTGATATCCAGG
>JASLKP010000054.1 GCA_030747485.1 Candidatus Thalassarchaeaceae archaeon | reverse complement strand
TGCACACAAGTCGGATGGGGTGTGGTCAACATGTCAAATGTGGAACCCATTTACAATCATCTTTCAGGTGCTGAAGCCATGCCCGATCGACCTGCTGACGTCGTTGCTTGTATGCAAGCGAATCAGGATATTCGTGAAGCCTATTGGGGCGAGTGAAATTAGTTCGGTGGATTGGATCATGGACTTCGATTCGAATGATTTCCAATCATTTGTATCTTCAAGACGTTCGACAAGGGATTTTCTGTCCACTCCCGTTCCGGATGAAATCATTGAGCAAATTATTGCGGATGGGCTCACTTCTCCGAGTTGGAGCAACACCAGACCCATTCGAGTGGCCGTGGCCAAAGGCGATGTCCGCGACCGACTTTCGAAAGAATTTCTTTCTAGATGGGAGGCCATAAAAGGAGCACGAAGTGGT
Organism: Candidatus Thalassarchaeaceae archaeon; assembly: GCA_030747485.1. Lineage (GTDB taxonomy): Archaea > Thermoplasmatota > Poseidoniia > Poseidoniales > Thalassarchaeaceae > MGIIb-P. The sequence continues at coordinate 149 of JASLKP010000054.1, read as the reverse complement.
CTTTTTGGAAAGATCAAAGCAGTACTCAAAAGGAAAGGTCTACCAACGAGCAATTGGATTGTAACGAGGCCCTATCACAAAGATTTGGTCGAAAGGTCAAAAAATCAAGGCAAAGAATTTTTTTCATTTATCGGGATTGACAGAGATGA
>JASLKP010000053.1 GCA_030747485.1 Candidatus Thalassarchaeaceae archaeon | reverse complement strand
ATTGTTGGTTTTGGTCAAGCCACCCCGGGAACGGAGTAAACGAATGGATGTGCTGTTCGCGTTCGGTGTAGCCTTTGTTGGCGTCATCCACCCCACCGGTTCACTCTATCTTGGAACATTATTACTCGCATGGTTGGGTGCACATCGTTGGTCGGCACAAAGAGAAACTTCGCATTCTGGTCGTCTAGCCATCATTTCTGTGGTGGTGACTGGTTGTGCCGTGATTACCGTCATGGGAATCTTTGCACCTAGAATGCTCGACACGCCTGTTTGGGCAGAATATGGATGGCAAGGCGGTCTGCCCTTGCTCATCTTCAATGGGCCTTTGTTACTGGGTCTTGCTGGTTGGGCCCTATGGCGATTCAGAGCTTCATTTGAGGTGTGGTTGTTGGGTCTTTGGATCGCCATGCAGTGGATGCTCACTTGGGTTCATTTACTCGATGGCTTCGTCGGAATATCTGTATTGACACTCATCTCCTACATGCTGTACTCAATGGCATTGCATGGATTCCACATTCCCTTGGCTGTATTGGCAGGAATTGTTCTAGCAAAGGTTCCCCGACTTAC
>JASLKP010000052.1:321-583 GCA_030747485.1 Candidatus Thalassarchaeaceae archaeon | reverse complement strand
TGGCTCGAGCAAGCCCAGATTGATTACCCTTCGGGGAGTGAGGTTAACTGTCGTATTCCGTCCACTCTTCCATATCCGGTGTTCGGTACCACCATGCGCCTTGATCATACCACCACTCACAGCCATTCTCGTCAACCTTGTAATTTGGATCATCTTCCGGAGATAACTCGTCTTCGGCCTCCACTGAAACTTCAGCAACAGGTTCATCACTAGGTCGAACGATAGAACGCTTTTTCTGCTTCTTTTTTGGTTTCTTCAGAAC
>JASLKP010000052.1:0-311 GCA_030747485.1 Candidatus Thalassarchaeaceae archaeon | reverse complement strand
ATAAGCAAAACAACTACTGCGGCAATAATGATCCAAACGGTCGCGCTCAAACCGCCTTCTGAATCAGTAGTGATTGGGATGTTTGAGTTGGTGTTACCACTCGAATCTTCACCATTTGGGTGTATATCATCTGGGCACCCTGGATTCTCTAAATTTTGTAGGGAATTGGCATGTAGTGGACAGCGGTCAGGCGTACGTGCACCAGGAACCAGTTGCCCTGGCCATGAGAGATTAACTCGCATCTCATCATCGGTCCACAGGGTATTTGCATAATTGTCGTAATACCCATCACCATCACTATCTTTCCACTG
>JASLKP010000051.1 GCA_030747485.1 Candidatus Thalassarchaeaceae archaeon | reverse complement strand
GCGATGGTGTAGAAAGGACTGAAAGGGCACTCTCGCGTTCAGAATGAGTTGTAGGCGTATCTAACCAATTCAATCCTGACAAATGACAGTCGGTTGACTCAATTGACTGGCGGAATTCCATGGGCAAAGGCGTTCCATCACAACCACTGATGACCAAATCACTGACTTTGTTCCGAACGATTGTATCGAGTAGGGCATCTCTGGCATCAGAATCTAAGCAAAGGGCTTGAGTTTCAACCCAACCGAGACGATTGGGTGATTGTGACACTGAAATGATTGGGCATGCACCTTCGCAATGACACATTGCAAACAAACGACGGTGAAGCCTCCCTTCAGCATCAAAGACTGATGTGGGTGCACGGGCTTTGGATGAAAGTATTGGAGTGGGCATCCATCGCATCACAATTTCTGGAATAATTACGAGCAGAATTGAAAGTGTAATCCAAATTCCTTCTAGAGCGGTGGGGCACACCAGCCACCAAAGAAAAAGAATCGACCCATGGACACGGAGGCGGAATGGGTCTACTGGTTCAGTAACAACCAATGATAGTAGACGTGCCATGGTTAGGCAAATCAACGAGATGATGGTCAA
>JASLKP010000050.1 GCA_030747485.1 Candidatus Thalassarchaeaceae archaeon | reverse complement strand
GCACAAGCTGAATCTAATTCAGCTTGGCAAGGCGTGGATGTTCGAACTGGTGAGGTTGTCGACATGGCTGAGGCTGAAGTTACCGAGCCAATTCGAATTACGCGACACTGTATCTCTGGTGCGACGGAGGCTGCAATTTCTGTGCTTAGAATCGATGATATTCTCTGGGCTAAGCAAGAGGCTCAGGAACCTGATTGGCAAACAGAAGACTGAGGCGTTGCGCAGCCCGTAGCCTATCGAAGGACGCACTGAAAGCCCTTTGATGAATATTGGACGAGGGAAAGACCAACTAGGAGGGGTCTGTGTGGTAAATATGGCTCCTGTATGGGTGGTCGATTCAAATTGTTTCATCCACATTGGATCGATGGCACCTGAAGGATTCCTCAGTGATTTGAAGAAAATCCTAGAGGGAGAATCGGGGAGTTTGCACGTTACACCTGGCGTCCATGATGAAGTGCGCAATGTTAGGTTTCAGCGATGGCACGGCAAACCAAATCTCCTCGAACAAATGCGTGATGTATTATTGACAATACCTGTTGAAGAAGATGAAGTTCGGGACCTTGCCGGAAAAATCGGAGAAAAGGCATCCCCT
>JASLKP010000004.1 GCA_030747485.1 Candidatus Thalassarchaeaceae archaeon | reverse complement strand
CAAGAGATGTCGGAATTATTTCCAGATAATGCTGTAGAATACTATGTTTCTCACTACGATTATTACCAACCCGAAGCATATCTACCCAATCGAGATATTTACATTGAAAAAGAATTGTCAATAAACGAACGAATTGATCAAGAACGATTCTCAACTGTTGCATCACTTGTCAGTAGACCTGATGCGATTGTAGTTGCAACAGTTTCGGCAATCTATGGATTGAATCCACCAGAGACATTCTTACAACAACATATGCGAATACATGTTGGACAAGAAGTTGAACCACATGATGTTGTCAAAGAATTGGTATCATTACAATATCGCAGAGTGACAGGCGAGATAACTCGTGGAGAATTGAGAGTTCGTGGTGAAGTACTCGATTTATGGATGCCATCAAGAGATGACCCCCTCCGGATTCAATTTGATTTAGATGGAATTACTCGAATACAAATTTGCGAATCAGTATCGTGGGAACCCCTAGACGAAATTGAAGAAGCTTGGATACATCCTAAAGAATTCTTTATGACTGGCCCTGAACGTTTTTCTGAAGCACTATCTGATATTGAATTTGAATTAGATCAACGAATGGATTTCTTTGAGAAAGCAGGCATGAATCTAGAAGCTCACCGATTGGAAACGAAAACCAATTATGACCTAGATTTACTTCGTGAAATCGGCCACTGTCGGAGTATTGAGAACTATTCCATGCACTTCGATGGAAGGAAACATGGAGAACGACCATATTGCCTACTGGATTTCTTTGCTGCTTCCGCCAAGACATTCCATAACAACCCCGAAAAATATCTTGTTATCATGGATGAAAGCCATGTGACTCTACCTCAATTAGGAGGCATGTTTGCAGGCGACAGTAGTCGAAAAGAAAATCTCATTGAGCATGGTTTTAGACTCCCATCCGCAGCAGATAATCGGCCATTAACCATTTCAGAATTTCAATCACTTGTCCCTCAAATGTTGTATGTTTCTGCAACACCAGGTGAAAGAGAATTACGTCATCTTTGTGAAGTAACGAACCAACCAATTCCAGATAATTTGCTACACGTTGGAGGAGGAGGGGGTACCAAAGAACCTGAACTAAAAAAGCCAAAACGTAGAGCCTTGCTGAAAGATGCCCTCGCAGAAATCGATCACATTGTTCGAATGGAAATGAGACCAACTGGCCTGTTAGATCCTGCAATAGAAGTACGACCGACCGAGGGACAAATTCAGGATCTCTTAGACGAAATTAATACTTGTATTGCCAAGAATGAACGAGTATTGGTCACAGTGATGACAATTAAATTCGCTGAGGAAGTCGCTGAATATATCCAACGAATGGGCATTAAAGCGCATTATCTACATTCGGAAATTGACACGATTGAAAGAAGTGAAATCATCAAAGCATTGCGAATTGGCCATATTGATGTAATCGTAGGAATCAATCTATTGAGAGAAGGAATCGATCTACCCGAAGTATCATTGGTAGCAATCTTTGATGCTGATAAAGAGGGATTCCTAAGAAATGAACGAAGTTTGCTGCAAACCATCGGGAGGGCATCAAGAAATGAGAATGGACGTGTGATTCTATACGCAGATTCAATGAGTGATGCAATGGATTCATCTATCACTCAAACTCTTGAACGTAGGCAACGACAAATAGAATTCAATTCTGAAAACAACATTATTCCGACAACCATCCATAAGCCGTTACCGACCATGGGCCTTGAGGCCGAACAATTGTTAGCGGGCACTGCAGGGAAGGGCTCCACCGGAGGTAAACGCCTTGTTGGTGGTGGCGGAACAACAAGATCAAGGAAAGCAAAACCAAATCTTGTGAAAGATTTCAATCTTGGAGCAGGATCATGGGGGGACGATTCAATGTTGGATAAAATTTCACAACCTACATGGGATGAAGATGATTTGAAGCAACATTTGGATTCAGGATTGATTCAACGGTTGAAGAAGGAAATGAAACAGGCTGCAGCAAGACTAGATTTTGAGCGTGCAGCATCCTTGAGAGATAGGATATTTCAATTGGAAAATAAAAATATCAATTGAAATATTATTTCGAAATGTCAAGACCGCTCGATTCAAAGCAAGTAGGCCAGTGGCTTGGTCGGCAACCATGTCAATCAACCCTGAGGATTTCGAAGCACCGGTCAAGGACTACGCGTTTAACGAAGTTACTGGAGTGGCCTCATTAATTGACCAAATGGCAGAGGCTGGTGGTTTTACTGCAACAAAACTAGCACATGCAAGAGACATTCTACGATCAAACATTGACAATATGGGACCCGATGGAATTTTGAATTGGTTATCATTTCCTGCTTGTCTTTGTGCAACAGGAACTCGAGGATTCTTTGTTGAGGCTATTAAACGGAAAGCATTCAATGTGATTGTCACAACTTGTGGTACGCTGGACCACGATATTGCTCGCACCCACCAAGATTACTACCATGGCGCCTTTGAACTAGATGATGTTGAACTAGGAGAACATGGACTAAACCGCTTAGGAAACGTCATTATCCCCAATTCGTGTTATGGTGAAATCCTTGAACAAACAGTACTACCTTGGTTAGAAGAAATTGAAGCAGAACGTCGTGAATCACATTCTGAAAATCCTTGGAGAGGATTTGGTAGTATCGAATTATGCTGGGCATTTGGTGATCGAATTGATGATGAGACCAGTTTGTTGCATTGGGCCGCCAAACACAGAATACCTATTGTCATCCCTGGACTGTCTGATGGATCAATTGGAGCCCAGTTATTCATTCACAGACAAAAATCACCCGACTTTATGGTTGATTTCTTAGCTGATGAACAAGTGCTATCTGATTTGACATGGACATGTAATGAAAGCCACGCCCTAATGGTCGGTGGAGGAATCTCAAAACACCATGTAATCTGGTGGAATCAATATCGTGGAGGATTGGATTCAGCAGTCGGAATCACAACTGCACCTGAACACGACGGGAGTCTATCTGGTGCCCGTCTGAAAGAAGCCATTTCGTGGGGAAAGATTCGACCGGATGCACCACATATCACAGTAGAAGGAGATGCATCTGTACTCTTACCATTGCTCGGTTCAGATTTGTTCGCTTGATACTGCTATGCATTCCATCAATCCGACTCGCATCGCAGTCATTGGACGCCAACCATCTGTGCCACATCCAACAAGTGCATCGTGCAAGGGCGCCAAATCTGGGCGGCGGCGTTCCCCAGTATAGGTGACTGCTGCAGGTGAAGGAACTTCACTCAGTGATTCTATTGTGTGCGAATGACCAAGAGTATTTTGAAAACGTGCCCAGAGTCCCTTAATCTCATCAATCACCATTTGCTGTGTCCATGCACGACGACCACACAAATCAAAGGTACCAGTCACATTGTTTTCAATGAGGATTCGTTTGGCCGATTCAGCATCACGAACATGAACCCAATGATAGATTGAATCATCGATTGCTGGCTCTTCAGTGCGTAGAATAGATACGACCCATTCGTTCATCAAACCTGAACCATTAGGGTCGTATACATCGACAAATCGTAGTTCAAGAGCATCCGACATTGTGTTCACTGACCAACTGCGGTGAAATGGATTAGAGATGAACGTACAATTTCAATGATGAGATCTATTTCTTCTGTCGTTATCCCAAAATGTGGAGTGAAACGTAATGCATTTTGCCCCCCATGAATCACCCCCAATCCATGCTTCCGACACCATTCCTCCACTTTTCCAAACCCAACAACTGGTAACGTCTCAGGGTCCAACTCTGCACAACAGAGAAGGCCTGTGCCCTGAACTTCAGTAATCGTCCCTGGAAGTTCTTCAGCAAGTGCCCTGAGTTTCTCTACGAGTTCAATACCTCGATTCCTAATATTCTCCCTCAATTCAGGAGTAATTCGATCTAGGACGGAGATTGCAGTCTCTAGAGCACGTGGATTCGTAGTCATGGTGTTTCCATAAATCCCCACAACATAGAGACCTGCTGCCTTTTCAGATAGACCAACAACAGATACTGGGTATTGGCCTGCATTCAGGGCTTTTGACCAAGTTTCCATGTCTGGGACTTCGCAATCTTGGAAGCCATCATAATCAACAATGCTTAGGCAACCTTGGCCACGGAATCCAGCCTGAATAGAATCGACAATGAGTATGCTACCATGTGCTGTGCAAAGGCTTCGTGCGGTGTCGTAAAATGATCTTGTTACACATTGACCTGGGTTCCCCTCTCCCATCACTGGTTCCATGGCCATGAGTTCAATGTAGAATCCCTCAGCATCTGCTTGTGCAAACGCATCGCGAAGTGCCACTTCATCATTACAAGGAACGAATATGACGTTGTCACGATGACGGAACGTTGCGAGATTCCCTTCATATTTTTCACTGCATGAATCTGAAATTTGTGCTGGCCTCTGAGTGCGACCATGGAATGAATTACTCAATGCCAGCATTTTAGTTGATTTACCTTCATGACGACCACCCGCACCTGTCATTTTGAGTGTGTTTGAATCTGCAATCCGCATCGAAATTGTGACTGATTCTGAACCACTATTCAAACATACAAATCGCGAGAAGGGGCAACTACCCCTTGTATGTCCGACTTCCTTACGAAGTCGATCTGCTAATCTCATCTGACTGAATGATGGAGTCATGACGTTTGCCATGACCCAATTTTGCTGCATTGCCATGATGACATCGTGGGGCCCATGACCCATCCCTAGCATTCCATATCCGCCATTGTCATGCAATACTGCACCATGAGATGTCACAATCCATGGACCGCGTGCTGCAATTGCAACGTATGGATTAACAGTAGGGGCTGAATAGAAGTTGATGTAATCAGCTTGTAGATTAGAAATTAATTCACCCTCATCCATACCCATGAAATCAGATCCAAATTGACGCAAGAGTTTGTTATATTCTGTGGAGGCCTCATTGATGGCCTCGACCAGTGATGAATCACGTTGTAAGAAATCAGCAATGACTGAATCTGGTAAACCAATTGTATTTCTCAACCCTGCACTATCACGAAGAGCATGGAGTTTGGAAAGGTCATTGCCCATACATCTACTCGAATCTAGGTCCACTCATCAAGGTTCTCAAATCGGTGTGTCCATTATCAATGATTGACGAATCAACAATTTCCTTCATTTCTTGATTCTATTCAGATAATACAAATTATTGTATGAACAATTTTTCCAATTGAATATCAAATTAATTAGAATTGCAATTTTCAGATTTTATATTGACTGATAAACCTAGATTATCAGCCATTTTCAATTGAAATTGTTAAATTTTCAAAACTATTGATAATTGTCTTTCAATTGAAAATATTATGATTATCAGCCATTTTCAATTGAAAAAACAAAAAAAACGACAGAGCATCATTTATTAGCCCCATCCAAGTGTGACATGACAGTAGGATGGGATGCTACAACAGGAGACGAAGAAAATGAAAGACGACAATTATCGAATTCAGGAGTTACTACAACGAGAAGTATACGTTGGAGAACACCTAGTAGGAACAATCGTAGGCGAGAGATATCACCCTAACGAAGATCGAGTGCAATCAATGAGAATACAGGTTCAACCTGATGTCTCTGAGAAATACATGCGTAAGCCAGCAGAACATGCACCATTGTCCAAGGAATTGATTCATTCAATCCAAGACGATGGTTCAGTAAAACTCTCAAAATCAATGCGCGAACTTCAGCGACGTTGGAGAAATACTGTAAGGATCGAAGAACAACTGTATGCACCTGATGAACTTCTTGACAGAGCAGTACTTGACGACGACGGTATGGAACTCGGTGTTGTCATCGAATTGGTGAAGGTAAAAAGAACATATCGAGGAATTACTGTAAAACTTCGATCCGCAATTCGACGACGATATGGATTGGATGAAACCATACACATTCCAGTAACTGCATTGGCACGTACACGTGCACGACTCGACGAGGTTGTATTGTCAAGAACATATGACAAATTACGAACACTACCCAGTTACATACAGATTAACGATGGCAATTTCGAAGATGAAGATAGTGACATGATTGACTTGTGACGATAACCGTCATCGTTAATTCCCCACCCACAGTCGCGAGGCTGCTCTGGACGGGTAGCTTAGGTTGGCTGGAGCACCCGGCTGATAACCGGGAGGTCGCAGGTTCAAATCCTGCCTCGTCCACCTACTTCTCATGAATAGATAGTCTAGAACCGATGGAAATCAACATGAAGGAGCGTCGCTGCGACCCCCTCTAAGGGGAGCGAGGTGCCGGTCGTATCAGGAAGTAATGCAGGTGAACTAGCAAGTTCACTTGCTGCCGAATTAAATTGGGAACACCATCCACTTGAAGTGCGTCGTTTTCCCGACTCCGAAGGTTATGTGCGTGTACCACAAAATAGTATAGAATCCATTCGATCAGAACCTGTTGTCGTCGTTGCTACAACATTTCCCGACTCAGGAATCGTAGAGGCATTGCTAATTCTAGAAGCAATACACGATGTACGTAAAGGAGATTTAACGGATTTGACTAACGAGGATACGAGAGAGTTAGATGACGTAGGCCCAGGCATTTTCCTAGCAGTCCCTTACTTTGGTTACTCTAGGCAAGACAAACGATTTCAACGTGGTGAAGTTATTTCTGCAAAGTTACTGGCTAGGCTACTCACTCGACGAGTAGATGGAATGATTGTCTTAGATTTACATGCACCTGCCGTTCTTGATGATCTTGAGCTCCCGGTCTCATTTGTGTCATCTATGCCTGAAATTGCTGAACACCTACAAGCAAATGTGAAACCCGACTTTGTGCTCAGCCCCGACAAAGGTGCAATCGAAAGAGCCAATCATGTCGCCAATGCAATTGGCTGCCGATTTTCATACCTAGAGAAAACCCGAATAGATGCCCACACAATCGAACACAAGGCGAAAGATTTGGATGTCGATGGAGCGATTGTCGCGATTGTGGATGACATGATTTCGACTGGTGGCACCATCTGTAAAGCAAGTGATGCATTAAGACGGCAGGGTGCAGTCGCAGTACATGCTGCCTGCACTCACGGATTATTCACTGGAGGGGCAATTACACGCTTAGCCAACCACGTAGATGGCGTGCATGCTACCGATTCTCTACCAAATCCTCGATCAGTCGTTAGCGGAGCGCCGGCCATCGCACGTGGTGTTCGTGAACTAATCAATAGGGTACTCTGAGGCAACTATAGCCCCTTAGGGGCTTCCGCTGCGTTTATACAGGGCACGTCCTGCGGCGACCTACCGAACATGAGGATTGATTCCAATGAGTGTGCACAAGATATTCGATACCCCCAAAGATGTCCAAGATGATGTTTACGAGTTAGTGAAGCTAGTCGCTGACCCAAAGAATGGACGTCTAAAGAAAGGCAGCAATGAAGTGACCAAAGCCGCAGAACGCGGCACTGCAAAGATGATTGTAATGGCAGAAAACGTCAACCCTGGCGAGTTATTAGCCCATATTCCTTTAATTTGCAAAGAAAAAAGTGTACCTTTCATTTACGTGGAAGACCAAGCTTATCTGGCTGAAGCCGCAGGTATGAACCCTGGATCAAAGACTGCAGCAATTGCACTCATGGAAGTGAATAAAGGTGCCCAGTCTGCATTTGACGGCATCAAGTCACACACCGACTCATTGAATTGAGTTGAGATAATACTTGGAGGTACCAGATATGACTCAAGAAGGTTGGCCTGCTGAAGTTGTCGAAGTTGTTGGCCGTACTGGCATGACAGGAGAGGCAACACAGGTGAAAGTGCGTGTTAACGATGCACCAAACCCCCGCGACGTCGGTCGGATCATTACTCGAAACGTCGTTGGACCCATTCGAATAGGTGATATTCTAATGCTGCTCGACACTGGTCGTGAAGCTCGTAAACTTGGGCCAAGATGAGGTGAAACGTATGGTTGAGCGACGTATTTGCAATTTTTCTGGAGAAGAAATTGAACCAGGCACTGGAATGATGTTTGTCAAACGTGACGGTACAGTTCTATGGTTCAAAGATTCAAAAGCTCGTAAAAACATGAAGTTAGGGCGCAATCCACGTAAGGTCAAGTGGACGCGTAGATATGTCAAAGGTGGCATACAGTAACCCGTTTTTAGTTGCCGCGTTCAATTCTTATTGAGTCGCGCCCCTGAAATAGGGGAGGCCGGTCGGCCGCATTGGTGAAAACATGCAAACCACATACGTGATGGTCAAACCTGATGGAGTTCAACGAGGTTTAGTTGGACAGATAATTACACGTTTTGAGAGCAAGGGACTACGACTTGTCGGATTGAAATCAATTATTCCGAGTCGTGAATTAGTAGAAGCGCACTATGCTGTCCACAAAGAACGGCCCTTCTACGATGGTTTGGTTAAATTTGTCACATCGGGTCCAGTCGTAGCAATGGCATGGACTGGATTGGATGCAATTTCAGTTTCTAGAAACATCATCGGTGCTACCAATGGTCGCGAAGCAGCAATGGGTACAATTCGAGGAGATTTCGGTATGGACGTCGGGTACAATTTGATCCATGGTAGTGACGGAGAAGAAACTGCGGCGTTTGAACTAGGATTATGGTTCCCTGAAGGATTGAACAATTGGGTACCATTGAGAGAAACATGGGTCTATGAGTAATCTCATTTTCCAATTGTAATATTGAATTTTCAATTGAAATTTGAGGTGTAATTATGACCGGAGACAACCGGAGACAACCGATTGTGGCCGTATTAGGCCATGTTGATCACGGGAAAACGAGTGTGTTGGATTACATTCGTTCACTTGGACAAGATCGTCAATCAAGTGTCATGGCCAGAGAAGCTGGTGGCATCACTCAACACATTGGTGCTACCGAAGTTCCTGCGAAGCTTCTCAATGAATTATGTAGCCCATTGATGGGTGGCAAAGAGTTCCTATCCCCTGGACTCCTATTCATTGACACCCCCGGGCATCATTCGTTCTCAACTCTAAGAACCAGGGGCGGCTCCTTAGCCGATATTGCAATCCTTGTGATTGATATCATGGAAGGTTGTCAACCACAGACACTAGAATCTATTCGCATCTTGAAGCAAGCAAAAACGCCATTTGTGGTTTGTGCGAATAAGATGGATCGAATTCACGGATGGAGTGCCGAGCATGGGCGTTCTGCTGCTGAATCAATGAATGATCAAGACGCACATGCAAAGGGATTGTTTGACCAAAAATTCTGGAATCTTGTTGGACAATTTGGAGAACAAGGATTCAACCTCGATCTGTATAACAAAATCACCGATTTTACCAAAGATATTGCCTTGGTACCTTGTTCAGCCAAAGAAGGCGAGGGATTGCAAGATTTACTAGCAGTCACGATTGGACTTGCTGAGAGATTTCTTGAGGAACAACTCTCAGATGTAGTGGGTGCTACTGAGGGTACTGTTCTAGAAATGAAAGATGAACGCGGCCTTGGAAAAACACTCGATGTCATTCTATATCGTGGAGGGATTTCCAAAGGTGACGAAATTGCCATCGCAACAGAAACTGGTGCGAAAATCACACGTGTTCGTGGCCTCTTCAGGCCACGAGGAATGTCTGAAATGAGGGATGCAGGTGACCGTTGGGACGCAATCGACAATGTTGAGGCTGCTGCAGGATTAAAACTCGCAGCACCTGATTTGGAGGGTGTCCTTGCAGGAACAACTCTACGAGTATTACCAGAGGATGAGGTGCTTCGAGAAGCAGCTATTCAGGCAACAACAGATGAATCTAAAATCAGTATTGAATTGGATGATGAAGGTATTGTCATCAAATCAGATACATTGGGTGGGCTTGAGGCATTGGCGTTTGAACTTCGCAGCCTTGACCCACCTGTTCCAATTAGAAGCGCAGGTATTGGACCTGTGAATAAACGTGATTTGCGGACTGCAGAAAATGCAGCAGACCCACTCCATCGAGCAATTCTTGCATTCAACACATCAGTCCAAGTCGAAACTGCTGAAGATATTGAAAAAGAGGATAGTGGAGTTGTTCATTTTGGTTCAGAAGTTATCTACCATATTCTAGATCAATTTGATGAATGGTCAGTAGAACGTAAACAAGAATTAGAAGATGAAAAGCGTGAGCAAATTGTCTACCCTGGTAAACTGTTGATTCTGAAAGATCACATCTTCCGTCGATCTGGACCAGCAGTCGTTGGTGTTCGCATATTGGGAGGTAGATTACACATCGGACAGAGATTGTTGACATTAGATGGGACCAAAATAGGACAGGTCAAATCCATTCGAACCGGTGACAATTCTCATAAAGAAGCGAAACAAGGTGATGAGGTCGCTGTTGCCATCGAAGGAGCAACCGTTGGAAGAGGGATTGATGAGGAAGATATTCTGTTAGTAGATGTCCCGGCAAGTCACGCACGAAGACTACGTAAACTTGAATTGACCAATGTCGAACAAGAAGTGCTTGAGGAATTGACTGCCTTACATCGTAAAGACGATCACTTTTGGGGCAGATAATAATTCAATAACGTCACTCAGTACACCATTTATATGGACAATATTGAGAGATATCACGATGATATTCCCGTGACCTCTAGACCCCATACGTTGAAGTACAGTTTCAAGTGGTCGTAGACTGGGTTAAGCACCCGTAGGTGGTCTAATGGCAGCAGGTATGGCTCAAACGGCAGGCACTGGTCGAACAAAAGACCTGATTTCAACAGTAAGTCAAATTGCAAATGCTCTGATGGGAGAAGTTGCAAAAGTGATTATTGGTAAGGAAGAAAATCTACTGAGAGTCAGCGTTGGTATTTTGTCAAATGGTAACATGCTGCTAGAGGATTTCCCTGGTCTTGCTAAGACTTTACTTGCGAACACATTTGCTAAGGCGCTAGGTTGTAAATTCAAGCGTGTGCAATTCACTCCGGATTTACTACCATCCGATATCATGGGGACATACATGTATGACCAACAGGCTGGTGAATTCAAATTACGACCTGGCCCGTTGTTCACAAATCTACTACTCGCTGACGAAATTAACCGTGCCCCTCCGAAGTCACAGGCTGCACTTCTGGAGGCAATGGAAGAGAAACAAGTGACCATTGAAGGTATTACTCACAAATTACCTGCACCCTTCGTAACAATGGCAACACAGAACCCAATCGAGCAAGAAGGCACCTATCCACTACCTGAAGCACAGATGGATCGATTCCTGATGAAGATGTCAATGGGATACCCTGATCGTGCGGAAGAGAAAGCAATTCTCGCTCGACGTAAGTTACGAGGCAAGGATGACCACGATGTTCTACAGATTACTTCGCCGAAGAAAGTAGTCGCCATGCAGAAGGCACTGGAGACTGTACACGTTGACCCTGCAATTCTATCATACATCGTGGAAGTTGTTCAACGCTCCCGTGAAGATCACCGAGCAATTACTGGAGCATCTCCACGTGCTAGCCAATCACTGTTCAAGACTGGACGTGCAGCGGCTGCAATCGATGGACGCGACTATGTGATTCCAGATGATATCAAGCGCGTTGCACTACAAGTATGCAGCCACCGAATTGTTCTCAAACCTGAAGCAAAGATTCGTGGCATCACTGGAATGCACATTATGCGTAAGATTCTGTCAGAAGTCCCTGTGCCAGTTATCCAGTGATTGGCTTCAGTCACGACCACTTGAATTTGCGATTAGATTGCACCTGCTTCCGCTTGTTTGAAAGAGGAGCAGGCTAGAGCGTGTGATGTTCCGAGGAGGTTGGTGATATGAATCCATACAAAATGGTCATTGCAATCACCAACCAAAAAGGTGGTTGTGCAAAGACAACTACTGCAGTCAATCTAGCAACTGCTCTGGCTCAAGGAAATCAAAAAGATGGTTTTTCTCCTTCAAAGGTACTCTTGATTGACCTTGATCCTCAAGGAAATGCTTCAACATCATTTGGAATTGACAAGAGTACGCTAAATCGAACAGTGTACGATTTATTGATGAACGATTTGGGAGAAGAATTGCCGATTATTGAAGATTATCTCATTGCACCTGATATGATTACCGACTACATGAAACAAGCATGGAAGCAGAACAACCCTGACAAAAAACCACCAAAGACAATGGAAGTAGAAAATCTCTGGTTATTACCTAGCAATATCCAGTTGTCTGGAGCTGAAATCGAGTTGGTAAACAAAGTTGGAAGAGAAACTAGACTGAAAGAAGGACTTGGCCCTGCATTAGACGAATTTGATTACATCATTATCGACACCCCCCCCAGTCTAGGCCTATTGACAATTAACGCTCTAACCGCAGCAAATTGGGCAATGATTCCTGTACAAACAGAGTACTATGCACTAGAAGGGATGAGTCAGTTGATGAATTCAATCAAATTGGTTCAGCGACGAATAAACCCAAACCTGAAATTGTTTGGAATCGCCTTAACCATGTATCAAAACAGCAAATTATGCAATACTGTTTCTGAAGAAGTTCGCAATCATTTCCCTCGTTATGTCTTCAAAACAGTCATTCCTCGAAATATCGATATTGCGGCTGCACCATCTGATGGAGCACCGATTACAATTCTCAAGAAACCCACGAGGTCGAACAAAGGGAGTCTCCAATACTGGGCACTTGCAAAAGAAGCACACAGACGAGTAATTCAAATTCGTAAGAAATACGGAATCAATGAACCCAATCGACTCCGTCAACACAAATTACGTATGATTGAAGATTGAATCCGATTGATTCGGAGAATTTTGACTACCTCAAAATCGCCAGTATGTTGAATCAATGAACCGTTACAGTCAAGATAGAGACAGTCAGGTTACAGCCCGGTGACAGAATGGGATCTCCAAATATGACATCTGTAAGTGTATCTTTTGAAGCAAGGCGGCAATTGAATTCAATGCGTGCGATGGGTAATTATCGTAGTGTAGATGATTTGATTCAAGCAGTACTACAGGAATACAGAATGATGCAATTACGTGGAGAAGCAGACAAACTCCGTGGCCGCCTACGTGAAATCGGTCAAACTGATGTTGAGGCATTGATTAGTCGCCTAGGGAATTCATCTTGAGGAATTGATATGAAAGGACAAGCCACATCCTATACGGTTAGTGCTGCGACACTGTTCCGAGGTCTAATGGATGGTGGTAGTAGTTCCCGAATTCTACTTGATTTAGCCGCGGCAAATCAAATCGAATTACATGCAACGAGTGCTGATTGGAACGACTTGTTGTGGCTTATTTCAACAGCACTTAGAGAATCTGAATCAGCATATAGTGGAGAAGAATATGCATCTCTACGCAACAATTTACCAGTCATCTTTCATTCATAGGGCTCATTGTTCCCCATGACGTTCAAGCCACTGGTGACCATACCACCGCCATTGCTCTGTTGTCCATCCTTCGGGCAATCCACCTGATGGTAATGGTGGTGCCTCAGCAGGTGCAGTCTGAGGAATTTCTTCCTCACTAACTGATTCCTCTTGGGCAGGTTCTGCCTCTGATGATTGACTGGGTTCATCACCCATTGATTCAGATTCCTCGGCGTCCACATCCATCTCTAGAAGATCATCGACAGGAGTGTCTTCCTCCCCGTCTCCAAGTGGTTCATCTTCCCATCCCTTCTGTTCGTCAATACCACCTCTAGTTTCAAAGGATTCTCCACTTTCCCAAGCATCCAATTCACGAGTCGCATCTTGGTGAGTATACTGCGCATCTGGTTTTCTCTTTGCAGAATATTTCCCTAACATCTTCAAGGAACCTACAATTAATGCCAAGAGAACGACCATTCCACCTGCAATCATCCCACCATATACTGCGAATTCCTTGACCAATGACATCGTACTAGGGCCGTCATCTTTCGTTGTGGTGACATTTTCTACACCTTGATTAGGATCAAAGGTATCATCACAATTCAAATCACTAGGGAATTCATTACAATGTTCTTCAAGTGTGCGAATAGATGGATTCGTATCGTTATAGTCAGTGTTACTACCTACACAATCCCGGTCATGATCAATCCACTCCGTTTTGTTTCCAACCATCGTACAATCATTGCCATTCAAGACACCATCATTATTCTCATCATACTCTGATTCAGTATTATCATCGTAACCATCACCATCTATATCGATACAACCGTATCGGTAAATCCATGTATAGCGATTTTCAGATGGTGAATAAGTTACTGCCCGCGTACTATTGCCAGCAATAGATGGGCAGGCATCACCACGATAACCCGTCAGATTATCGCCAAACCCATCACCATCAGTATCACGCCATTGATCACCCTTGTTAGGAAAGGCATCAGCATTCCCAATTGGATGTGCTTCCTCTCCGTTTCCTGAATCCGACCAACCATCACCATCAGTATCTTGGCAACCAATTCGATCGTGGTAGGATGATCCTCCTTGAAGGGGGCAAGCATCAGGATTGGTTGATCCAGGTTCCTGATTATCGCCATATCCATCTGAATCAGTATCATTCCATTGTGTTGGGTCATTTACAAATTTATCACCCTGAGATGAATAGCTGTTGTCACCATATCCATCTCCATCAGAATCGATTTGTTGTTCAGGATTATTAGGGAAGGCATCACCATTGTTACCCGAAAAATTATCGCCATATCCATCTCCATCACTATCTATCCATTGACTTGAATCATTGGGGAATTCATCAGCGTTGTTTCCCTGACTATTGTCGCCATATCCATCTCCATCAAAATCTGTATCTTGAGTTGCATCATCGGGGAACGCATCGACTCCATCTACAGTTCCATCATTATCTCGATCAGTGTCTAAAAGATGTATTTCACTTATCTGACTAAAAGAGGAAAGGAGGTAAACGCCGCTACCGTTAGCGGATCTAAATCCTACCACTTCTCCAGGAATGGTGAATGATTGATCCTCTGAAAAATCACTCATGTCAATGGAAAAGGCGTTGCCATTCGTCATGCCAACCATCAATCTTGATCCTAATTGTTGAATTGCCCTACCTTGACCACTGGGGCACAGGTTCAGTGTTTCCACCCGAATCCACGTCGAAGTATTGTGAACATCCATTCCACAATTATCTGTCAAACTGAATAGATGATTGGAGTCTTCACTAACACCCAATTTCAGTAACACCGCATTAGAATCTGAAATCTGATTGAGGAAGCCACCACCCTCGTCGTGTACCAGAATTTTCTTGTCCCGCCCAACGGTGATAATCTTCCCATCAGACAACGCTAAAACATCAGTGATTCCAACGTTGTGAGATGTCGTGACATATCCAGACGGAGTTGTACCATCATATTCTATTGCGTACTTACTACTACGCAAAGTAAGCCAAAGATGGCCATCCTTGTCCCATGACACACCATCCGCATATTGATTGGTATTGAGTGAATATAAGACGTCCTGATAATCTGAAGAGACGACTATGCCCCCATTAGATGTGCCTATTGCGAGTCTATTCATGTCAAATGAATAAGCCGCACTGATTAGCGTTGCATTGGTATCAACTGACCACACCTCCGTATACACTTCATCATCTACTGAATATTCTGTAACGATGCCTTGTGTTGTTGCTGAGAGAATATTCCCATTGGTCAATTCCCACCATCCAATAGCAGAACCATTCAATTCAGATACTTCACCAGCATGTCCAAGTTCGTCTAATGAGGCACTTGCAGATGGAGCGAATGGAAGTAAGACGGAAACGAGTAATATCACCAAAATGGCCGATGTTCCTCGCGCGCGCATATACTAACGAGAAGAGGCTCTGCCTTTGAATCGAGCGCATGGTTGGTTATGAAAAATAACGCCATTAATGCTGCCAATCTCACTCTTCTTCATCTACAGAAGAGGACTCAGCGGGTTTCAATATTGTCCGTTCAACTGGCTTGAGGATAGTCATATTTGAGTCGCCATCATCTTGTACTGGAGTCAATACTCTACGCTCTGATTCTACTGGTTCGAGAACCTTGCGCGTACTCGTTGGTGAGGGCTGGAGAACTGGTCGAGCGATGGGTTTCAATATGGTCAATCCACCCTCTTCTTCCTCTTCAAGTGCCTCTTCAGATTCAAGTACAGGAGGGCCGCGGGAGGGTGGTCCACCAGCTGGTCGCTTAGGAGCACCATCTCGAATCAATCGGCCGCCACCTGGTGGTCCTCTTGATTGGGTAGAGAATTCTTCAGGGAGTTCTGTTTCTGCCACCAATGATTCTTCCTCTACAACTTCTTCAGCGATTGCACCTAGAATCATTGACGTTGTTGTGGGCTGTTCTTCAACAACCTCTTCTGGATCTTCATCAAATTCTTCTTCAGTCATTTGTTCTGTTTCTGGTATAACTTGTTCAACAGATTCTTCGGGAATAGATTCAACTTCAGGTGTTTGAATTGGTTGACGTACGGGTTTAAGACCACCAAGACCGCCACCACTTGGCTTCGCCCCTAATGCTCCTCCAAGACGGCTTCCCAAACCACCACCAGTTGGTTTAACAGGTGAATGCACTGGTGCTGCGAGAGTTTGTGGTGGTGTTTGCGTACCAGTCGTTGGACGTGAACCAAGACCACCAGGACGGGCTAATCCACCCAATCCACCACTTGGTTGACCCAGGGTAGACTGGGCTCCAGAAGCAGTTCCAGGCATCTGTCCTTTAGCACCCTGAAGAGCATCCATCCATGCCTGTCTACGGCCCATGCGTGAATCCTTACTTTCAAGTTCGGCTGTTTCTTCTGCCATCTTGAGTTGGGCTTCTGCCTCAAGGTCTTCCTCTGTGATTAGACCCTTCTCAAGTTCAACTCGGAGTTTCTCCTCTGCTGCTGCACGGAATTCCTCGGCTCTGGATTCTAATTGGTTCAATCGTTCTCTAATCTCTGCACGCTTAATAGCAAGTTGTGCTTCAATCTCAGCTCGGATTTCTGATTCCTTACGTCGAACTTCAATAAGGGCCTTGTTGCGCATAATCTCTTCACGCTTGGCGACCTGCCTCTCAAGTTGATCTGCAACATCCTGCTCTTTCTGGGCTCTGAAGGATGCTAATTCTGCCTCCATCTCGACCTCTAAATCAAGCGCTGTTTCCTGTTTAATCAAATCAAGGTTTGTTTCTTTAGCAATACGTTCATTTCGAACACGAGAATCTATTTCAGCCATTATTTGTCGTTCTGCAGCCTGCTGACGTGCTGTAAATTCAGATTCAATCTGTGAAATCCATGAGGTCTTCTTCTCCTCATATTGTTCGGACAATTGTTGACGTTGTTCGTTCTCTCGATCATGTCTGAATTGGCTGAGTTTCTGAGTAATTTCAGCCTCTCGATCCAATTGATATTGTTTGAAATCTGATTCAGTTTGTTCTCGGATACTTTCTTCCAACTCAATGTGTAAAGCGCGATCGATTTCATCGATTGAGTGACTGAATGAAACATCATATCTCTCTTTTAGACGCTGCTTCCGAAGAGCAAGTCGTTCACCGTATTGATTGTTCAAGTTTTTCAGAATCGATGCTTGTAAATCCTCGCGCCTGCGAGCTACGGCAATTTCCAAATCATCTTGCATTCGTGATTCTAAGCGTTCGGTTTCCTGTGTTAGGCGACTCTCCAGCTCTGTTGCGAGTTCTTGAGCAATCTCCTCTTCTAATCGGTGAGCCTGTCGTTCATACTCCGCGCGTAAGCGTGCCTCACGCTCGCGCAATCGTTGTCGAAGTTGTTGTTCTAAACGACGACGGATGCCGTCACGAAGTTGCATCTCACGTTCTGCAAGCCTAGCCTGTTGAGCATCTTCAATTCGGCGTGCCTGAGTGCGTTCTTCATCATCAAGGCGGCCTGCCATTTCAGACTTGAGTTCTTCTTCTACCTGGCGAATCTGACGCTGCATCTCTTGACTTGCCTCAATTTCTAGCCTCTCTTCTAAGAAAGCTCTTCGTCGATCAAATTCTGAATCCATTTCTTCTTTGAGACTTTCACGAAGTTGACCCTTACGTGCTTCAAGGCGACGTGTGGATTCAAGTTCCAGACGTGAACGAATTGATTCTTCCTCTCGTGTAAGGCGGAGTTTCATTTCATCTCTTAATGCGGATTCTTCTCTCTCTAGTACATCTCGTTCTAATCGTTGTAACTCATCTTCCAGATTCGTTCGAAGTTCTGCTTCAATCTCAGCAAGCGCACCTTCAGTCTGCATCTCAACTGTTTTTGAAAGAGCACCTTTCATCCCAGCCAATCTCTCAGCCTGTTCTTGCATTCGTAAACGACGTTCTCGCTTCAACGAAGCACGCATTCGTTGTTCGTCCTGTAATTTGTCATCAAGAGTTTGAACATGATCAAGTGATGGGGCAATATCATGTGTGGCCTCAGTACGCAATGCACGGAGTTCAGGTTGCTCAGATTCACCAACCGTGAATCTTGATCTTAATTCTGACAATTTATCCCTGCTAACACTCAAGGGTCCCATCCCCGAGCCGGTTCGACTTCTTCTGATACTTAACCAGCACAGGTTTGAACAATCCGCAGGAGTAGATTATCGGACCCTATGAGATGCGCGGGGAATGACTTTCCACAAGAAATTATTTTGTTACTCAGATTCATGATTTGCGCCAAAAACAGAGTCTGCAGTATCTAGAATCATTGTCATTGCACCTTCAATTTGGTCATCTGTTGAATTCCAATCAATTTCACATAATTTAGGACCAGTAACTATGTGAATAACAATGATACCAAACGAGATGGCAAATAGGGTGAATGAGGTATCGGCTCCCAAACCGGTTGAATGGCCAGCAATTTGAATACAAACTGCACTAAATATTGACACAAACATGAGGATAGTAAGTTTGAGTCCTAATCCACCCTTATGTTTAGGTAATCTTCGATCAGAAATCATCAACATTCCAGATAACATACATCCAGGGAATAACAACCAATCCAATGCTGGGTGATCTCCAATTCCAAATTGCCATTCAAAAGGGGCAGGACCAATCGCTTCAGGTTGAATCCAAACCAATCCAGATAGCGAGACCAACAGAAGCGCATTTCCAGGACTTGCTAGACCATGGAACCAAGGATATGCATCATCTGATTCGTGTTGGAAACGAGCTAAACGTAACATGGCTGAAATAACAACCCAACAACAAGCAAAACCTAGTGGTATAGTCCAGTAAGGTGTAGCCTCCCCCCATCGACTAAACATTCCAAACACGAGTAATGCTGGGGCAATACCAAAAGATACTGAATCAGACATAAGGTCAAGATAACTACCAAGATAGCGGTTCTTGGAATAGCGCCGTGCGATGGGGCCATCAATCACGTCACCTAATGCCGATAGAAGAATAAACAGCATCGCCAACCAAATGTAAACTTCTGTCAGATGGCTGCCATCTGGAGAGGCAAATCCATCAAATGCTAGCATCATGAACAGTAAGGACAGGGTGCCAAACAATCCATTTCCTAGTGTAATCCAATCAGCAATCCCCATCAGTTTGAAAGTCGTCTTCATCGTATCACCGACATTGTTTACGACTCAATTTTCTGGAGAATGAAAATCAAAATGTGACGTTGAAAGTATCAGTACATGCAGGACACGTGAGTTTGCGAGTTCCTGCTCTGGGGCGGATTCGTAACTGGCGATCGCAAGAGGGGCACGTGACCTCCACTTTGACAACTTTACGAACCACTTTGAAGACCGTTTCACATGCAGAGCAGCGAAGTGCACATGGTCTCTCATCGACACCCACTCGTAGGACCTTTGTGCACGATGGGCAAGATACCTTCTCATCAATCCAATCGTCCCTCGTTGGTTTGTGATCTACTCTGACTACCGCAGTGCAAACGGTGCAAGTGATCTCTCCTAAGCGATGACTGAGCATACTATCACAATGAGGGCAGTTGATGTTGGGTGGCGCAATTTTAGATTCTATTTCTACTGGTTCATCACTCATATTTTCACCTCATGAACGACGTTTTGGACCAATGACTAGAATGCCATTTGGCATGAACGTAACCGCCATATCCAACTCCACACCATTGACTTCAGCAATATCTTCAATGACACTTCTAGTAGCAGCGATGGAACTAGAATCATTTTGTAAGGGGATGAAATGGACATCGGCCCCACCTTCCAATAAATTTTGAACTTCTGGAGATAGATTTCCGACCCAATCATTGCTAGGGGCATTATTGAGAACAACTCTCTCTTTGACTCTCCACCAACGAGCACGGCCTTCATCACGATGATTTTCAACCAAGTTATTCTTCTGCAATGATTGTAAATGATGGTAGAGATGGTAACGCGTTACACCTGTGGATTTCTGTAACATAACTGTCGACAACTCGTCGGCATTGAGAAGCGCTTCGTAGACCGCACGACGAGTAGGATGTGACAGAGCCATCGTCTGTCCATCGACTCGAATCTTGCTCATCGGACAGCCTCGGAATCTGGTCTTCAATCCGCATATATCAAGCCCGCGACAGGTGCAATCTCAGACTGAAGAGGATTCTGGCTTTGATAGGAGCATCTTCAATGCATCCGTATAATCTCTGAATAGGTCACCAAATATCTCAAGAAGCAACTGTAATCTATTACCTGTGGCAGCCACAAAAGCCCCATTTAAAATCACTAAGAATGCACTCGCTTCATGAATAGCCACACCAACCCAAAGACTCGTTTGCCATTTGGTTAACACAGAAAGAATAAGAATCACTGTCACGGCAATAGAGATGAATACATTTGTCTGAACAATTGTTCGAGTACGTCTAGATAACTTAACGAAATTGGCAATCGAACGAGGGTCTTCGCCTGGAATGAGAACATCAGCCGCGTCGAGATTTACCTGTTCACCACTCCCAACTGCAATACCGAGATCGGCCACAGCCAATGCCGCTGCATCATTGAAACCGTCACCGGCCATCAAGGTGTGACGGCCTTGACTTCTACGCTCAACCCAAACCGCCTTACCCTTTGGATCAATTTCTCCACGGCAATGTCCAGCGACAACACCCACTTCTCGACCAAGTGCTTCAACTGCTGATTGAGCGTCACCTGAAAGTAATTCAACGGCCACACCCATTGCACGTAAATCATGAATCATTTCAGCTGCACCTTCACGCAAATCATCGTGAATAAACGTGAAGGCTGCAATTGCTTTACCATCTTCTGAAAGTACAGAAAAACCGTGTCCCTCGGGCACATCAATAATTAATTCTGAAGGAATTTGAATGCCTTGTTCACCTAACCAATCAGGTCGACCAAAACAAACTGATTTGCCCTTCAATGAACCTTCAACTCCTGCTCGTCCATCGGTGATTTTAGTGACGGACAAAGGTGGTGCTGACTCTTTTTCTGCGAGTTTAATGATGGCTGCAGCATAGGGATGATTGGAACGAGCCTCAATACCCGCTGCTAAACGTAATGCATGCTTTCTTTCGATACCATCAACAAGCAAGATTTGATCCAAGCGAGGATGACCACTTGTGAGAGTCCCGGTCTTATCGAGTAATGCTAAATCAATACGAGATGCTGCTTCTAATGCATCACCACCTCTAGCAATTATTCCAGTTCGGGATGCTGTGGAAAGTGCCGCTGCGTGGGGTACCGGTGCTGCTAACAAGAGCGCGCAGGGACAAGCAACGACCCAAAGCAGTAACATGATTCTATAGTCATTCATGACTAAACCGGCAAACACTGCTCCAATCAAAACAAACGGAACCCACACACGTGAAAATTGTTCAACTGTTCCTTGTATTCGTGGTGGGACTTCTCGGTAAGTACGTACCTCATCAATTAATCCAGAAAGTAGAGTCTCCCCTCCAATTGCAGTGGCTTCAACGACTATGGGTCCACGATCTAAAACAAGACCCGCATGGACTGTATCACCTGAATCGATTCGAATAGGGATACTCTCACCAGTCAAAGGAGCGCGATTCAGCGAACCAATGCCCTCAATGACGAGACCATCTACTGGAACGATTTCTCCACTGCGAATTTCTACAAAATCACCAACACTTAACGAATCAATAGGGACCATACCATCATCACAATTTGGTAAAGTGGGGGCAATATTCTGTAAGGGTGCTAAATTAGATGTGATTTTCTCTACAGATGCAGTAATTTTTCCAATTGCCTTTGATGCAATGGACTTCGGGGGCGTAGTTAAGCGTGCTTGACGAGGTAAGCGATTTAGTCCACCTTGCATAGCCTCTCTCGCTTTACGCAGAGCTGCTTCTTCCATATGACTGGCAATCGCGACCAATATCGATACAATCAATGCCTCTGACCATGCTTTGCCAAATAGTGCTCCTATGACAGCAAGTGAGGTGAGAAGTTGGAACCCCAGTTCTTGGTTTCGAATTCCTGCCCAAGCCTCAGCAAACATCCGCCAACCAGAAAGTCCAACCCCCAGTAATGTGATGGATAATACAACTGATTGATTCAAATCTTTCATTGCTAGAATTGTGATAAGGATTGCAATTGCCGGAATTGTCAAAATGAGACGCCACTGTGATGAATTAAGTCTTGTATCTGAAATTTCCTGCATTGATGCGGGGCTACCAAGTAGCAGTTCAAGTGCAGTATTCATATCACCACGCACATTGGAACTCATCTCTAGAACAATTTGTAATTGGATGGATGCATCCTCAAAGCGTACATCCAAGACACCTGGGATATTGGCGAATAATTGCTTCAATTCCTTCCTAGATACTCCATGTTTATTCATCAATCCTGATGCATTCACACCCGATAATTTCTGCCAAGGAAGATCCGCCTCGTGTCCTAAATTTGCCAACACAGCTCCTACTTTCCCTAGATTTCCAGCACCTAGATCAAGAGTAATGTTTACAGTTCCCATTGTTGCAGAGATGACTGACTTTTTGATGCCCGGTAATCGGTTTACGGCTCTTGATGCCTTAGATGCACAATCTGGACAATCCATTCCTCGAATCGGCCATTCAAACGAGTAATAACCATCCAATGAAAATGTAAAGTCCTCTAGAGGGGGAGCGTCTGATTCATCACCATGTTCATCTGTAGACATTCGTGGTTTCAACCGATCCTTAACTGCTTCAACTTGGTCTGTAACACCAGTTGCAATGCTCTTTAATCGCTTGCGAAGAGTTGTTGATTCAGATTTTTCTGTAGATTTAGTTGATGGTACAATATCCACACCTGGTGGTGAATTCGTATCCGTATCTCCATCAATGAGAATGAAATCATCCGAGTCATCGGAAGCGCCCATGAGATTCGGCGAATCGGGAAGTAGGTTTGAACACTTGGATTAAAAATCGAGGAGGATTCGTTACGCAATCCTCAATTTTACCCCATGTAATTGATTTTAATTTTTCAATTGAAAAATCGATTTTTCAATTGGTGCAGGGGGCAGGATTCGAACCTGCGAAGCGCTCAGCAGCGGATCTTGAGTCCGCCCCCTTTGACCACTCGGGAACCCCTGCGGGATTCGTCCCAAACAAAAGGTAGTGTTCATTCTTCCTCTTCTGAAATATCGAGAAGGTCCTTCGGAACAGGAGGGGGCGATTCATCAGGGAACATAGGAGGAGGATCTGGCCAATCATCCCCATCATCGATGATTTCATCCTCATCTTCCCACTCATCATCCTCGTTTCGCCCAATCCAAAGTATTGCACCTACGAATCCCAATCCTGTGAAAAATATCATCACTAAACCAATGATGATGGGGCCATCTCCAAACACTTGTTGCATGAATGATTGACTAGCACCTTGCTCACGTATTGGAGGAACATTGACTGATTGCTTTGTGTCTTCATCCTCATTCAATACGAGATATACTTGCAGATCACCTTCTCTCCAGGCTTCAAATTCAAAGATAACCAACACCGATTCGCTTGGATTCAATGTGAAATTCCGGTCATTGAGGCGAATTCGTTGATCCGGCCCATTTGTTTGTGGCTCCCATGCCCACAGACCGATGTCAATACTACCCTCTAAATTTCCTAAATTTGTGATTCGTGTATCTACCCTAACAATATCGCCAACTTCTGGCCGTAATGGTTCCACCCAAATTGAAACAAGACCCGGAGAGAAATGCATAACCTCCAATGCAGGAGCCCTGGGGGAATCCTCTGTACCTGGGCCTTCAAGATGATTGCCTGCTAGGTCGCTTCCTTCAACCCAAACAAGTATTGCATCCCCTGGTTCTAATCCAACGGAGGGCCTCAAATCAACATAATCAGAATACAACCATTGCCCCCCTGAATGTGCACCTAAAGTCATCTCAGTGGATGCTTGAGTACCAGGTATATCCACGCCAAAGCGACGATATGTCCAATGTAATTCTAGTACCTCTTCGCCCATTCCACCTGCATCTTCGACTGAAAATGATACCAATTGATTTGTGAGATGATTCGATTGTAACTGAATGAGGCTAGTGGTTTGGAATTCCACCTGTGGTGCCACATTATCAATTGCAACTTCAAAGGAGAGAGGTGGTAAACTCGTATTCAAGTATAGGATATTCTGTAAGTTTGCAACGATTGTTGCAGTTGGTCCAGGCCAAGTCTGTTCATTCATCTCAAATTGAGTATTGAATCCGTTTCCATTCATTGAAACGTTCGTCCAAACATCCTGAGTTCCGCCTTCGATTGAGATGCTAGCCATGGTATCCATCTGGAGGACGATATCCAATAGTTGACCTGTTTCACGATGAAGAATAGATGCTGACATTGTCATTGAATCTCCCGGCTGTAGATTCAATCGACCAGCATACATCGGCATTGCAGGTGCGGTCAAATCAATTGCATCATCCACGACCCACATCAAACGGTGATCTAAAGCCCAAGATAGATGCTCAAGGTTTAGTGTAGATGTTGAAACAATTTCACCATCTTCAGTGATGATTAGATCAGGTAACCATGTACCCTGTTGCCATGATGATGGAGCTGACAAATCAATGGCGAAATCAAATTCAAGAGCATATGCATGACTGCCCATGTCATCAATTCTCACCTCCAGTGGGACAATATGGCTACTTTCTGGAGAAGAAAAATCGCCAGTTAATGGATCATAATACAACATTCCTTGCTCATCACCGGTCAAAGTTAATTCGATATGATCAATGGATTCTAAACCGTTTGAATCGATTAAAGAGAATGAGAATGTGTGACGTATTCCCTGCAATAATGAGATGTCATCGTGTCGATTTAGGTCAATTGATGCTAACGATATCTGTGTTGGTGATTGCGTTTGAATCGTCATCGTTGCTAAATCAGATTCAAAGCCAGGGCCACCACCTCCGATAAAATCGAATCCTGCAAAATCACCGCCTTCGATGTAACATGAGACTCGATCATCCTCATCCATTCCTTGAAGATTAATGGCAGGGAAATCTACTCTGAAAGTTCCACGTGGAATCCCCCCTATGAATTGCGAAGACACCCCATATTCACTCTCATCAGGAACTCCATCACCATCGATATCATCGAATGCTTCTAGCCAACAACGCAAATCGATAAAACTCAACAATAATTCATCATCATGTACCTCGACCCATAGTGGCAATATTTGATTTGGAGACAATACGTTACCATTCGCTTGTCGACCCCCATCTGGAGTATGAATCATCAAAGGACCTAGTGTAGGTGCTTCTGAATCTAAGCGAATCTCAACAGAAATCGTGCCACCACTTGCATCTTCTGCTCCATGCACAGATACACCCGGTGGACCGATGTTTACAATCCATGGAGATACTGTCACGTTCCCAGAGGATGTTGGTAATTCGATGCTGGCCGACCAGCCACCATTGGTGGTACTCATCCCAATTGCTTGAGATGTACCATTTGAATCCTCGACCTCTAGAGCCACGCGGAAAGCATCAATTTCAGGATGAATGCCACTCTGTCCTTCAAATCTCACAATACCTGTGACATCAATAGCTGTACCTACAGCAGCATGGAATGGGTATCTAGCATCCCATGTATTGGATAGTAATCGGCCGGTTGAATCTCGTACTTCCCAAGAAACTACTTCCAAATCATTCTCCATGGCTTGATGATTCGAGCCCCCAATGAATGCATGTGCCGGCCCAAGAGTGAACCCATTTGATTCGACCGCTTCTGCGAGAATTCGTATCGAATCCTGATCATCAAATGTCCATTGTGTTCTCAAATACCATTCAACTCGAATGCTGTCTGCATCGACCAATGTGATGTTAGCATCAATTAATTCCATTTCACTGTGACCAGTCATTTGTTGGTGCACTGGTGTCCCCCAAATGTCTTCCACTCTCATCTCAAGATGATTACCTCCTGTGGTTTGCATTCGCAAATCAATTGCATCTAGTAATGATATGTCAAACAAATGTGAGTGTTCGGTAATGATTGTAACATTTTGATCAGGCACCATGGTTCCGGAAGGAACTGAAATGACTTCATTCACAATGCGTTGAGCATGTGTAATTCCGCCAGATAATTGGACACCACCCTGATCAGCACTGAGAGTTAATGGAATATGGACATCGCCTGAAATAATCTGAGCCGGGCCCGTTCCATTGATTGCAGATGCCTGAATATCTCGGAGTGCAGGACCCAAGTCTGAAATTGAGATTGTAGATTCCCATGAAATTGCAAGAGGACTGAATGAGAAATCAGAGGGTTCAGATTGATTTTGGATTGTTGTCCAAGGATATTCTAGAATCCGAAGTTCCCCTGCATCCATCGAATCATGAATTCCATTTGCCCAAGTCCATGTGATGTCAGCAGAGGCACTCAGAGCCATGCCCTGGTCAAGCATTGTTCCAGGAGAACCCCATTGTGGTTGAGAGGGTTGATTTTGTTGATGACTTCCATCATACCAACCGAAGGCACCATCCGTTTCGTACTCCCAAGTCCAATCGATTATTCCATCTCCACCGATATCCAGTGTACCATTATTCATTGGCAATCCCAGATGACCAGTAAACGATGCATGGCGGACCCAACCACCCGGCTGTAAATCGATTATTGGACGAATGTTTACCGCAGAATACGGCAACTGAATGGTCCTATTTGACAATGAACCACTCGCAATAATCGCACCTTGGCCGTCTCGAATTTCAAACAACGCACCGGCGGCCTCAGCAACAATGGTGATTGCCTCAAGGGGTGCATCACCATATGCGGCCGATCCTTCAATACGCTGAGTAAGCAATGTTGGATTTGTGACATTACCATCAAGTCTGTCTTGGACAACTGGATTTGGTAATTCCCATCCATTGGTCCCATCAGCAGAATTGAGGATTCGAATTGCACCTTGATGTAATCCATGGACACGCGGAGTTAATTCGTGATCATTCGTACCAAATCGCAATTGAATCCGATAATAATCTCCATCGAAAAGTACGGGGAATGTAACATTCTCAGCAGTATGCTCCCCTTCTTGCAATGATGTACCAGTTGAATCCATAATTGACGTAGTAATCCACGTACCCACTGGTATACTGGCATCGATATCAAAGGTGGGTGCAAATCCAAATTCATTTCCAGTCATCAATTCACTGGTCCATGTCCCTTCTGATTCAAACCAATCAACAACAATTCCAACTTGATCGATATACCACCCATCCATCTCAATGAAGGTGTCAGAGAAAAACGAGAAGCGCAACATGACATCTTGGCCACCAAAACTGCTGATGTCAGCCTCCATGTGCTCAAATGTTTTGTTCGTTTGACAACCACCCTTCTTGGTCGAACCATCCCATGCCCATTGGCCATAGAATGGAGATTGGTAGTTGTTGTAGTGTTGCTGATCATAAAAGTCTGGAATGTTTGCACCGAAGTGTTGCCATGAGGTCCCATTATCCACACTAGTATACAGTGCACCACCATCCCAACCCGATTCAGTACAAATGAAGTGGTCAAATGCAATTCGTGCACTGGCGCCGTGTGGAATATGGTAAGTTGGACTAATCAGATGAGTCCAGGTTGTAGGACTATGACGGTTGGTTAAACCCATGGCAACTCCAGTATTTCCACTGGGCCAAGCCCCAGGACCCCATCCACTAGAATTTGAAACTTCGCCGAAGGCCCAACGTTGTCCATAATCAGTATGGATTAACCAACCATCGGCAATGGGTGGAGCACCCTCAAAGGACCAAGCTGACTCCCATGGACCATTGTTACCCCAATTCGTCAAATGTTGCCATTGATCATATGACCCACCGGCGGCTAAATTGTGTGTTGCATTGGCTTCAGAAGTTAGGTTCTCAGACCATCGAGTAAACGTTTGACCATTGACAGTCTGAGTGATACTCAAGTCATCAATGAATACCCCCTCGGGAGCATCCAAAACATTGCCATAACCAGATGAGGGCATGATATCTGTCTCAACTTCAAACCTAATGTACACACTACCATTGCTTGGAACAGTAAACGATGATGGGAATGGATGGGCAATCTCAACCCATCCTTGAGAATCTTCCATGATTGTTTGCGTTCCAATTGTCAAACCATAGGGACCGGGGATGCCACCTGCGGGAGACAAACGGTGGTAAGAAAGATTGTCACTTGATATCTGAACGTGATAATTGTCCCAAGATCCACCCTCTAAATCAAAATCAGACCAGTAGCGTAGCATCCAAGCACCACTGGTACCATTCATGTCCATTTCTAATGGAATGACAAGATATGAATGGGCATCTCCAGCATATTCGCCAGTCAATGAACCATGGAACCACGAACCTGGAGTATCACCTCTGTTCGAAATTGTGACTTCATCAAGATACCATCCTGGGCGATCAACCTGTCCAGTGGGATCTGTCCACACAACAAACCGGTGCATCATTGATGTCGCATTGGTTGTATTGAGATGGGATATATCGAAGGTCGAATTAACCCAACCACTCGCATTGTGACCACCGAATACACCGAATCCCGCACCCTGAGCCCCATTTGGAACCGGTGCCAAGGTGGAAACATTCCAATCATATCCACCAATTGGTTCGACGTAGGTCCACGTAGAGCCTGCATCCAGAGATATCTCTAACCACGCACCACTACTGCCAGTACTACTATTGACAGCGTGCAGATGATACCAATGATTGAATGAAATTCGCCATTCATTTGAACGGCTAGGAATCGGAGTAGCATCTGATGTTAGCCAAGCATGAGTTCCCGCTGGCAATGGATCCTCTGGCAAAGTTGCGGCTA
Organism: Candidatus Thalassarchaeaceae archaeon; assembly: GCA_030747485.1. Taxonomy (GTDB): domain Archaea; phylum Thermoplasmatota; class Poseidoniia; order Poseidoniales; family Thalassarchaeaceae; genus MGIIb-P. The sequence continues at coordinate 55,699 of JASLKP010000004.1, read as the reverse complement.
CTAACCACCCATCAGTAGCCAACGATGGTATGAGGCCCCCAGCGGCCTGTCTAGCGGAGTAATTCATTGCAAAGGGACCGTTAAATTGGCTAGCATTGGCCATGCGCCAAATGTTAGCGGCGTCATTGGGAGTGTAATGTTGAAATCTCAAGGATAATGTTTCAAGATCATCGATTCGACCTACACTCTGATTTACACCAAGAGTGATTTCATGATCAAATACATCCAATGATGTTTGATTCAATGTACCTGTTGAGAAGTTTCTTGCTGGAGAATTGGCTACCCAATGTTGACCCGTCCACCCATCACCATTTGCATCTGTGGATACATTCACCCAAGCATCTAGAATTGTAGCATTAGCAGGTACTTCAAATGAAGTATCAGTCAGATTGACCAACGTACCATCACCACTGGGAGTCACAATCATTCGATAAGGTCCCGAATACGGACTGTAATCTGCATTCGTGAGAGGTACCAATGGGGCAGACAGCATGAGGAATACGAGAAGGAACACTCTACGCATGTCTACGCCTCCGGGGGTACGCCACTCTCTGCACTCGGTTTGAACACGCCGCTTGTTCGATTCGTCGCCCTACGGGCGACAATTGGAGGATTGGTTCAAGAACCGTCCCGAACCACAACCGGGAGCGGGGGATTGAATTGGCAGGCCAAACGAACGAGAAACTCGAAGGAGTTCAACTAGCCGCAATCGAATCTCAATTGCACGCCATGCTACGTCAACAATCCAAACGAGCAGTTCCAGTCGACTTGCCACGACCTGATTTTTGGCAAGTTTGTTCAGAATTATTACAATCAATCGAAATTGAACTTGCTGAAATCGGACGAAGTGAGGGATGGTCCGTACGAGCTCAGACACTTTCGAGGCGTCAAGCAAACCTTCGACATGCAATCGCCGATTTGACCAGACATCGATTGTCGGCATTTGTTAATCATGCCGCATTATCTAGCCTTTCAAGTACGCCGTTTAGTGATGCCTCCCCTGACCATAAAAAGAATTCACCAATTGACTGGCAGCGACACAATGGAGCAGAACGAGCATTCCATTCTGGAGTTTCTGAATTAATTGATCAATACAAGCAGAACATCTCATGGGACGTCCTGCAACAAGGTATTTTGGGATCTGAAATTGGGCAACCGATGACTCCAGCAGGTAACGCACAACTCGATGCATATGTCGAGGAGCCTGGTGGCATCACTGGGCAACCACCACCCAAAGTAGAAGTGATACAAAATGAGGAAGTTTGGGAAGACCCAGACTTCGATGAAGAAGACCGAATCGCTTTGATTGAAGGGTATCCCGAAATCGATGACCATGTTCCTGTTGAAATTGAAATTCAAGTGACACCATTGGTTGAAAATAGCATTGTGGAAGATGTTTCAACAGAATCAGAACCTCAAGAAATGTTGAGAATTAGAATCCTGCAAGATTCAACTGAACCAATCATTGATGAGAACGGAAACGAAATTGAACTCTTTGAAGGTGACGTCCACAACTGGAGCGCTGACTTTGCAGAAACTCTGATTACTGCCGGATTAGCCGAAAACGCTGAACTTTGAGTTTGAACTCAAGCGACGTTTCGCAGACTGAGTTCAATTGTGACAGTGTCTGGAATTGGAATTCTCAAGACTTGGCGCAGGGCAGTTTCATCCTTGGCCGTATTTGTCACAAGTTCAAGCAGTCTCTTGTGAATGCGCATTTCCCAATGATCCCACGTCTCACTTCCTTCGCCGTCAGGTGCCTTACGGCATGGAACGACCAAGCGACGTGTTGGTAGGGGAATGGGTCCACGAAGGGCAACACCCGTAGTCTCGCTGATGTTACGAATGCGTGAACATACGTCATCAATGTCTAAGTGGTTCTCACCGGTCAATTTGATGGTAGTAACCACTGGCATTTGCATTCCTCTACATGTATGTTGATTCTGAGAGTAAAAACTCACTTCTTCTCAATCTTCATGCAGACGCCTGCAGCGACTGTCTTGCCCATATCGCGGATTGCGAAGCGGGACAATTCAGGGAAGGCATCCATCTGCTCGATTGCCATTGGCTTGGTAGGCATAAAGCGAACCAAACATGCATCACCAGTGACTAGGAAAGCAGGGTTTGCTTCCTTGCCAGCCTTGGATTGCTTCTCCAACAATTCTACGAATCGAACAGCGACCTGAGCAGTATGTGCGTGGAACACAGGAGTGTAACCAGCAGCAACTGCCTTCGGGATGTCCATCAACTGAATTTGACCAACGAAAGTTTCGTCGTGACGAACGAACATTGGCTCGTTGTCTGCGTATCCTGCAATGTCACCACGGCGGATATCTGTAGCAGCTAGACCTCGTACGTTGAATCCGACGTTGTCACCAGGTTCAGCCTTAGCGTGAATCGTGTGGTGCATCTCGATGCTCTTGACTTCAGCAGACTTCTGGCTTGGGTTGAAAACAACCGTCTTGCCTGAATGTAGGATACCAGTCTCTACCTTACCAACTGGTACCGTTCCGATACCGCTGATCTTGTACACGTCTTGGATTGGAAGACGTAGTGGGCGATCTGTTGGCTTTGGTGGCATCTGGATGCCGTCAATGCATTCAAAGAGAGTTGGACCACTGTACCATGACATGTTGTCACTCTTGACATACAAATTCTCACCAAGGAATGACGAGCAAGGAATCATTGGTACGTCAGCAGGATTGAATCCTGCCATCTTCAATAGTTCACTAACTTCTGCTACGACACTGTTGTACTTGTCCTCAGAATAACTGACACCAGAGATGTCCATCTTGTTGATATTGACAATGAGTTGCTTAACACCAAGTACGCGCGCAAGGAACGCGTGTTCCTTGGTTTGTGCGTTGACACCATCGTTTGCAGCAACACAGAGTACAGCTGCATCTGCTTGGCTGGTACCGGTAATCATGTTCTTCACGAAGTCACGGTGACCTGGTGCGTCGATGATTGTGAAGTAGTAATTCGGTGTGTAGAATTCCTTGTGAGCAACGTCGATTGTGATTCCACGCTCGCGCTCTTCCTTCAGTCCGTCCATCACGTAAGCAAGACCGAATCCAGCCTTACCCTGTTCTGCTGCTAATTTCTCGTTGCCGTCAATGACGTGTTGTTCGATATGGCCGGTGTCGAGTAGTAAACGACCTACTGTAGTCGATTTACCGTGGTCGACGTGACCAACGAATACGATGTTCAAATGCGGCTTCTTCTTGTCTTCCCATTCTGATCCCATGAGGTTCACTCCTTTGAGGCGTCCCGCCGACCCTACATCCCTTTATGAACGCATCTGTTGAATATGACATTTGAATAATGTACGTTTTCGGCTTACTGAGAGCCGATTTAAGTTGTGTAGTCTGACGATTACTTGTATTCAAGCAAAATGACGAATGATTTCACCAGTGTATCTTGGAATTTCTCATTCACGAGGTCGACAGTCCAATCACCTTCCAAATAATTACGCATGTGACTTGGTGTAACACGCTGCTCAAAACAACGATCATCTTCTGAACAATCTCCAAACGCTTGGTCTCCATCTGCGTAAGCGGATGTATTGCAATTGGGTGAACATTCTTCATCTGTTTCATTGAATACATACGCATCTAATCGGTTATTGCCACTTCCTACAACCCAATCGTCGTCCTCAATCGGATATGTTACCTGTATCTTCACGTAACGCATTGTGTTTCCAGTGTCTTGGTCGTAACCAACAGGGAATCCAAAGGTGACAACAGCGGGTCCTGATGTCCCATTGCCATCTATTGTGAACTCGGCCCATGAACCACGGTAATTGACAAAGACATCAATTTCATCTGTTGCAGTAAATCCATTGTTGTCAGTAACAGTGAGTTTGATTTCGTACTCACCTGGAACAACATTGAGCCATTCGGGTTCTTCACCTTCAATGTCAACATCATTTTCAGGATCGCCGTCTGAGTCACTATCTACATTGATATTGAGATCCCATTCGTATTTGGTCAAATAACTGCTTGGATCGCCAGCAGATGATTCTGAAGCATCCAGATAGATGGTTGTCTTGGCATCAATCATATCATCTGAGGTATCCAAATCATCCTCACAAATCCATGCCAAGATGTATTGTGACGAAGATGAATCATCATCTCCTTCGCAATCATCATCCTTGTAGTGAGTGATGTCGGCAGTAGGAAGTGCAGCATTTGCTGAAGCAATGATGAGGGATTTGGTGTCTGATGAAGTGAGGTCACCGTCACTCACTTCGAGTTTTACGGTATATTCATCTGCTGTATTGTATGTATGTTTGACAGTCATACCCTTCTTCGTATTTCCATCTCCAAAGGACCACTCATAAGTTAGAGGGTCCCCGTTAGGGTCTGACGAACCTGTCGCATCGAATGTGATTTCATCTCCAACCTTGTTTGTTCCGGATGGACTGATGGTTATCGTCACAGTTGGTGCTGCATTACTTGAGATGGTTTCCAAGCAACCAGCCAAGGTTGTGGCCAGCATCAAGCCGGCACAGAGCAAGACGAGTGAACGGCGCATTGGATGGAAGGGGGCGCTCGTCCATCATCAACCATTCGCTAAATTGGACGCCTATGGCGTCAGAAGAAATCGAAAGTCTGTTGACGGCTTCCTGCAAGCAAATCTTTGTCCGACCAACCATAGACTTCTGTGATTCTACCCATGGCCCGAGCAAGCCGTTCAGCGTAGAATAACCAATCCGGGACCGGGGGGTCATCACCAGTTTCTGCAACCAACCATGGTTCGACAGTTTGGCGACCACCTTCACCCTTGGCTGCTGTGACAATGTAACTGACTTTCATTCCAGGTGTGAAAGGCAACCCACGAGCAATGCGTTTCCTTGCCGCCTGAACGTAGGGCAATCCATCTGGATTGGAATATACCGAGAAATCGACTGTTCCGTCCTTGAGGACCTTGCCCTTACAGGAACGGCTGAGGATAAGATCTGCCACATCAACCTCGCCGGCCTTCACGGAACGAATCAAACTGATGACGTGTTGGTAGGCACCTTCTTCATCACCATCCAAGATTTTCTCAAAGGTTCCCATCATGGTCTGATTCAGTAGGTCGAAGGAATCAGTTCTTCTGATTTCATATCCACGAATCAACAGTTCTTCTTCTGGCCAGACCACGCGACCCACATATCGCTTCTTTGCACCGTGACTGAAAAACACCGAGAGACCTTTCTCAAATTCAAGTTCTGCGCCCTCCTTGGTGAAGCGACTGGCCAATTCGTGACCGAAGGCAACAAGTGATTCTGTGCCTTCTTCAGGAGCTGAAACGAAGACGGAATCTGTATCAGAATACACCACTGGATGGTCTTCTTCTTCAAGAGCACTGATGATTTTCATGATGTTGGAACGCGCCCAAGCAGTGATGGCTGAACCAATGTCCTGATGTGTAAATCGGTAGAATGCAGAAGCGTAGACACCATAGAAAGTGTTCATCAAAATTTTTACAGCAAATTGCATCTGGTCGTGAAAGAGTCGTTCAGATTCATCTGTTACACTCTTCATCATCTCCTTGTGGTGGTCGCGTTGGTTCATCAAATCTTCAAGAAGACGAGGAACAAGTCCCTCGCGTACCTCTTTCTTCAGAAATTTCGTACCGCTAGGTGATTGATGAACTTCAATTGAGGGATTATCCTTGTCAACACGGGTTGTATGACAGATGTTGTTTGAAATCATGATGGACGGGTACATCGATTTGAAGTCGAGCACAGCGACCCATGGATATCGACCTCCTTCGATTTCATGGACGTAACCTCCAGTGATGGCATCAGATTTACCACCGCGACGCGTCATTGGTACGGCAATATTCTCGCGATCCGCTAAGCGAATGACAAGACTATCCAACCATTGACTAGTCGACCCAATGATTGTGGTTTCAAGTGGCACTTTACCAACCGCAGCCAAAGCCTCCTTGCGCGCAGTTGCAGAAATGGCATCAAGGATTTCGATGGGGAGAAGAGCGTCCTGCGCACAGTACTCAAGGACAACATCTGGTCGAGTTGCCCATTCATCATCCATTCGACTGGCGTCGACATCCATCTTGCGCAATTCTTCGCGTTCAGGGAACAACAGTTCAGAGACGAACTTGAGGGTTTCACGCTTGGGCCTGAGCGTCATGCGGGCTTCCCACCACGCATCCATCACACATCTGCCTGCCAGTACCCATTTACGATTTTGTTGACGATTTGCCAAAATGGGAGGCCCGCGCGAACCCCCCTTACAGGCCCCCTCAGTGATTGGGATTCGGCCCCATCCCGCAAGTGCAGCACGAGTAAAACGGTCCTTACGGTCCTCGAGTGCCTCCATACGTTCCTTGATTTTGGGCAAATCAAAATTGTCAATGTTGTAACCTGTAATGATATCCGGATCACTCTCTCTAACCAAACGTGTTAGGCCTTCGAGCATCTCGCGTTCGTCTCCTTGAAAAGTATGAGTTTCGCTCTTACCATTTTGTTCAACCACTGCCGCCGCACAAAGAATGTGGCCGGATTCAATACTTGTCTCAAGATCGAATGAAAATGTGACAAAAGGGGCCGCAAATGCGTCTATCGAACGTAAATCGTCGACACCACAATGAATCACCTGATTTGTTGGATACAATCCCCGACCACCCGCTTCCCGGATGACATCGCCATCCTTCTCTAACAATTCACCACTCCAACCAATGTGTGGTCCGATATCCAAATCGAGGAGGAGACGTTGAGGAAATATGATGTCAGCACTACTAATCTCCCATTTCCATGATTCTAAGGTTTTTCGAAGTTTAGGTACAGTGTATGGCTGAATTACCTCTACTCTCCAATGTGGTTTCGTTCCTGACTCGGTCCACTTATCCACTGGCCCAGAAATCTCGGTGACATCTGCAAGTGCATCTACTAGATTCAATCGCCCCGATATATCTGAAGGTACCTCGGCACTCTTTCCGGGAATGGAAATCTCCAGAAATGGGCGTAAGCCATGAACCAAGAGTACCACAGAGTGACCCTCGCGTGCGCGCACCCAGAGTTCAACGACTGTTTCTTTGCCTGATCCTTGATAGGAAGCGGCGACAATGCAACCCTCCCCATCTTGCGACATGGCATGATGATTCCATCGGGTGTCTTTCAATTCTATGGAAGGCCATCCAACAAATCGCAGTCGCGAGCGGGTGTAGGCGGAATGGTTGAGAACCACCCCTATTGTTGGACCACTAGCCGGACGAGGCAATTTGACTGGAGGATTTGTTTTGGAAGACCAAATTGACTGGGACGCGTTAACATTCTCATTCACCCCAACCGACATGATGTATGTCGCCAAATGCAAACTCGGTGAAGAGTGGCAACCTGGAGAAATGGAGCCATATGGTGAAATTTCTGTATCTCCAGCTGCTGGTGTCCTCAATTATGGTCAAGGTCTGTTTGAAGGGATGAAAGCTCAACGTAGTGTAAACGGTGGCATCGTTCTGTTCAGACCTGAGCGGAATGCTGCAAGATTACAATCTGGTGCTTCTCGGTTGGGAATGCCACCAGTGCCTGAAGAGATGTTCTTGGATGCAGTGGAACAAGTTGTGGCCGCAAATGCACGATGGGTTCCCCCTACTGGCAAAGGAGCACTCTACATCCGTCCGGTACTATGGGGGACTGGAGCTATCCTAGGTGTTGCACCCTCTCCAGAATACACATTCATGATCTATGTCTGTCCTGTTGGACCATACTTCAAGGGAGGATTGCTTCCAATTTCATTGAAGGTATCAGATGAATTTCATCGAGCCTGCCCCGGTGGTAGTGGTGGTGTCAAGGCCATTGGCAACTATGCACCTGGCATGATGCCAAGCAAGAATGCAAAGAAAGAGGGCTTTGCAGAAATCATCTATCTAGATGCTACAGAACATCGCTATATCGAGGAAGTTGGAGCGGCGAACTTCTTCTGCGTCAAGGATGGCGTCATACACACACCTGAACTCACAGGAACGATTCTACCAGGTATCACCCGTGATTCAATCATTCATCTTGCTCGCGCACGAGGATACGAAGTCATCGAGGAAAAAGTCGAAATCGATTTTGTCCTTGAAGCGGATGAATGCTTCTGCGCAGGTACTGCAGCAGTTATTTCACCTATTGGCGCCATCTGTCAAGGTGATTTGTGTACCATGTACTGCAACAATGAAGTGGGGGCCGTAACGAGAGAACTCTATGATGCGCTCACAGGAATTCAAACCCAAACTGAGCCCGATGCATTTGGATGGATTCGAGCCGTGCCGATTCCTAAAATCGAAGTCGAGTGAACTGTACATTGACGCTTGCTGGAAGTGAACAAATGGATAAAATCAATTTGAAGGATAAATTATCCAAGTTTTCTGACCACTGGTCTCCAAAGGTCGTTGCGGAAATGAATGATTATCAATTCAAGTTGGTCAAGATTAAGGGTGATTTTGTTTGGCATCATCACAAAGATACAGATGAAGTATTCATCGTGATTGAAGGTCAGATGAAAATTGAATTTGAGAATGAAACCGTGGAATTGAGTGAAGGTGAAATGTATGTGGTTCCAAAAGGAGTCGAGCACAAGCCATCTGCTGAGAATGAATGCAAAGTCATGCTGGTTGAACCTCGTGATGTTGTGAATACAGGTAACACAGAAGGGGAATTAACCGCTTCTAATGATGTCTGGGTCTAAGCTCATTTTCGACGCTGACGACGTTCACTTGGTTTACGTCCCTTTGAGGTTTTGAATGACTTACGCTGAGATCGGCCGCGCTTGTCTCCAGCCTTAGGACCTGCTTTCTTGGCTGATTGGGCGGACTCTTGAGCAGAGGATTCCTGACCCTTCCACGCAGCAGCAATTGCCTGTAGGATTCCTTCCTTTGAAGTGGCACCTGTTGCTTTGAGGGCATCTTCTGTAGAAACCCATAGACGGCCTTCGCTACTAGTCGGTCTAGATGGATGAGAAACTCCTTCATCGCGTTTCATCTTTCGAATCCCTGCACCGCGTGCGGCAAATGCCAACCCCTCAAGAGTAGGATTTGAGACTGAATGTTTCTTTGAAACACGTCGACCAGAGCGACGGCTCGCTTTCACATCGAAGTATCCAGGCCACACGACAACGCGGTCAGGGTGGTTCGCCATCTCAAGGTCTCCGAGGAGGCGTATACCTCATCAAATGTGAACCTTCACTCTAGCAGGACGCCATTGATGACGCCATGACTGCCCGGACGGCTGGTGATTCGGACGTTGCCCTTGTCTGTCTCAACCACCGCACCCTTGGTGAGGATGTTTCGACGGACATAGTTAGGATCTGCAGCATTCTCGCTCACGGTTTGAAGTGTTGCAGTGACGACTTTTCCAGTCTTCTTGTCTGCAACGTTAATATGAGTATCAAATAGAACACGGACGGTCTGAGAACCTGAGCGCTTTCGATAGACCTTGCGGCTTGGTTCACCGATTTGTGTGAATTGCTTTTCAGATGAAATCTCTGTTCGACGCTTGCCACGATAACTGCTAGGACGCTTAAGGCGTCCACCTGTGGACTTGCGTCGAGATATGCCGTGCCAGTGTGCCATGGTCTTCCCTCTGGGAAGCGGGCGACCTGCTTCCCTTATTTCAAGACCACGATGGGGGTCTATTCGTCATCCGGTGGGTAAATAGCGACCACAGGACCCCCACGAGACGGCGAACCACCATGATGGAATTCTCAATGGCCCTACCCGACGAAGCTGGACAACTTGCTCGTGTCAGTCGCGAGTTTGCAGAACGTGGCATCAATATTCAGACCATGTGCGCGATTGGGCGTGCAGCACCTAATGTTGCAATTGTCACAGAACAAATCATCGAAACACGATTGGCATTGGATGCGATGAACATTGAGTATACCGTCAATGAATTGCTTACACTCGTGATGCCAGACAGACCTGGATCACTTGCTGATTTCTCTGAAAGATTGGGGAATGCTGGTGTAAGCATTACATCGATTTATGTTCTTTCAAGATATCGTGGCGACACAGAATTGGCCTTTTCTGTCGACGATGTTGATAAGGCTAGAGCCGCACTTAACTTGCATGAATCCGTTCCGCCGTGATTAAGCGATGGACAAATCAAGTTCACTGAGAACAGTTCCATCTTCACTGAGAAGTCTGGCAATAAGATGATCTCCCAATGAAAGGGACCCCACACCAGATGGAGTTCCACAGAACAGTAAATCTCCTGCCTCTAGCGGTGCCCAGGACTCCAAAGAATTGAGAAGGTCGATTGGAGAAAACGACATCTCACCAATCGTCGCCTCTTGACGTGGTTGACCATTGACTGCGAGTTCAATTCGTAAATGATCCAATCCCACAGGTGGCGTTACCATCTCGCCAACGATGGCACTATTGGCAAATCCTTTCGACTGTGTCCATGGCATTCCTGATGATTTGGCTTCTTGTTGTGCTGAACGATTGGTTAAATCTAAGCCAATTGCAATTCGTTCAATACGAAGTTGTGCTCCCAATTCAAGAACGAGTTCGACTTCATGATGAATGTCACCATCAGAAATGGGTAGCGCCATTTCACAACCGATTGGGGGGCGTGCCAATGAAGCCCATGGCTTCAGGAAAAAGAGAGGTTTTGACAACTCTTGATTGCCCATTTCCTTTGCATGTGAAGCAAAGGTTCGAAGGGCGCACCAGATACTCGGCATGGACTGGCCAGTCATCACTCAACCATCAATTGAACCCTACAGATTGAATCTAGGCGAGTATTGAAAGAGTGGCTATCACTCGTTTGAAACGTGGCCAAGAAAGATTGGAAACTCAAGGGACGAAAGCCCGTGAGGCACAAGAAAATCAAGGGACTAATCGAACGATTGACTGAACCACTTGGAATCGATGTAGACCTATCGAATGCATTCCTAGAAACGGCTCAATTTGGGCCATGGTCACTACTCATTGTGGATAAATCACCTCTTGGAATGGAAGTGGCTGATGCAGAGGGGGAAATTATCGCATTTCCAACACTGCGTGGCATACTTGCATGGTCACCAAGTTCGAGATGGTGCGATGTTGATCACGGTGCCATTCCTTTCTTGATGAACGGAGCGGATTGTATGGCTGCTGGAATTCATGCTGCATGCGAATGTATTGAGGAAGGTGATCTCATTTGGATTCGCGATCAAACACACGGCAAGCCAATCGCCATTGGATGGGCAATGATGTCTGCATCAGAGATGAAAGAGGCAACCAAAGGGAAGGCAGTCAAAATGTTGCATCATGTTGGTGATGAATTATGGGAATTAGAACTCTGATGACCATGAGATGTCAAGAGAACAGAGGTGTTTTCAACTAAATGCCCCTGTAAGGGGCATGATGCGTCGTGTGTTTATCATCGCCTTGTCTTTATGTCTAATTGTTCCATATGCAACAGCAGCAAACGCTGGAGATAATCGTACCATCAACGTTGATGGGACCCCCATGGATTCAATCGATGCTCCGAGTGTATCTGTTGACGGTGTAAATTTCGTCGTTCAAGTGACACTTAATGCGGAAGCATCTAGCAATGGAACCACAGTACAATGGACGACTCAAATGTGTCTAAATAGCGGTGTATGTAATCAACCAGAAGTTCTCAACATGACTGGCGAGGATAGCAATTGGACTGGAACAGTTACACCTGTCAATGATCATTCATACGTCAACTACGATATTATTCTGAATTACAACGATGGTAACAATGAGAAGTTCCCTGAAGGTGGATTCACACAGGGCGGGAAGGTTTGGTCTGACTGTTGGGTATCCGGTGATGAATCTGGTGGGGAAAATTGTCCTGATGATTCGGGCGGAGGTTTGCCAGCACCTGCTCTGATGACTACTGTCATCGTAGGATTGTCCGCTGCCTTATTGGCGAAGCGTGATGACTAAGCGTCGTCGATGACGGCGAATGGCTCACCGTAGGTGAGCCAATGACTGTCGTAACTCCAGAACAAATTGCCAAATTTCGAGCGGCATTCGCTGCAGACCCTACTGCGAAGGTAATCCAAAACGCCGTTACAAATACCGATGTCTTGGATATTGCATTGAATCGAGATGTTGTCGTCAATACAGATTTTACATTCTCCACAAAACTCGATGATTGGAAAGTAACCAACCAGAAGAGTAGTGGGCGATGTTGGTTGTTTGCGATGCTCAATCTATTCAGAGTCGGTGCAATGAAAGAAATGGGTTTGAAAGATTTTGAATTCAGTCAAGCACACATTCATTTCTGGGATAAATTTGAACGAGCCAATCACTTTTTGCAATCGATTGTGGATACAGCAGATCGCCCCCTAGATGATCGAACTGTCGCTTTCCTATTGGACCACCCACTGGATGACGGTGGTCAATGGAACATGGCCGTCAATCTAGTACAGAAGCATGGCCTTGTTCCAAAGGCCGCCTATCCTGAATCGTATTCATCCTCCGCGACTCGTCGAATGAATGCTGCACTCAACCACATGCTTCGAACGTCTGCAATGGAATTGAGAAACATGACCAATGATGGAGCGACAGATTCTGAAATTGAAAGTCACAAAGATAGCAGATTGGCTGACATTTGGCGAGTATTATGTATCCACCTTGGAACACCTCCAGAAACCTTTGATTGGCAATGGCGTGACAAGAATGACAAGTTCCATCGTGAAGGTGAAATGACACCTCAAGAATTTGCGAAACGATTTGTAACCATCGATTACGAAGATTATGTCTGTCTAGTCCATGACCCTAGAAATGCCACAATGGAAACCTACACTGTTGACTTCCTTCAAAATGTGGCAGGAGGTCCACCTGTTGTCTATCTTAACATTGGCATGGATGATATGAAAGACATCACTAAGCGGCTATTAGAGGATGGTACGCCCGTTTGGATGGGCTGTGATGTTGGCAAGCAAATGCATCGACAACGGGGATTGTGGGATGCAGAATTATTCTCATTCAAGGAAATGTATGGAATGGAATTCGGACTTGAAAAGGCCGATCGATTACGCTATCATCAAACCATGATGACACATGCTATGCTATTCACTGGGGTGGATGTTGTCGATGGAGAAACGAGGCGATGGAGAGTTGAGAATTCATGGGGTGACAAGAAGAGTGGCATCAAGGGATTTTACACCATGAATGATAGTTGGTTTGATGAATACATGTTTGAAATCGCGGCCCCATCCTCGTATCTAACCGATGAAATGCGTGCGGCACTATCGAAGGAGCCTCACGTATTGTCACCATGGGATCCAATGGGTTCACTGGCTCGATGATTCAACACGACCAATGTTCACACAAGCGTTCTAACAATCTTCGAGAAGGAATGCCCCATTGAACGATAGAGACTGTAGCCTCACTACGATCGGATGAAAGTTGACCGTCTTCTAGACCAGGGGCACCAAGGTCTGAGGGCACCAATGGCAGAGGTGAATCCCCACTTTGAAAGGAGAGGTGTACCCCTAATTCTGCAGGCGTGACTTTCAGAAGTCCTTCGATGACGATTCCGTCATCTGAGGAAACAGTTTGACCTTCTGCGCGCAGCAATCTAAGTATAGCTTCAAGCAAATCTTCTGTCGCATGTTCTCCAGCACCAGCAGGCAGGCCCTCTCCAACGCCAATATCTGGCCCATAAGAATCCAAGAAGGGGAGGTCTTGATCATGCTGAGCAAGGAGATCCTCGAGACCTCTGCCGAGTACTCGCTTTTTCTCTGTCATCAAATCACTCCAGTTCAAAGCCCCATCTCTCAGCGAGATTTTGAGCGAGTAAGCGATAATCATGACCACCATTGCTTTCTGGTGCATGGATGTGAATGGGAACGCCTTCACTGGGTGCTTCTGCCAACTTAATATTACGTCGAATTGGTGGTTCAATCATCAAATCCCCAAATGTTTCCATTAATTGACTCTTGACTTGACTATTCAACAAAGTGGGCGCATGCATTGTCATCATGACACCATCAAAACCAAGTTTTGGATTCAAACGTCGGCGAACTTCACGAATCGTTGAAGCTAACATGGCCACGCCTTCAAGTGCAAAGAATTCAGTTTGTACTGGAACAAGTACTGCATCACTGGCAACCAAGGCATTGATTGTCACAAGGCCAAGGCTTGGGGCCGTATCAAGAAGGACGAGGTCATAGTGTTGTAACAATGGTTCCAATCCATCGATGAGACAACGTTCACGACCAAGCATGGTTGAGAGTTCCTGCTCGATTCCAACCAAACTACGCTCACCAACAATGAGATGAAGACCCGGAATCGCAGTTGCATGACGACACGCAGGTGCATTTTCTGGTTCGGTGAATAACGTACGAGTCGTGTGAACGACTCGACTTTTGTCAATACCTAGTCCTGTTGCACAATTGCCTTGTTGATCACAATCTACGACGAGTACTCTGACACCATGGAGTGCCAGATGAGTGGCGATATTGATGACTGTTGTCGTTTTTCCAACACCACCTTTCTGATTCATGACCGTCACAACTCTAGCACGACCATCAGGTGTTGGCTCAGCACGTGGAAGTTCCATCACTTGACGTGGTTCTGCAGAACTGAGGTCATCAATTTCTGGGGTCTCAAATTCTTCTTCAGTAAACTCCACCACCATTGGAGCAGGTAGTGCCTCCGGGAGAATTTCCTCATCTTCCATTGTGCATCCCGTGCCTCACCGGAATCGCAGTGCTCTTGAGGGTGACGGGACGATATATGCAAGAAAAGCGGGTTTTGCTCACGTACGTGCGAGCGCCGAAGGCGCTAATCTGCAACAGTAGAGGTCATGTACCAACCTGCCATTCGACCAGTTTCTCCATCCATTCCTGCCTGCAAAACATGATCCTCTCCTCCTGATGTCCAGGTACGCTCAATGTGTACTGTCACTTTCCCATTGAGATAATCATCTGGTAACAAATCTGTCACGGGATTATCTTCTGGAATGACAAGGTTGTATCCAAGTTGAGCATCGTCACGTAAGGAACCACCCATCATGATTTGAGAATGAAGATTAGGATACAATGCTGATGAAGTCATGAGTGACTCAAGGTCAGACAATTCCAATGTTTCAGGGATTCGATCACGTCCATAATCCGGCTTGTCATCACCAGTCAATGGACCGTCTCCAGTATTGAGGCAGTTCTCTCCACCTGGCCACGTTACACGAACCCAACCAGCATCATCTGAACTAATCCATGACAGATTCCAGACGGGGTTCATTCCAGTACGGTCATCTTGAGCCGCAAACACGTAACCATTTCCTGAAAGCGCAACGTTGGCACTTCCAAATGCATCGAAATCTGTGACCACACATTCAACGGCCTTCTCAAGTGTGTAAGTTCGACTCGATGTTGAGGAATTATCAGGGTCATCCCACATGTGGGTCCCAGCGTTCCATGACATTCGTTCATCATCATCTGGAATACCTTGACCCGCCATTGGTCGAGACGAATATGCTTCATTCCAATCCAAGAGGTTACTCCCTCGAATGAAGGAGGTTTGTTGAATGGTATATCGTGAGGTAAAAGTCCCATCAGGGAAGGCGTATTCAATCGCGAGTTTCATGCCCGTACTACAGGTTCCATCTCCCTGTCCATCAAGCATAATGTCAACACTTTGTTTGCCAGGTAATGGTTGGTTTGGAATGACCCATAGCGTCATTGTTGCTCGACCAAGACATTGTCTAGTTTCAACGTGATCCATGTATACCATGATGGCATCTTGACCGGCAATTGTAGTGGTATCTCCTACGACCCAATCCCAGCCATCATAATTGTCTGAGACTCCAACCTCCAATTCTCTCAATTGGAATACATCATACAAATTTACAGGGTGCATTGGCATTAATGCAACATCAATTAAATCTGTAATTGCATCAGAACCACTGACTGCTCCAAATGTCGTCACAGACAACGCCGAGCGTTGTCCATCTGAATCTGTCAAATCAAGATTTGAATCTGTTCGTAATAGAGTTCTTTCAGTCAATTCTGTCCACTGTTTCACCCCAACATCGAGTTGGTTATTGTTTCGTGACCAGTCTGTATTTTGGCTACAGGAATCAGAATCGATGGCGGACCAAGTGTATCCTGACAAATCCGCGTCTAGATGATACTGTACGTCAGACTCAACCGAATTCCACCATCTTCCATAGGGACCATTCATCATCACAGCCCCTCGAAGATGATCATCTCCTGAATCTTTGAGATCCGTGAGGGTCCCTTCAGTAATCGATGCAGATCCTGAGCCTGTGAAATCAATTCGCAACTCACCACATACTTGATCCAATGATTCACCTACACTCTGACGAAGATAATCCACCATTTCGTCTCCATCGGCTAGGAGAAGTCCATTACTCACCGAGAATTGGAGATTATCACCATATCGAGGTGGTGCTACCTGGTAGTCAACCTCTTGTTGGGAATGATACCACCATCCGCCACCTGCAGCAAGAAGTAAAACCACAAGGATTGTGGCAATATTCGTCCCATCTTTGTACCAAGGTGAAGTGGAACCCATGGTACGGGAAGCGCGTTCTGAACGAGAGGGTTGAGGAGATATTTCTGCTTCAAAGACATCATCCCCAAAGATTTCATCATATTCTTCATCAATATCGTCAATAATCTCCGCTTCAAAAAGAGTGTCTTGTGTCGATAAATCTTCATCAACATCATCAACTACATCTTCGATTAAGAGAGCATCACCATCATCATCGATGAGAAGGACCTCATCGAGATTTTCTAAATCCTGTGCTTCCTCTATTCTATTGATTAAATCGGCTTTCTTACCAGTTAATGGGAGCCCCATTTCTTTTAGCCGAATCTTCAATTCAGCGACGGTCAGTTTAGAGAAATCTTCCTCAGACATAACCATCCTCAGAGAGGATGGTGGTGCATACCGCTTTCAACCTCTTCGCTCCATGAGTGGTGGTTCGTTGCGTTCTGATTGGACTCAAGCATTGCGCATAGCGTCAATTTGTTCCTGTGTCCAGCCCGCGCCTAACAACTGTTCATCCGTCCAGGCAGAAGCAGAGTTTTCTTCTTCTGCAGATTCACCCGCTGGTTCCTCATCAGATGGGGGTTCCTCTTCAACCTCGACTTCACCCTGTTCAGGACTACTAGCCGCCTCTGCAAGGGATGGCCCCTCTATTTCGTGAGCATCTGCATCCTCAGGTTGGTCAACAACTGGGGCGTCAATCTGTTCACGTTGTTCTGATTCGGCTGCCTCAAGTACCTCTTCCTCAATCTTCTTCGCTGGTTCCCCTTCAGGATACTTCAGTGCCTTGAATGCCTTACCGGACTTCTGAGCACCAACGAATGCAAATCCAGCGAAAAGGAAAGTAATGAGGGCGATAGGGACGGTGATGATTCGAGGCCAATAAATGGCAATCTCGATATCCATGGTCGGAAGATAGTAATCCTGTAAAGGAGGAATGTCTGGATTTTCATCATCATCCCACATGAATAAGAAGCATTTCTGACCTGGTTGAGTATACAAGGTAAATTCAACAGTCTCACCAGCTGATTTTGTTCCTTCATAATGATACCAAGAGTCTTCGGGTAATGATTCAAAGGCAGGTAATTGAGTGCATTCACCGTCAAACATTCCAGCCTTGAAAGTAGTATTTCCCTGTAATCTGTATATGTCTACAGTTACATCAATTCTAATCGATGATGTGGAGCCCATATCTGGTAATGGTGGTGGAATGTAAATTTGCTTGTCAGCAGTACGTGTTGTTCCCTTGTTACCATCCCAAATTTTGTCTTCATAACCACCAGTCAAATGATTGTCATCTTGAACCCAAGCTTTGTGATTCGTTGGACTTTGACCTTGGGGGAACGGATTCAAATCAGTATCACCAGAAGTGACTGGGAAAAATGCGAATCCTGCGAGAACGACAGTGATGGCCAAGAAAAGGTAGACATTCACTCGAGCACTATTCCTTTTCTTCTGAAGTACCTCTAACCTTTCTTCACGATTCTTTCGGCGTGCCCGGGCGTCTTCAATCTCAGCCAATGGATCAAATTGTGCAGGATTTACATCCTCTGGTGGTCCGCTAGGACCATCCTGTGGAGCACCAGTAGGACCCACAACGCTAGGGGGTCCAGATGGACCATCAACGGGTGGACCTGAGGGGCCGGCCGGAGCCTGCATGCTATCGCGGACATCTTCTTGACGCTTCAAAGGCTCGGCTCCCTCGCGCGCGCACGAGCGCACGTGCTCGCAGGCGCGGTCACGCGCTTTTTAGCCGTAGGACTCAAAACGGAAGGGCTCTCGGCGTGAGCCGATGGCCCTGCGTGTAGCTGTACTATCTCGTGGCCCCCGGCTATACAGTACTAGGCGGCTTGTGGAGGAAGCACAGGCTCTAGGTTGCTCCGTAGATGTACTCGATCCAATGAAACTGTCAGTTACAGTCGGAAATGATGGGCGGCGCATCCTTCACGAAGGATGGAATGTTGAGGTTGATGCTGCCCTTCCTAGAATTGGATATTCAATTACTCGACATGGTGTTGCAATTGTGAGGCAATTCGAACGTATGGGAATTTATGTTGCAAACAGTAGTGAAGGAATTCAAAGAAGTCGCGATAAGTTGCATGCGACTCAAGTTCTCTCTAGTAGTCATATTCCCGTCCCAACCACAGCATATGTCCGAGATTGGAGAGATGTAGAAAGAGCCATTCGCCAAGTTGGAGGAGTGCCTTGTGTCATCAAAGCCGCTGAAGGTACACAGGGTAGTGGAGTGTATCTTGCACATACAGAACGAGAAGCAAGTGAACTTGCTTGGGATTTATTGGAAAAAGGCACTCAAGTCCTTGTTCAGGAATACATCAAGGAAAGTCACGGTAAAGATGTCAGAGTATTGGTTGTCGGCGGTGAAGTCGTTGCTTCAATGCGTCGCAGAGCACATGGTCGTGAATTCCGATCAAACTTCCACTTAGGAGGAAGTGTTGAGTCATTCAATCTACCAGAAGATTATGCCCGAATTGCTCGGAAGGCTGCTCGGATTCTAGGGCTAGATATTGCTGGCGTAGATTTGCTTGAATCCAATCGAGGCCCATTATTGCTTGAAGTAAATTCTAGTCCAGGATTGGAAGGTATTGAGAAAGCAACTGGAGTCAATGTAGCAGGACACATCATGAGCCATGTTGTTGAATCTCACGCCTTCTCCTCAGTTGATTTAGATCAATTACTTGCTAGCAAAGAAGGACATGGAACGCTCTCTCTGAAGGTTCGACGATATCCTGAACTTGTAGGTCGGCGATTGGGTGATCTCATGACACTCGATGAGGAAGGGATGATCGCAGCCGTTTCACGTGCTGGAGCACATATTTGGCAACCAGACAACGATATTGTTCTTCGAGAAGCTGATGAAATCATTTTTTATGGTTCACTAGAAGTTCTTCGTCAACGAATCCGTCCATTGGTTCAGCAAACAATCGATGCGCGATGCTCAGCACCTGAAGAACCAAGGCCGTGGGAAATTGATTCTCCTGAAAATGAGGCGGCATGGGCGGTCCGAAACCAATCGCCACGTTGGAGAAAACGTCGTCGCTAATATCCTCGGCGTTTGGAAAACACACATCATACGGGCGGATAATTCTCTTACCCCTGCGTAGCATTCATACCTTGATGCACCTACTGCGATTTCCCTTCGGGGATGGGAATGCACGGGCCAATGGCCCCGGGAAGTACGAGTGAATGCTAGAGAAAGGTAGTAACCACGACGCTGAGAATACTTGGCAGGAGGTGCCCTCAGGGGACCGTTTCGCAACTCCATTTTCAGAGAATGCACTCGGCATACCTTATGGCCTGCCAACACGTTTGGCTAGGTTGTCAGAATTCCCATGGTTTGGATGCTACGAAATGCAACTCACTAGTGAAAAAAAGAGCGTGCACACACTAAGAGCATACTATACTGCAGTGAAACAATTCGTATCAACTCCTCTCCCAGATGAAATTCCTGCATCATACGATGCACTACAGAAAATGAAAGTCAGTGATTTGTCACGTTGGATTGATCCGAACAATGGGCGTTTGGATTTGTGGGTTCAATCGATTTCTCATCTATCTGCTGCAACGATAAATGCACGGTTAGCCTCAGCCAGTCATTTGTTGAATTGGGTTGGCCATCGTGTTCCTGATTGGGTTGCCCGTCCACAGAAAGGTCGAAATCTTCCCAAGACACTCACTCGAAGAGAAGTTGCTCGATTGCGAGAAGCAGCGGCAACGTCAGAAAATCCCTTTGCTAATGTTGTGATTATTTTACTCTTAGATACCGGAATGAGAGTATCTGAATTATGTGCATTGAATCGGTCTGATGTAGATATTGAAGATACTTCAGCGACCGTACACGAAGGAAAAGGATCGAAAGATCGCTTGGTATTGTTCACCAACGAATCTGTTGAAGCGATTGCAGCCTATGATATCGTGCGGGCATCAATTGTAGCAAAACACACACCATGCGATGAACATAGAGACGCATTAATTCTCAACAGGCTTGGACGTAGATTATCTCCAAGAGCGGTTCAGAAACTAATGGATGCACTCGCAGATAGCGCTGATATCCCTCGCTCCAAACTCAGTCCGCATACATTGAGACATAACTTTGCAACTGGTTTATTGGAACGAGGGGCTGATTTAGTCAGTATTCAACGATTGCTAGGACATGCAAATATCTCTACCACTCGAGTCTATCTGGAAATCAGTGATCAGAGCCTAAGAGAAATCTATCACCGTGCTCAGACTGCGAGTAGAGAACAAGATATGGACTAATCATAAAGTGGTCAGTCACCCTTCTTCCACTTCTTCAGATTGGCTTTCCAATCCGGTGTTGGGATTGTTTTACTGCTGACCTCGACTGTCTTCTTGGATTTTTTAGTCGTCTTCGTCCGGGGTTTTTTGGCTGGCTTCTTTTTTGCCGCTACAACTTTCTTGACTTTCGCAGTACCTTTGGCTGCTGCTGTTTTGGCTGCCATCTTGATTGTCTTTGTCGTTTTACTTGCTTTCTTCGGCGCGGCTTTCGCTGCAGCCTTAGCCTTGCTACCAGCAGCCTTCGCAGATGCTGTGAGAATTTTCTTCGCAATGGTTGCGGAAAGACCTGCACCTAGCAACTTCTTCATACTCGCTTTTGCCACCTGATTCACTGTACGCAAGCCTGCCTTAACCAATTTCTTTGCAGTTGCTTTTCCAACGCCAGGGATACTTGTTAATTGCTCAACAGCTTTGTCATCTTTGGAGGCCTTCTTCTTCGCCATATACTCCGCTCCGTACCGAAAAGTGATGGGGGACCTATCAAGTTGTTCTTTCATAGGTGTGGAACTATACGGACCAAAGGGGAGAGACATGAGTGGCGAATCGAGTGGCTTGCTAGATTCCCTAGAATCTCTACTTCACGCCCAGATCCATACAGGTGGACCTGAGATGAAGATTGATTCAGATTCTAGACTTAGACACAAGAATTTCCCCGGAGCGGATGGTTCACTATACCTTGGCGATGTAGCAGATACACTGTTGCGCGTATTTGGACCACATGAGCCGCCCCTCGTTACCACACCCCCTGGACTAGATCAGCAACAATGGGAAATTGTAGCATCTGATTCGGAATTAACAATTACAATACAAAGCAAATCATACTGGGGATTCGGGCTGATTGCTTCCTGTTTTCTAAATATCATACACATCAATGGTCCACTTGAAAGACGAGCGCGATTGATATTTGATTTGGCCAGTGCACTAGGTCGGAATCCGTGGGAAGCAAAGTGGAAAGGACGATTTGGAAAAATCTCTGGAAGATCACAAATGGATGAAAAAGAATTCTGGGAAGCCATTATTGAGAGAGGACGTACTGATTTATCTGATTCAATCGAAATGATGAGGAATAATGCAACTACATTGGAAGGAGATCTGTCACGATTGGCTGAAGATTCCCCTGAGGGTTGGAGTGAGGACTCAGCTCTAGAAAGTCTCTCGTCATTAAGGCTTGAATGTGATATGGCCGAAGATGCCCTGCATGACAAATCTGCAGCCGGTGTTGAACGTGCATTGTCGCGTGCTGAAGTGCATCTCATCGAAGCGGACCCACGCACCGAAGTTGCCGCACAGCATGAGTCTGCAGAACAATTACTAGAATCAATGGCTGAAATTGATGCGGATGAAATCGATTTAACTGAGGAAATTCTCGTACATGAGGAACTACCGGAAGAATTCGTTAGAACTCAAGATGCAATTGAAGAGGATGACATTCCGTTCGTCGATCTCTCCGAAGAGGAGTAATCAAGACGACCAACCAGTCAATTGAGCCCAAGCCCATTGCAAAACATTGTGATTCAACAAATAAAGTACTGTTGAGACTAGAATACAAGCGAAATAGATAGTCCCCTTGGAAATTTGGATGGCGTCCTCACTCTCTTCATCGAAGTAGCGAATCAGACCTGCGGCCTGTTGAATGTTGGGGCCACCCTTCTTCGACTTCTTGACTGCCATGCGTCTCGCCGACCCACCTTTCATATTTCAAGACGCCGAAGTAGGCAAAATACCTCTTCAAGCCCATTCAGGGGTCTAATGTCTCGATGAGAACGACACCATTGTTGAACTCTACAATTCTACTCGCAGCATCCATCGCTGAGTCCAAATCCTTCGTCATGAACAATTCACGGCGACGCCCATCCTCTGTCTGAAGAACCAAACGATGACTGAGCATATCGAGGACATCACGATCAACAGTCTGCCAAATCCAAGCATCTGATTCGATGGTCATGAGAGCCTCAACAGGAGCCAAGGGGCCTTGTGCTGCGCCAACACGTCGAGCACGTTCAGTCAGTTGTGTCAATTTGGCTGCAGTTTCAACTGCATTTGTTCGCTTCATTTCTGTATTCTGTGCATACCGTCGTGCCGGCTTCCGCTGATTTGTCATGTCTATCCCATCCTGTAACCCAAGGGCTACGAATTCATCATCGACACTATTGCAGGTATAACCGTTAGGGATAAAATGCAATCAGTAAATACTGTTTTGATACCTTCAAGAAATTGCCGATTCATTCTTCCTCCTCTAAAGAGGATGAGATGGAAACATGATGAAGCCAGATTACAGGTGACAGTGTAAACAAGCAGATCAAGGAAAGTGGGAACTCATACACTGAAAGTAATACCAGGCTACCAAATTGGACACAGATAATCAATGTTAATTCTAACATTCGTTGAGGTATTGAGTGTTCCATTCTGTATTCGACTAGAGGTGCCATGATTGGGATTGTTAGACAAAGGATGAAAATGGGGAATAATGCATACTCTATGAGTTCTAATCGAGGCAATATTGAGGCTGAAATCAGTAAGCCAACGAGGAATCCCCATGCCTCAGGTCGTGGACGTGCATCCCATCCAAGTATTGGTGTTAGTGCACCAATTAGGCCACACAGAAGTATCCAACCTACTGTTAATCGGGAGGACCAAAGTGCAGTTTCAATGTCGGAAATCCATGGTTCAGATTGAGCCAACCACGCCATACCAAAGATGATGAATACTGCACTGTAAAAAAATACGAGAAGGAGGCCTGCCCATCGGTAATGCATTGCTTGGCCTCGTAAATCATGTACCCACAATGATACGCGTAGATGTCCGATTGCCCCGATTAATAGAATGATAATTGCTGTAAGCGCTAATTCATGACTCAAATCTAGTAACAAAAGACAAAGGCAAATTGCAGCTGTAAATTGAATTGATGTTACATTGTCAGGACCTTGAATTTCCAGCTGACACAAGGTTGGCAATACAATGAATGATAATCCAAGACCCAATAATGGAATTGCAAAATTTTCCCATCCATGCTCCGCACCTAGTGTGGACAAGGTAGCAGGGATTGTACTTTGAGCAAAACCATCAGATGGCGTTCCCCAACCAAGAAATACGACCCAACAAATTGCAGCCCAACGATGTAAACGATTCTGGTTCAACTCTGATTGATGAAGTGCCAATCCAATTGAAAATCCGAATAATAAACCCAACATGAGACCTGCAGGGCCATCGAAAATATGTGGTAACGCTGACATTCCGTCAATACCTTTTGGAAGCCAACCAACAACCTGTGCATCCCTTCCATCTGCATTCCACATTGCGCGAATACGGAATATCATGGTTGCCGAGATTAAGAATAACGGTGCTAGATGAGTATACTTCTTGATTTGAGGTGGCAACCAAGGGCGACATGCTAGAAGGGGTGGGATGAATAGTAATGCCACGGTTAAGATTGCAGCCGAAGGACTTACCACATCGCCTCCACCAATCGCCATATTGGGTCCTTACAAGGCACGGCCGTTCAAGGTTGGGCGTAGCCGATGCGCTGAAATTGGGTTGCATACCGGGGTGATACTATGGGCGAACTCATCTCAGATTGGCGTGCCCATGCTGCTGCTAGTGAGTTGGCTAGGCTCGTTGAGAAATTACGACCAAGCGAACTGGATGTATGGTTGGATTCTGCAGTTCCAAGATTACCAGAAACCATTCGAATCAATCCTTGTCGATCTGATGTAGATTGGACCGTTGAACAAATCAAAGGGATGGGTGGAACCCGCATTAGATGGTATACGGGTCAAGGCGGGGCGTTCCAACTACCTTGGGAACGAGGTCGGGTGGCGGCGTCCTTGGAATTTCAAAATCACATCAAGAATTTACATGACACTGGACGAATTACCCGTCAAGAAGCAGCTTCAATGATGCCCGTGCAAGCACTGGATGTCAAACCAGGACAGCGTGTTCTAGACATGTGTGCCGCACCGGGATCTAAGGCGACCCAAATCGCAGAATTACTGAATGGACAAGGATTGGTTGTTGCCAATGAACCCAATCCAGGTCGTGCGAACAACCTGGTCTCAAACTCAAAACGGAGTGGACATCTAAGCATGGTTATTGTTAGAGAAGATGGACGAAATTTTCCAAGAGTAGCTGAACCTGGCTTTGATCGAGTGTTGGTTGATGCACCATGTACCGGTACAGGTACCACTCGAAAAAATCCTGATGTTTGGTCTAGATGGAAACCACAGAATGGAGAGCATATGTCGAGATTGCAAACTGCAATTCTTTCACGTGGGGCCTTGTTATTGCGTCCAGGTGGACGAATGGTATACTCAACGTGTTCCATAGATCCTCAAGAGAATGAAGAAGTTGTAGAAAAGGTACTAGAACGATTTCCTTGGTTATCTCTAGTTCAAATCAATACTAAAGAAGTGTTTCCCGGCTTGAAGACTCGTGAAGGTATGACGGATGATACTCAATCATGTATACGTGTGTGGAGTGATGAAAATGGTGGTTCAGGCTTCTTCATTGCTGTGTTTACACAGACAGAAATGGAACATGATTCTGCACGAGGAACTCGCCCACACCCTCGTGATGACGGGAAAATACCTGAACCAATCGTACCAAAACCACTGCAAAAAAGAGACCTGAGAATAGCAGAGGAAGAGGACATTTCACTGTTGGAAGAATGGGGGATGAATGCAGAGGGATTGACGATGTGGCGGAGAGGACACTATGCTCACATCAGCAACGATGATATTCGCGAATGGATGTGGTCGGCACCAAGATTGACTGGGAACAATCGAATCTACCCCGGAGAGCATTGGCAACCAATCCGAGTGTTGCAAGCTGGACAACCCGTTTGGAAATTAAGAAAGGGGCACAATCGATTGATTTCGACGGGACTTCCAAGCCTTGCACACCTTGTGAACAACCACCGAATCGAAGTAACGGAAGAGATTGTCAAACAATTGTTAGCTGGTGAACAACCAGGGCGTTCAACATTGAGCGAGGCATTTCAACATGTGCGCGATGGAGGTATTCTACTGAAATTCAAAGGGGAATTAATTCCTGCTTGGATTGCCGGGAAACTTAGTTTGATGATGCTAGAACAAGAGAAATATATCCTTCAATGGAAACTGGGCCTGTAGTCACGACATTCATGCGCCATCAGCCATTGCCATAGACATGGACGGGGACAAAGCGGGTTCTTGGGCACCAATCCTTGTCACGTTTCTTCTGTTGTCTATTGCAGGTTGGGGTTTGGGTTCACTCTCTACAAACACAGATATTATCAAGGCGAATTCAAATGATGAAATCCCACGTTTTTTTGAACATTTTACTGATATTGATCAAGTTCCAATCCCCCTAGATCATGAGATTAGATTGGGATGGTATGCTTGGAATGAGAACGATACTAGCGGATTGGGGATTCCTGCATCTTCCTATCGTGCATCTGATCTTTCAATCAATGGTACTGGGACCATTATTCATGAAAATGAAACTGCCAAAGCAGATTTAGAAATTCAACTTGAATGGGGACATAATGGAGATGAAATGTCACTCAATGCTACAATTGATATTCATATACGTGAAAGTGTGTCTGAGAACTTAATTCTCAGAATGATAATAATTGAAGATGAACTGGAAATTGAAGGAAGAACGCCGAATCAAAATGCGGTTGTTAGA
Source organism: Candidatus Thalassarchaeaceae archaeon (assembly GCA_030747485.1). GTDB lineage: Archaea > Thermoplasmatota > Poseidoniia > Poseidoniales > Thalassarchaeaceae > MGIIb-P. The sequence goes on along the minus strand of JASLKP010000004.1, from coordinate 29,245 downwards.
CTGTATCGTATGTCTATTGCAGTCAATCACACCGCAGATGGAAATACAACACATGTCGAGACATTCCCACTCACTGATTTGGTTGAACACGGACTACCTACGGATATTCAAGAATACCATAGAATGAGATTTGTCGTATTGCTATCCGATTACGATACAGAAGAAAACTTTGCATTGCTAATGACGGATGTCCCAATGTCCGAATCTGGACCAGAAAATACCGGTGCCAAGGCTGCAATACTAATTGGATTGGGAATTTTACTGCTCTGTTTGGGTTCAATATCTAGAGCAGAATGGAAGCGCGAATACATGCTTCCAAGATTAACTGGAAAAACTGATGGAAATGGATTACCGATCGCAATTATTCGAACAGGAGGAAGTGCCATCACATTACGTGAAGTACGTGTTAATTCACCTTGGCGGCTGGCTAGAGCAATCCAGTCAATTGAGATTCCTTCTGATACTGAAAAAACGTTTCAACTTCGAGTTAAACCAGAGAGAGGCCATGATGAACCTGATACGAATGTAATCCACACAGAATGGAGTGTTGAAGTCGAAAAGATGGGTGGATGGGTGTTAGACTTAGTCCTACGTAAGCAACAAGTTGGTTGAACATTCGACCAGTGATTTGTGATTAATGTCAACATATGTTCAAAGTCTGCCATCATATCGCCATTAAACATGATTGATGATACAGATCGGCGAATTCTCACTGTACTCGTAAATGATGCTCGCACTTCAATGCGTTCAATTGCTGAACAAGTTGGTGTTGCTTTGGGGACGGTCTCAAATCGTGTCAAAAGAATGGAAGAACTTGGAATTATTAACGGATACGAAGTGCTATTAGATGCTGAAAAGATTGGTTGGAATATGACAGTTCTTTGTGGATTGAGAATAGAAAAAGGTCGCCTTATGGAGGTTCAACGTCGAATTGCAGAGGACTCCAGAGTCTTCGGAATTTACGATGTTACAGGTGAATTTGATTCAATGGTCCTCGCGCGCGTGCGCGACCGCGCACATCTTGACGACTTGTCTAAGACGGTGCTCTCTAGTGATGGAATCCTACGAACTGTCACTCATGTTGTTCTGAATACGGTCAAACAAGAAGGGGTTCGATTACCCTGAGAAATGGGCATGCCCATCCGAGTGTTCAAGTACGCTCACTCGGCCGTTCGCTTGCATGGTCGTCTCCGGTAGCAATGATGATAGCGGCCCGAAGGCAAGTCATTCAATCGACTCTACACTTCGGTGGATGGATCTGAATCTTCGTATACCAACCACAGATAGCGCCCCCTTGCATCATTTTGGACGATGGGAGGACCAACCACATCAACATCTACCTGCAGCGAGATTGGCTGCATCACCTTGGAGAGGGTTACTGATTGCTGATGAAGTTGGGCTTGGGAAAACAATTTCTGCAATTCGAATATTGAGAAGATTACATGCCATCGGAGAATCTGGTGGCGTGATTGTAGCGTGTCCAGGTGCACTTCGCTCAAAATGGCGACAAGAATTGCATCATCGAGGAGATATCGATGCAATTGTTGCAGATAGTGGGAGACGACTCATTTCAATGATTGAAAGAATGGCTGAAGGTGAACCACGCGTTATTATCGTCAGCCATGGAGTGCTGCGTCGATCAAGCACATTAGAGAAATTAATCGAGATCATGCCTGAAATGATGTTGACGATTGTCGATGAAGCCCATCATTGCAGAAACCCTCGGAGCAGATTACATGACGCAGTACAATTGCTTGCCATGCGTAGTCAACGTTGTGTATTGATGACCGCCACACCTGTCAATTTACGAGATGAAGAATTATGGGTTCAACTGAGTTTGTTAGCGCCAGAACGATGGCCGACAATAGAACAATTCCATCGGACAATGGGTCCAACTAGAATGCTGAATGATGTGTTGGACGGCATCTCTCAGACTCTACCAAATCTCCCTCGTGCAATTGACCGATTCCGGGCCCTTGAACAAACGATTGGGTTCAGAGGTGATCCTCGATTAATTGAAGCGACTGCACTTGCTCTGAATGAAGATGCTTGGTCTCCAAAAAATTTGGAAGATTCTAGACAAAAACTAGCCAATCTTGTTCGTAATCTTCGGCCATTAAACGATTTACTTGTCCGAACCAGGAGGCGTGATCTTGATTGGCATCTCGCAAAGAGAAAAGCCGTCACACTGGATATCACATTGAGTCCTGAAGAATGGAGATTATACGAAGCCGCACGGAGATGGGCGCGTACTCTGATTCAGATGAGACATCCCGAAGGTCATGTCTTCGATTGGGCATTGATTGTTCCAGAAAGAATGGCATCATCTTGTTTACCTGCATTTGCACGGCATGTCCTAAGACAATTGCGAACACAAGCGAGGGAAGCGTTGGAAGAATCAGGAGATGCTGAGTTTTTGGAAGATATTGACTTGGAAGAAGTTGAATTACGGATGCTTCGGCGATTGGGAAATCTTTCTGAATTGGTCGAAGCGGCTGAAGCACTGACTGAAATTGATTCAAAATACGATGCATTCCTTGTTTGGTTAACGAATAGTCTAGAACATGACAACATCGGAGGGGTCTTACTTTTCAGTCACTTCCATGGCACTCTTGAACACCTTCATCATCGATTACAAACTGATGGTTTTCGTAGTGCAATGATTACGGGTAGAACCAGGATGGATGAAAGGGACCTGATTCGTGAAAAATTCCGAAACGGAGAGATTGACATCCTGCTATCTAGCGAAGTGGGTAGTGAAGGATTGGACCAACAACACTGTCATAGACTTGTGAATTACGATTTACCTTGGAATCCAATGCGAATCGAACAAAGGATTGGACGCCTAGATCGTTTTGGCCAAATGGCAGATGAAATTGAAATTTTGAATCTGGCAGTCGAAGGAACGATTGATGCTGCAATTCTTCATCGATTGTATCATCGAATCCGAATCTTTGAGGATGCATTGGGTATGCTAGATCCACTATTGGGAGAAGCAATGAGAATGGTTGCTCGTGCTGAACTCGATCGCCCTACGGGTCAACAAATTGTCATGAAGATGATTCCTGCAGAGGATGATGAAGATGATGATCCCAGTATGCTCACTTTGTTAGACAAACGTGAATCTTGGCTCGCAGAACGTTCCGTCGAAGAAAGAGAATGGGTAGGGCCAGATCCTGGGATTTCATCACTTCGAAAAGAGGTGGAATCCCTACAACTGGGAATAAAATCCAATGATTTACAACGGTGGATGGAGTTTAGACTTGGAGAATTTGGGCAACTTCATCCAACACGTGAAGAGGGAGTTTGGATGTTGAGACTAGGTGATGAACTAGTGGATATTCTTGCATCGCGTGCAAATGACATCATGCAAATTGATGGCGATACAGTTGGATGGAAATTGGCAATCAATCGGGCGGCGAATCGTTCAGGACCACATTGGTTCCATGTTGTATTTGATCGTGAAATTGCACGTATTGACCCGCAACGAATATTCATCACTCCATTTCATCCACTAGTGCGTTGGCTCTGTGAAAATACTACAGATGAGGGGGCCCTAAGGTTACAAATAGTTCGGCAACAAAATACGCCACCAAATGCAAATTGGTGTGTCTGTATTGATTGGACGGTTGATAGTCTCACTCGTACGACCATTCGACGTTGGCTCTATCTTGACAACTCAGGAATTCCATTAGAAGATGGAGGAACTGATTACCTGAATCTACTGGATCACGCAATCCTAGAGCAAACTCAAGGAAGACCCGATGAATTACTTCAATCAATTCAAGATGCTTTACTGGATGCTGAAAATCGCAGATTAGGGCCGTTAATTGATGAACTCCGTGAAAATGCTGAACAAGCATGGCATGCGCGAATCTCCAGAGAAATGGCTCAATTATTTGATGCAGATATGCGTGCACGAGAAGAAGGTAAACTCCCAGATCCTCGTTGGATTCGAATGAAGAATGGAATGATTTCACGGCTTCAAGACGATTTGGCTAAACGACTAATTCAACTAGAACAAATGAAAAAAGAACTCAGTGGTGAACTCAAATTGAGAATCGCTATTCGATTAGAGTGATTCATGATTCTTCAGCAATTCCATCAGGATCTATTGCATCGATATATGGTCTTAACATGTCAGCATGTGATTTCATTGATTCAACCGTACGACCTTCGGGTTTCATCGCGCGAGCTAATTCCATTCGTGTTTTTTCATCAATCGTTGTTCCAAATGCTTCCAAGCGGTCACAAATATTCCGTTGTAATCGACCACCAGTACGATCCCAATCCATCAATACAATAATCGCAGGACCTTGATCAACTGAATTTTTTTTACCATACTTTTCAAAAAGATAAGCAACCAATCTAGGTTGATCCCATCCCCTGTATACCTGTTCTATCTCTCCAGTGAAACCCATTTTTTGTAATGCTAATCGATCTCTTTTTCCCTCGATTAAGATGGGACAATTACTACCTCCTTCAGATGTGCAACGATTGCGAATTCTAGCCTCACCTAACACTCTCCCCGCCAATTGATATCGAGAATGACGGTTTGTAGCACTAGATGATTTATCTAATCTCATGATGATCCCCTAGAATATGATGTAGAATTTGCTCGACCTCTTCGATTGTGATATCATTTATTTTGACTGATTTTTGTCTAGACTTTTGTCCATTCTCTATGGTGACACTGATGGGTGGCACTCCTAGTTCCTCAGAAATCAATTTGCACACTGCTTCATTTGCAGCACCTTTCTGGGCCCTTGCTTTTACTGCAATCTCTAATCGTTTCCGCCATATATTGATGCTCTCAATTTGTGCTCTTTTTGAGGCTGGTTGCACATCAACAGCAATGATTACTCCCGTTCCATCATTGCGTAGAATGCCATCAGGCCAGTTTCCCATGTTAATTGGGGAGGTGTTGATAATTCTTGATGGCATCGACGATTGCGAGCCGAACATGTACGGTCACGCAGAATATCCTGAGAGGGGAGCATTTGCTGACCCCCCTACGGGGGGGCAGATAACAGTCATATAGCGTCCTCTCTCCGAGCGGGTCGAGGAACTCCCATGAAGGCTGGCGGCGACATCTTCAACAACCTCTTCGATGAGTTCGTAGCTTGGTCGATTCTCGTCTTCGCTATCACTTTTATTTGGCAGATGCATCATTCTCTAAAATACCGCTCAAAAGATGGTTCAGACAACAATGTTGACGAACTCACCCCTGGAGTATTCCCAAAAGAAAACGACGACTTGAGATTGGAATTAACTTGGACGATTATACCATTTATTCTGATTGTTTACCTAACCTACATTTCGTGGGGTCCATTATCTGAAGTGTGGACAGAAGATCCTGAAGCACATCAAGTCGGCATCCATGCATCTCAATGGAGTTGGGGTTTTGATTGTGGAGAATTAGACGAAGATATTTGTTCAATTTCTAATGCTGATGTTGAAGGACAAACCAAACCAAAAATTAGCCTGAAAGCAGGAGAATCATACACATTTATTCTTACATCCGAAGATGTAACACATGCACCATTCTTTGTGGATTGGGGAATTAAAGAAGATTCTCTACCAGGTATGATTACAAAAATGTACTACAAACCGAGTGTAGATGAAATAGGAACTCATCTTCTACTTTGTACAGAATACTGTGGTGACGACCATGGCTACATGACGGCCGTTGTTGAGGTTCATGCATAGAGGTGATGATGTTGGTTTCAAACAAAAATCGTACTGTAATTGCACTTCTGATGGTGCTCCTTTTCTCTGTAGTGATTGCGCCCACTGCGCAATCTTATCCTTATGGCGTATCTGGAGTAGAAAACAGTGGCTGTACATGTCACGGAGAATCTAGTCCTGATGTTGTTCCTTCAATTGAAGGACTTCCAGAAGTCATTGAACCTGGAGTTGTTTACACCCTAAACGTATCATTCACTGGTGGCCCGTCAGGTACTGGATTGAACAAAGCGTTGGGTGGATTCCATCTTTGGGCAAGCGCAGGAACACTGGCCCCTACAGATGATAAAGTCAAGGCAAATTCTGACGGTAAGAGTCTCACGCACGCAGGTGTAGACAAGGATGACGTTGGATCTGGAAATGACCAAACCCTATGGGTAGTCGAATGGACTGCTCCACTTGAAGGTGGAGCGAAATTCATCCTCCATACTAATTCTGTCAACGGTGATGGTACAAGTGGTGGAGATGAATATGCAAGGCTCACAATCACCCTTGGAGAACAACCAATTGAACAGGCCCGTGGTTTGATTGTTCTGGGAAGTTCAATCCTGTTGATGGTTATAATCACATCCATGTGTTTGTTGTGGGTATTTTATCGTAGAGCACCTGACGCATTTGCGTGGGACAACTTTTGGCCATGGATTTCTGAGTGGCTAACAAGTACGGACCACAAGAAGGTCGGTACACTTTACTTCCTGAATGGTTTGTTCTTCCTTGGAGTCGGCGGGATTTTCGCATTGATTTTCCGCATTCAATTGGCTGCCCCAGGGAATGATTTCCTCACTGTTGATGAATACAATCAATTCTTCACGATGCACGGGACAGTGATGATTTTCCTTGCAGCAATGCCAATGATTGCAGGATTTGCGAACTGGATCGTGCCATTACAGATTGGAGCGCACGATTTGGCTCTACCACGATTGAATGCTCTAGCGTTCTGGTTGAATCCAGCCGCCGCATTACTCATCTTTACTGGCATTTTCTCAGGACAGGCAGCAGACACTGGTTGGACTGGATACGCCCCCTACATCGTTTCGGATACTGCGCATTCAGGAGCGACACTTTGGGTAGCGGGCCAGATTTTGGCGGTCGCATCATCGACCATTTCTGGAATTAACTTCATGACCACGTTTTGTACCATGCGAGCACCAAACATGGGTTGGATGAATATGCCACTATTCTCATGGTCGATGTTGGTAGCAACTCTAATGCTCTTCATTTCAATCCCTGCGTTTGGAATCGGTCTGATACAGGTATTCCTAGATCGGACAATAGGAACGACGTTCTACGAAGTCGCTGCTGGAGGCGATCCACTATTGTGGAGTCACCTATTCTGGTACTTTGGACACCCTGAAGTATACGTCGTTGTTGTACCTGCTTTCGGAATCGTTTCTGAGGTTATTTCTACGAGTGCAAGGAAAACAATCTTTGGTTACAAATCAATGGTATTTGCAATGGCTGGTATCGGCTTACTTGCTTTCATTGTCTATGGACATCACATGTTCACCAGTGGAATGGATCCCACACTACGCTTCGTGACAATGCTCACTACAATGCTGGTTGCGGTCCCAACTGGAATCAAGATTTTCAATTGGTTGCAAACCATGCATGGTGGTAGCCTAGTATACAGAACACACACATTGTGGACCCTAGGGTTCCTAGTCACTTTCACATTGGGTGGAATCTCTGGAATGTACTTCCCATCAATCGCAATGGACCTGCACTTACACGAGACGTACTTCGTTGTGGCTCATTTCCACTATGTATTCGTGGGAGGCATTGTCTTTGCATTGTATGCCGGAATTTACTATTGGTTCCCGAAGGCAACTGGTAAGATGATGAATGAAAAACTGGGTATCATTCACTTCATTACTGGATATACATCATACAATATGGTATTCTGGCCAATGCATCGCCTTGGGATATGGGGTATGCCACGTCGTCAACACACATACTTCATTACAACGGATGATTATTTCGCACTACCTCCCGAAGCAGCAGATTGGAACATGATGATTACAATTGCAGCATTTTGCTTCTTTGCAAGTAATCTGATTCTTGTGTACAATGTATTGAGTAGCGCTTTGAGAGGAGCAAAAGCACCCGACAACCCATGGGGTGGTTGGTCATTTGAATGGATGACGACAAGCCCTCCACCCACACCTTCATTCTCTGAAGATAATCCACCTGTCTTAGATACCAGTTTACATGAACACGAGGGAGATGAAGGATTCTTTGGAAGAATGATTGAAAGAATGATGATGCCAGTTGATGAGGAGGTGGAATATTGAGTTACGGACATGATGATCATCATGATGACCATCACGGGTGGCACACCCCTCACAACTCGTGGGCCCCGATCTTGTTGGCCTTTGGATCTAGTTTCTTCTTACTTGGATTCTCCAAGGTGTTCACTCAATCATGGGATGGAGGTGCATGGGAATATGCAATTCATACTGGTGAAATTTGGGGAATGATTGCAGGGTTAGCGATATTCTTCGCTGGATTGGGAGTGTTCTGGACTCAGGATTGGGGCCACGATGGTTCTTATGAAGCAAAGTCCAGAGGTGTTCCATTCCGTGGAATTGACGTTAGAAAGGTAGCAGTATGGATGTTCCTAATGTCTGAAATGATGGTATTCAGTAGCCTATTCAGCACCTATATTCGATATCGTTCAGGGATTGATAGTTGTGAATCACTACACAATGCCGGTACCCTCGTTGATGGTGAAGCTTGTTGGCTACCTGCCTCATACTTCATTGCAGAAGGTGGATGGCATCAAGAGACGGCTCACGCAGCACTCGGGTTCATGCCAGATACGCTCATCCCTGGCGCAATCAATACTTTCGCCCTCATTATTTCTTCATACACGGTTGTACTCGCACTGAAAGCTGCTAAGAACAAGAATCTCAGTGATGCAGAACGCAGCAGAAAGGTGGGCATGTATCTACTCACGACTCTAATCCTTGCAACACTCTTCTTGGTGTTCAAGATGGTTGAGTGGTTCGTTGGGTTTGAAATTGGTTCGGAAGAACATCCAATCTTTTACTCGCCAAGTCTTCTAGCCGATGGATTCACCATACACGCTAGTGACTACACATACCAGGTCTGTTCAGAATGGCATGATCACCATTGCGCAGAAGGGGCAATGACGACGTATTCTGTTGACGTTCGAATGGCTGCTTCTACATTCTATGTGACGACTGGGACTCACGGTGTTCACGTATTTGGTGGAATGGTTGCTCTTGTCTATATGGTCATCAAAGCGTTCCAAGGCGGTTATACTCCTCAAAATGCGGTCAGTATCGAATACTTCGGATTGTATTGGCATTTCGTGGACTTGGTTTGGGTATTGGTATTCCCAGGATTCTATTTGTATTAGTGAGGAATGAACATGAGCGAAAATGGACATCACGACGAACATCATCACACATTGTTTGGCTTTGACGCCTACAACATGAATTTCGCCATTCTTATGATTTTCACTGCAATTGAAATCGTTGCTGTTGCGCTTACGTTCTCAATGGAAGGAACGGTTAGTATGACCACAGTGGTATGGATTCTAGTGATTGTAGGTCTTGTCAAGGGTTATGGTATTGCTGCGATTTTCATGCATTTGAAGGGTGATCCAGATAGTAGGGTTCTGACGGCTACAGCACTATTCCCTGTGTTCTTCATTGTTGTCATGGTGTTCTTCATCGGTCTAACGCATCCAGAGGCTGCAGGCAATCTTCCGAATTGGTGTCGACCCGGCTTCTACAACTGATGTCGGCTAAATGCTATGACGTAGATGCTCACAGAACCTACTGAGCGGACGTCGCATAGCCTGGTATCGCGCCGGATTTGAAATCCGGTGGTATTTACCGCGGGAGTTCAAATCTCTCCGTCCGCGCCACTCATCTAAACAAGATAATCACTATACGATAGTGACATTCGGCCTTGGTTATGCGTAGATGCTTTGTGTTATTATTGTCAGTAATGATTGCCCTCCCTGGTTGTTTGGGAAATGATGATCATGATCATACTGAAGATAGTTCGTATCACTTCAATGGGGACGAGTACAATCCCGCTCGTCAAGCACCAGACTTTACTCTCACAGACCAACATGGAAACCTCATTTCTATGTCAGATTTTGAAGGTAAGGTAGTTGTTGTTGCTTTCACATATACTTCCTGTCCTGACGTTTGCCTAGCGATTGAAGCAAATCTCCATGCTGTGAATAACAATGATGCAATTGCAGGTGACGAAAATCTTGTCATCCTATCAATTACAATCGACCCTGCAAGAGATACTCAAGAACATCTACTTGAATGGACAAATGATCGAGGATACAATTGGTCTCACCTTACCAGTGACTATTGGGAAGATTTTGAGAACGATAACAAAACAGGAGTTTGGGACCAGTATCACTTGAACGTGAATAATGACCATATTCTGAGCAACCATAGTGACCACAGTAATCATTCTGAGATGTCACATCAAGTCGCTGTTCTCTATCCTGACAATTCCACTGCACTTCTGGATGGACATCACGACATGTTGCCCGAAGAAAATGCGACGGGTTGGAATTTGACAACGAGTACTCTCATGATGAACAATGTCTCCATGAACTCATCATATTACGAATGCTGTGGTAATATGCTTACTGAGATTAATGGACATGAAGCACCCAGTGATTCCTCATGGTGGTGGGTCCTGTATTATTGGAATGAAACCAATTCATCATGGGATTACGACCCAAATAAAGGTGCAGATGATATCATCATCATGCATGATACAAACCACTTAGCTTGGGCTGCATCGAATGCAAACCTCTCACAATTACCAACTCCCGGCATGGCCATGGATATGGATCATGAGCACGAACATGGCGAATCTGAATCTGCCGACGATGAAGAGATTTACACAGTAGGCCACAATACAGTTACCTTCATCATCGACATGGAGGGTAACAAGAGAATTGTACATGTCGGACAAGATTGGACCCCTTCTGAATTTGTGGAAGATTTGGAATATCTGTTAGGACATCATTCAGAAACTGATGATATGGAACACCACCACCATTGAATTAGCACTCTCCTTTGGGCGAACAGTATTCAATGAAGTCTGACATCAGCACACCGTGCGACGCATTGCCCCACTGCTCGGTCTGCTTTTTCTGATGTCTACTTTTGCGGGATGCTTGGGGGGCGTGAGCGTTGAATGGGGTACTGGAAATGGAGAATATAGTACTCATATCAACAGTAATGGAATGAATGGGTCAATCACCAACAAATTATCATCTGGTTCTGCTCTTGAAAGAGATTATTCAATTGCAGGATGTAATGAAGATGGGGACAAAATTTCAATTTCAGGGTGGTTGGTTCAAACCAATACCTTCGAATCTCCTCCAAGTGGAGGTTATCCTGCTGTTACATCATGGATTATGAAAGAAATGAGTTACAATAGTGCTCAAGATGTAGACCCTGGTTCAATACATGTATCAATTGCCAACAGAGACAATGATTGGCAAATGCCAACATACGCTGAAGTGATTCCGTATGTTGATGGAAACCAAGTCTCCTCTGACAAAGGTAGTTTTCCACAAAAGAATTGGGTGCTAGTAGGCATTGTTCCCGCCAATGAGAACGTATTACATGCTGCAATGAATATGGATACAAATCAGGCTGTTCAACTCAAGGGTTACATGTTGGGCGGTGACAATATGGGTGCGCCAAGCGGTTACACATTGGATGGTTGTTCCTTAGATGCGGCTCCACCTGGTTGCTCAGCAGATCCTTGTGGATGGAATGGAAATTTTGTCGTTACTTCAATCAAACATGGTTCAAGCGAACGAGTCATTGATTCTCAGAATGAATACGTGATGGGAGATGTTCCAATCTTTGGTAGGACCATATACACCATCATCATCCTTCTATCGATTGTCGGCGCGGGAGCGATGTTCATATTCTCTCGAAATATGATTATGCAATCAGCAGATGAAAGAGCACAAACGATGCTCTCGGATGATCAAATGCGAGCAGGGAAAACCGCTGTACATGAAGCCGCACGACATGAGGCTCGAGTCAAGGCACAGGCTGCTGCACTAAAGGCAGAAGCAAAAGGAAAGAAACGAAAGCCCAAAGCAGGAGATGTACCGAAATTCGATGTCGATGCTGCACTAGCTGAAGACTCTCCAGATGCAAGTACTGGCCACTTTGTAGCAGGAACTGGAGCAACAGTGACTGAAGAAGCAAAACATATGGATGAACAAATTTCTGAAATGCAAGAGGAACTTGAATTGGAAATGAAATTCAAAGAAAAGGGACTACGAGGACTTGTCGGAAATATCGATTCCAGTGGTTCTCAGCGACGAGGTCGTGTGACGGGAGGAGTATCTTCAACACAAACATCCACTCCAAAGAAAAGTAGTTCGCCGGAAACTAAGGCTGAAGCGCCAAAGACCCGAAAAACCCGGAAAACAAAGAAATCTGAACCGGAACCTGAGGAAGAGACTGTAGAAAGACATGGCACAGAAGTCGATGGTCCAGATATCATTGACGACGATGACTTCGGTGACTTCTCATTCTGAGTTAGGCATTCGGAATGCTTGCTCCGCCACGCACAGTTAATTGATCATCCACGAATTGAATAATTGCAGGAGTCATCAAACAGGGTTCACCATCAACTTGAATCCACATAGGTGGTTCATGTTGTTGATCTGAAGGATTGTCATCGCCATCGATATTACGAATCTCAAATCGCGTGGCTGACTGTTGACTAATGCCCCATTTACCAATATGGGTCCCCTTCTTCATTGGACCCATGATTCGCAGCATTTGTGATTTGGATAAGCCATTGGCCATGATGAGATCAAAGGATGACCTTGTGACAGACATACCTGGTGCGACTCGATATCCTCCACCAAATGTTTCAGTCATGATTGCACAAAACAAACCGCTCATATCTCGTCGACCTAGGATGTCTTCATTCACTTGGAGCCAAGCATCTTGTTTCTTCCAACCAAAAATACTCTTGATTCCCAGATAGGTGTACTTCGCTGTACCACGAATGCGCTTTCCCTGACCCAGTGTCTTTCGACGGGAGACGTCACTTGTTGTTCCCCCATCAGATTCTAAGAAAGCCCAACGACGTACCATCATTGCTTCATCTGCTGAACCATCCCAAACAGTTTCAATCGGCGATGGATAATGTGGAAGGGCTGGAGCAGGAACACCGTCAATGCGCATAGCGCCAACTCTACGATCAACTCCATTCTTGAGGAGAGGAATTGATGCTGCTGGATCTAACAGAGGAATGCCATGTGCGCGCGCGTAGTCATTTCCACTACCCATTGGGATGATTCCCATCGTCATTGACGTACCTCGAAGACCACTGGCGACTTCGTTCATGGTTCCATCACCCCCTACAGCAACCACGATATCGAGATCTTCTCGATTACGAAGTTCGTATGCAATTTCTGCAGCGTGACCTGTGCGCTCAGTCCAATGTGCTTCAAAATCGAGGCCCTCGGCCTCAATTAACTCCTCAATCATTGACCAACGTTTGCGAACGTATCCGTCCCGCCCGGCCGGATTCACAACGCAGGCGATGCGGACCATGCTACGCGCAGAGAGGCATTAGGACATGAGCATTCGCCCTATTTCGTCGGAGCATCCATGAGGGGTATGACAGTCGCAAGTGACGGTGGACCCCCTGTCTGAAGTCTGGTCGGAGTTTGAGACCGCCTGTATGTCACGGGCAATTGAACTGGCTGAAAGAGGTCGTGGACAGGTATCTCCAAACCCTCCGGTTGGTTGTGTTCTAGTACAACATGGAAAAATCATTGCAGAAGGTTGGCATGACCATCTCGGTGATTTACACGCTGAGCAAGCTGCAATTGCTGATGCTGAATCACGAGGAGTGCCAACTGAAGGTTGTACGGCATTTGTTACACTAGAGCCTTGCAACCATTTCGGATTGACACCCCCTTGTACCCAAGCACTTCTTTGGGCTGGTGTTGGTGAAGTCATCGTTGCAACTCGCGACCCAAATCCAACCGTTCGTGGAGAAGGTATCCAAGTTCTGCTTGAGGCTGGAATTTCTGTCAGAGAAGGTCTCATGCAAAATGAAGCGAGAACACAAATGCAGGCATTTATGCATTGGTGTTTACAAAAACGACCGATGGTGACCCTGAAAGCGGCTCTAGATTCAAATGGTGTTGTTGATGGTGCTACCAATGGAAGATTTACCTCAGATGCATCGCTAGATGCCGCTCATAGACTCAGAAAATATTGTGATGCAATTTTGGTGGGCGTGAATACAATTGTCAATGACGACCCTGTCCTCAATATTCGTCGAATACCAATTCGTCAAAGTCGACAACCGCTGCGGATTGTATTAGATCGTACACGCAGAATTCCTGAAAATTCCAAAGTATTGAACGATGAGGGTGAGACGATTGTTGTTCATACCTTGCCTGATCAAGAAGGAATTGCATTACCGACAGGGGCACATGGTGTTGAACTCAATGCATTGTTAGACCATCTTGGTGATCGTGGGATTCAAGAATTGCTCATCGAAGGAGGACCTGATGTATGGGCCCAGTTCTTAGAGGAGAAACTGGTTGATAGGGCAATCATCATTCAATCAACGAAAGTTCTCGGAGATGGAACACCAAGTGGCATTGATGGGAATACACTCAATGACGCAGGGCTCGCTGTAATCGGAAAGAAATCTTGGGATGGTGATACTGCAACACTTTGGTCGAGACCTAATGTGCCATGGCCATCTCAAGATTGGCCTTGAATCTCAGCATCCAATTGACGAAGCATCAACAGCAAGGCAGGAGGGGCTTCAGGGAAAGCCTCACGATGAGGACATAAATCATCTAAGAATGCCTCATCTTCATCATTTAGAATCAGAGGATACGATTGACAACCAATGGGACGGTGTTCGTAAACTGAACAAATTCCAGGCGCATTTTCATCCTTCGAATCAGTGTCAAGGAAGACACAAGCTTTGGTCTCTGAACGATTCAATAAGATCCGTACGCCATCAATCACATGACTGAATGAATTGGGCTCTAACCCTGTGATAACGACTAAACGAGATACATCAGATTTCGATAATGGCATTTCGGTTGAACGGCAACAAAAACTGCATCCTTTCTCGATGCAAGGGGTACTCGGCCATCCTCCCATATCTCTCCGCTAGACTTCCGACGCTTTGAAGGAGGGGGTGCGTCACGACCCAAACGGGCGGTTAGGGTAGTCTGGATATCCTGACGGGCTTCGGACCCGTCGACGCGGGTTCGAATCCTGCACCGCTCACTTCCTTTCTGCCAAAACAAGAAGCCTTGACAGGCTTCTGTGTACACGAATCGGAATGGTCTTGATGATTTGCCAACCCGATGAGATGAATAACGATTCAACCTGTGACCATTCTTGACCGAAGGACATTCCCATTTCCACAGGTTGGTGAATAAAATCTGGTGACCAAGGTAAGAGTGTGACCAAACGAGCATCATTGGTACCTATTTCTGCACAAGATTGGAGGGCTCCATCAAGCAATTCGAATCCATCCTCTGATTTCCATGCATTTCGTCCATAAGGAGGGTCGAAAGCAAAACCTGTGAATGGCGCTTTATCGGACCATGTGTCTCGCAATGCGATAGCAGAAGCATTGCGGATCTCAGCCATTCCAGTGCCATTTAGTGAATTTTGAGCCCATTGAACGTTCTCCCGAGTCCCGGTCACCATTGGCCATGCCAAATCACTACCATAAGATGCTAAATTGCAGAGAATTCCTTCCACAACCAATCCTCCCGTACCACAAAATGGGTCCAGTAATTTTCCTTGATTTGGACAAGCAAGGTTAACCATCGATCGAGCCAATTTTGGGTCAAGACTAATCGGTTTGAAAAAGGGTCGATTAGGGGCAGTTCGTGTGGCCCAACCATCACCTTCATGCGTCGTAATTCCCCATGTTACAATGGCATCTTTCTCGATGTCATCTGGGTATGAAGTAGATTCAGATGGTGCCAACAAATGCACTCTAAGAATGACTTCCGGATTTGTCAAATCAATATCCCATCCAGCATCCACTAAATGACCACCAATTTTCCCTGAAACTTCACGGGTTGACCAATTCTTGGGTTTGTCACCTGAACGACTGCCCCTAACTGCAATACTGGTCATTGGTACCCCTAGTTCAAGGAATTCTGAAGCCACTGAATTTGCGACTTCATCAATTGAATTATGATTTACAATTCCAGCAGGACTCAGAATCTCTGCGATTAAACTAGAACGAGTAGAATATTCCTCAGAGGCAGATTTAGTCATTGTAAGGGCATGAGGGTGGATGACTTCAATCTCTGATTCAAGCAAAGTATGTGCTTCTAGTCGAAATAGATGTGGATGCCAACCTGCACCGATGACAATTGCCTCGACGTGCATCGTTTTTCAACCTCCTTACACGCGGGTGTCTGTGCTGCTCCGCAGCACACCGTCCGCCTTCAATCCTATAACGGTCGCACCTCTCCCCTTGTGGTATGTCGCAGCGGGGTGGCCGGGTCACAGTGGTTGTTCTCAGCCTATTCCTATTCTCGTTAATTTGTACAACCTTACCCTCAACCGCTCAGGAAATCGGACCAGGAGTCATGCAAAGTGAAGACCCAAAGAATCTCACCTATGAACAAAACACGATGTACCTATACGGTGAAGACAACGGAGGTTCACAGAATACTTGGGAAATGTGGACCCATTCAGCAAACACAGATGGGACATCAGATGCAACTGTTGGAGAAGGAAATGCTGTGGGTGACCCCAACAATGGTGCAGGTTCTAGAGAATTTGTTTGGGAAGGATCAAACCCTCCAACAGAAGCAGTACCCATCGATTCATCTGTCCCGATTACTGGGGCCGTTAAATTACAAATTATCTGTAATTGGGAACAAAATCAGTGTTCCAAACAAGTGAACATTGTTCTACGACTGGGGAACAGAGATATTGCACAAGTCTCCATTGATATGCCGGATGAGAATGATTACTATTACTTTGAATTCTATCATCAAATCGATGAAGTGCCTGCTGACGAAACATTTGGCCTTCGACTTTCATTTCAAAAACCAGGAGGTCTTGGTGACGGTTACAACCTCGATTTAGGAAGAGATAATTCATGGATGGTTATTCCTGTAATGGAACCATATCAAGAACAGGTACCAGGATTAGACAATACTGATGGATACACATCTCCATATGAGGATGCATCGGGTTACAAGGTTGAAAGTACAAACACAAGTTCTTGGCTCGGACTGATTTTCTGGTGCCTCTTTTCGATCGGAATTTTCGTGGGTGGGTTCGCACTACTACCACCGATTCCATACAAGGAAATTTCAATCCTGATGACTGGAATGGGTTTGTTGGGTGCAATGTTTGTTGCACCACTAATATCAGGACCGGTGATGACTGGAACTGCTGCCAATCCAGATGACCCCAATATCTGGACGATTGAGGAACTCGCACAGTTAGAAGAACGCGATGGAACATTTCTCGGCGATGAAATGGTCGAAAATTATGAATTCCAGATTTATGCTGAATTTGAAGAAATTTACACGGCAAAGGACGGGAGCGAGACGATTTCGGCATTGGGCTTTGAAGGTGATTCAGAGATTCTAGGCGACCCTGAGATTAGCAGGCGTGGTCGAGAATACGTTCAGTTATACTTCTCACTATATCACATGGACTTGAGACCGGGTCAAGCCATTCTCGTCGACATGATGATTGTTAACTCAACAGATCCGATTACTGGAGAGAGTTCATTGGTACCCTTGCATGCTTGCCAAGATTGTACAGGGCCTGAGTCAGATCACTCAATTTACAATCCAATCATAATTACTGTTGATGGACAGGATAGTGTCCGATATCCAATTCCTCATCAGTTTTGTGAACTGTTTGGAGAAGACTTCACGTGGCAATACTATCCTGTTCTCGTATCTGCAGTCGGCCTTCTACTAGGTGGATTTGGATTCTGGCAAGTTTACAAAATGGAGCGACCTGAATCTGAAGAAGAAGAAGAAGAAGAGTACGATGATGATTTTGAGGAAGCACTCGATGATCTTGAGGAATTCTGAGGCGGTCCCATGGGCTGTAATCTGAAGGATTTGGCGAATCCTCAACGTATTGAATTAAGTGATTTTTCTGGTCAACGTGTCGCCATTGACGCTTTCCTTGTCGCCTATCAATTCATCACTTCAATACGAGCCCGAGGAGATGGACAAGATGGAGGACCCCTTCGAGATGTAAAGGGCAGACCAATTTCTCACCTCATGGGATTCTTGGATCGTTCAACCGTCATGATTGAACATGGAATTGATCCTGTGTTTGTATTTGATGGGAAACCACACGACTTGAAATTAGACACACTTGATGAGCGGAAAGCACGTAAGGAAAGTGCAAAAGAAAAATGGGAAGCTGCTGTGGAGGCTGAAGATTGGAATACGGCACAAAAATTAGGTTCACAAATTGTTTCTTTCACACGTGAGATGGTGGCGGAAACAAAAGAGATGTTTGACTATCTTGGTGTTGCTTGGATTGAAGCGCCAATGGAAGCAGAAGGGGCTTGTTCTGTACGCTGTCGTAATGGTGAGGTAGCGGCTGTCGCTAGCCAAGATTGGGATGTGTTACTGTATGGTTCACCAGTTATGGTTCGTAATTTAATGTCCCATGGAACCAAGAGATTTGGGCGAGCAGTGACTGCTGAACAAATTATTCTCAAGGATTTACTAACGGAAAATGGTTTGACACAAGATCAATTGGTTGATTTAGGAATTATGATTGGAACCGATTTCCATCCAGGAATCAAAGGAATAGGGCCCAAGACCGGTTTGAAATTAATCAAAGAATATGGTACTATTGAGGCGGTTTGTGAAGCCAAAGAAAAGGATATTCCTGAAAATATTGAAGAAATTCGAAAGATATTCCATCATCATCCAATCAACGTTGATGCATTGCCATCAAGTGGAATTGTGAATGAAAAGGAGTTGCGGAGATTTCTCCAAGATGAACGTGGATTTAGTGACGCTCGTCTCAAACGTGCACTTGACCGTATGAAGAGTGTTGGTCGTGTTCGCGAATCCGGACAATCGTCACTCTTTGACTTCTGAACATCCGGTGCAATCATAGCCATCAGTGTCTGGAACGGACACATGGAAGAGTCGGCCACCTTCGATGAGCATGTGCCACTCTACAAGCAAGATTGGTTCTGGAAAGGATTGTTCTGGTTGGCTATTGGTCTGAATGTATTCACGATTCTGACCAGTAATATTGGATTGGATGTTCACGTTGAAGGCGCATATGTTGAATCTGGTGACGGGTGGGTATTGGATTGGGGAGATGTCAGAACCGAAGACCCACTCGCTTCGGATCCATCGAATGCGAAGGAAGTTCCAGCAAGTAGTGTCACGACTGGAGCAACCATGCCCTTCGCAGTCATTGGGATGATTATTGCTATCTTGATTGCAAGACGTGTGGGTTTAGAAAAAGAAACGATTATTGTACTATTATTGAATCCAGCCCTAATTTTCTCAGTAGGAAGAGGATATTCAGAATACACCTATCTGGCCATACTTGGAGTCGTATGGGCAATATGGAGTACGTCAAAGAATTACAAACGTGAAAAAACCGAAATTGCTAGAATCACTGCAATTTTGATTGCATCTATATTCACACTATGGATATTAATCTTGAAATTGAAGCTTGAGCCTATGGAGATGTTAATCCCGTTACTCTGTCTAACTTTAATTGGAATTCTAATTGACCGAGTACCAGATGATTGGTTTCAACCACAAAAAACCCTCATCAGTGGATTTGGGTTAGGGTTGCTGAGTATTGTTGCACTGGGCATTTATGGATACGGATCATTTACAGTTGTGACAACAGATACATTCCGTTTTCTTCAGGCCTTACCAATCTCCATCTTTGGGGTCATCATTATCTATGGATTGGTAGGAATGGTCCTGTGGCCTTTCGCAATGGATACTTGGAATAAAATGGGAGAAAATGAAGATCGGTTGACGGGTGAATTATCTCTCTTCATTGGAATTCTGTCAGGGGCAATTGTTGCTTACGTAGCTTGTCTGTGGACCTTTGAATCGATTCTATGGGATTCTGAATGGCCTTGGCATATGTGGACAATGGGTAACAATGGACGATACATCACAATATTGGCCATTCCATCCTATCTTTTGGTAAAACGAGTAAATGGTGAGATTTACTGGACTGAAAAGAAAGCAGCCATGGGAGTATTGCTCATCCTACCACTTTCTCTTGCTACTGGATTACACGGTCAAACTTATTGGACTGATGATGCCGCTGAAGTACTGTGTGAAAACATGGAAGATTACGAGGATTTCCTCTTCGTTCATGATGCGACACTTGGTATGCACTATCTGTACACATTCCATACAGAAATCAATGATGTTACCGAACGGAATATCACAGGACATTGGCGTTCACCTGATTCAGGATGGGAGGATGAATTATTTTCCAACGACCCTGTTGAAAATCGTGGAAACTTATCATCGGTAGAATGGATTGTGCTATCACCAGGGATTGAATGGGACTCTCCCGAACAAGGTTGGTACCAAACAACCGGAAAGGCGGATTTCATGAATGGTGGTGGTGAATGGGTGATTTGGACAACACACACTGAAATCAGTGTAAACTGAAACGTAAGAGGCCCCCGCCTTGACCGAAGTCAAAACGGGGGCAAATACGCTGAATAATCAAGCGTTCTTGTCAGCTTGGACCTGCTTTCGCACATCCTGCGCGCAGCCCTTGATGGTCTGCATTGCCTTGCGTACGCGTGTACCCGCGGCGGAGTTCCCTCGGTCGTGCTTTCCAGCATCAGCGAGTGCTTCATTCAACGTGTCAATCATTCCTTGTACCATAGCCTCTACAGACATGGAACTTCGGCCTTCGTCGACCGCTCTTAATACTTGACCTGCGTACATTCGCCTAAGTTCAAAAGAAAATGGTGGCATCAACGGTTTTCAGCGAGTAAATTGAAGCCTGTTGGAGTGACTTGCCAAATCTTTCTCACACCATCTTGAACTGCAATTACAAGGCCACCGTCAGTCAGGGCCTTCAGATGATAACTAATCAGTTGTTGACTGCATCCTAGTTCCAATGCCAACTGTCCCTGAGTAGGAGGACCCATCGCTCCACCCTCCGGTGTACGGGCCAATCGGTCGAGTAACTGAATCAATACAGAATTCGGATCTTGTGGTAATGGAGGTGCGGGCAATTGAGTAATGGGGGTTTGCATATGTATTGCCGAGGTGTAATATCGTAGAAGTCGTCCATCTTTACGAGACCAAATTCTTCGTTCATCTTCTAGGATACGGAGATGATGTGCAGCCTGATGGTTTCCAAGCTGTAACCCCCGAATAATGCCTCCCAAATTGATTCCTTCATTTTGCAACAGAAATTGAAGAATCCGTAGCCGCTGGTCATCACCCTCAGCCGACATACACGGTCACCTAGTCGAGGGCAGGCTAGTGCCCCGCTATTCAATCATGGGGCATACGCCAATCCGCCGCATCAAGCGGCGGAGAGGCGAATGGGGTCGTCGTTCATCTCAAGATGTTCGAATGAACGAGTTATCTGCTTGCATTGTCCAAGCAGTTCCATTTGGTGCTAGATATACTGTCTCTCCTGCGTGTCCAGTCACATACTGGCCACCGACTGGGAGATGAGTGTAATCCGGAACTGTTTGTGATGCAACTGGTGCCTGTGCAGTCATCATTGTTGGTGCAACTGCGGATCCGGGTGCGCCAAAGGCTGCCTCTGTACCCCAATCAACGGTCGGTTCAGATTGACGGCCTCCACGAAGAAGCATCATCGAAAGAACACCTGCAAGAATGACCAAGGCAACCAATCCAATGATGCCTAATAATGCGACGCTGCTCATTCCACCACTTGCAGAGGATGAGGAATCATCACTATCTCCAGATTCTGAATTGTCTTCATTGCCATCTGTACCAGTGTCATCATCAACAGATGCAGGATCAGTAGTAGCATCATAGTGGACTTGTTCAGATTGTCGGTCAAATCCATTACTATCAACGGCTCTAACGAAAATTTTCAACTCGTCAAAGTTCTCAAATCCATTCCCATTGGTGTGACTTGCAGCGAACGAGTGCCCAGTCATTAGTTCAGTACCGGTTGGCATTTCATTACCATCTGTGTGACAAATTCCTGATTGTTTGTTGCAAATTTGCCAATTGATGATAATATCTGACAATTGTAAATCACTGACTTGCTGAACGAATACTGAAGCATTCATTCCATAATGTAAATTGATGATTGTTACGTCAAGATCTCCGTTTGTGCAATTTTCATCTGTACAGAATGAAAGAGGGAGTGTGTCAACAATTGTTACTGCAAATTGCCAAGTCCCATCTGCACCGTGAGTGTCACTGGCCGAAAGGGTGACAAGTTGTTCACCTGGTTGGTCCCATGACAATGTTAGCATGCCACTAATTGGATTGTATTGAGCTGCGCCGGCTGGTTGTGCTGAGGTTGTAATCCAAATCTCAGCATTATCATCGTCTACATCGTTCATTTGAGATGCAAGGTCAATTTCTAGACTCTGGCCACTTTGGACTATGAGATTATCAAAACCTGTATTGTCAAATCGAGGAGCATCGTTGATGTTCTGAACGTGAACGTGCATTACCGTATCTCCAATATTACCATCAGCATCAGTTGCTCGAAGAGTGATGATTACACTTCCATATGTGTCATCATCAACGGCGTTGAGTGAAAGAGATTTGCTCCAAACTTCAGCAGTAACAATACCTGCTGGTTCTACAGAGACGACACTAATGACGAGATCCATTACACTAGCTGGTGCCCCATTGTCTGTGGTATCTGATAGATATCCTGCAAGGTTAACAGAAGTGCTACCACCTTCATCAAAGGATACAGCATTAACGCTAGACCAGCGTGGTTGACCATTCTCAATCACATTGAACATCAATGTACCAGTATTGGTATCCTCTCCATCATTAATTGAGATTCCAATACCTTGTGGCAATGGATTGCCCATACTATCCCATTGCATAGATGGGAAGTTGACATCAATCGTTTGAGATGATGGATTCCAACCAAGGAAGGATGGATCATTACTGGTAATCAACAAACTTGAGAGTGGTGTTTCAGCGTCACAAACTAGACCATCGATTGAGACAGATTCATCCGTCTGAACCTTCACAGTGGGAAGACCTGGGAATGCACTACAACTGGCAGGTGTATTGTCTGGCTGTGATGGGTCGACCACAATTGGTAGACCATTCATTAGTGTGAAGGCATCGTTTGCTGTCTTCCAATCACTGACTTGGCCGCGTGCGTCTGTAAAGCGAGCACGGACGTCGTAATCACCACTTCCAGCAGTACTAACTGGAGATACTGTGAACACATATCGCTCGTATTCAGTACCTGGTGCAGTGATACTAGAGGGTGCAATCACCCAAGCGCTGGACCATGCTCCGCCACCAGATGGACTGACTTCAAACTCAGGAGTCATGGTTAGCATTGTATCAACAGAATCTTGAGGATTACCGCTAACATCGAAATCAAGTGAACCACCACGGGGGATCGAAGTAGTACCATCTGCAACGGGTGTATCTGTACTTGGAGTGAAATCGTGAGGCATGTAGTTCAAGCCCACGTTGTTCCCACCATTTCCATCTCCAGTCAAACCACTCAATTGTGCCTTGAAGGTGCTCTGACCATTCGGCGTATTCGTAATACTTGAGGTTGAGAATGATGCACTAAACGTCTGGGTGTTTGTTGAACCTGCGGCATTTGATAGAGTGTTCAGATATGTACTATCAATCAGTGTATCTTGGCCACCCTGTGAGTGGTAAAGAGAGATTGTACCACCATCTGAATAGGTATCTGCTCCAGTGTTACGCACCGTGACCTCAAGGTCTAGCATATCTCCAGACATGAAGCCAGGAGCACCATCTTGGTTCTCAACAGTTAGACTGTGTACGGCAACATCAATTGGAGGTTGCATGGTTCCATCTGCAGCAGCATAGACATCTTCCTGGAAACTGCTGGTGCTCCAACCACCGTACAATGCAGCAACCACATTCATGTTTGTAGCGCCACCATTTACGAGATTGTTAGGGACTGTCCATGTAGTGGACGAAGATCCTGAAGACAATGAAACCGTTTCAAATCCAGTACCGCCACCCACGTTACCGCTGTTACTTGCATAACCACCGTTGTTGAGTAGCCATGCTTCCCAGCAGTTGTGACCCTTGCTACCATCTGAATATACGTGGGAGTTGCAGACCTTTTCTGTAACTGCTGCGTATAATGTGAGGGAGGATACTGCAGTTCCTGAACCAATGTATGTTGCAGAGATAGTCACATCAGATGTACCATCTCCATTGTCACTCTGACCCACACTCACAGAGTAATCGGCTGCTGTGGAATGCATATTTCCACCACTGGAAATGAATGAGTCCCAACATGTGTTGGAGCCACAGCCAGTGTTCAAGGTGTCGTCTCCAAAGGAGGTCTTTGGAGCACCTCCTGATTCACCAAGGTGCTGTACACCATAGATTGGTGCGATATTTCCGGATTCTGCATCAGCCGTATTACCATATGATGCACTGTGGTACGAAATGTACACGTAGTGATCTGGTAAACTTTGTTTGGCTTGATGGTGGGCTGGACTACCATATTGGTAGCAATAACCACAATTGTCTGAAGTAATGTATTGTGCGAACACAGTGTGACCAGGGTTTGTTGGTGCTTCCATTGGTTCACTAATTTCCAATAATTCAGGGGTTTCATTCTCTCGTTCACTGAAATCTAGCATCCCATTGAGGGAGACTAAAATCATCAGCGCGGCTATCATCATAGGTGTCAAAGAGCGATGGCTCATGCTTATCGCTGAACTTGATGGTAATATTAAGGAGAGTGGGGGGATAGATTGGTAGAGTGTTTTCTAGTCCTTTCACGTAATGCGCTCGCGCGTGCGAGAAATGGCTTGCTGTCACTCATTCTTCGGCGATTTTTCGTTCAATGCCTGCCAAATCTTGTAATCGATGCCAAAAACCGAGGCGATCGTCTTCGGCTGCAAAAATCATTTCACTAGGTTCACCATTCTTGAACTGTTTACGGAATCGCCCTTCAGTGATTGCAAAATCACGGAACATGACATCCTCAAACTCACCATCATCATTCTTCCTTCGATGCCAATCTCGACTTGGACTCGGGTTGCCTCGTAGACTCCACTTGTCACTCATTCGTGGACCCTTGCGAGGATCAAAGACATAGATGGGGAATGCACGGGTGTCGACAGCCAAGCGTGCTTGGCGTGTTGCTGCATCATCAGCAACGCCGTGCTCAGGTTGACAAGTCGTATACACGCTAATGACGGCTGGTCCGTCAAACTCATTTGCTTCCATGATACATTTGTAGAAGTGATTGGGCAATGCGGTCACAGTTTGAGCAACATAAACGTGAGGGTGCATGGCTGCTAGAGTACCAATCTCCTTCCGCTGTTCGGTCTTACCGTGGATGTCCTTGCCGTGGGCAGCAAATTTAGCATCCTGACCAGTAAATGAGGCCGTAGAGGCTTGGCCCCCCGTATTGGAATATACCTGAGTATCAAGGACGAGGACCTTGATGTTCATGCCACTAGATAGCATTCTTGAAAGTGCACCAAAGCCAATGTCAAGCATGGCACCATCCCCACCGACAACCCAGAGTTTCTTGTCTTCCCAACCGAGTTGATCCCAGCGTGCACGAACGCCCATTGCATCAGTTGGACCGTTTTCGAATAGAGAATTAGTCCAAGGAATATCCCATGGATTAAACGGATATGTTGAACCATATACCGTTGAACAACCTGTGGAATTTACAACTCCAAAGTTTTCCTTACCATAGACAAATCCGGTGGCTGCAGTCATCATCCGTAACGCAGTAGCTTCTCCACAGCCTGCACACGAACCTGCTCCACCAACGTAGAGAAGTGACTCGTCTGCAAGCATCATGTCCATCAATGACTTCTCATTGATGTAATCGTGATCGGTTGGACCAAGTGCTTGATAGAATTCCCATAACCTTCGATGATGATCAAGCCCGAACTTCTCCTTACTAACCATCGCTAATGCATCTTTGTCGCCACAAACTGTAACACATTCTGCACATCCTTTACACTTTGAAGGGTCAATGAAAATTCCGAAGCGACCTGGTTTCTGACCTTTCTTCTCTCGATTATCCCAATATTTGCGAGTCTTGGGCCATAGCCGATCCATCTCAGCACGATCTTCCTCTGGAAGTTGTTGAATATTGATGTCAAGTGTTTCCTCATCAACTACCTTTCCTAAAATTGCAGTGTCTGGACACATGGTAACACAATCCATGCACCCAACGCATGCTTCAGCAATGAATTCTGGAATTTCAGGGGCAATGTATGAGAAATCTCGGAATCTGCCTGAACCCGGACCAATGATTGAACGAGCATGTACGATGTCAGCAGGCAAGGATTCTGAGGCTGAGCCGTCGTTGTAAGCACCAATGATGCGCTTCTCAAAATCATCTTTATCGAAGAACTCGGCATCATGAGCAGTTGGCAAATTGATGGTCAAGGTTTCACCTCCATTGTAGCAATATCAGTAGCTGTGATTAGTTGTACTTCATCATAACCACGTCGAACACAGGTAAGGTTGTCTTGAACCACTTGTTCACCACGTTTTCCAAAGTATTTTCTTAGTGATTTTTCAATGGCAGGATACATGTCTGCATCATCCATACCTTGAGCAAATGGGGTGGATTTGAGAAATATCCCAAGCAACACAATACCTTGCATTCTAACTACAAGATCTGCGCTACTACTGACTTCTCTTGCAATCTTAGCAGTATCTAAGTAAAGCACATTGAGATTTCGATTATTGATTTCATTTTGAGCCCATGTCGGCAATTTTGAAATGACCACTGTTGGACTTTCTGCAGTTGATTGAATGAATACAGTTCCGTCGTTCTTGAGGCCTTTGAGAGGATTGCCGGTAGAAAATGCATTGACATCTTGTACAGCAATAAAATCAAGGATGTCGAGTTCGTGGTGAATGCGTACGTGTTCATCAGCGATACTGAGATAGAAATTGGTAGGTAAGCCCTTCTTTTCTGAACCATACTTTGGATAAGCTTGGACATATTTTCCAAATAAATCGGCTGATATTGTGGCGATGACCTTGTTCGTGGTTACACTACCAAATCCACCAACACTATGTCCACGCATACTGAAAGAGCCCTCTGGACGACCGTCAACTGTTTGAGTGCGCTCAAGAACGGTTGGGTGGTCAATACCAAGTGTGAAGTAACGAGATTTTTCATCGGATGCAAGCAAGTCATACACCGCGATGATGTCTGCTGAAGTGATATCACGTGAACCCAAGCCGTAGGCACCAGAGTGTACAACTGGGCTAAATCCTTCATCGAAGAGGGCAGCCTTGGTCTCTGCAGTAAGTGGATTATCTCCAGCTAGGGGATCATCCATGCGTTCTAGAATGGCTACAGATTTGCAACCCCCAATCATTCGTGCCAATTCTTGCCCAGGGAATGGACGGAAACATGTAACGTGTACACAACCGACCTTTCGGCCCTCTTCGCGTAGGCGATCTACAACTGCTGTTGCTGTTTCAATCATCGAACCTATCCCGACGATTGCAAATTCTGCATCTTCCATCTGATAGCCTTCAACGAGGTCGTAGTTGCGACCAGTTAAGTCACCAAACTCACGCATTGCTTCCATGATTGCTGGCTTGACTTGGTCCGTGAAATGTCGTTGCGCGATTTTACCCTTCATGTACGCGTCTTGATTTTGTACAACTCCAGTCATGATGGGGTGGTATGGGTCAAACAAATTCCGAAGTTTTGTCATAGGGTTTCCAACAAAGTCTCGCATCATCTCTGGCTCAAGAAGACGTACATTCTCAATGGTGTGCGTAGTCAGAAAACCGTCTTGGACGTTGAAGAATGGAGTTTGACTATTCTCTGCGGCTCGTCGACAGATAAGAGCCATGTCTCCACTTTCTTGAGCATTTCGAGCAAAGAGAATCCCCCAACCAGTATCGGATACACCCATGATATCATCATGCCCAGCATGAACATTCAGAGAGTGACTTGTCATCGCCCTAGAACCGATGTGGAAAACAATTGGTAAGCGCTTTCCGCTGATGACATAGAGTACTTCCTTCATTAAAATCAAGCCTTGGCCGCTGGTGAAATTAGTCACTCTGCCACCAGCAACAGCAAAGCCCTCCGCTGCGGAGGCAGAGGAGTGCTCCGATTCTGGTTCAAGAAATGCAAGACGAGTTCCCCAAAGATTCTCCTTACCGTTTGCAACCTCTAAGTTGTATCCAACTCCCATTGTAGTAGATGAGGTAATTGGATAGGCACAGGAACCATCTGTAATGTGACTTTCAACCCATACAACGTTTCCAGCACCATCGGTGGTTGTCGGAATTCCGGGATACTTAGGCTCTGACATTCAATTCACTCCAAGGGTCGGATTCCCAAATCTCTGTCCGTAGGACAGATGATGGGCCGAACACGCTCCATATTACGCTTTGTAAATTGAAAATGAGAGTAGATGTATTCATGAAGGGTGAATAGGGGGCTGCCAAAGCCCTTTTTTTCGGCCATGATCCAACAAGTGCCAATATAGAGTAATTACATCATTTTCAATCGGATTTAATTCACGACCCCTCGACGATTGAAGCCATGCTTTCCTTGCGACAACTGAAAATGGAAACAAACTCAGTGCAGGCCCACAAGCAGGGCCAATCCAAGTTGTTAGCCATGGTCGTTCAACGAGGCCCGTTTGCTCCATTGCAGTAATCACTGCATTCCAATCTCCACCCATTTTTCGTGCGACCCAGCGAGATGGGTTGACTGACGAATCTAATTCAAAACCCGATGCAGCCAACGGGGCTGCCATCCATGGAGCAATGTAACCTGCAGGTGCTCGAAACCAGGGTCTCCATGATGAACGTGCAAACGTAGAAATTCGATTTCTTGCGGCAACCAACATCTCAGAAAACCCAGCGGTATCGATTGGCCATGCAGCCCAACAACGATGTCCCCAACCATGACAAGCGAAGGTAATATTCTCGAAATTTCGCAGTAATTCCATTCGATGGGTGAATTCTGGACAATCAAGTTGCTCAGCAATGAGGAAGATTGTGACCTGAGGGCCGTCACGAACCCACTCGATGAAACAATCTGTAGCATTCAGCAACTCGGATGATGCTCGATAACCATCGGTTCGCCAGTGTGGCATCTTCAAACTGGATCGATGTGGATGACCGCGCTTGGATGGTAAATGACAACGATCATCAGTATCGACACTTAACCAATATGACATCACTTAACCTCCAATGGTAAGCGGGGAATCAGCCAACAGAGATGTGTTACAAATTCACCATCGACATCGA
>JASLKP010000049.1 GCA_030747485.1 Candidatus Thalassarchaeaceae archaeon | reverse complement strand
CTAGGCCTCAGCGCGGTCTGACCATCGCCTGGCTCAACCTGCCATCTGGGCCTGTGACGACTTCGCCTACAGCTCGCCATCCGAGTCTGATGGCGTCCTTGACCTTAGCGTCCAACGCCGCCACCAGCTCCTCGCTGTTCTCTGACACCCCTTGGTCGCCTTCTTTGCGCGTTCCCGCACTCACCATCTTGTAATCCATCAGTACGCGGACTCGCTGTCAGTTGAAGGAGTCGTCGGTCGTCCCATGCTGGAACGGGAGCCGGCGGACAGGGGTTTCATTCCTCCCAGTTGTTCCTCTCGCCGACCTCGGCCAGCTTCTGGGAGATTCGGGAATAAAGCCACCATGACATCACCGAGACTCCGATTAGGGACACAGTTAGGGAGACCGTGAAGCTGGACATCCAGGATTCACCGGTCCTCCCACCGAGTCCATCTTCCGGTCTGCTTGTTGAACCTCAATCCTGCCTTCTTCATCCACTTGTTGAACTTCGTAGCCCCTGCGCCGGTGGCGATGATGAATTCCTCCCTGTCCTCCTGCGCCTGGATGTATCCCTTGGCGGCGATCGTCTGGTCTATCCACTCGTCTATGCTCATCAGGACACCCGAG
>JASLKP010000048.1:301-618 GCA_030747485.1 Candidatus Thalassarchaeaceae archaeon | reverse complement strand
AATAGACATTACACCATAATTTGGAACATGTCTCGTTGATGCTGCATAAGTAAGGGTAATTGTTGATGAATTTGTGTTCAGATAAGGCATAGCATGCCGCATGATTCGCTGTAATGAATTTGCTGAGATTGTAATTGCCGTATTTATTGCTTCATCATCTACAAATAATATGTGCCTATCAAAACATTCTCTTGGTGCAAAACCAATTGCATGTACCATTACATCTACTTTCAAGTTTGGATTTTCTTTACTAAATTCTGTAAAAAATTCAGCAGTTGTGTCGTCACTACCTACATCAAGGGGATAAAAACCTGCTA
>JASLKP010000048.1:0-291 GCA_030747485.1 Candidatus Thalassarchaeaceae archaeon | reverse complement strand
TAAATCTTTTCTGATATCCTAAATATAATTTACATCCTGCCTGTGCTAATCTTTGACAAATTGCCCATGCAATAGAATCTTCGGAAGCCACTCCAAAAACCAATGCTACTTTTCCTTCAAGTCCTAGAATAAGTACACCCGATTGCATGTATCGTGAAAACTAGTGTATGACCATTACCCATAACCGGCCCCGTAGGGGCCGTGTTAGATACCTAATTTTTTTCACCGTAAATCATATTCGGCAATTCTTGATGCATAGTAAAAAATATCTCTTCATCAAGTCCATTTTCT
>JASLKP010000047.1 GCA_030747485.1 Candidatus Thalassarchaeaceae archaeon | reverse complement strand
ACAACGGCTCCAGGATAACAATCGACCCGAAGATGAAGCCGCGCCACCCAGTCATCAAGCCCCCGAGGAAGGACAAGTCCAGATCGATCACGGACCTGATGATGAGGGACCTCGAGTCCGCCGGCGCCTCGGCGGAGGAGCTGGAGGCGGCACTGGAGTCGAGCACGCTCTCGGGAGTCCTGATGAGCATTGACGAGTGGATAGACCAGACTATCGCCGCAAAGGGATACATCCAGGCCCAGGAGGACAGGGAGGAATTCATCATCGCCACCGGAGCAGGCGCTACGAAGTTCAACAAGTGGATGAAGAAGGCAGGACTGAGGTTCAACAAGCAGACTGGGAGATGGACCCGGTGGGAGGACCGGTGAATTCGGAATGTCCAGCTTCCTGGTCTCCCTCACTGTGTCTGTAATCGGAATCTCGGTAATGTCGTGGTGGCTCTACACCCGAATCTCCCAGAAGCTAGCCGAGGTCGGGGAGAGGAACAACTGGGAAGAATGAACTCCCAATGTAAACAGAGGCTACCCTCACTGTTTCTTCCTCTTTGGCTTAATCTCCTTGATCGCGCGGAACCTGAAAACGTGCTTGGCGGAGTTTAACACCCCTCTGCCAAGGCCAGAAAGT
>JASLKP010000046.1:366-631 GCA_030747485.1 Candidatus Thalassarchaeaceae archaeon | reverse complement strand
ATGGACTGGAGATGTAATTCCAGCTGGATACTTATCAGACCAAAACCCATGGGACCACGACAATGATGGAGTTCCTGATGAGGATTTTGATGGATCTGGACCTGGCTCGTATGATGAAGATGATGACAATGATGGTATGATTGACCAATTCACATGGCCCTGCAATTATGATGGAGATTCACTGCCAGATTACTTTGACACCGACGATGATAATGATGGAGTCCTAGATATTGTAGATGCTGATCCATATAATGCATCTAGCCTA
>JASLKP010000046.1:0-356 GCA_030747485.1 Candidatus Thalassarchaeaceae archaeon | reverse complement strand
ACACTACCTCAATACGCACAGTATAGCGGACTTGTTGACTTTGTTGCTTTGGAAGCATTGTATCATCCGAATGCACCAATGTTTACCACCATTGTTGATGGAGATTTAGATGGCGATGGAATTCCAAATTTCTTAGACCCCGATAATGATGGTGATGACCTTCCAGACAATGCAGATACCGATGACGACAATGATGGTTTGCTCGATATGTGGGATCCTGATGACGATAACGATGGAATTCTAGATGTATGTATAAATGTAGATTACAACGCTGACGGCCTCAATGATATTGATGGCACAAGTTCAGGTCCATATCACATTCCTGGGGCTGATGGGGATTCAGATGGCATTGTTGA
>JASLKP010000045.1 GCA_030747485.1 Candidatus Thalassarchaeaceae archaeon | reverse complement strand
TCAGACGTCACCTGCTGCAACACGACCGAATTGTCCTCAGCGCCCGTGCGCACGTGCAGATCCTTCTTCAACTTGCGCATTTGCTTGCTGACTCGCAAGAACGTATCCGATACCTTTTCGACAGTATCAACCGCAGACGCGTGAAAGTCAATCGGAACTCTGTTCACGCTCAACCATTCGCGTAGGAACATCAGCGCAGTGTCCGCGTCCGTGCCTTGCGGTACGACGATCTTTTGCGACGCCATTTGCTCGATTCTTGGTGGTTCTGGAATCATCTCCGGCTCGGGCTCTGGTTCCATTTCCGGTTCAGGCTCCGGCTCCGGCTCCGGCTCTGGTTCGGTCTCCGGCTCTGGTTCGGTCTCCGGCTCCGGCTCCAGTTCCGGCTCCGGCTCCGGTTCCGGCATCGGTTCCGCCTCCATCTCCCCCTCCATCTCCGGCGCCACCTCGATCGACGCGTCGTCGTCTTCACTCACATCGAACGCCTCACCGATCTCCATCTCCGCGTCCTCGCGCGACGTCCCCGACCAATCGTCTTCGTCTCGCCGTTCGCGCGCATCCGTATCCGCGTCCTCCTCCTTGAAATCCTCCGGTCGGTCCCACCGCGCCGTCTTCCCCACGCTGTCGTAATAATACGGCACTTGCCTGGCG
>JASLKP010000044.1 GCA_030747485.1 Candidatus Thalassarchaeaceae archaeon | reverse complement strand
ACAGCATGTAGTCTGCCTGGATAGGCAGAGTGTGCTGTGAGTGCCAGTTGTCACCAGTGGACGAACCACCAGCGGTCGTATCTAGGTAGAACAGACCGTCAGTACTGACGAATGTTGGACCAACAAGTGCAACGAACATGTAGTTCGAATCCCATGTTACACGCATGTGTGCTTGTGTGGTTGCGTTAACAGCCACTGCACCAGGCATCATGTCGTCAGCTTCGTTCAGGAAGTTACTGCCGAGCCAGTCCCATAGGACACCGTCAACAGTGATTGTTCGACCTGGGCTGCTTCGCCATGATGGGCTGACGTACTCTGCACGGCCACCAGGCACAGCAACTGATTCACCTGTGTTCAGGTTGGTTGCCATGGCTAGGCTGCGGATGTACAATCCAACATCAGATGCTGGGCCGCCCATGTGTAGGACGGTCAAGTCTAGGAGGTTACCCTCGTGGACAATTGCGTCTGCGTCAACAGTCAACTTGCTTGGCATCCACGGGCTGATCATCGAACCATTGTTGAGAACACCGTTACCAATACTGGTTACCGTAGAGAACGGACCTGCATTGATCTGTGTTACAATACCACCACAGCTACCTGAGTTGTTCATCACGTAGCCAGGTGAGGCATCATAGCACGAGTAGGTGGTTTCCCA
>JASLKP010000043.1:388-662 GCA_030747485.1 Candidatus Thalassarchaeaceae archaeon | reverse complement strand
AACGCAACACGCTCGTACATCGTCGATATGGCAAACGAACAGTCGCAGACGGATTGGAACACAGAATCGGTACCACAGGTATACACATGGACTGAGGACGAAGGCAGCAATTGTGTGCCATTCTCCACAGACATCATGTCGAACGTTCTCACGATTGCTGAGCACACCTCTAACGAGGCCGGTGGCAACTGTGACATCGTTCTCAGCCTGACGGACAATGCAAACGCAAACGCGGAAGCATCTGATGTAACGGTGAACTTCATTGTGAACCCGG
>JASLKP010000043.1:0-378 GCA_030747485.1 Candidatus Thalassarchaeaceae archaeon | reverse complement strand
AACACCTACGTCGAGACTACCAACGGCTCCCTCCAGCTAGACTGGTTCTGGGATGTCATGGAAGATGACGAGGACGCCAACAACTTGACTTGGGATCTAAGTCGCCTCATGGCTGACAACGACCACCCAGTCGACCAGTTGATGTGGTCAGTCGAAGAAACCTCATTGTGCGCTTACGAGAACTACTTCTCGATTACAGTGGACAACGATGCAGACACGATTGCAATTGACCTGATTGATGATGCAGCAACCGATGCACCAACTTCGGAGATTGACTTCCTGCAAGATGCTGACAATGACGGTGTCGCAGATGGTGGAGTCCACCAGATGCAGCCTGCAAGCGGTGTCTACTGCACAGTCTACCTTTGGATGCACGAT
>JASLKP010000042.1:310-665 GCA_030747485.1 Candidatus Thalassarchaeaceae archaeon | reverse complement strand
CGTGTGATTCCACCCAAGATTCCCAACTGGACATTTGGCAAGCGCTTGGCAACCATCACCAGCATCAATCTCAGTGTCTGGTTTGCAGGTGCCATAATCTCAGTCTCAATCTTCCCTGAACAGGTCTCGATGACCGTGGGGCTTGGCGCTTTGTTAATCGGTCTCGTTCTTGGTCTGTGGATTTCACTTGAACATCGACCGGCACCCCGAGGCCAAAACAGAGTGGGGCCACTGACGTTGGCCATGCGTGGAGTGGCAGCCGCTACAGCGATTGGTGCCGCGGTTTGGCTCTCACAATTGGGTTCACCTTTGCTGGCTGGAATGGCCTCAGTTTTCCCGGCGATTTTCCTCACCA
>JASLKP010000042.1:0-300 GCA_030747485.1 Candidatus Thalassarchaeaceae archaeon | reverse complement strand
GATGCTTGGCGCAATGTCTGTCAGTTTCTATGCGCTGCTGGCCACACACACTTTGCCGGAGTATGGTGTGGTTGCCGGATCCATCCTCACTTGGTTTGCTTCCATCTTTGCCATATCGGTTCCTTCTGTGCTCTGGTTGAGATTCCGAGCCAACCGTCGGATTGAAGCCGAGAACCCGGCCCCATAGGGCCGGAGGGGAATCCATGAGGCGGGTCCAGTTTGCACTGTTTCTGACACTTCTGATGCTGTGTTCTGTCCTTTCAGGATGCTTTGGTGAGGAAGAAAAACCAGCACCCGTTG
>JASLKP010000041.1 GCA_030747485.1 Candidatus Thalassarchaeaceae archaeon | reverse complement strand
GCATCCAGCTTCGTCGACGACCCAATGGCAATTGTGTCCACTTTTCGACTGGTTGAGCCCAAAACAATCGCAAGAAAAATGGGACTTTGAGAACCATCAAACCGAGGACAATCGTGGACTCTGAAATGTCAAAATCATACAACGCAATCGTCCCGATCCAATATCCAATAAATGCGTAAGGAAGAGCAAGGCCAAGATAGAACACCACAACCCAAATGTCTCGGAAAATCTCCTTCTTGCCCAAATCAATCCATCCGGTCTTGAGACCACCGGAAGGGACGATTTCAGCCTCGAGGACGTCGGACATCGCGCGGCCTACGGCCGCGATTCAGTCATGAGTGTGACGGATGTGGCTTTGGAAGCAAACTCTTGACCTGAAGCCGACTCGACAAGCCATGCGTGTCGCGATAACCGGTGCAGCGGGACTGATTGGTGGCATCGTTCACGATCATCTGACTGCACTTGGTCACAATGTGACCGGAATTGATCGGCCACTCGATGATTGGTTGGCAGCCGGACGGAATACCGACGACGAAAATGCACGAAATCGAGTCGACATCGAGATGAATTTAACCTCAGTTTCTGATGAAGAATTATCTGCGGTATTGGAAGGTGTCGATTGTCTCATTCATTTGGCCGCAGATGCGAATCCATCCAATGATGATACATCGAT
>JASLKP010000040.1 GCA_030747485.1 Candidatus Thalassarchaeaceae archaeon | reverse complement strand
AATTGGTGGGATGCGAAGATGAATGACGATCTCCGAGCTGCACTAAAGAAAAAATGGCCACAAGAAGGTTGAGTCACTCTTCTTCAGATAGACTGAGAACCACTGGTTCACGATACAATGCAGCTTTGCCTTCAGGCATTAGTATCGGAATTAATGGTAATGTCATACAGAATAAACCACAGGCAAAGAATAGGATTATTTCAGTCCCTATCGAACTCTCAAAACCGTAATCTTCGCTGATAAAATATTGCCATATCATTGTAATTAAATTTGTCAAGACAAACAACGAAGCGCTGATAACACCAAGTTTCACACCGAATGGATTCTTCCTGAACAAGAGTACTCCGGAAATAAGTAAACCGATTGACATAGCACTATACAAAATTACTGATACTGTTGCAATTCCAGATTCAACCATCATATCGATTGACGCATTTGTTTCATTATCATAACCTGCAGCTGCCCGAAACTCATCATCAATATAGAATACATACGCACTTGTTGCCGCGAGGAGAGATCCTACAAGACTTCCAAGTATGAGTAAAATGCCAATCGCAACAGGAATTGCAGGGTTTGCTTTGATCGGAACATCGGGAGCAATAAGTTCCTCTTCTTCGTCTAACATGACAGAGCCAATGTCATCCGACATAAGACCGCGTGGAAGGCGACGAACCTTC
>JASLKP010000003.1 GCA_030747485.1 Candidatus Thalassarchaeaceae archaeon | reverse complement strand
GTAACCTCAACCTGCAAGCGAAGACCCCGTAGAGCTTTACTGCAACCTGGCGTTGTACAGTCGCACATTACGTGCTGAGTAGACGGGAGACGCTGATCCTCGGGACGCCAGTCCCGAGAGTAGTCAACCATAGAGACACCGTCCTTAGTGTGTAACTGTACTAACTCTTCATGAGAACACCGCTAGGTGGGCAGTTTGGGTGGGGCGCCACGCGCTCGAAATGATAACAAGCGTGCCCAAAGGTCAGCTTAGGTGGTTCAGTCTCCACCGCTAAATGTAAGGGTAAAAGCTGGCTTGACGTGGATCGGCACAATAACGATCGACGATGCGAAAGCAGGGCCTAACGAACCAAGTACCTCATTTATGGGGGCAGTAGATAACAGAAAAGTTACCTTGGGGATAATTGAGTTGTCACCAGCAAGAGCTCACATCGACCTGGTGGCTTGCTACTTCGATGTCGTCTCTTCCTATCCTGGTGCAGCAGCTGGGAAGGGTGGGGTTGTTCGCCCATTAAAAGGGATCGTGAGATGGGTTTAGACCGTCGTGAGACAGGTTTGTTGCTTTGTGGTTGAGGCGTATTGATGCCTGATCGGAAGGGCCCTTTAGTACGAGAGGAACGGAGTCTCGGAGTCACTAGTCTACCAGTTGTCTGCTAAGGCAATGCTGGGTAGCCACACTCCAATGGATAAGAGCTGAAAGCATCTAAGCTCGAAGTCAACCTGAAGACGAGGTATCTCAGAGCTCCGATAAAAGATCGGTTCGATAGACTGCGGGTGTAAGCACCAAGGTTCGCCGAGGTGTTCAGCCCAGCAGCACTAATCGCTCGAGCATCTTCTTTATTTTCCACACGCACCTGTGTGGGCCTCTGTCCAAAAGATTTGTCGATTCAAATTCGAAGAGGAGTTGTGCACGGCCACAGCGGAGGGGTCTACCTGGTCCCATTCCGAACCCAGAAGTCAAGCCCTCCTGCGTCTTTACCTGTACTGTGGTACGAGAGTCCACGGGAAAGTGAGTCGCTGTGCCTCCTTCACTCCTCTTTCCGGACTCCGGTCGACTTCGGTCGGCCGGGGTCCACTTCTTTTCCCCCGCATTATTCTACTAGGCCGTAAGGCTCTGTACACAATCTCTGAGCACTTCGGTATCGGTATCGCTAAGAGATGGAGTCGACGCCATCAGTTTACGAGGTATACACATGACTCTGATTTCGTCTGATTTACTTGGCACTAGTCAGATTGGAGTCCATATTGCTGCTGTCGGCAATGTGATTTTTGCACCAATACAATTGTCAAAAAAAGAAGTCAAGGCATTAGAGGATGCCTTGGGCCTTGAAGTCGCACAATTATCGGTGGATGGCAGTGCACTTGTTGGCAGCTTAATCGCAGGAAATACTCACGGAATTGCGGTCGCAGATATCGCATCCGAGGAGGACATTGATCGCCTCACATCTTTTGGCGATGTAGTTGTCATGGAGAGCGGTGTCAATGCAGCCGGTAACCTACTGGTTGTCAATGAGAATGGAGCTATTGCTAGCCCAGTATTGCCCAAAGAAGGTCTTGATGTGCTGTCTGAGACTCTTAAGGTGGACTGTGTTGCAGTGAATATTGCTGGTAATGATATTCCTGGAAGTGTAGCAGTCTGTAACAACAAAGGTATCCTTGTCCATCCAGATGTGACTGAATCTGAGGTTGAAATCATTGAGAAAATACTTGGTGTTTCAGCCATGGTTGGAACCGTTAGTTTTGGTTCGCCGTATGTTGGTTCTGGTTGCGTTGCAACCGATCATGGTGCTTGGGTGGGGTCTCAAACTGCGGGGCCAGAATTAAACAGAATTGAAGACGCTCTCGGATTAATTTGAGATGGTTAGCCGTTGCCAATGTTCAAGGACGGATTCGATAGGCGTGGATACATGGCGGGATTACTTTACTCTGGCAAGGTCAAACAAGTATGGAGTACAGATGACCCAGATGTCATTGAATTTCGATACACGGATCAAATTTCAGTATTCGATCAAATCATACCTTCCTTAGTGCCACGAAAAGGCGAGAGTTTGAATCGAACATCCTGTCATTGGTTTGAACTGGTTGAAGCCGCAGGTATCTGTGATACTCATATCATTGAGATGAATGCTCCAGATAGAGTCTTGGCCCGTCGATTCAATGTCATACGTGAACCTGGAGCTATTCCTCAAGATATGGAAAATGTGTTTGTCCCTCTCGAAGTCATCTGTCGTCACTATCTAGCAGGTGGAGGCTGGAGGCGATGGAAGCGAGGTGACGTAGATTCATCTGAATTTGGTTTTGAACCGGGTGTGGAATTGACTGAGGGTATCAAACTACCAAAACCATATCTGGAAGTATCTACTAAGTTTGAGAAATTCGATCGTTTACTGGATCGAAAAGAAGCGCTAGAAATCTCTAATTTAACTGATGAAGAATTCGATTCAATTCTAGAAATTGTTGTGAAGGTAGATGCCATCATTGAAACAGAAGCAGCAAAGAGCGGCCTCATTCATGTTGATGGAAAAAAGGAATTCGCACTTGGCCCAGGCCGAGTACCAGTATTGGTGGATTCGTTTGGCACTTTGGATGAAGATCGTTGGTGGGCTGCCGATGATTATGAACGTGGAGAGATTGTATCACTCTCAAAGGAATTTGTCCGTGAACACTATCTTGAAACGGGCCATTATTCTGAATTGTATGCTGCTCGTGAAGCCGGAACGGAAGAGCCCCCTATTCCTTCACTACCTCAAACGATAATCGATCAAACAGCATCACTCTATGGGAGCATGTATGAACGACTTACAGGTAAGCAATTCTGATTATGAATGGGCTCTCATCAAGATCCCACATCTTCGTTTTTCTGCACTTTTTAATATAATCAACAGATGTCTTGCAACATCTGCTACACCTCCGTCAAATTCCTCATTATTTGCAACCTTCCATTTTGATTTTTGTAATGCTAAACGCAGTTCACCCACTTGGGTTGCAGAAAGCCATCCATGCAGTGTCAATCCCGCAAATCCTTCGCTGAGTGAATTGTCGCCAATGGATTCATTTCGCAAACCAATGTCTAGTTGATCTAGTAATGGTGCCATGATTTGCGAGTCTTTATTTTCTCTTAGATTGGCTCTAAGATAAGCAATTGCATTCCCATCTTTTGTGGGAAATCGCCCAAGACGTTCCATGGAAATTCCTCGTTCCAATGGCAATCCTGGACTTCCGTCTGATTGAGTTTCGCGATACGCGACGAAAAGAATCGTTGCAGAGTCCCATGAAATGTTAGCGGCCCCGTTTGAACAATCAGCACCTTCTTTTTCAAGCACTTTGCGTATTTCAGGATAAATCTCTAGAAATGTGTCTAGTTCATCATTATCTCTGGGTGTTTTCAGTGCCGCAATAAGAGCATCAAACCCTTCACCTTTAATCGGGTCAAATGTGTAAAATGGGGCAGTGGGCCCTGCAACTCGATCACTCAATTATGCCCCACCTGGTCCTTCGCGGCGTTGACGTAATCGCTGTAAAC
Organism: Candidatus Thalassarchaeaceae archaeon; assembly: GCA_030747485.1. Classification (GTDB taxonomy): domain Archaea; phylum Thermoplasmatota; class Poseidoniia; order Poseidoniales; family Thalassarchaeaceae; genus MGIIb-P. Next base: position 87,842 of record JASLKP010000003.1, on the reverse strand, counting down.
GCGACTCAAACTCATCCATTGGTGTTGCCGATTCCTCAACTACATCGATGTCTTCTTTAGGTTCAGGGGTCTGTTCTACCTCTTGTTCAATCTCTTCATCATCAATGAAAATATCATCAGAGACTTCAATGATTTCTTCACTTGAACGTTCTTTCATCACATTTCTTTTCGATTTTGAAGGTTTATTTTGTCGTGGAATTTTCTTTGTACGAATCTCTGGCCGAATCATCCCTAGCAAACTCATGACTCCAAACATCACTACAACGCCACCAATTAACAATGGATAATCCAGTCCATCCGTTGGTGGCACAATCTTGTTTGCTAAGATGATTAAACCAGTATCGTCATCTGGATTTTGGTCGACATCCCATGGCTCTGAACATCGAAGTTCAAGGTCGATTGTTCGCCCATCTTCAAGTGGAGGTCTATCGATTACAATTTGAGGGGCAAGTTCTCCCGCAATCGCAACTCTATGGGTTGCAGTCCACGCCCCATCGGATTCAGATAATTGTAAATTACATACAGCATTGGCTAGTTTCGATTGATTGGTTCGAGTAATAGAGACGACCACATGTTGTTGCTCGCCTTCAACACGTAATTCAACTGCTGTGATCCCAATATTCCATTGTGAATCTCTAATCAAAACATCACGTTCACTTTGAGCAATTAGTGCACCATTGCCATCCATTAAAGTGGCTCTCAATGTATGTTGGCCTGGTGTGGGGTTCCAATTGGTTCCAGAGAGGTTGATTGCTGCAAGGGTTGTATTAGCATTTAGATGTCCAGAGACTAGGTCAATCACAAATCCGTTTTCGTCACGTAAGATTGCAGTCCAATCTATGGCATCTGTTCCATTGTGTAGCGTACATGAAGCGAGTTGACTTGAATCAATTGAAAACACAGAACACGAACCCATTCTGGAGGGGGGTGTTCTCACCCTAGCCCAGTATTCCAACAGTGTCCCATCAACTGTAACTGTTCCATTTTCATCAGATATTGGCACCGTCCATAACCATCCACCGTCGTCAGTTTGTTGTAGTGTATTGCCTCCTTGTTGGACAGAATTAACTTCAAATCCAGGATTGAATTCAAGTTCAAGTGCATCTCCTGATGTTCCAAAGAGTACTGGGCTAGTTGCCCATGATCGATCACTTTCCGTCAGGGTCAGAGTTGATTCACGTTGCGTCCCCATCTCGTCAATCGTACGAATTGTGACACCCTCTCCAAATCCAGTGCCACTAGATGTCGGAATTGCAGAAATGGGGATGCCTGCACTCTCGCCTACTCCAAGGCTGACTTTTGTCGGCCCTTGAAGTGTCCATCCTTCAGGCATTCCAATAATTTCCACATCAATGGTTGTAGGTGCATTGCCATGATTGGATAACATGGCCAATGGTAAACCTCCCGTAGATGAAATTGTCCAAACTTCCTCAGTTGTGAGGGTATAATCGTGCCAAGCGGCAACTCTGAGTGGTAGAGTCGTTTGACCTTCGCCGGAACCATCTCCATTCTTTGCACTCAATGTTAACTCGACAGTATGGCCAGAAATCGCCCCACTTGGGGGAATTATCCCACAAGTGAAATTGGCACTTTCTCCAGGGTCTAATTGTGGTAAATTCTGACTTAAATTAATCATCCATCCTTCTGTATCGACCCACCCATTTACGAATGGCGTGGCAGGTGAGTTTCCACGTTGCTCTACAACTAGTGTGATATTGGCACCATTACGATCGATGTCTAGATTCGCCCCGCCAGCTAAAATCCACCAGCCAGGAACATGCATAGTATTGACATGGATGACGAACGGATCGATTGTTACATCGTCACTCAATCCATTGAAACTAATTGTTGCAACAGTATCTTTCCAAGCGGATGCCGAAACATTGATTCCAATATTGATTGAACCAGTTTCGTTTACAGTTATATCTCCTGATTGCCCACCATATGCAGTCCATCCAATTCCTGCATCACCATTAGTTGCTTGAACCGAAATTGATGGTGTCAAAATGATATCATCGATTAGATTTCCTGAATTTGTAGTATGCAAAATGATGGATAAAATGTCATTTGGATTCGCATCAATCGTCATCCCATTTGAATAATTCAATCCATTGAATTCGGCCACCATGTCCCATTGGTGATCTTGTCGTGCTTCAATGAGCAGAGTATCGATTGAATTCACTGAGAGATCACCTTGCGATGACATTTCAAAAGCCAACTCCATTCCAATTGCGGCAGCCATATCTTCAGGTAATGTCAATTGTACTGGAACACTTCGCAGTTCTCCTGCACCGAGTGCTACTTGACTTGATGTAATGGAAATTGTCAGACCAGGATCCTCTGTGAAATTTGAATTGGGGACAATGGACCATGAAATATCGTAAACATCCGGTCCATTTCCTGGATTTGATAATCTTAACATGAGTGTCTCAGTCACTTCTACGTCCATTCGATGCGGCTCTTCTGTCGGAGAAGTAATCTCAATTATTGCTCGATGAATTTGTAATACTTGCATGGATAGCGCCAATGAATGTCCTGAATGATTTGTTTCCTCTGATGTCCATTCATGTAGCATTGGAGGGGCGGCATAGGGCATATCGACCTCAAGAACGCCGGTAATTCTAGCACCTGGATTTCCAGAAGCACGAAGCGTGGTCCCGTCAATGGTCAATGCTCCTGATGCACTCCATGACCATTCATTCATGATCATACCAGCCGTCGCCATGTCCCATTCAACATCACTTACGCCGATGGGTAATTGGATTTCAACTGCCCAACTTCTATCATCTGCTGGGACCGAGCGAATATGCGGTGGTAGGACTTGCACTTGATTGGCTACAAATGTCAAATCAATGGAACTACATTCTTCTGTTTGACCCGCACCGATACAAAGTGTGAGTTGTGTAGATACCGAATTACCCAGAGTGGTTCCAGCAGGAACATCTAATCTGGCGGTTAATTCACGGATTTCAGTAGGTTGCAGCGTGAGTGGATTCACCTGCGTCCCAGTACTGTCGTGCAATGTCAAATCATTGCCCCATGCAGTGGAATTCCATTGTAATGCTACCGTTTCAGGGGCATTTCCAAGATTCTCTACGAGAATCCATGCCGCAGCTGCAGAACCAGGGATTCCAAATCCGTTTGAATTGCCTGTACCATCTGGCCCGCGTACAGATAACCCCCTAGTCCTCTCGGCTTCGATGGCTAGAATCGCTGTTTGAGTGACATTCGCATCAGAATCCAATGTCATTGTGATTGTTACAAATCCTGCATCTGTACCAAGGGCTTCGGGTGGGGCCGTGACTCTGAGTGTTGGACTCCAAGTACCACCAACATCAATCTGAACATTGGTTGAACCCGCAGGGTCCAAATCTGTAATCGTCCAATTCGTGGGCAATCCAGAGTCATCGATTGTCATCGTCCAAGATCCATCTAGTCTGCCAGTTGAGGTAATCAGGGGTTGTACATCTTCTTGGCTACCAGGTAATACTCGGACGGGGTCAGTTGGTACACCAATGCTCACATTGTAAGGGGCAATAATTGTCAAAACAGTCGTTGAATTGTCGTTATCTGTTCGTGATTGTGTTAGATTTGCATGTTCATCGAGTCGCAGTGAGAATGTGTGATTGCCCAATCCTCCAGACCAATCGAATGTGAATGAACCAAATTGGCCATTCCCAGTAGGGGAAACTGGGTCTAGAATACCTTCACGATGTGTGTGAACCAATACATCATCTACATACATGCGTGCAAATGTGTCAACAGATGTAGATGCTGTACCAGCATTTTCGAAATATCCAGTTACTGTGACCAATTCATTAGGGTCCGGAGTGCTTGGATTGAATGTAATTGCACGCCCATCCTCAAATGGTCTAACGTCAGCCCCTGCTTGAGAAATTAGCATATCTCCAATCAATAAGTCAAGCGCACCATCTCCGTCTACGTCAGCTAATGCATGGGCTGCCCAAGTGCGGTGTGGTAAATCGATTCCACCAACCCACTCATTGTTTACTGAAGAAGCAGAACCATCTTCTCCATCCAATGCGTGTAATGTTCGCCCATAAGATACTAGGATTTCAGGTCCACCAGTCCCGTCGATATTCATTGGAGTTGGGGCTGCTACTGCGATTTCATCATTGGGTGTGCCAGATGACCCCTCAAGTTCTCGGTGCCAAATTTCAATCGGCGTAGGTGTGGCAATATTGTGACATCCAGCCATTCCGTGGGTGGACCAACCATCTCTGTACCAAGTATTCCAACATACGCGGTCAGTGATTCCATCATCATCTGTATCGATGGCTGTTGGGGGAGCATCTGCATAGCCGTTGATGACTGAGAATGAGAATACCTCGCTCGCATCAGTCACTTCCAAGCCAACAAATTCAGCACCATCTGCTGTTGTTGAACCCCCCAAATCCGAAGGGATTGTGACAATCATTTCTGGAGCCGGATCACTATCAAGTTGAGTGATGATGGGCCCAGGTAAGCGAACGTGAGGGACATTTGTATCGCCATCTAAATTTCCTAGTGATGCTCCATTCCATTGAGGTGAACCACTTGTGGCTCCTAATCTCCACACCCACATGTTCCCGTCGTTGTGATCAATGGTTGTGATGAGTACTACTGAGGAAACAGCATCTATTGCAACCCATGCGGGATCGGATGGATGAGTGCCTTTGTCCAATGTGACTTCCCACATTGGCGAAGGTGTTCCTGAACTTGGCAATGGTAGTGCGACCACATTGGGTTCATTATTCAAATCATCTAATAGTGCTAGAACTAATTCTGGGGATCCATCCAATTGTAAATCTGCAATCAATGGCTGTGCCACAGGTGGATGGTTACATGTATTGCAAGTGGTATCTGCTGCAAATTGGAATGTGTCATGTGTCCATCTCCATAATCGTTCAGTTTCGTGACTTCCACCAGGTTTCCAGCCAGTGACATCACATTCGATATCTGGGGACCACAATTCTACAGTGGCTTGTGCATTCACATCGTAAGCAACCAGTACTTCTAGGACCCCATCATCTTCGATGTCCACGATAATGGGGGTTGCCTTGGCAAATCCATCTAGTGCCCCAATGTCAACTTCCCACATTAACTGACTAGTATCTCCATCAATGATTCGAAGGAATACATGCTCAGTACCCCCCACGGTTTTTTGATGGATGAAAATAGGTGACAAACTGTTTGAGGCACATGAATCCAATGCCATACCTCCAGTGTCTATATTGGATCTGAAATCTCCGATGGGGACGCCCAAGCTATCTACGCCGTAATCATTTGATGGAAAGTGTCTCCAATTCAGCACAGGGTCGGTAATACTCACAAATTCTCCCGCCTCAACTTCATTGGGTGGTGCATGCGGTGGAACTACAGATTCATGGCCGGGAGTTCGTCCAAATTGAGGCCATGCTTGACCTCCATCTATCCAAATTGTACCATTGCGACCATCAGTTTGTGAAGTGACTGCTGATTCGTCAAAAAGTACTGGAGAGAATGTTTGTCCAATCAGTAGAGCAACAACTCCGAAAATGATGAGTGAAACACGACGCTGGGAAAGGGTTCCGCTCGCCATTAGTATAGTTCTACTCCGAACGCCTCTTGAACGTTCGTGTGAAAGGGGTGTTTATGGGTCACATAGTGACCCAGAACGAGTTTTCCCGAATTCAATAGTTGGCGAAGCGTTCATAGAGGGGTCTTCGGTCGGCGAGATGTCTTGGACGACCTCTCCTCCGGAGGCGGCAGCCGATGAGGGACGGGGGGCTTGCGGGCCTTCCGTCTCTGGATGCCACTTCCTCAAGAGAGTAAATCCTAGGAGGCAACAAAATGTACAGTCTGAAACAAGTTGAGGACACGATCCGCATCCCAGCGGAATATATCGAGAAAGGTAAGTCGCTATCTGAGCACGTTGACCGTTTGGCTCACGACGCGTTTGAAGGTCGATTTGATGATGATGGAAACTATATCCTTCTCACCTTTAATCACGAATTGGAAGGCAGAGGGCGCATCATTCATGGAGATGGTGCAATCTATCAGAAGGTCCGATTCAAGGCACTCCTGTTCTCAATGGAACAGAATGAAGTTGTAGATGGTGCAGTGAGTGAAGTGCATGAATTCGGTGCATTCGTACGAATTGGTCCTATGGAGGCCCTTTTACACAAGAGTCAGATTCTGGACGAACAGATAGATATCAACATTGGCCTGCGCCGAATTGAGGGCAGACAGTCTGGAAAGCATTTGGCTGAAGGTACACCGGTCCGTGCCCGTATTGTGTCATTGTCACTGAACCCCCACGATCCTCGGTCAAGTAAAATTGGATTAACTTGCAAGCAACCATCATTGGGTGCACACGATTGGCTAGATGGTGATAAGGAGGATTGATTCACATGGTAGAACAAGACTTTGCATGCGCTGAATGCCATCAAATTGTTGAGGCACCGAAAGGTAATCTTGGATGGTGGCTCAAATCAAACAATGATATCCGGTCCAAGACTAAGAAGGCGCTTGTCGATGTGGCTTTTGCCAGTCAACATGGAAAAGACCCTACTGATGCAGAACGTAAGGCATGGATGAAGGAGCACAAAGATGACATGGAGAAGGTCAAACCTCCTGTGTTAAAATGCCCAACCTGTCCAAATTCGATTCTCAGTCACGATTGGCAAGGATTCACTATTGTACTAAATCCAGCTCGCAGTGAGGTGGCTCGTGCTTTAGGAATTGACACTCCTGGCAATTATGCCTTGAAGGTAAATGTACGTTGATGGAGGGATGAATGTGGAAATTACCGAACGAAAAGAGAACCCAATTTTGAATCGTATTGAATTGTCTTGGCAATGGCGACACACTGGAGAACCTACGCCTACACGTGCTAAAATCATTGAAGCATTGGCTAAGATGGAACCTGGTGCAACCAAGGATCGCATCATTATCAAATCCGTAGACACTAGATTTGGTCAACCATTGACCTCTGGTTCTGCTTTTGTTTATGGTGATCAGGAATCATTGGAAAAAGAACCAAAATACATTCTTGAACGACATGCAGTCGGAACTGATGATGTTGAACAAGCACCAGCGGCCCCTGCTGAATCAGAAGAGCCCACTGCAGAAGAAGTTGAGATTGCTGGAGGTGAGGAGTAATGGGAGATGGACCCAATGCTGCAGCCAAGTGGTCGAAGTACGCCGTTGAGGATGGTAAATTAGTCCGCAAGCAAGAATTCTGTCCCAAGTGTGGAGACGGCGTTTTCCTTGCAATTCATGGAGATCGCAAGCATTGTGGTCGCTGCGGGCACAGTGAGAAAAACGAATGATTTCATTCAAAATCTACTGTTCTTCCAACGGGAATTTCAAGTTCAGAGAGTAATCTCTTGATGACTCGTCTCTGCCACCCTTTGAACGATTTTCTGTCTAAATGTGCCATAATTTGACCATCATGAAAAACACTGCGAGTACTTTCGACTGCAATTCTAATGGCGTGTGCCCATCCGCCTGCTGGTAATTCATCGGTATCCGGATCCCAATCGTCTCTTTCAGGTCTCTCCATTTCTAGTGCATAATTTGCAAGTTGATGACCTGCCCAGCATGAAGTTTTTCTCAGTACATCTGTGTGCCTTGGAGCATAGTGCCCCCCTCCGACCCCAATCATTACTTTGGCCGATTGACGTTGTCGTTCATCAAGCGACCACCAATCACCAGTCTGTTCGGCATTGTATGTTTGAGAATCTAAACCTAAACCTATGGTCATGACATCCGCCCAGGCTTCAGCAGCATCCTTTCTATTCCAATGGGATTCTGATGAACCAATTTCAATGAACATGGTTGGAGTTGTTAGAATTGGACCATGATGCGTTGTTTCAATCGTCAGCTCAAATTCTGGCGTTAGTCCATGGGATATTCCAGCATCACACATCAGTCTGAACCATGCTGCGAATCGAGGATTTGGAGGCACCACCATTCCCTTGACTCCACCAAATTCAGCAATTTCGCCATGGGGTGACTCACCAGGGACGCCAATGACATGCAATGTTAGTGACGGTTGTCCCGATGCTGCAAAATGTCGAGATAGGAAAATGACTTCCTCAGGTTTTATTCCATAACTCTGTTCAAATCGAAGATCTAATTGGTCTTCAAATAAAACGCGTCCTGGAAGCCACCACATGTGTACATCTGCTACATTATGGGCAAATATCTCAGCGTCTTCGAACATTCCTTTTGACACCCACTCTCCACGATTGAGGAGTGCGTCCCCTTGAATCGTAGATGCGATGTCTGCATCAGATACAATGAGTAGGGTCGTCATATTTCGCCGGAACCAGTTCGTTGTATTCAGCCTTGGCCGCCCATTCCTTCATGTGGTCCCTACCTGACCTCGGTCTGGAGACGCCCATGGAGTTGCCACCGACTAACCTGTCGCCGCAGCAGGCCTTGGAATCTCAACATCGTCTTGTGATGATTGGGACCGAGGGTGAAATTTCACTTCTCCACATGAGAAGAATGATCGAAATTGACCCACCAAAGACGCCATTTTCAGGTGACATCACGAAAGCGACAATGCTTGGAGAACATCATTTGGCAGCAACATGGGTTGAACGAGAGATTGGAATTGCTAGAATGGCAGTACTTGATTTACGACAACCATTGGAGGATGGTCCCGATTTACCATCTCTAAGAATCGCTAAAGATTCACATAGATTAGATTCACAACACGTCAAAGGCGCGATTTGGTCACATGTACTCGATTCAGAGCCTCTAGCAATATGTGAATATCAGGGGGACCTCGTTTTTTGCACACTGAATCGTGGCATCTACCGTGTTGATGCTGCGTCTAATGATATCTGGAGACGTAAGGAATTGCATTGGAAGGGTATTGAAGATTTAATTGATGGAGATATTGTTGTACAACTGTTGGCAGTAGAAAACTCAGTTTGGGCATTCTCAATCGGTGGTGGTTGGGCCGAATTGGATGGTGGGACCGGAGATATTCTGCGCAAAGGTGTGATTCGTTTGGGTGCTAAAGTAGAACGTGTTTGGTTTGCTAATCATGAGTGCCTATTTTCACTAAGTCATGAGACTGTGGCAAAATGGTCTCCAGACAAAAATTCGATTGAAATTTTGAACACGAATGGACCAGTCAATGACGCACAATGTCACGAGGGTCGTTGGTTAATGACCGGTTGGCGTGAGGATTTGATTTGGGATGAGGGTGGTTTGATGAGCCACCCTCGTCTTGAGATTGGTTTACATTTGTTACAACACCCTGAATACGGGTTTATCGTGCTAGATAATCGTGGTGAATGGACTTCATTCGCGCACGATATTATCTGATGTTGTTTGAGCAATTGTGAAAGAGCGTCAGACCGATTGCCACTATGACGGGGGGTTCAGAAGTGGGCATGTTCGGACGCTTGATGGTACGAATCACAAAGCGTATGCCCAGATTCTTCGTTGCAGGCGTCAGTCGCAGATATGTTGCCGGGAAGGATATCGAGAGTGCCGTTAAGGTGATGAAAAAATTGTCTGGAGAGGGTGCCTGCTTCACAGTCGATGTACTGGGTGAAGAAATTACAACTCTTGATGAGGCACAATTCTTCATCGACGAATACAATCGTGTTTTAGATGCAATTATTGACAATGATTTGGATGCCACACTCAGTATCAAACCTACAGCTTTAGGCCTGTTAATCGATCAAAAAAAGGCCTACGAGAATATCGAAAGATTACTACAAAATGCACAAAGAAATGAAATTTATGTGCGATTAGATATGGAGGATCATCGGGTTACTCAATCAACCATTGACATCATTTTACATATGCATGAAAAAGGCTTCAGAAATATTGGAACAGTATTGCAATCTCGTTTGTTCCGTACCAGCGATGACATCAATTCAATTTGCGATCAACTTGGTGGTGCGGCGGATTTTCGAATTTGCAAAGGTGTGTATCTTGAATCAGCAAACATATCAGAAACTGAATATCAACCAATCGTTGATGCGATGAATGGACACATCGACATAATGCTTGAACGCGGTGCATATGCTGCAATTGCTTCCCACGACCTCCCAGTCATCGAACATACATTGGCGGCTCTAGATTCTCATGCAATGGGTCCAGGGTTACCTGATCCTCGTGAAAATGCACAATCACCCATGCGAGGCAAAGGTCCTGGATATGAGTTTCAGATGTTGTTGGGTGTCCGTGGAAACATACGTCGTAAATTGGCCAAGAGTGGGCACCGAACAAGGGTGTATATTCCATATGGAGAAAGATGGTATGAGTATAGCATGCGACGATTGGATGAAAATCCAGATGTCGCAACACACATCGTCCGTTCAATCTTCATGCCCTGGACCAATCGTCGCTGATTACAGGTCTGTCAACCGCTGTGCAATTGCGCCCATCGCAACTGCGGTTTCCAGTGAAGCACCAATACCAGTCAATTCAAAATGATCCTTACATTTGGCTAGGATACCTTTCGGCAACCCCTGACGACCCAAGCCAATCAGTAGACAGAGTCCACCATCAAATTCGGATAGTTCAACAGAACCCCCTACTGGCTTATTTGTGGTTGCAATGGGGTGTCCAACCACTCCTTGTAACACTTCGTCCACGGTTAGCAATTTGATTCGATTTTCTTCTAATAATTGAGGTAGGTGATCAACCCCCGCCGTTCCAGATTCCTTACGGGTACGTTCACAAAGATTCGATAAATCATCAGTTGCCCAATCAACGAGAGCAATATCCAGTCCAAATCCCCATGCAATTCCAGAGGCCCGGGCGAGTGCACGTAGGTGCGGTGTCCCGATTCCTCCGTCGTATGTCCCAACCAATGCCATCGTATGTCCACGTTGAATTGTTGTGGGGTTGGGCAATGGTTCTACCTCTGTATGTTTGGGTAATTCAGGCATCAGGTTCTTGGCGCGTTCGGTATCTCCTAGGCGCTCAAACCCCTTTGCAAGATTCTTTGAGATTTTCATCGCTACATTAGAATCTAGTGAATCGAGATGTTTGGCCGCGTGTTCAAGTAATTCACGAGCCATCACAGCATCTCCTGCCCTATCCGCTCTTCCTGCTAATGTGGTTGCAAATCGAATCGCTCGTTCATCCGTGCCATCTAATACATTAGCGAGTGCTACAATATCGTCATGTGCCGTTGCATGATTACACATCGCTCTGACGGTTTCAAACTCTGCAGATTCCAAGAGTGGTAGAGCCAATTGAAGTGGAGATGGATTTAGTGAAACATTCTCCTTCATCGTGATATGATGTAAATGATCTAGGAACTTTACTGCTAAGTCGGGTTCGGCTTCAGTCAAAATTGGAACAATGTCCTCAATCATTTTCTGATTTCCATTCGATACGATTGCTTTCAACACTGGTTTGGCCGCCTTCGCTTCCATATCCTGATTTTCAATCGCTAGAAGCAATAATTCAGGTAGTTGAACCGGGCGAATTCGATTTGATATCGATTTGATTGCCTCGCATCTCTCACTTCCTGTTGGCAAACCTCCAACCAAACTGACCAATCCATCCATCATGGTCTTCTTAGAGCGACCATTTGGCCAATGATCGACTGATTTAGCAATTATTCCAATGCTCTCAGATAATCTCCAAGCGCGTTCTTCTTCTAGCATTGCAGATAAAATAATGTCAATCCAATCAAACCGATCTTCCTCAATCATTTCGGATGAACTACACAATCCGCACAATGCCTCTGCGCGGTACACGCCTTCACGCAGTTTTTGAGCCTGATTAAAGAGTTGAATTGAAAGCCCATGTTCTCGGGATTCACGTAGGATTCGTCTGCACGTACTTGGTTCGTGTTGGTCACTCATCGCTACTCACCTTGTTGACGAAAACGATGGTCATCATCTCTCCATTTCTGTTGATGTTCTTCTCTTCCTGGGAATTCTTGTCCTTTCCAATTGCCACGTTCTCGTTTTTTATATTCTGCAAGTTCTTCTTCTGTTTGTGGTCTTAGAAGAAAAATACGACGAATATCTCTTGCTTTCATCTTACCTGTAAGTGTGCGCCCCGTACCAGAATGAAGTGCACGAATTCGCCAAATCTCCCCTCGGTGGTGAACTGTTGTGCCACAATTGAATACATTTTCAGGATCTGAATCAATAGTGTCTGAAAATGAGAAATCCCCATCGCTAAATGTCCGCTTAATTCTGACGAGGTCGACACGAGTAGCCCAAACCATTCCAACAAATTTCGCTTCGACGGACCTCGGTTTATCGTCACCTTCAACTTCCAATCTAGTAATGCGCCAAAGCATATCCATGGCTTCAAATTCATCATTGAGGACAAACACTTCATCATCATCAATTTCCATTGAGAATGGATGAGAATCTGGCCCGTCTGATAAGGTAAATCGGACATTAACGGATTTAGGTGTTCTGAAGATTACTGTATGTACATTCCCACATCCTTCGCATTTGAGAAGATAATCAATGCCAGCATCATTCTTCAAAATTTTCTCTTTGAGAATGGAATGTTGTTGTCGTGTATTACAACCGGGGCATCTGGTCATATTTCCCAGTTCATCGATTGCATCCTCATCGGTCATATGCTGCCCTCCAATTCAACCGGCAAAGCGGGGGTATTTCACGCCATCCATTCGCCGAGGCGTTCATAATCCATTCACTCTCCCCGTGAACTGTGGAGTTGAACACAGTCGAGGATGCTCTCGCCGCGTTATTGTCGAAGAATCCGGATGAACCTCGCGAAGAGCCTGAAATTGCGACAGCAATCGGTGCACAATTGTCAATCATGGAACTTTCATCAATGCCAATTAGTTTACGTCGTCGAATTAGAGACATTGTTTCCCGTGTTAAACCAGACCGAATTTGTGAAGTTGGCGCAGGCATCGGTCACCTTAGTGCATGGCTTCTGGATTTGTGGAGCCGTACTGAACCGCCCTCACATCATCATCTTGTTGAATCGGGTGGTAAATTTGGTGTCATCCTCACTCGCTTAGTGCGAAGGTATGATGCTGAATCGTGGGCCCATGTGACTGTTGGTGATTTCCAGACATTGTGTGCGGACCAAATGACTTGGAATGCCGCACATTCTACACTGGATTTGGCAGCACGCCCACGTCCTCCATTATTTTCACCATTTGAAATGATCATTGTTGATGTCGGCTGGAAAGGACAAGTTGAGAATATTCGTAGTGCGATGAGTACCTTGGCACCTGGTGGTCTAATTTTAACCATGGAACCAGAAGTTCCCGTTGATGACGTTGGCGAGATTTCAGAAGAGGGGCCAATCAATCCTGAACAGGCACGTGTAGTTGCATTCAATCATTGGACACGTTTCATTTCTGAAATCAGTGATACGCACACCATTGGATTCGTGCCTATGCATGGTGGCACATTGGTTGGGATTATTCAGGCCTGACCAGATTGTGTAATTAACGCATCAACCTGCAATCGACCATATCCGTAATATTCGTCATGGCCACTATGGCCCGGAATGTGTACAGTCGATTCTTGAATCCATCCCTTTACATCTTCAATCGTACTTCTTCCACCTGCAGCTCCATCGTGTTGTAAGTCGGGTCTATGTTCAAGCATGTGTGCAATGGCAGCAGTGACCCAAACTGTTGCACCACTCGTTCCTGAACCCCATGCATACAATGCAGTAGTGTCACCAATTTGGGCATTTAACACTGGGAGTTTTTCTCCGGGTGCGACAAGTTCAGGTTTCTTGTCCGGATCACTTCTTGGGAACCAATTTTCAGGGGGGTTGAATCCATTATCGCCAATCGATGAATTACTCCAGATGTCACCATCTATATCGATGGCACCTACGCAGATGACATCCTCAACGCTACCTGGGCTAGCAACATCACCATCATCATCACTACCTCCATCATTTCCAGCAGCAGCGACCACAAATATCCCATCATCTAGTGCGCGGTCTACTGCCGCTTCCAATTGATCGGTTTGTATGAGGACAAAATCGATACCTTGTGCACCCCCTAGACTTAACGAAATGATATCTACACTTTGTTCAATACACCAATCGACAGCATTGGCAATTCCTTCATCCGTTCCAGAACCTGTTTGGGATATGGCCTTGGCAACATAGAGGTGAATGCCTTTTGCAATTCCATGAAGGTGATTATTGGCGACAAGGATTCCAGACATTGCAGTACCATGTCCCTCGTCATCGTATGGGGTGTCACGTTGATTGATGAAATCTCTCCATCCACTCAGGACCAAGTGATTTAGATCTGGGTGAGATAAATCGATCCCTGAATCAACAATACAAACTGCAACGCCATCTCCATTTGTGGTCACATTGTCAAATCCGGTAATCTGCATGAAATCATTGTGACGACCTTTCAATGCTGGGTCTTCAATCTCAAATAAGCCTTCTTTGAATACACCTACTGCCCAAACAAGAAGTAGTAATGCTACGGCAAAAAGAGCAAATGACATGCCGCCGCGAATCATCCGTTCCAATGGCCATTCACTGTAGAATCTCCTCGGGGGTGCAGATACAGGTGCGATGGGCATTTCCAACTCGTTCCAATTGACTTCGTCGAGTATTCCGTCTACACTAGTCACATCAGTCCCCCCCTGAAAGGCTCTCAACTATTTCACAAAATGTATCTGCAAAACATCGTGCTTCTTCTTCAGAATTGTAGGCGTATGCAGATGCTCGAAGGCTGCCTTGCTCAATACCATGAGAATCAAACCATTGATTGACACAGTGTAATCCTGAACGAACGAAAACTGAATTGACTTCATCCATGAGTATGCCAACATTTTGCACATCTAATTCTTCAAGAAGTATTGAACATATCCCTCCTCTTTTATTCGGGTCCTCGGGGCCAATAATTTCGACTCCCTGTAGATGTTTTATTCCATCTGTCATGATGCGATTGATTCGGATTTCTTGTTGTTCAAAATCTGCCATATTATACTCTGCTAACAAATCCAATGCCGCTTCAGTGCCACATATGCCTGCATAATGACCCAAACCACCTTCTAGACGTTCAGGGATGTCGCGTAATGTATATGACTCAGAATTGGCAGAACTCACAGTGCCACCACCAGCTAGAATTGGTTCCAATTGTTGCAGCACATCCTCTTTGCCCCACAATGCGCCTACACCCGTTGGACCCATCATTTTGTGAAGACTAAATGAAAATAAATCACATCCTAGTGATTCCACATTAATAGGGATGTGAGGTGCTGATTGAGCTCCATCGATATGTACGATTGCACCAAAATCATGGGCGATTTTTGTAGCCTCCGTAACTGGAATTTGCACACCGTCTAAATTGCCAACATGTACAAGAGATACCAATTTCAGATTTTTCCCAGCATCTGCACACGCGTTTTCAAAACCCTCGAGATCAAAGGAATTATCCACATGACTCGGCACAGAACGATGAACGATTCCATGGCGTTTTGAAGCTTGTAGCCACGGAACGAGGTTGGAATTATGTTCACGGTCACTGGTCAGAACAATGTCGCCTGATTGCCAAGGGAATCCTGCTGCAATCTGGTTCATTGAATGGGTCGCATTTGATGTAAAAATCACCTCATTTGCTTTACTTGAACCAATATGATTTGCCAACTTTCTTCTTGTCCTAGAAACCATTTGTGAGATTGACATCCCCCATCGATGTACAGAGCGTCCAGCGCATGATGGATTGGTTGCATAATATCCTTGAATTGCATCGATGACCTGAGTCGGTCGAAGAGTCATGCAAGCATTGTCAAGATAAACTGGAGCATCTTCATCCATCAATGGAGGGAAATGCGTGCGGAAACTTGCAACATCCATGTAATCACCACGCTTCATCATCTGTGAAATGGTCTGAGGCTGGTGCGCTGGTGTGACATGAATTGCAAATCACCCGTGAGGATATTCTTTCCCCACAGGATGGGCATTTTTCACCAGGGGGCCCTGCTCCATTACATCCCTCAATGGTGCATGGCGTTTCAATGGCTCCATCTGCAAGGCCCACAATCGATGTAGCATCTCCACAACTGGGGCATTTTCCGGTGCGGGTGGGTGTTGCAGAATCACTTCCCGTACCTTTCGAACTTTTCCGACTCACTTGCCTAGCTCGGTCTGATTCAATTCTCATTTCACCAGAACCCAACATGATTTGAGGGTACCATAATATGTGTATCATTAACCAAATTATTGCGAATCCAGATAGGAAATAGATGAGTTTCAAAAGCCACCATCCTCCGACCTCATCGGGTTGTCTAATGGCTACGTAGTGGGCTCCAGACCAGGAGTAGATGATGATTAATGCACAATATACGACCATTGCTGCACCCCAAGCAAAGAGTGAATGATCTCTATGTGCCAATTCCATTTGCCGTGGATCAGGGTGCCAGTGCCGTTCTTCGACGTGGACATCACGAGTTTCAATCACTGCACGTTGTAAGATGAATCCTACGAAACTAACGACAATCAATCCTACTGCAGTGATTGCGAAGGCGAATGATTCCAATCCACCAGGGAAATATGGATCTTCAGCATGTGCCAGATATTGACTAACTTGGGCAGCGAATAGTGCCACATATAGGCTAATTGCTTGTGATCTCATCAATGGAAATGTGGACCACAGGCGTAGTAATAGAATCAGCCATAGGCCGATTGTGATTAGTGATAGTGCAATCGCTACATCACTGACGTTGCGAATTCCTGAATTTGGATTATTTGGATTAATTCCACTTGCCATAAACTCTCCACCGCTGGCTAATTCTCCGATCCCAAGGTCCCAACCTGAAATCAGCACTGCAAAGCAACCTATTCCCAGAGTAATCCAATGGCTGTTTACCCATGTCGTTTTGATTTTATAGTAATGAAATAGCAATTCTACTTTGATATGGTGTAATGGCTCAAGTTTGGGGTATTCAATGGAAAGATTCTGTGCTGTTTTCATCTCAGTGAGGCGCATTCCTTCATGGAAGATCAAGCCTTCGTCGACCTCCTCCTCGTCGGCCGCGTCCTCTGCCATCATGTTCCGTGCGTCAGGCACGCATTAAGACTCCATCCCTCTAGCCGTAGGCTAGAATATCCTTTTTTCGAAATTGTAAGGCGCCGAGAGGGAGATTTGAACTCCCGCGGGTAGAACCCACATGATTTCCAGTCATGCGCGATACCAGGCTATGCGATCTCGGCAGCGTTCTGGCGTGCAACCTTTCGGATATGAGCATGATGGCACGACCATCATCAGATTGCCATCATTTCGTATTGCGCCACGGTTAAATCGAGGGCGTTTGTCGCCACCTTGCCTGCCACTGTGGCTTAGGGGTATAGCGGCGCCTTGGTAAGGCGCAGGTCGCGAGTTCAAATCTCGCCAGTGGCTCCATTTCCCTGATACATTGACTGTGCAACGTTTCCGAAGGTCTTTCTAACGTCTAACGGTCGCCAGACTCCGTAGGAGTCGGCGACGTGGCAATCAATCGAAAGGCAGCACTTGGGTTTATTCTCACATTCATGATGCTGACAGTCCCTTGGGCATCAGCGGATACGAGTCAATGGATTGGCCCCAATAAAATTTCATCTAGCGGCCAAGATGTATCCGTTGATGGCTGGAATGTACCAGGTAATGCGACGATTCTTGATAGTTGGATGACCGTTGAGAACGAAATGATTCATGCTGGAAATGGATCAGAATGGAGAGTCGATACATCTCACAATTTCTCAGTTGGGCAGTTCACTGATACGACAATGGGACATTTCGATGGTCGACTTTCCCTCTTACCAGATGCGGCTGTAAGCAACATTGACTCATTCCTTGGACAGGTCACCCTCAATTTTGCTAGTGGCTGGTCCGAATCTGGCAATTCTTCGATTTGGGAACCCTCAATCCCCGCTACTATCAACGGCTCTACAGTTGGTAATGTGCGGCAATTGAGTCATGGGAATATCCCTGCAGCAGCCCACAGTGGTTCCACAGTGGCAGCAACGTTAGCCGGCCAACCAGTGCCAGCCGGTGAAGACGCAACCCTCGTATCAGCACCAACAACACTCCCTTCTCCAATCAATCATTTCAATTTCACAATGTGGAATTGGCGACATACCGATGCTGCAGCAGGTGATGCGGTATGGGTCGAATACAAACTTGACAATGGTGCATGGACTTGGATTGAACCAGTCGGGGGATACAATGCCAATGTGACAATGAATGCTGGAAGTACACCTGCTGGTACACCTTCTGGAAGTAGCACCTTCCCTGCTTGGTCGGATTCAACCGAAACAGGATGGGTCCAAGAGACGTTCAATCTTGACAATATAACCTCGATTAATTCCTCGACTCAGATTACATTTAGATTCAACATTCATACCACCGCCAATAGTTCAGGGATGCCAGGATGGTTCATCGATGATTTGTCAATCACCAATGTGGGTGGGGCTTCGAATTATTGGCTACATGGCTGCTATACCTCTTCAGCGAGCACGTGTGGATATTCTAATGGTGCATCTGCTGCATTACAACGATCATTCAATCTCAGTTCTGCAGGCACGGGTTCTACATTACGAACGGTATTAGAATGGGATCTTGAAGGGTCGTATTACGATAATTTTTGGGTTGAAATGTCAACCAACAATGCGACATGGACCGATTTAACTGGAACTGGTACCAATGGTGTGCCGTACACAGGATATAGCGTCGGAGGTACAACGTATACTGGTGAAACGGGGGGTTTTATCACAATGGATTTGGCCATACCCTCGACATTCCAAGGTCAAAATACCGTGTATTTGCGATATCGAGTTCAAACCGATTCATCCGTGACCTATGGTTATCCAATGGATAATTTGGAGGGACTTATTCTTGACAGCATCTCGGTGCTTGACGGAAGTGGAAATTTGGTTGTATCTGACCCTCTAAATTCTCAATCGACAATGTTTCATTACGCCATTACCACTGGTGGCGTCCAAGGAGCAGATGATTGGCAATACATTTCGATTGGTGCTGGGGCACTTTCCCTCAGTGATGGATTTGAAAATAGTGCAGCGGGTGCACCTGGTGGACATCCAACTGGGTGGAGTTCCACAGGGGACTGGGACTTCGGCCCAATTTCCTCAACAGCATCAGTTGGTGCAACATCATTTACGACCGCCCCCTTCGGCTTCGGCATAAATCTCGGTGGCTCTTACTCAGGCAGTAATTGGGATCACTTGTACACTCCACCCTATTCCATTCCGTCTGGTGCGAGTGCCCGTCTAACTTTCAATCACTGGATGTGTGCCGAGTCGAATTATGATGGCGGAGCAGTTTTCATTTCAACAGACAACCAAACATGGACACATTTTGATCCAGGAAACAATTGGTATGATGCAACTGGATTGCCATTCAATGGCGCTGCCAATTTGGCAGGTGTGGGCATATTTGATGGTCGAAATGCAGTACCTGCGGGGGGATTCGGCTGCCAAGGTCCACATAACGTGTGGAATACAAAAACCGGTGACCTGACCGCATATTCTGGCCAAACCGTATGGTTCAGATTTTCGTTTGAAAGCGATTCAATTGTGAATTATGATGGTTGGTATCTAGATGATATCGGGCTAGAAGTAGATTATTTCCTTGCGGATGGAGATTGGGTATCTGATATCGTACAAATGGACGAAGTTGGTTTGGGGATCATCGATATCGATGGTACGATTCCAGACAATACGTGGGCCACTGGAACCGTTTTGGATGCTGCTGGTAATCAAATCAACGGATTTGAGAATCTTTCATTCCCCATCTCGCTACATGGTCTGGATCGGGCATCCTATCTGGGTGGAATACGTGTCAAAATTAGTATGGGCACAGATGATCCCTTCCTCACGCCACTCATTGAAGCAGTTCATGTCGGCTCAGTTCGTCTCCTAGATGCTCGGGGCACAGGGAATGGTTGGGATGTACACCCTAGCCTCGATTTGTGGGAATCAAATCTGACCAACAATGGTTCAGCCGTACTACAGATTAATGCGCCCTTTGTTCATTCTAGTCGACCGATTACGGGTGTCGACTTTACGGGTACTGGGTCCCAAGTAACCTTGCGAATTGTCGATGCAGCAGGTAACGTCATTGGAACATCTGGCCTCACTGGTTCCATCCAATTCCCTCAGCCACAGCCCGGATTTGGCGTCCGTATTGAAGTCAATCCAGGTGGACACATCTCATCACTATGGTCTGAGGGCGATTTCGGACAACCTGCAGAAAATCCCACTGCTGATGTGACCAATGATGGTACTGTTGATTGGTCATTCCCAATGGGTGCTTCATACGGCTTACATGGATGGCAACAATACATCCACGAAGCTGCAGATGGAACAATATCCACTGCACAAAATAGGCAGACGACATCAGATTTGAATTTATACGCAAGTCAGGTTGAAACAGTTTCAGTACTTATTCCAGAAGATGCAATTGTAACGTCAGGAGCAGTTTCAATTTACTGTGGAGGTTGTGGTGCACCAGTTGATTTGAGCATCGGATCATCTACCACTTCCTCGTTTGGTTCTGGTTTGAATACAATCAGTCTCAATCCGTCTCAGATTGCATATATCAACATGATTTCATCACAAAGCGGATTGCAAACAGATCGGGATTGGCGTGTCGTTGAATTCAACATGAGCAGTAATTTATCGGTAGGTGGTATTGCTCAAATCGGTGAAGTAACGGCCATTACATTGGGCTATTCAATTAGCGAAAATCTGACTGGACTCACTCAGCAGATGATTGATTATCATGGATTGGCAACTGTTGGAGGTAACGTTGCATCTGTGGACATACCGGTGACTTACAATGCCAATCGAGGTGCAGTCATCATTGGCGGTGGAATCTATCATGAACTCATGATTACCAATTATCCATTTACTTCTCCAGGTACCATGTATCCAGATTCTCAAGTCATAGAAATCAAAACACGGCATCGACATTTGTATGATAATAATGAAATTTCAAAAATCGCTTTAGGTGGAATGGCTAGTGATGGAACAAGTATTGTGTTTGAAGTGAATGACCCAGCAAATACCGCCATCTTCACTCAAACTTCTGGTTCAAACCAATTGCCGATGGAATTGGATTGCACAGTCAATGATGTCAATGGTATTCTTGAAGTGACATGGAGGTTCCAAGTTTCTTGGACATGGGATGACGTTGCAAGCATTACATGGTCGGCTTTGGCTTACAATCAATCTGGATTAGGCATTGCTCCAGCGACAGCCCAGACAGGTGGACAAGGTAGTCAGGCAATCGAGAATGATTTGGAAATCAGTGGATTCCTCGTTCACAATGAGGCTGGATTCGATGTATCCAATCAATTTTCTCCAGATTATCCATACCACATGAGAAGTGGGGATGATGTGACTGTGAGTGGGCACGTGAGATTCCAAAACACAGTTGCACACCGCCCAATGCAAAGTGACTTTGCCATGTTAGTCAATTTGTCAGGGCAAGAATTGCCATTGATTGTTGATGGGAATGGTACCTATTCTGGTACAATCACCTTGCCCAATGGCGATAACAACACATTGTCACCATCCATTGGTCGTGTAGGTCCTGTCACCGGGGCCACAGGTGCCAATGATACGACCATTTCATCGCCAATGGTTACAATACTAATTGATGATGAAGCACCAGTTGCTGAATCCTTTGAAGTCTCAACATCTGTAGGATTACTTGACGCGAATGGATATGTTTGGGACCCGATCAGTCCTCTAACTGTTCACATTACTGTGTCTGATGCACAGGACCGAGACGATGTTGCAATTCTCCATTATTGGCGAGAAGGCATTGATGATTCAAATGATGATGGATTTGCGCAGGCCAGTGAATATCAATCCATGTCCGAATCTCTATTCTCTCTGCGAAGTGGTTCTCAACAAATTTCATTCAATGGAATTCAGGTGGCTGCAAATGGTTTCAATGGGAAAGTGAGTTTGTGGCTAGAAGGCACAGATTGGGCGGGCAATTCCTACCAAGATGGTGGTACTGGTGGTGGGCCTGGACTGGGTAACGATTGGGCGACACTACAAACTGCTCAAAATACTGAGACTGTGTTATTGAACACTGGGTTCTCCATTGACACGATTAATCAACATCTTCTCGCTGGTCAGCATCACACTATTTCGATGACCATTCAAGATGCCAATGGTGTTGAAACTCTAGATGACATCGGCATATACTTGGCTGGTCAATCGTATGCTCCCTTGGGTGAATTCCACTATGACCCTCGCCAAGAAACACTATCGGAAGTACCTGGCAGCCATGTGACTCCTCACGGTGTTGTCGTGACCGTATTGTCTGAAGACACCTCACGAATTGATTTGACATTCTCTTTGGATTGGGATACTCCTGCCACTCAGAGTTATCGTGTACCAGGTGTTACTGTCACTGATGACATGCAAATCGTCTCTAATGTGAATAATCTCAATGATTTACGCTGGAAAATTGACAATGAATTAATTGCAGTCGTGACTGATTTGGTCGACCTCACTCCTCCCGTTAGTCAGGGTACTAACACGCAAATCCATGTGAAACAAGGTGACGAGATTTCGATTGATGGTGTAATCCAATATGGCTCAACTGGAACTCCACTCACAGTCCCTTCAGATAATCTGTCTATTCGTACCCAGATTTTGTATGGAAGCACAGTCCTTGAACGCGTAGTCAGTGTTCAACAGGGTGGCACATTCAGTGCAGCATTGGTTCTCCCTGCTCGTGCACCATTACACTCTGAAATGCCCATTGAATTAACTGTCTTGAATGTCCCAGGGTTGGGGACAACAGTGCCCAATACTAACACGACCATTGTTGTCGATAGCACCACACCTGAAGTTGTCTTTGACCCGTATCGATTCCCTACGACTTCCCTCGCTTATCTAGAGAGTGATCGATTGAATCCTGTGTCACTTGACATTCTCATCTTTGAAGAAGGTGGATTCCCAACCACGCCACTGACAATGGAATGGCAATTCTTGAGAAATGGGGTCCCTCGCTTAGGCGTTGGCGGGTCTGGTACTCTAGAATTCGTGGAAATTGTCGAAGATTCCTACCACTATACTGGGACATTTGACCTGATGCCTACAGATGGTCAACGTTTGGATGATGGTGACCAAATCATCATCTGGTTTTCAGGCGAGGATTTGGCAGGTAATCCATTGAGTGGAGAAGGTACTGAACAATCCCCAAGAGTTCCCACATTAGCAATCATTGAATTCGTCCCCATTCTAACCAATTGGGAAATTTCACCAAATCCTCCTGATTTTGGAGCAATGGTATCTGTAGAGGTTGGCTTTTCTAATGAAGGGTTGCGTGGTGGCCAGATTAATGTGTCATTGGTGGAACGTTTAGGAGATATTTGGCATATCGTTACAGAAAACAAAACCCTCAGTTTGAATCCAATGCAGAGCAATGTCACGGCAGAATTTGAATGGGAGGCGTGGCAAGAGGGTCCAACGTCTCTCTACATCATCATCGATGGCGATGAATCGAATCGAATAGAAGTTCCAATGTCCGATGTCCAACCACTAGCTTCTGGTTCAGGATTTGAAAGTGGCACCATTTTGTTAGTCAGTGTAATTGGCTTACTAGTCATGGTTGTACTCATCTTGTTGGTAATTGTCATTCGTAGGCCCTCTGGAGTGGCCGATGATGAATACGATGGTGATTTCGATGATGATTGGGAGGATGAACCAAGCGGCCATCGCTTAGATTTCGAGAATGAGACGCTGTGGAATACACTGGCACGTCATGGAATTCATGACAAACCTGGATTCTTGGAACACGCATACGGATATGATTGCGACAATGATGGATTCCTCGATGCAGATGAACTTGATCGAGCTGCGGCCGACTTCACTGGAATGCTTGCAAAATCAACAGTCGCAGTCGAAAAGGAGTGCCCTCTTGATTACAATGATGAAACCGTTGCACATGTTATTTCTCAGCACGGTATTTTGGACCGAGATGCCTTCTTAGATTATGCACGTGACTTTGATACAGATGGAAATGGATATCTCAAACAAAGTGAACTTGATCAAGCGGCATCACAATTTGTTGATTCAGGGTTGAACCAATCGCCTGAACCAGGGCCAGCAGATCCTCGGGCGATTGCAATTGCTGAAGTTAAGGCAGCCTTGCCTGATTGGGCAGAGAAGAGAATCATTGCATGGATGGACAAAGGTTGGTCAGCAACTCAAATCATTCAACACCATGCTCCAGCGTCACCACCACCTGCCCCAACTGGTTTTGGAGATGGCTTTGAAGAATCAACAACTGATGACGTTCAAGATTCAGAAATTGAAGCAGCACCGGAAGTTGACGGTGAAATCGAACCTGTAGTTGAGGTTGATATCGAACCTATTCCTTCTGAAGCGAAGTTGAAACGCTTGAAGAAAGCAGAATTGGTTGAATTGGCTGAACAACGCAATATCGATTCAAGTGGCACCAAGGGTGAGATCATTTCACGGTTGTTAGAATAATCTTGAAACCGTGAAACTGCATCTTGGCGTTTCCAAAAAATGTTTCGAAACGGTTTCCGAAACCGAACAAAATCGTTTCCTTTATAGACCGATTCGATAAGATGGCCATTTCGAGGAGGGCAACTTCCTCAGGATGGATGGGACCATGAACGCTAGAGAAGACCGTAAGGTTACAATTACACGAGAAATGGCAGCGCTTCAAGGTGAAGTCGAGGATTTAAGGAAACTCGTCAACACACTCCTGACCATCATAATGGAGGAAGCTGACGGAGTTCAATCAGGTGCAGCACCAGTCCATGCGGGAACACCTCGCACGGGCGTCTCCATGTAATAATGGGATGCAATAAATATGCAAAGTATTGGGGAGTCATGGAATCAAGCGGCTGAAACCACCGGAGTCAATCAAATTGATTCTGGCATAGGTGTCGGCCTAGGCCTACTTCTTTTCTCAATTGAAATTCTATGGTGGCTAGGAATAATTTCGATTGCCAAGTTCCATTTCAGCACAGGTCGAGATTCAGAAGATCGTGAAGAATAATCACCCTTTGATGACACAAAATGGTCGTAATCTGGCCACTGGTCGTGCCAATTCTGCTTCCGCTGTCAATCGAATCACCTCATCGACGTCTTTGTAGGCTTCAGGTGCTTCTTCAGAGAGTACATTCGGTGTGTTCGCATGAACTGTGATGCCTTGCTGTTCTAGTTTCTCTTGTAATTTAACTCCATCAATTGTTCTTCGTGCCTGACTACGGGATAATGCACGTCCTGCACCGTGACAGGATGAATCGAATGCTTGATTTGAACCACTTTTCGGGCCGGCCAATACCCATGATGCAGTCCCCATGTCTCCAGGGACGAGAACTGGTTGACCAATTCCAGCGAATCTAGGTGACAATTCTTGATGATCGCCTCCCAATGCACGTGTTGCACCTTTGCGATGTACACAACATGAGCAACTGATGCCGTGGATGACATGATCCTCAACTTTCGCGATGTTATGGCATACATCATAGACGACTTCCAAGTCACCATCAGTGCCCAAATGTGCTCGTAATGTATCACGTAATCTCTGCGTCAATGCACTACGATTGGCGAATGCATAATTTCCGGCAGATTGCATGGCTTCAAAATAGGCCTGTCCTTCTGCTGAATGGAATGGTGCTGCAGCCAATTGCCGATCTGGAATGACCATGTCCCATTTTTCAGCATACCAATTGCGCCCTCGTGATTTGTAATGATTCTCTAATGCACCGACATGATCTGAGCACACTTGATGACCTAAACCGCGAGATCCAGTGTGAATCATCGCTGTCACTTGTCCTTCTCGAAGCCCGAATGCACGGGCTGCATCTTGATCCACAATTTGGTCAACGACTTGCAGTTCTAGGAAGTGATTCCCACTGCCCAATGTGCCTAGGGATAATTCTCCTCGCTTGAGTGCACGTTCGGACAGATTTCTCTCGTATGTCTCCAGTTGACCATTCGATTCCATCGCTGCTAAATCTCTGTCTTCACCCCAACCGTGTTCGATTGCTGCTTTGGCACCACCTGACAAGATTGAATCCATCATCATGGGGGACAAATCAACTCCACCTTTCCCCGACGGTCCAGCAGGAATTCTACCCTTCAACCTCCGTCCTAATTTCTTCATATCCTTCAAATCAGATTGTACTAAATCAAGTGCACACAATCGTACGCCGCAATTGATGTCAAAGCCAACACCTCCTGGTGAAATCACTCCACCTGCTTCGATATCTGTCGCAACAACTCCGCCGATTGGAAATCCATAACCAAAGTGCCAATCAGCCATAGCCCATGCTTGACCTACCACTCCAGGTAGGCATGCAGTATTCACCAATTGATTCGGAGATTTATCCTCGCCGTGTCGATGTATATGGTCCGAATCACCGACCAGCATTGCATCGACAAGCATGTCACCATGTCGCCTAATTCGGTGCAAACCAGGACCGGCTGGCTCAAGGTGGTCACGCCACACATCATCTTCGGACACAGGCGGCCGTGGGCTTAACGCATTTAGTCGCTTTCGGCTACGACACCCTATGGGTGTCGACAGTGTTCTTGAAGAGCCACCTATGACTCGTCGATGTGGAGAGGAGTACCATGGTGTTCGGTGAAATCGATATTCCATACTTCTCAAAACAAGGTTTTGTTCGCAAGACTTGTCGTGTGACAGGGCTCTATTTTTGGACACGAGATTCTAGTCGGGAAACCAGTGGCGATACCACTGAAGATGAATACACGTTCATCGGCGCACCCATCATCGATGGATATCCAATGCGAGGAAAATCACTCAAGGATGCGATGAGGGAAACATTCCTTGGATATTTTGAGTCGCATTCACATTCTCGGATCGAACCATACCCAGTCATTGCTCGTTGGCGAGATGATATCCACCTCACCATTGCTTCAATCGCAGATTTTCAACCGCATGTGACCTCAGGGGATGTGCCACCTCCCGCCAATCCTTTGACCATCTCTCAGCCCTGTATTCGATTGACAGATGTTGCTGCTGTGGGTCGTTCAGGGAGACATCTTACGACATTTGAGATGATGGCTCATCATTGCTTCAATAAGCCAGATGAAGACGATATTCAGTATTGGATTGAAGAATGTGTAGCATTCTGTGATGATTTATTCGTCAATACTCTTGGCATCGATCCGATGGAAATCACATACGTCGAGAATCCATGGAGTGGTGGTGGTAATGCAGGACCTGCCGTTGAGGTCATCGTTGGTGGCTTGGAATTGGCAACACTGGTATTCATGAATTTAGAAGAATGCGAAGATGGTGAAATCGAAATCAAAGGCATTCATTACTCTGAGATGCCATTACAAATTATCGATACGGGCTATGGTCTGGAACGGTTCTGCTGGGCTGCGGCAGGGACCCCTACAATCTACGAAGCCATCTATCCAGAAACATTGGAATGGCTCAAATCTGAAAGTGACTTTGATTCTAAGATTCGATTGTTGGGTGATGTTGACATTGATTCACTCTTGAGTGAGTTGTCTCGATTGGCAGGGATTTTGAACATAGACGTTGGAACGGACACAGAATCACTGTATAATCGCCTATCTGAACGGCTTCATGACCGTGGGATTTCAGTCACGGTGGATGAAT
Organism: Candidatus Thalassarchaeaceae archaeon; assembly: GCA_030747485.1. Taxonomy (GTDB): domain Archaea; phylum Thermoplasmatota; class Poseidoniia; order Poseidoniales; family Thalassarchaeaceae; genus MGIIb-P. The sequence continues at coordinate 60,235 of JASLKP010000003.1, read as the reverse complement.
TGAAATCGGTAACTGAACCCCTTTCATCCATCTATGCAATCCCAGATCATATGCATGCTTTGTGCAATATGCTAGGCGACGCTTTGGTCCCATCAAATGCGAAGGCCGGATACCTTGCTCGTATGCTAGCACGTCGAGTCTGTCGAATGAAGACAGACCTTGGTCTTGAAATCACACTTGGCGAATTGGGTGCTCATCATATGGATGCACACCTTGACATGTCTGGATTTGCCCAATCTCGTGAAGGAATCATCACGATTCTAAATTTGGAAGAGGCTCGTTATCATGAGATGTTACGCAAGGGCGAAGCAGCCGTCCGAACGGCTTTCGCAAAAGTTCCGTTAGATGCCCTTGAAGCACCAGACGACATACTGTATCGATTGGCAGAGGAGCGTGGATTGCAGCCAGACATGGTCGTTTCAATCGCCAATCTGGCCGGTTGGGAACAACTCTCAATCCGAGTGGGGTTTGCCGCTGACATGGCTGCTCGAAATGCCCAACAAACCAAGGCCGCAGCCAAAGCGAAGACCAAGAAAAACAGCTTTGATGTGGATTTACCTGCGACCTCACGTGATTATTATGCTGACACCTCACAGATGGAATTTACTGCCAATGTGTTGCATTGTACTCCAATTGATTCCAGTGAATTGAACCTATCTAGTGAGGTCGGAGGTATTCCAACACATGCAGTCGTCTTGGATCGAACTCTGTTTTATCCTGAGGGTGGCGGTCAACTTGGTGATGCCGGAACACTTGGTGGAGTTCAAGTTCTAGATACGCGAATTGAAGAAGACGTCATTTTACATCTAACCGATGGCGAAATTAGTGGCCCAGTGACAGGTAAATTAGATGCAGAACGACGTTTACAGTTGATGGACCATCACACATCAGTACACATTGTAGGTGGTTCAGTTAGAGCATTACTTGGTCCACACATTTGGCAAGCAGGCTCTAGCAAAGGACAGCGCTATGCTCGATTAGATGTCACACATTTTGAACGTCTTACTCGAGATGATTTAGATCGAATCGAAGATCATGCAAACATGATTATTGAACAGAATCCTAGCATTGAGAAATTTGTGTTGCCACGCGCTGAGGCCGATGCCCAATATGGATTTGAATTGTATCAGGGTGGCGCACCTAAACACAGTGAAATCCGCATTATCAAAATTGGGGATCATGATATTCAGGCCTGCGGAGGAACGCATCATGACAAAGCCGGTAAAATTGGGGAGGTTCGCATCGTCCGCTCTAGCCAAGTACAAGATGGGGTAGAGCGTCTGCAAATCGTGGCCGGAGAGACAGCACGTGAGCACGCCCGCCGGCAAGAGCGCATATTGACTGAATCTGCAGAGATTCTAGGTGTGTCTATCGATGACCTTCCGAAGTCTGTCAATCGATTCTTTGAGGAATGGAAATCACAAGCCAAACAAATTGAGAATCTAGAAGCCGAAATCGTTCGCCTGCGTACCAGTGGAGGCGGTGATGAAGCGATAGAAAAAGATGGGATTCGCTATGTGATTATGGAAGCAACAGGTGAACTCAAACAAATGCAAACCATGATTGGTGAATTGACGCGTGATGCATCCAAGCCGACTGTTGCCGTAATTGGAAGTCGTGAAGGTGGAGGCAAACTCATCATCGCAATCACAGAAGGGACAATTGCCGCTGAACAGCACAATGCTGTTGACCTACTCAATCAGATCGCTGAACATATTGGTGGTGGAGGTGGCGGTCGTCCAACCTTTGCTCAAGGTGGTGGCTCGAACCCAGATGGTTTGGACACAGCTCTTGATGCCGCTAGAAGCAATCTCGGTTTGTAATCAACGCCGAGATATTTTGACTTCTAATCTAAACTTGTTCATGAACGTGGATCCAAGTCCCAGAAGGCCTGCGAATAATGTCATGTAAGCACTGAAGCCGACATCGAATCCAGCGGTTGGGGCAATCAAGTACCATAGGATGACGCCTGCCAGTATCATTCCACCAGCGGCCCAACTGGCAATCATCGTCAATACTGCTGGAATTCGATTGACCAAATCACCCTTGCCAGCAATCGGGAGAATAGAGATGACAATCATGTAAAGACACAAGATGAGACCAATCCAAATGAAAACCTTGGCTGTGGTGCCTGCTGTTTGCATGGAACAAAAATCCATTCCCAAATCTCCTCCGTCTGGTAGACAAACCTCAGACAATGACATACTTTCTTCTTCGCCATCAAAAATCACATTTACTGAGGAGAGAGAAATCGTGTATTGTATATCCTCATCCCACATTTGCATATCTAGAACGAGCCATGCGGAGGTAAACATTCCTAGTAGAGCAAGAACGAATGAACACCCCATCATCCCTACTGTCACGTAATCACTTGTTTTCTCATCCATTTCTTTCACCTGTAACTGTTGATTGTGGACGAGAACTTAACTCTGTTCCCGTATGAATGTCTTCATTCATCCAATAATTGCTGTACATCATTCGCAAACATCGTTACTTCCCAATCCATATCATTCCATCGAACACGTTGTCGGTGGTCTTTGTCTAGAATGATTGTCGCTGTAGAATGGTCGACTAAATAATCGGGGTGATGTCTACCTTGTGTCTCACTGTCATTTTCATAACTATCATTCACATAGGTGGTCAGACCGACATGAAAATCTTCCCAAACTGGTTCAAGAACATCTACTCCTCCTGTGAGGTGTGGCCAATCCAAACTTCGCAATACAGAATAGTCGTGCAGTACGTTTTGAGAATCCCACCATGGGTCAACTGTAATGGAAATGATACTGAAGTTGGTGCCATAATCGTCTGAAAGGTTTTGAGAAACCCAACGAAGATTACTCGAAACAATTGGACACACATCTGGACATCTTGTATACACGAAAGAGACGATCAGAACTTGTCCTGCGTAATCACTGAGATTTGTTTGATTCCCTACGGCATCATATAGCGTAAATTCATCAACTGAATATTCAGCATCGTCTCCTGGTAAATCCTCACCATAGAATAGATCCAATTCATCGGATTCCGGTGAAGTACATCCAGGCAATAGAATGCATAATGCAAGAAATAATGCCATCCTTTTTTGCATTGGAATGCCTCACAATTCATTGGGTACAGGTGTTTGATCCATGTGTAGGAAAGCGAATACTGCCCACCATGTGACAATATCCCATGAATGTGCTAAATTGGCCACACCTGTGGCATTATCGGTGACCATGTATTCCTCGACTTCACTCAATCGATCGCACGTTTTGTGATAGCATGGATATCCATCGACGACACCATTCCATCCCAGCGTGGCCACGCCAATTTGTTGGAACGGGTCGTGATCACTGCGTGCTGTTGGTGATTCGTATATCGCGACCATATCTTCGTACTCGACCTGCCACAGCGGGTCCTCACCGACAGCGGCCCATTCGGCCGCGCCACGTTCCATTTGGTAGGCCAGATCTAAGGCATCTGCCCCAATCCATTCGGCAAGGTGAAACATTCCTGGTTGGTCCACGACATCACCACTTCCATCCGGTCCAAGATATACAGATAGTGCGTAATTCCCTGGATAGTTGATGCCCGCCATGTCGAGATTGAGATAATTACTGATTGTCACGCCTGAAGGGACGGAGTCGGCGAAGGCAGATGAGCCCCACAACCCTTCCTCTTCACTTGACCATAGGCAGAAAACCATGGTTCGCCGCGCATCAAATTCTGCGAGTGCTCCAGCCGTTGTCAGTACCATTGCAGAACCTGCAGAGTTGTCATAGGCACCGGTTCGGGTCCCATATCCCGTTTGTTCTAATCCAGGTAACAGCGAAGTGGGTGTTGCATATGGTGCAATGTCGAAGTGGCCACCAAAGACCAACCATTCATCTGCAAACATGGATCCATCCTTGTATCCACAAACGTTGACTGCCCACACAGTTCCAGTCCAATATCTGTGTACTTCAGTTCGTAGACCAAATCCAGTCATGACGCCTTCAAAGTAATCGATTGCATGTTCATATGATGGATTTTGATTTCCAATCCATCTGTCTAGGTATCCAACTGCACCATCTGTCCCGCATGTAATCACTTCATCGCAAGGGGTTTCATCGGTGATGAAATCCACCCATTCGTAAACTGAGCGCCCATCGACCCATCCATCAGATGCATCTACTCCATCGTCCATCGTCAAATCTGAACGTTGAGGTCGAATTGTCTCGAATGTCTTGATGACGACGCTACCGCCATCTGAATCATGCGCTGACAACCAATCCCAAGACCCATTGTCTCCATTGGGTACGATTGTCACCGCTCCACCATTTGAGGAGTCATCAATCCAATCCTGCCAAGATTCATTGGCGGCTCGAACAGGCCAATCTGTCCGTCCGTATTTTCCAATCAATAGCACCGCATTCAGATTTCGAGGTGGTAGTAACCACTCACAATCTTCAGAAGCACCAGATTTTAGATTGAGTACCGTCCCATTTTGAGCACGTTTGCTCCCAGGGTCGATGACGAAGTAGGGGATGTAAACGCTCATATCCGTCTTTGCAACAAGTGTCACAGTACTCCAATCACCAGCGACGAGTGCACCATTGATTACCAAATCATTTGCGGATGGTGGGCCGGAATCATCATTGCCCAAACACCCGGAAAGCGATGTGCCTGCCATGAGCAATGTCATGAGAATTGCCAATGTGGTTCGGGTGCGCATAACGGGCCGAATCTGCAAACCCTTGTCAAGGAATCGGCCCTAAGGGCCGATCATCCATTATTCATCAGGACGCCACGATATGGTTTGTCAATATCCAATTGGGTGACATAAAGCCCACTTGTAATGCAAGATGCGTAGGCATACCCATCATGATATTCAACAGCCCAAAGGAACGGAATCCAACCGAAATCGTAGTACTGACTGTCCAATGGTTCCCCATATTCTCCACCATGGGGCATGTAAAATCCGATGGTGGCTTCCATGTGAGTGTCGTTTCGGTCCTGTCCAGAAAATCCTGCATGAATCAATGTCTCGACATCAACAATCCACATGCCTCCATGATAGTGGCTAACATAGAGTCGCCCATCCCAAGTGCCTCCATGACTGTTGTCAGGCAAATCATCGTCGTTTGTTGGAAAATACACGCTATCGAGGTTGTGTGGACTGAATAGCAGCCATTCGTCATTGTTTGTATGGTCTTCACATGAACTACCAAAACAATGACTCCAAGCAGTTGGAATTTCCCACGTTGAATATAAACTCGGCTCAAAACGTACATTTCCATTATTTGTCGTGAAATTTGTCGTATCGAGGAGATAGACCAACCCAGTTCCTTCATGGGTTGAGATGACTTCTACGGCGAGTACTGTCAGATGACGCTTTTCATCAGGACCTCCAAGGTGACTGGTGTCGACCATTTCTGGGAACGGTTCAGCATAATGGATGTAGGATGCTCTCCCACCATTTTCGTTCCCTGTCGTCCCACTGTCTAATTCACCATCGCCATCGAGATCCGCAAAATCATCCCAATGTCCCACTTCAGGTGCACGCCAAGTGCAACCCACTTGGGTTCCAAATGTTGCACGGCATGTGGAGCCATGATAGAGGTATTCGGCTGGGCTGTTTGTTGGATGTGGCACATCACTGATATCGAAGATGCGTAAGCCAGCTTCCCAATATGCGCCGTAGATGTATGTCCGCCCATATCTTGGGTCATTTGGGTCATCTCCAGGCCATGTCTGACTGGTCATATCATGAATGTAAATCCAGCCACCTCGTGTTGTTTCCCAAGCAACTTCTGCCTCACCAATCTTGACGATTCGAGGTAGGTCGGCCCACCCATCGAAGTTGAGGTGAGCGATGGTAATCCCACCACATGCATCTCCTTGTCCGATATCGCAAGCTTCGTAATCGGGATTGGCCACGAGAAGGTACCATTCGCCGTCAATCATTTGTGTGTAAAGATTGTGAGGGCCACTCGGATGGTCTGCATCGTACCAAGCATCAATCGCATATGGATCGGTTTTATCGGTGACATCCAGAAGCGTCACACTCACTTGAATAGGGTCTCCCCATTCACCAACGTTCGGGTCAGCATAGCCAGAATCAATCAGTTGGTTTTGAATAATCAAGTACTCATTGCCATTGTGTTCCAAGTACTTGACATCCAGAACCTGAGTATTTGGGTCATTATAGACACCCACCACAGTCGTATTGCTTGGGTCGGTGACATCGGTGATGTGGACATCATTCCATCCTGCTTGGTATGCATAGACTCGACCATCTGGCGCCGTCATCACTTGAACCTCAGCGTTTCCTGGGCTGGTGAGTGGATTGAAATCGACATACTCGATATTGGATGAAGACATATTGTGTTGAGCAGGGTCTCGATGGTCATGATCTTCACCCTGAGTCAGGGGGTCAGTTACATGCCCATTCTGATTTCCCTTTTCTTCATCTAATCCTCCACTCATGTCGAGGAATGCTACGGCTCCAAGAAGTGCACTACTCATGAACAGCAAAGCCGCAAGTGCAATCGCCCTCCCGTCCATATCTGTCCCGACCCTACGGGTCGGTTTGTATTTATCCTCGTGCCGAGGCCCTACCAACATGCGGGCAATCGGAATGGCCATCCTGTTCTGTTTGCCATTACTGACAGGGATTGCTGGCGCGCATGAACCGGATACGTTCACTGTCATCGTCCGCGAAGATCGGCATGACCCGATGCAGGTAGACGTTATTGTCAATGATACTGTACATTATTACAATGCAGATAATCGAACAAACATCACCCATACCATCGGTTTGGACCTCAATGGTGATGGCGATTTTGATGATGAAAATGAGTTTTCTTCAGGTGTTTTACATTATTCCTGTGACTGGACAAATGATTCTGATTGTCGCGTCGCTTGGAAATTTGAAATCAATAGTACGGATTATGTTGGCAATTTCGTTCTGAGTGATTTGATGTCAGATGGAACTGAAACAGAAGTCTATCTGAATATCGGAATGGACAACCATGCTACCAATGCTCCCGAAATTGGTGAATGCTTTGGTGATGGATGCGATGAAGATGAAGTCGAGGAAACCAACCTTGAATCATCCAGTCGATCAACAGTCGAAAATGCGATGATGTTGGGTGGACTTCTCTTTTTGCTCATTGCAATTGGCCTTGCTAGTTCGATGATTGCTGAGCGGCCGTAGTATCTAGAATTGGAATGAATGTTAGCAGGAATCCCTGCGAAGCAAACATGAGCATCCATTCAAAAATTGCAGCCGCAATAAATTCTCCAGAGTTTACCAAGATACTCATGAAAATGAATGAGAATAAAATCACTGAACATAAGGTGATTCTGATTTGATTTATTTCCCACTTTCTCCATGTAATGCCTTGATCTAATTCTTTGCGTGCAACGGTCATACAAATGGCCCAAAACAGAGCGCCCCAAAAGATGACTAAGGCGTAGAAGATGTGTATTAATAGTTCAGTATTGAATGGATATGCAATGATATTGAACATTGAAAATCCAATCGTAACTCCAGAAATCAGTCCACAAACGTTGGCTGCTTTCCGCAACTCACTTTCTGGTTTTGTACGATGGAACGCTTCGAAACTAAATGCAATCATCATCAATCCACCAATTCCAATGCCTGCATCGAATACGGCACGTTCGGGGTAGAAGCCTCCTGCGCTGGAGATGAATGGTGGCAAACCATCCTCAAAAATGAGACACGCATCTCCATCGCATAGTTCTACGGGGCTCACATTGAGTTGGTCAGAAATATCAATGGCCTCATCTCTGGGGCCTCCACCCATTTGCATCATTATTTGACTTAGGATACTGGCACATATTACAAATGATACAGCGCCAATGATTGCCTTGCGCAGATGTGCATCTGTCAACATCGTCATGCGGATTCCTCCAACATTCGCAAGGCTTCCACATCGAACAAACTTGCAGCACGTGACAATGCTTCTTCTAATGTAAAGAATCGAGCCTCTTCAATTTCATCTGCTTTGGGATTAAATGTCACATCGGAGGGAACTTGACAGCAATATGTGAATGAAAGGAATTGAATTCCTTCACTTGTAAAAATTCGTTCACTAATATTCAGAGGGTTTTCTGTTAATGTGACCTCAACTCCTAATTCTTCCAATACTTCTCGAACAGCACCTTCTTGTGGATGTTCAGCATAATCGACAAATCCGCCAGGTAATGTCCAATGCCCTGTGAAGAATCCTCGCTTGACCTTGGCCATGGCAACATGTCCATCTGGATTGACTAGGATGACCTTTGAGACGACACGATGCATGGATCGATACACAGCTTCACGTGCGATAGGATTCACACAATTGTCTGAAATCAATTGATCCTTCCAGGTCCAATTCTCTGGCCATTCAATTTCAGGCAATGCATAGATGACTTCGTGATTTGTGTCACCTAGACTAAATCGATTTGTTCTCCTCTCGGTCCATGAGATGCCCATTTGAGCAACCTCGTCTACTGAGGGTAGTCGTAAGGAAATGTCACCCACTCGACCCATGATTGCTTGTTGTGGTCCCTCACCATCCATGTTGACAAGCAATACCTTTCCATCGTGTTCAAGGTATAGGTGGGTGCCCATATTGGACTGGTAGCCTCACTCAGTGATGAATCATTCCTCTTCATCGGATGATTCCAAGGATTCGGTATACCATGTTTCGAGGTATTCAACTCGGCCCTCATCCAACCCCCGATTCTTGGCCTGTAGAGTAAGCAATTTTCCGGCGCGTGGCTTCGGGCCTTGAGAATTAATGCAGCCAAGAAACACAACACAATCAATGTCAAAATGGAGAGAAAACAGATGAAATATGTCAGCCCCAAGGTTTCCCCAGTCTGGAAATTGATTTGAAAGAATTTTTTCCAATAGTAGGGCAAGATGGGACCCATGCCTTCCAAGGCCATTGCCAGTGCGTTGTTCTGAATCACCAAAAACTTACCCTTGGTAAGGCAATCTGGACATCAATATCCTAGGAGTTCACTCAATTGCGATTTGTAGAAATTACCTGAACCTTGCAAACTCTCTAATTCAGCGTCGGTCAATTCAAGTTCAATAATTCGCTCTACACCTTTGCTGCCAAGAACAATCGGGACGCCAATGTAAACATCATCTAGGCCGTACTGACCAGTTAGGTGTGCACTAGCGGGGATGAATCTTTTCCGATCTTTAACTATGGCTTCTGCCATGATTGCAGCTGCTGAACCAGGTGCATAAAATGCCGATCCCTTCTCTAGAAGTTTGACGATTTCTCCACCACCTCCGGCGGTTCTCCTTGAGATGGCATCAATTGTTTCAGCATCCATGAGTTGTGTAATGCTAATGCCTCCTACTGTGGTATATCGAGGTAAAGGAACCATCGTATCCCCATGGCCTCCAAGTACCATTGCAGTCACATCTTCATTGGAACAACCTAGTTCCTGAGCAACGAAATGGGTCATCCTTGCTGAATCTAAAATGCCAGCTTGCCCGACGACTCTCTCTGGAGCGAATCCGGTGACCTTTTGCATGTGATAAGTCATCAAATCCAGAGGGTTGGTGACCATGACAATGATACTGTTGGGTGCGTGTTCGCGAATGCCTGTTCCGACTTGTGTGATGATTTCAGCATTTTTACCAATCAAATCTTCCCGCGTCATCCCGGGTTGCCTTGGAAATCCAGAGGTGACAACAACCACATCTGATCCAGCAATATCTGCATAATTTGATGTCCCAGTAATTGTCCCATCATAGTTCAGAACTTGAGCACCTTGGCTCATATCGAGTGCTTTACCCTTGGCAAATCCTTCGTAGATGTCTAACAGTACAATGTCACCTAATTTTCGTTCGGCTAACACAAAGGCACAGGTAGCACCAACATTTCCGGCTCCAATGACAGCGATTTTCGCTTTTCCCCCACTCATGTGAATTCCTCTTGTTGGACCCGCTGCGACACCCGTCCATAGGGATTACCTTCGATGGCAATCCTTGAATGGGTCCATCATTTGGGTCATACGTGGACGATAAACGCCGTGCTCTACTGGCCATTATTCTTGTGGGAATGGCTCCCACTGTATCGATATGCATCTCATTTGGAACCGATGCAGGAATGTTGTCACATGTATTCTATATCACTTCGAAAATTTGGATATTCGGTTTGCCAGTATTGTGGTATCTGAAGGTAGATGGTGGAACATTGTCTTGGTCGAAACCTGAACGGGGTGGTTTTCGATTTGCAATCGGCTTTGGATTGGCCATGAGTGGTATGATGTTAGCAGCATGGCTCTTACTCGGAAAATGGCTTGATGCAGACTTGTTGAAATCTGCGGTCGAGCCCATTGGTTTGATGGATAAACGTCTCTATTTTCTAGGGGTGCTTTACTGGATTTTCATTAACTCAATATTGGAAGAATATGTGTTCCGTTGGTTCATCGTTGAGAAATCAGAACAACTACTTGGAAGTGCGAATGCAGCCATTGTGTTATCTGCGCTAATTTTTGTCCTTCATCATACGATTGCTCTGTCTTTCTTTGGCTTTCCTTGGTGGGCCAATTTGATTGCAAGTGTAAGTTTGTTTGTTGGTGGTGCAATCTTCTCTTGGTTGTACATTCAATATCGTAGCATTTGGATTCCATATGTTGCCCACGCAATCTGCGATGTGACTGTATTTACAGTAGGCGCAATTATGCTGTTTTGACACAGTTTCACAACGGTTAGTCCAGTACTCACATCCGTATGGTTCAATAACCGATTTCAGGTCGATTCAGACATACAACCCTATGGGTTGCGTAGACCAAACAGGTGTTAGTGAAATGAAGTTGGGCATACTTGCAGAAGGTGGGGATGAGACTAGAGTGGCCATCGTTCCAAACTCGATTCCAAAGTTGATGAAAAATGGTTTCGAAGTATTCGTGGAGTCTGGTGCAGGAATTTCAGCACATCATGCCGATTCAGAATATGATGCCAAAGGTGCGACGATTGTATCTCGTGACGTGGCAATGAGTAGTGAAATGTTGATTTGCATCACACCTCCAGATTTTTCTTTGCTGTCCGATGGTCAAATGATTGCCTGTGTGGCAGATCCATTTCGGAACCCTGACCGCATCCGTCAAGCCATGGATGCCAAAGTGACATTGATGAGCATGGACATGATTCCCCGAAGAATTTCTCGCGCCCAAGCAATGGATGTGAATTCCAGTCAGGATAATTTGGCTGGCTACAAAGCGGTGTTGATGGGTGCCGCCCAAGTTCCCAAAGGCATCCCGATGATGACAACATCTGCAGGTACTGTCCGTCCTGCAAAATTCGTCATCATGGGCAGTGGTGTTGCAGGTTTACAAGCGATTGCAACCGCCAAGCGTTTGGGCGCGATTGTATATGCATCTGATGTGCGAAAGTCAGCCGCAGAACAAATCGAATCAGTGGGAGGGAGATTCATTGAGGTCGAGGGCATGGATGATTTTGAGGATGAATCAGGTTACGCTAAGCCATTAACTCCTGAATTTATTCAGAAGGTCAATGATACCGTTTGTGAAGTTGCTGCCGACGCCGATGTTATTGTGACTACAGCCAGAATTTTTGGTCGTCCTGCACCCATTACAGTACCTGCATCCGCAGTTGCGAATTTCAAAGCAGGGTCTGTGATTGTTGACATGAATGCAGATGTTGGCGGGAATTGCGAAATGACATCCCCTGGTGAAGTCATTACCTCAGATAATGGTGTCATTATCGTGGGTACTACCAATCTTCCAGGTCAACTCTCTTCAACAGCAAGCATGCTATACTCGAATAATCTCACAACATTTGTGATTTCACTGGTGACTGATGGTGAAATCGTTCTAGATCCAGACGATGACATCCTCTATGGGGCACCGGAAGACAGTGATTTCTACGTGCCTGGTATGGGTGGTGTTTTGGTTTGTATGGATGGAGTGATCCATGAAAAACAAACCCGTCTGTCGGAGGTGATTGGATGAGTTTCGTTGTGGGTCTTGTGGCGAGTATCACTGTCTTCGTCCTGGCTATTTTCCTTGGGTTTGAACTGATTAGCAAAGTTCCACCGACACTTCACACACCTTTGATGTCAGGTGCCAATGCAATATCTGGAATCACCATTGTAGGTGCTCTTATTCTTTCGAATACAGAATTCCTAGATGGACATCCCGGTCTAGCAGCATGGCTTGCTTTCGCCGCATTGGTCATGGCTACAATCAACGTTGTCGGTGGGTTCATGGTGACCAATCGAATGTTGGAGATGATTGCTGGAAAGAAGAATCGAAAGGGAGGTGCATGAAATGGTCAATCCAGTCGTTTGGGATATCGGATATCTGATATCCGCTGCCCTTTTCATCATTGGAATTAAGAGACTTTCAAGTCCCAAAACAGCCCCACAAGGAAATCGATTGGGCGCATACGGTATGTTGCTTGCAGTTATTGTTACAATGGCGAAAATGTACAGTGAAGAAATCATTGGATTGGAATTGATAGTCGGTGGTTTGGCCTTAGGAACCATCATCGGTGTTTGGATGGCAACACGTGTCGAAATGACAGGAATGCCTGAATTGGTTGCTTTGTTCAATGGGTTTGGTGGTGGTGCATCTGCTCTTGTTGGTCTTTCTGAAGTGCTCACGCGCATCAAGGGAAATGATATTCCTACAGACAATGTCGAACTCTATGCGACTTGGATTGCAATCGGTTTGTCCGGTTTAGTTGGTTGGCTGACACTCACTGGTAGTTTGATGGCGATGGGTAAACTGAAGGGTGGTTTTTACCTTCCACTTTCCAAGAAAGATGACCGTGGTCGAAGAAAATGGATCAATTTTCCGACCTGGGGTCCACCGTGGCTAAACTTCGTCAAGGGTGGCTTGTTGGTTGCATCCATCGCACTGATTTGGATGACTATACAAGAACCAGGCAACACAGATTATGTCTATGCGCTTGCAGGTATAGCAGGACTTCTTGGCGTGATTTTCGTACTTCCAATTGGAGGCGCAGATATGCCCGTTGTTGTCAGCCTACTCAACTCAATGTCTGGTATCGCAGCCGCGTTTACCGGCTTCGTGATTGGAAACAATGTTCTGATCATCGCAGGTTCCATGGTCGGTGCCGCGGGCCTCATTCTAACATTCATCATGTGCAAAGCAATGAATCGCACCCTTTCTGCGGTGTTGTTCAAATCGTTCGGTGGCGGTGGTCGTGATACAGTCACTCGTACGAAGGTAGGAAGTGATCCTGAAGAGGTCGCAATGGTCTGTGATGGAATTAGCAAGTGTGTCATTATCCCAGGGTATGGAATGGCCGTTAGCCAAGCACAACACGCAGTGAAGGAATTCGCCGATTTACTTGAGGCTGAGGATGTTGAGGTGTTGTATGGTATCCACCCCGTTGCTGGACGAATGCCAGGTCACATGAATGTCCTCTTGGCAGAGGCCAATGTGCCCTATGAAAAACTCATTGAAATGGATGACATTAATTCAGAGTTGGCAGAATGCGATGTTGCTGTAGTCATCGGTGCCAATGACACTGTCAATCCGGTTGCACGAAGTGGCGAAGGACCCCTGGGGGGCATGCCAATTATTGATGCAGACAAAGCTCGAGTGGTGGTGATTGTCAAGCGCAGTCTCTCTGTAGGTTATGCTGGTGTCGATAATGATTTGTTTTTCGAAGATAAGACGATGATGCTCTTTGGTGATGGCAAGAAGATGATGAATGAATTGAATGCCGCATTCAAGGATCTGTGAACTCACAATCATTGCCGGGGTGCCCTTAGGGGGCACCCCTTTGAGGCAACCGTTAAGGACGGACGTCAAGTCGACAGTTCACTGAGGATTGCTCATGTCTCGACCCTCTATTCGATTGGCAGTCGTCCTTACACTTGTCTTGTTGCTTGCGGCTCCTGCCCTTGCATGGCACAAGGGACCTCCATCTGATGACAATGGAGATGGGACTGGTGATACAACTGCTAAAGTTGGATGTACTTGTCACAACAATGGAAACCCGTCTGCTGACATCCTCATCAAAGTCACAGGTGTCCCTCATGCTTACCAAACATCAACTGATTATACCATGACTCTCACTCTATCTCATCCAGATAATTCGGATGGTGGATTCATCCTAACCACTCAAGGGAATGGTACATTTTCATGGGATGCAGGTCAGTTGATTCGCCCTGAGAAAGACAGTAATGAACCGGCTGAATCAACCTCTACAACCTCAGGGATTTCACAGTCAGATCCTACAAATCCAGCTGAATGGACATTTACATGGACATCACCCGATACTGATGTGGGTGACGTCATTTTCTGGCTTGCTGGAAACATGGTCGATGGGGGTGGTGCTCCAGATACGACTGATTACTGGAATACACTATCGTTTGTGATTTCATCACCCAGTGAAACATCAGCGGCAGCGGATCAAAGCACTCGGGTGATTTCTGAAGGCGATTACAGTCTATTTGAGGTCCATGACGATTCTGCAGCCATTGAACAGGCTCGCCAAGATGAGTTGTCTGAAAATGTCATGGTAAGTGGTTCATCGTGGTTCTTCACGACGCTTGTTGCGTTGATTGTAGGCGGTGTGCTCCAACGCGAAATTCTTGAACGCAAGCATGGTACAGGTCCATCACATCTTGACCGCCAATTGGCATATCCTGAAGGCTTACGAAGAGGCCTTCTTTCTGTCGGATTGGCAATCCTTGGCCTGTATTGGCTTGACGGTGGCGAAGGTGCACACTTGTGGGCTCCGGCCTTCTTCTGTTCTGCTTGGGCTGCGTACGGAGTTTACAGAACCGTACTTTCAGCCAGAACACCTCCGTCAGTCAAGGACATCATGTGAGGTGTTGAATTGCGCCTCCGGCTCTCTAGAGATGTTGAGAGACCCATACAATCACATATCGATGAACTCGCATCTCGTGGAACTGCAATTTTGTTTTTGCTTAGTGTTTCAATCATTGTTTGGTGGCAACTCATTGATGCCCTGTTAGAGGCATGGTTGGCTGGATTGCCGTTGGGTGCTGCAGAAGGGTCGGTCACAATCTACAATCTGCATGGATGGATGGGTACTCGCTGGTCAATGATTGGTTTATTTTCCCTACTGACAATTCTTCCGTTCGTCGCCCATCAAATTCTTGCATTTGCCGATGATGGCCTCTTACCAAGTGAACGTAAATGGTTGCGAACAGTGACCATTGGAGGTGTAAGTACGGGTCTCTCTGGTGCCATATTGTGGTGGTTGTGGTTGTATCCTTTGGCAATCGAATACGCAGGTATTTCTGGTGGGATTGAGGGAATCGGTGCCCAATATGATGCATCAATGCTATTTGATGTGGCGATTGGAATTTCATGGTGGATATTCTTAATGACAATTGGAACAATCGCATTGGTCTTCGCTCGATTGCTATCATTGGTTTCAACAGAACCATTCGATCCGTTGCGAGTGCGTGTTCATGGAACTTTGATGTTCATATGGTGGATTGCAGCGCCTCAGGTTATAGATGGAATTTGGTTGATTCTTGCAATATTATTGATCCTCATTCCAGAGACAATCATACTGACGATGCCAAGGCCAATGTTGTCCAACCGTGCACGGGGACCAAGCGATGTATACGATTCTGAAGGTGCCATTCGACGAAGAATATTCACAATGTGTCATTGCGAAGGTGCATGCCCAAAGGTCTCGTTTAGTTCGGCACCGATGAATGTTGGTTGGACAGAAGTGGGCGCATTGTGTCTTAGCGAAGATGAGCGCGACGCCCTCTTGGATTCAGTTGTTAGACATCGTGCGACTGACCTCATCATCAGTGGATGTGACGGCACTCCACTGCCGTATGCTTTTCAAGAATCATTGAGCAATGCATCCTGTAATCTCAGTGGCTTAGAATGGTTGGATAAACCAGATAATCCAAGTTTACGTGAGTCTGAACTTTCCAACTTGTATACGACGTCTGTAGATTGAATCATACAGCATCCAAGTCTCCGTGGGATTCAAGCACGAGGGTGGCACCGTAGGTGCCATGCGCAACGTCATCAGGGTGGTCATTGCCGTCGCAATCATCCTTGGTGGTCAATGGTTAATCGGGCAACCGAACTTGTATGAGCCTATATTCGATTCCATTTACGAGCGCGAGGTTGTCAGTGATGATCCAGTCATTGTTCCAATGCAAACAGAAGAGCGATGGTTGGTTGTCATAGTTGAATTTCCCGAAGACCCTTCGGGAGCCGGCGATGATCCACAACGAGCACGGGCGATTATGTCTGGCGCCAGCTCTGTAAAAACATATTTTGAGGAAATTAGTGGTGGTCGTACAACGTTCATTGCTGATGTTCAGGACGAGATCCATCCAGCCGATTATCCTGCCAAGGATTATGGTAAGGACGACGGCACTAACCGTGATGTGGGGGAGTCCTATACAGATGGACCATCTGCACTTCTTGAGGAGATGTTCAGCACCACATTTTCTGGATTAAATCTCACGCCATATGATTTGGATGATGACGGATGGGTCGACCGTCTTTTGGTACTGCACACCGGACAGGCACAGGAAGATGGTGGTGGTTCAAATGCCATTTGGAGTCACTATGCACCTCTCTCCGTTGATGTCGTAGTTGGTAATTCAGGGATTAAGCATTACAGCATGGCCTCATTTGATTCAGGATTGGGGACAATCACTCACGAGATGTTGCACATGCTAGGGACTGTTGATTTGTATGACGTTCACAGCGCAGCACCCTCTGGAGATTGGAATGGTGTTGGGGATTGGGATATCATGGCCAGTGGGAATTGGAATAACAATGGACGAACTCCTGCACTACCAACTTCTGCTACATTAGATATGATTGGGGCGAACTCTCCTCTCAGTCTATCTATTGGACATTCCGGGCCTGAAAATCAGACCTTTGTCGTCACTCCACATGTTGCAACTTCTGGTTCAATCCGAATTGAAATTGCGCCAAATGAATACATCTGGATGGAATCAAGAGTGAATGCGGGCTTCGATCGATATCTACCAGGATATGGTTTGTTGGTCACTCAACAGAATCTCAATGTCGGCGACATTGAACACAATGAGGTCAACCACGATTCGGACTATGCTTGGCTAAAGGTCATTGAAGCCGATGGTGACAATGGTCTGATTCATGGGACCGATTCAGGTTCATCGGGTGATGTATTCACGAGTGGAAAGTTTGGCGCTGAAGGTATTGAAATTCGTGATAGTCAGGGACGATTGGTCCATTGGACTGTAGAAGTCACACATTTCGATTCTAATGGCACGAACATCACCATCACCAGTGATGGAGTCGGACACGCAGAAATTCTTCCACCATCGGGTCCAGTACGATTGTTGGGAACGGAGTCTATGCCAGTCAATTTCACTGCTAGAGAAAATTGCCTACCCTGGGCACAGTTGACCAGTTCAGATGGGCGAGTTGTTTCACTTAATGGTGCTCAAAACCTAACAGCCGGAGAAGTTGCAACGATTCCTCTTGAGTGGGTCCAAACCGCATCACCAGGTACCACTGGGTACCTTGAGGGTACACTTGGATGTGGGACAAATAATCCCGCGACGGATGTCATCATTGATTGGTACGTAGTGAAAAATCGCTTGGTCGCAAATGATTACGAACAAACCATTCCTGTCGAAGATCCAAGTGTGATTGAAATCGTGTTGGAATTTGAAGGAGATGAATCTGAAATTTATGATGTAGTCATTGAAGGCCCCCTGTCTCGAATTGCAACAACAGATTCTCCCCAGACCTTAGAGAATGGTGATATCCTAATCATTGAAATCGACCCTCAGGGATTACTCATTCCTGGAATGATGGCCGAAGGTAGTGTTCAATTCCATGATAATCATGGTTTGGCATATGAATTCAACATCTCTCTACAAGCAGAACCTCCTGAAGGTGCAGGAGCTGTGTTGGCATGGCTTGCCGAACCCGCTAACAACATATTGGTCATTTCCTGTTTGATGGCACTGTGGGTATTGAGTGGCATCCGAAGAAGGAAGTCAAACGAAACAGGATCTGCAACTGAACCATCACAAGTAAGGATTTACTGACTTTCATCAGTGGCGAACAGGATTACTCCATCTGGAATCGGATGGCGGCCTCTCAATACCTAAGAATTTCCAATCTAGTGAACCTGGTCGAACATCAGAAGGGATTGACGATGCATTGGGTTGAAGGGCACAAATCCAATGTTTTTTGACTCCTGATCCAAGCCTAACAGAAAGTAAAACTTCACCCCAATCTGTGGGTGCTTCAGCCAATGGTGAAACCAGCCAGGGAGCATGGCCTTCGCCTATAGAACGTTCGTATGCACGCCACCTTGTGCCGTATTTGAAACCAGTCCTAACGACAAGGCCACGACTCAAAAGATCTTCAAGAATGAGCATATTGACGCCTCGTTCGCCACCTGGATTAGGCATTGTAGGGTTGATGATTCGACTGACAATTCTCGATTCAATTTCATCAATCCACACTCCTCCCTCCAGTGCGATGCCCGCACCTTTGACCGGCCACAATCCACGTTTGATGTCCAACCAATGCCCACCCTCAGTTTCTTGCCCACCTGCCCAAGCTCTAGCGAGTGTTCGACGCTCTTCATTTTCCAACTCTCTGAATGGATTTGGCATCTCACCTCTAGGGTCATGGTGTGCACACCGATATGTGACGACACCATGTTCATCATCGACAATGAGAATTTCTGCGATTCTTCCACCAGCTTCGATTTCCCTTGTCCAGTGACTCAATGCCTGCCAATCAATCGGATCCCTCGCACGCATCCAACGAATTTCAGCAACAGGATTACCATCAGTTGGCCTCACATCGCGTGGCCAACGAAGCGCCCAAGATCGTTCATCCATGAGGACGGCATTGGCTGCAGTTAGATTCTCAGCCAAGACGACCTTTACACCCTGGACACGCAATGCGCCTAGGACTTCGACTTCAAACAGTAAATTGGGACTAGATTCCAATGCATCAGACAACCACCCATCATATGGCAATGGTAACCCACGTAATCGGTGTGCATTGAGGACTTCTGCAGCAGTGAGTAGAATACCATCTCGGATTGGCCGTCCAAAACATCCCCTGTCCCAAAGACGGTTTGCAGTTCCTCCCAATACTGCCCATCCACCATCTCTTGAAACTGGAACTGGGAGTCGACTTCCGCCAGTTCCAACTGTGGCCATACATGGTCGTCGCCCGACTCATCCTTTGATTGCAACGCCTCCTAGGTACTCATTTTGGCGAATTGCATAAGAGTCACGACGTACCGTCCAGTCCCAAGGAGACATCGCGATGAAGGATGGAATGATGGGGACACTTACTGTAGAACAGCGAGTCCTCTTGCATCTTTGGGATACTCCACTTGGTGACAATCCTTGGGAAGGTCGTCCAGAACTCACTCAGGCAGGTGTTTCAGATGCGGTTTCAATCGCCCGAAAGCACCTCCCTCGAACCCTCAAAAAATTACGAGATAAAGGTCACATTGATGAAGAGACTAGACATGTTGCTGGAGCAAAACAGCGTTGTAGAGTATATTCATTAAGCATTAATGGAAGAAAAGCAGCAGAAGATCTAGTGAAGGAGATTCACAGTAGAACCGTGATGTTCGAAGATGAATCACAATCGGTTGGAAGCCTACATAATCATGCGACTACCATTCTTGACATCCTCCGTAGAATCGATTCGACGGGGAAATACAGATTGCCTATTGAAGGCGATACAGTCTTGATTTCAACCACTGTAGATGGAAGAGACCTTCCAATTGACCAACGCTTGGGCGTGTATGAAAACATTGTACGTTCTGCTTGGGCTGATGGAATCGTCACCAATGATGAACAAGTTATGCTTGATGATATGGCACTATACCTTGGCTTGGAACCCGATGATACAGAACCACTTGAGAAAAGAGTTCGCGAAGCATCAGAGCGTCCAGATTCTGGTGGTGCTTCCTTGTACAAGCAGATGCTTGAGGTCGCATGGCAAGATGGTGAAGTTGATGACAACGAGCAGGCGATGTTAGATTCGCTTGCTGTGATGCTTGGATTGGAATCATCACGTGGAGTCCAACTGGATTGGGTATGCGACCGTCTCGACGACCGCCTGAAGGCATATTGTACGGCCATGGAGGCCGCCTGGATGGATGGGGAAGTGAGTGATGATGAAGAAAACATGCTCACTGCTCTGCGTGAAAGCTTGTCAATCATCGACTCTGAGCACAAAACAATTCTCGGTGTCGTACGGGCCAAGTTGAATTAGCCCCACCATCTCCGCCAGTCTGAGAATCGTGGCTTGGGTCCTAGATGAAATGGTTCAGGCGGAGGTCGACCGCCTCAAGCGCTTACGAGCGATGGTCGATGGATTACCTTCTACAAACATCACACTGGTCGGCGATGTCATCCTTGATCGATACGTTCACGGATGGGCCAACCGCCTCAATGCAACAGCACCAGTGCCCGCAATCAAAGTCATTGCAACTGATGAATCGGCAGGAGCGGCTGCACACGTCGCTCGCGGATTGTCTTCGCTCGGTTTGAATCCATTCTTGTTCAGTATCATTGGAGGCGATGAAGCAGGCCGCTCTCTCGCAAATTTGCTTCAGGATGAAAACATCAGCATGGATGGAGTGCGTGTGGTTGCAAACAGAGATACAATTGTCAAAACAAGAGTGTATGGTGCACGTGAGAGTTTGATTGACAGAAGCCAATTGCTCCTTCAAATTGACGAAGAACCCCAATCTGAAATGCCCCTAGATGTATCACAGCGTCTCACAATTTCTGCACTTGAATCACTATCAGGTGCCAGTGCATTGGTCCTTTCAGACTACAACAAGGGAGCAGTGACTGATGAGGGCGCAGCCACACTCATAGCCCAAGCCAAGAAAAACAAAATCCCAGTGATTTGCGATCCCAAATTGACAGGATTAAATCGAACCAAAGATGCAACCTGTGTCCTCTTTGAAGTGCGAGGTTTAGAACTCACTCGCCGCAGACTTGGTCATGAATCCTCGACAGAAACTGCTCAACACCTCATTTCCACCTATTCATGGGATGCATTGGTTGTGCTCGGAGGTAGCCAAGGTTTGTGGCTATACACTGCCGATGCAGAACATCACATTCCTTGCATGCTAGATGACGCAAGACAAATGATTGGATTACACGATGCAGCAGCCGTCGCAATGGCTGCCGCACTATCACAAAGTGCCACCCTACACGATGCAGCAACCTTGGCTCACGCCGCCTGCGAGACGATTCTCAGTGCTGAAGAAGGTCGCGAAGTATTGGATCGAAGAACATTATCGGCATCACTCGATGAACGGGCTTGGCAGATGCAAGTTTCAGATCGGTGAGTTCATGAGTTGGTGGGTTCTGCCTACTACAGCTGATATTGGCATCACTGTGTTTGCTAAATCAGCACCACATCTGATGGAAGAATGTGCCAAAGGGTTGCAGAGTATTGTAATGTCTGAACAAGCCGAAAAGGATCTACATTCTCATATTCGACACACAAGTCAGTGGCGGATTGAGGCAATTCCAAATCGTGAGGACCTGACGCTGGTTCGTTGGTTGGAGGAAATCTTGTACCAGTGTGAAGTTGAAGGTCGATTTCTTGTCGATTGCCAGATTAGAATTGATGATTTTGAATTAGAATCCCAAGTTTCCTGGGTGGATTCAAATTTAATTGAACGTGAATTGGAAATCAAAGCAGTCACACGACATGAATTGCAATGTCGTGCCATCGCTGAGAGTGAATTAATCCATGGTGTTGGAGATATTCCAGATTTTGAGGGGCCAGGTTGGTTCGGCCAAATCATATTCGACATCTAATTCACATTTCTTCGGGTTAATTCCTTCAAGCCGAGTCGATTCGGACGGACGTGGACATCAGTGGAAACAAGTCATCGGTGATTGAATGGTTGATTCTGACCATCGTCGTTGTTGCCGTTTTCAGTATCTCTGTTGAACCAGATGTTGACAATGGACCGGAACTTGAAGTGACACACATTACTGGTACAATGGGATTCAACACCGAGGCATCCTTAGAGATGATTGGCTTGGATGATAGTTATCACACCAATGTCGCCGTGGCTGAAATCGAAATGGATAGCCGCAATATCATCAGTGATGGTTGTGGAGATTGTACCACCATTCCTCAAGGAATACAGATGAATGGTACTATCCTTGTCACAGGTTTATCTGGCCCCCTCACTCGAATTGAGGGTACTCTCAACATCACGCATCTGAGTGAACACGTCAAAGATTCACTCATCAGTAGAGAGTGGTTAATCGTTGATTGGACTGCTGGAGATCTTTCTGAACGCTGGGACCTCATCATCGTTCACGACCCACCTCGATGGGCACCTGAACATCGATATCGAGCCTCATTCATTGAGATTGAAGATGGCAATGAAAGTCGCACGGGCCCTTGGATCTTCGTCGAATCATTACTCAATCATTCTCTGAATGCTGAGGGATGTTTACCCAACAGTTTTCGATGCAAAGGATTCCCTAGTAGTGATATTGAATTGATGTCTATTCGCGAACCAGTATCCACACCAGAAACCATCGCACATCCTAGTGCTTGGAGTCAACAATCGAGTTCAATGCCACTGACCAACGAAACACCTAGCAAAATTGGAAATTTTCGCGATTCATTGAATCTTGGCAATGAAGTCAATCACACATCTCCATGGTGTCAAAGTACTAACGAAGATTTGCTTTCCTCTAAATCTTGGATGATTTCTGAAACCGATGATTTCATGATCGCACCGATGAGCAATTGGTTGGATGCTCTAGCGCTTCCATCAGTGGGATTCTTTCTTAATGATGGAATTTGGAGTGAGGCAGATTACTCAAATCGTGGTTGTGCATCATTGACGAATCATGATGGAGAATTACAACTGGGTGTCATGATTTCTTAATCGCTCGTTGTGAAGTCAATACACAAAACCGATAATTACCTCTCACGCGCACGCGCGGTTATGAAGCGCACACCTGTATTGATTGCAGTTCTGATGTTGAGCATGACCTTGTCACCAGTTGTGGCAACAATTGTGTCCCCAAATGACCGGGCCACGGGGGATACCCTGAGTGTCGATGGATTCGTCACCACGAAGTATGCTAGCGTTGGCTCAGAAGTCGAAATTATGTCCCTAACCAGAGGACATAGCAGTAATACCATTGTCACAGCAGATATTCTGCGATACGATATTGACCCAATCGAAATCATGACCTCAGCATCATTGCCCGATGCTGGTAGTTATGTGGACACAATCGTACTCGTTCAGGACGGTCCACATGAGGATGATTCCAATACGATGACCTGGCGAGGTACCTACACAATTCCAGTGAACGCGCTAGGTGGCGTATATGGTGCGAGCATTACCGCTGAAGATGGCAATCTCCGTGCAACTGATGATCCTACTCAATTGAGCGAACTACTTCGTGAAGAGTTTGAGAAGGTCATGCAAGCGCTTGACAATGCATGGGATTCTGCAAATCCAACCATGCCGATTAAGGGTGAATTTGATGCTCTTGAAACCTTGGCGACTAGCGCCGGTGGCTGGTCCGCATTCGTCGCTACAGCCAGAGAAGGCCAAGGTTCTGGTGGAAGCCAGCAATTGTGGTATGCCATGATTGATGCAGGCCACAACCAGTACAACATGTCTGCAGGTGCCAATTTCCTTGAAACTCTCATGGATTTCCTAGATTCTGAAGATGTGGATGCCAGTATGGCATTACTCACCGGTTTGTTGACCTACATGAATGAGTTCCCACTACCGCGAACATTCACAGATTTCGATGAAATGATTGATTACATGATGATGTTCGACCCCATCGAAAATTTCACTCGTTTTGCAGGCACTGATGATTTCGAAGCCGCGTACAATGCAATGCTTGGTAGTGATGAATGGCTTGCACTTGAAGAGGCACTCAACAACCTAGCAAACAATACCAAACTGCTAGAGTCCACTCAAACCGTGATGCACAATATCGCATTACTTGCAGTATCTGGGCATCCTGAGGCCATCATTGATGGAATGATCTCCTACCTTGAACCACTGTTGAATGGTGATTTCGAGAATATGACTCCCTTCCAACAGCTTATCGTTCGATGGGTCGAAATGGCTGATTACCTTGATGAACCGGATATTCAGGACACCGATGGCGATGAGATTCCAGACCAAATTATCTGGCAATATGAGAAATTGATGGAAACTGCAGAAGGACAAGCATGGACAGCAAAAATGGAATCATCTTCTACGTCATCATACGTGAATGACGCTTTCGATGATTTCAACACTCTTCCTGAGGATTGCATCAATCATGTCGTCGATACCTTCAGTGAACCGATTTGGGAAAATGTTGGTACCAAGGCCGGTGAGTTTGTTGAATGGATTGAAAACGCATCAATCAACAGAGAAATGGAATGGTATCCAGAAGGTGATGAAGAAGACGAGGGAACTGAAGGTGGCGAAGGAGAGAATCGAGTCATCTTCGATGAGTTGTACAATGTCCGCACATCTTTCTATCATCCCAATGTACTCGATCTTTCTGTTGAACTCAATTTTTGGGGTCCATGGGATGACGATGATTATCCTAGCCAATTCACCATGAGTATGAACAATAATCACGGAGAGACAGTCAATACTGTTCTTGAACAAGATGACAATGACCGCCACAAGTACATCGGTAGATTGACGGCCAATCACATTGATGATGCGATTTGGGCGTTCACACAACCGATGGCAGATTACGTTCCAGATTGTGCAGAAGATGGTTGTCAGATTGAACGTGCCGAACTCAGAATTGAAGAATTACGTCCTGGGTTGTTAGAGGCGAACGTTTGGGAAGGAATGGATGAGATTTTTATCGTATCCGCAGTCGGTGTATTGGTTGACCAAGATGAAACCACTTTGGTCAATGGGCCATTTACTCTTGATGCGTTGTCATATGATTCATCGGGCCCAGTTGCGGGTGCAGATATCGACATTGCAATCGTCCGCGTCTCACCGCAACAAGCAGAGCAGGCCTTTGCGCAATTCTCACCGGAAGGCGAAGTCGAATTGGTGTTGACTTCCAACCAAATCACAGGACAGTACGGTGGTAGTGATTTGGATGGTGACGTCACGGCCAATATCTATGCGTATGATGAGGAACACGAGGACCATGATGGCCCCCATCCACAAATGTGGGATGGTGAGCTCGAAATTTCAGGAATGGGGTCATATTGGGCCGCCAATAGTGAACTACCTGAAGAGGGAGGCCTTGCTTTTGTTTCAACATCTGGCACAGTGGACACAGGTCTAGAGTTTGAATTTGAACAAGTTGTTCCCCTACCGGGTTCAAGTGGATGTGCTAGAACTGAAGCGAGTTCATATGATTCAACTGCAAACATCGGATATCGCTACGCCCATTTCTATATTGATGGTGACGAAGATCGTGAACGAATTGAGTATGAGAAACCTGAACTAAACGAAATCGAAATTGATTGGGGTGATGGTCATTCATGGACTCACACAAATTCACCAGAAGACCATCGAGATGAAGGTTGGATTTCTCACGATTATAGCGAATCATGGGAAGAGGCCAATGAACATCATATTACAGTTCGATACACGGATGAAAATTCTCAAACCGTTGAACATCACTTCACTTACAAATCACATCATGGATACATGTTCGGAGAAGAAGAATACCGAGAGTGGACCTATCAGGGATGGTGCGATCTTGATTACAGCACATCATTCACTCCATCTCCACAAATCATTGATGGATTCATCACAGACGGACCTCTAGAAGTCATGGATGAGAGACTATTCACATCTGATGCTGATGGAATGGTGAGTATGACCACAACTCCATCCTTACCAGGTGTGTATGTGAGTATCGTACAATCGAAAGTCACCTTATCTGATGGTGAAGTGATGACGGGTGTAGGTCTCAATTTGGTGGCTGTCACCGAGGCATCAGTCTCCTTAGGTGATTTGTACCAAGAGACCACATTCGCTGGATTACCTGTCTATTCTGTGACACCAGATACCAACGGTTTGACCACGATCAGTGTCACACCAACGGGCATTGAATCGGATGAATATACGGCGATGTTAATGGTTCAGCCCCTTGACCTTTCGATTCCGTTCCCAGATATTGATGAGAGTGTTTGGTCTGAATCGGGTGGCGAGTATGAATTGGAATTCCAGCAAGGTGATACTGCCCGTACTCAGGAGATGCGTATTAACGCACCAATTTCATTGATTGCTGTTGCAGTCATGGAAGACGAAGAGCAGATGTGGCCCTCTGCATTACATATTGGATTTTTACTCAATTCACCCAGTGCCCTCGAAATGACTGGCACCCTCGGCCCTGGTCAGACCACCAATATCGCACTGAATGATGATGTTGGGCCAGCATCACGTATCCTAGCCATTGCAGCACCGGAAGTCGGATTTGATGCGGCAACTCTGGATTTACCAGCATTCTCTGAATTATTGTATAGTGAAGCCCTCCGACCAGAAATTGGTTGGATTGCTGCAGAAGAGGATTTGCAGAATCTATGTGAAGAATTTGAAGGATGGCACGAGGAACGTTGGGACGACGGACAGCAAAGCAATGTCCGAATGAAAGTGAGAGTTGAGTACAACGAATTCACCTACAGTGGCCCTGATTATGATCCCTCCAACATCGTTCTAACGGATAGCGAAGGCAACGAGGTGACTCCGACCTCAGATTGGTTCAAGGAAGAATGGGAATCTAGTCACCATGCCAATTTCAATCTTGAAGCCGGGATGTATACGCTCACTGGTATCACCGGCGGTGAGACTCAGGTAGAGTATATTCCCGAAGAATGGTCAGTACAAATGGAGAACAACAAGATTTGTTTAAGTGATGAAGAGATGACTGAATCTGAAATCTTCGACTTACTAGATGATTTCCTAGGTGCCCTCGATTCTGTGGCATGGGGCTTGGGCTCAAGTGCTGATTTGACACTGCCTATTCTTTCTGCACCACAGGATGAATACACAGTTTTGGCCATTGCTCAAGTTGGACAGGGAGAAAGCGCCTCAATGGTTTCAGCACTTGATTCACAAGTCGCTGAACCCAATCCCGAACCACCCGTTCTACAGAACTTGACATTGACATTTAGCCCAGCAAACCCAATGCCAGGTGATGTTGTTCAGATTACAGCCCTTAATGAGGACAACCAACCAGTCAGAGATTTGTCTGCAACATTGGTTAGAGACAATGTGACTCTATACGGTTTGATCACAGACAACAATGGCCAAGTCGAATTTGGTGTCACGATTGGCACCATTGTCGTACGAGTTTCTGGTGGCATGTACAATCCTGCTGAAATTACCATTGTTGTGACTGAGGACGGTACTGAAACCGGTGGTGGAGATCCGCTACCAAGTGATACAGATGGTGACGGTACTCCCGATGATTTGGACGCCTTCCCGTTGGACCCCAATGAATGGAAGGATACCGATGGAGATGGCATTGGCGATAATGCGGATGAAACACCAAATGGTGAGCCAGATGATGTACTAGGTTGCATGGATGATAGTGCCAACAACTACAATGCTAATGCTACCGTTGACGATGAGTCCTGCACCTACGGCCCTGACGACAACAACACACAACCAGTCGACAACAACACAACACCGCCAGTCAATAACGAAACTGATTCAGGACAAGGCGATGGGGATGAAAGCAGTTCAGCTAGTTCCGATTCATCGATGGGCACACTCATGATCGTCGTTGGTTCCATCATCGGAACGGCCCTTGTTGGTGGTGCAGTCCTTCTATTCATGCGCGGTCGTCGTGAACGAGAAGAAGACATGTGGGGTCATGATGAAATTGATCCTTCAAATGAAATGTTTGCTAGTAATGCGCCAGGTGGCCCTCCACCCGGAATCAAAGGTGAGATGCGTGATGGATACGAAGTCGTCGAATATCCCGATAATAGCGGTGCTTGGTGGTGGCGTGATCCATCTTCAGGCAAGTGGAATGAATGGCAATAATCACCAAGAATCACATGTACGGGTGTCAACATGACCCCTGAACAGGCACGCATTTCCCTTGTAGCGGGATTGCTAATTTGTGCAGGGCTTCTCGCGTTCTATCCAGTTGAACTTGCCATGTCCACAGAAGTCATTTTCGATGATGAAGTGGACCAGCGTGTCAAAGAAGAAGCGATTGTCGCTCAAGGGAGTTCCTTGCTTATATTGCGTATACGACATGATGACGGGGGGCAATTAACCAATGACATTGACTTGGTTCAATCATTGATGCAAATTGAACAAGAAGTATTGGATGGTTCCAATCCAAACACATCATGGGACCGAGATGATGTTCAAATTGCGAGAATAGAATCTCCATTCCAAGCGTGGGATGATGCATTTTCATCACGCAACCGTTCTTTGAAGGATGCCGAATATTTTGGTGATGTGTTGAATCCATCCATTCCCAATGGTTGGTGTGGAAATGCATCAACTGATGAGGAGCGGGCAGCGTTTGAATCAACGTTACTGATGTTGCCAAAAGAAGCCACATTGAATGTTGCTTGTCCAGCATTTGAGGGAAGTTCAAGCAGCCTAGCGCCTGTTGCGACTGAGATTTTGTGGTTGGTATGGTTGGAAGATGAGGATAATATGAATATTGATTGGGCAGCCTTAGGTGAATGGGCCGACAAGGTTAGTGAGAATACTGAATTTGAATTTTCAGCCGTTGGGATGAACATGATGTTCGCCAAAGCCAAGCAAATCGCTGTTGATGATATCAAGTTCGTTTTACTCCCTGCAATGTTAGTATTGGGCGCCATCCTGACAATTGGCTTACGTGATCCATTGACTGCCCTGTTTACACTTGGCGGTGTGGGGCTTGTCCTTACTGCTGAATTGGGATTACTCTCAGCATTGGGTTTCCAATTCTCTGTGATTGATACGATTGCCATTCCAATCATCATGGGCGTGGCTGTTGATGGAGCATTCTGGTATTCTAGGTCATCACGTGAACGTCATGAAGTACGCGACATGCTATTTCTAGCCATGATGACCACAATTGCAGCGGTTTCGTTGTCATTATTTTCTCCAATGCGTGCACATCGTTCACTTGGATTGGTGATGGCGATTGGCATTATTTTGGATTGGATAGTGACACGATATTTGCTTGAAGACGTCTATTTGAAACGTAGAGAAAAACTTGAGTTGAACATCCAATCCAAACCGATTACAACCAACAAATCATTGGCATGGATGTGGCCTATTGGGTTGCTATTACTGGCAGCTGTTGCAGTCTCTGCTCCACCAGGCGTTGAAGTGATTGAGATCTCAAAATTCCTTCCCGAAGATGACCCTGCTCTTGATGAGATGGAAGAGTTGCAATCCAAGTATGTCCTCGCCTCAAGTGCTTCTGCATGGATTGTCGTCGATGTGGATGGAAATTCTACTGAGGATTTTGAGATGGTTCAAGATTTACAACAACAACTTGGAACCCATCCGAGCGTCATTTCTCTGGATACTGGCTTATTCAGAACACCGATGATTATCGGGATGCCGCATTCAGATGGTGAGTATGATGCACCTACAATCGATCTAATTTCTGAGACACACACAGGTTCTCTTTTGATTGAAGATGCCCGGCTACAGAAAAGTGGCGTCACAACGGGTGTCTCGATTGCCGTATTCATTGATGGACAGGATACTGATGCTGCTTTGGCATTCTATGATGATGCAAAACAATTGCTTGTAGACAATGACATCAGTGGAGATGTTGGAGGAGATTTGCCAGTGGGTGCAGAACATGCTCGAACCTTTGAATCGGGTAGAATTGCCCAAATCATATCCGCTGGTGTTGCCATTTTCTTGGTTTCATTTGCAGTCTTAGGTTCCCCCATTCGAGCTGCAAGAATTGCGATTGGATGCATTGCGATTGGTGGTGCTATCGATGGTATGGCCACGCTACTTGGTGGACGCGGCGTAAATACTGCCCCCGCAGTATTGCTTGGAATGGGCTTTACTGCCGATTATTTGTCACACGCTAGTGCTGATCATCCCCCGACTCGTTTAGACACTACAGCAAGATGGGGGGCGGCCCTCACATCGATTTCCGTGTTCGCAATGGTCGGTTTTGCAAAATTCCCACTTGCACGAGATACTGGACAATTACTGGCAATCAGCATTTTCTTGTCTGTATTGTTAGCAACATTCCTCTCGTTTACCCATTTGAGTCAACAGCCGACAGATGGTGAAGAATAATCTTCAAGAATCAATCAGGTTTAGCAAACGGGTCATATTTTCCCGATTGTTTCCAATTGCTGAATATCTCTATGAGTTCTTTCGCATTGGGGTTAGGTTGGGATAGATATTGTTGGATTTCATCTACTAATGCTTTGAACTGTTCATCATTTTGCGCATCAATATTGAAGTCAGATACGATTTCTATGTTATGCCGAACTGATACAATCCTCAACTAACAAGATTGAATGCCATCAATGTCATCACAAATACACCTCCACAAGTTAATGCTGGAATGGTATTGTACTCAAATTGGCTAAGGGCCTTGGATAAAATTGCCAATTCAGTCCCTCGCTCTAATCTGGGTTCATATTTCTCAGCTCCTTTACCAGTGATTTCAATGAGTGAATGATTTGGTTTCGATTGGAATGTTTCACCTTTCATCTGTTTTGCAGTTCGCGAAGAGGCCACCCCAATAGTGTAACACGGGTCCCCAAGAGCAAGGCCCCATAGGGTCCAACGATGTTTGAGAATCGTTTCACCCACTGTCGCAATTTTGAAAATTCTTCCAATGGATCCTATAGCAGTCTTGTTTGCAGGAACAGTCCAACTGACAATGTGCTCACCTAATTCAACATACTCAAATGATTTCGGTTGGACCAAAACGCCACCAGTCCCATCATGAAGAATAAAGGGATGCCCTCCCTTTTTGTTTCTGACATCTTTCCAAAAATAAGTGGTTCTAGGGCCGTCATCAGTCATCACAGTTTTTTCCACGTATACGTCATATAACCATCTCCAACAATGCAAATCTTTCGCATGACGGTGAATGGTGTCAATTTGTACGGAGGGAGCAGGTGATTTCCAACGTCTGACTTGTCCAACCAATTCGACCTCTCCAATGGCAATTGAGCGTACCTTTGACGTGGGTAGTTGTTGAGTATCATTCATCCTTCTACCCTCTTTCAATGATTGAACCAACCAACAGATGGCCAAAAATAACGGACCGAACATCATCGCAATTTTCATTCCATCACCATCTTCACCTGTCCACGGAATGGCAATTCCTATGGATACGATGACATATGACAGCGGAATGGCAAGAATAGCCATGATTGTGGTCCCCGTAATCATTTGTGGGGTCGGTGTCCCAACCCTTGAAGGGTGTTCAAGAATTATCCCTTCATCATCGGGTGCATACTTGTCTCCTCGGTCCCAATACGTGGGTCCTGGTGCTCTCAAAACCCAACCGCGCTGGTCATTTTTTGGCCTGTCGACATAGGATTTTTTCCACATTCGTAACTTTTCCTTGCCACCTTTAAACTGAATTTTTTGATGTCTCACTCCTAAATTTTGACCCATTTCACGATATTTTTCAATCGTCATCTGTTCCCAAGGGTCGTTTAAATCACTTGGTAATTCGTCATAGAATTGTGGATTTTTCTCAGGGAATGAATAGGCATCTAAGACCTCAATTTCACCACCATCATCTTCAACGATTTCACTCTCAACAATATCATCCAAGATGGCATCTACGGGCGTATCGTCTTCGGGCGCGCCCATGATTTGGGCATTTCACTTGAATGAATGAACCTATCCCCGTATAGTGGAATAGGTGGGCGGGCCCGAAGTGGACACTCGTTTCAACGCAGGGTAATGCACCCGTTTTCTCCACCCCGTTTCTTCACGGCATCATTGGCTTCGGGTAGGGCTGCTCCATTCCTGGCCTGACCTGATCCCCCGACGAATGAATCTCCATTTTCTTCCGAATACAGTTTTTCAAAACCACGATCTCATGAAGGCGAGGCATCTACGTCCACAGATGCTTCCTACGCTGCTCGTTTGTGCCGCCTCCGGGCGTTCGGACCACCATGTTGCGATTTGTGATACAGGGGACGCCAACCCCCCTCCTAGCCCAACACACGTGCCGATGGGGGCCCATATCAATCCAACGGTCAAGCCTCAGCCTCATATTTTGAAGGGCATCCAGTCTTGATTTCATGTGCTGTCATGATCCATTGGTTGTCAGTGAAAGAAAACGTACCACGTACAGAGACGGTCTTCCCTTCTGTTGCGCCGGTGGGTAGTACAATGTCACTGTAATCAACCATGACTGTACTGTTTTGACCCGTTAAAATGAGAGTTGAATTTGCTACATCTCCACTATGACCTTGAATCGCACCTCGGATTCGGAATGTTTCATCCTCATGTGATTCAGGACTTTCCATCAACTCATCAACCGTCAAATCAATTTCCGGTTCACTACCCAACATCAACAGCCCACCAAGGACGACCAACATGGTCATAACAACCACGATTCTGACTCTTCGGTCCATTGTAATCATCCTCGATGTGCGTGGCCTACTGCCTCTGCAAGGTTATTGTAGCCGTGTTCTGCAAGTTTTCGATGTAGACCTTTGTTGATACTTTTTGTCACACCAGGTCCTTCAAACACCAATGCACTGTACAGTTGTAATAGACTCGCTCCCGCTGCGATCTTCTCCCATGCACTATCTGCATCTGAGATGCCCCCAACGCCAATGATTGGCAATTTTCCTTGGGTATGTGCATACAGTAGGTGTATGACTTCAGTGGAGCGTGAGCGTAGGGGGACTCCTGACAACCCACCAGTCTGCTTCATGATTCGATCTTCTGCCGGTCGAGACAATGTCGTGTTGGTTGCGACGATTCCAGCACATCCTTGTGCCATCGCAGTGTCAGCGATGACAGTAATCTGGTCGTTGGCTAGGTCCGGTGAGATTTTGACGAGGATGGGTTTGGTTGCTGTACCGGTACTTTTCGAACGTATTTCATTCACATGATTACAAGCGATGAGAATCCTGTCTAACTCGGATCCGGCCTGCAATTCGCGTAGATTGGGAGTGTTCGGACTCGAGACATTGACCACAAACAGGTCGGCAAACTCCCACAAACGTTCCATCGTACCTGCATAATCTTGT
Source organism: Candidatus Thalassarchaeaceae archaeon (assembly GCA_030747485.1). Taxonomy (GTDB): domain Archaea; phylum Thermoplasmatota; class Poseidoniia; order Poseidoniales; family Thalassarchaeaceae; genus MGIIb-P. Next base: position 27,040 of record JASLKP010000003.1, on the reverse strand, counting down.
TCAGCTTCTTCATTGGGCGTTATCTTACTCTTGCCTAGATTGACGCCCACTGGAATGGTTGCCCACTTCTTCGCTTTCTGCTTTGACAATCGTTCAACCATGGCTTCAGAGCCAGGATTGTTGAAACCCATCCGATTGATGAGGGCGTTGTGTTTTGTGCTGCGGAACATTCGAGGTTTTGGATTACCATCTTGTGGGTGCAATGTGATGCCACCAATCTCAATCCATCCGAATCCAAGGTTTTCCCAGTTGGGAATATTTTCTCCTTTTTTGTCCATACCTGCAGCCAATCCAACAGGATTATCAAAATGCATTCCAAAGAACTCGGTTGGAACCGTGGGTGAACTGAACAACAATCTCAACAATGCACGATACCCTGGGATGTAGGCTGATCTAAAGCGTATTTTCTTCATCACAATCGAATGAAATGTCTCGGAACTCAGTGGTAGCACAGCCATCACAGGCCGCACGAATATCCGCCACAATAGCCCCATTGGGACCAACGGGCCCAGCCGACATCCTTCAAGGGTTCCGTCCTCTCGCAGGCGTGATGGATGGGAAGACGCCCTGTATCGCTGAGGCCGCTAGGCGATTATTGCGTACTGATGATTGTAGTCTACGGGTGCCTGAATCATATGTTGAACAGGCCAATGAAATCGCCTTAATGATTTCAGATCTCATGCCTTCAATACTGAGAGAACCCACCATACGGGTTGGTAATGACCAATCAATTATCATCAATTGTCCCGCAGGCGTCTTGGCACAAATTGGTGGGTCTGAACCTAACCATTCGATTTGTTGGATTCCGGATCACGGTGGACAACTCTCGATTCTTTGGTCACGCTTTACCGATGATGTTCGTGATTTGGTCTCAGCTGGATACCCCGGTTGTGTAGGGTGTGGCGGCCCTGGTTCAGAGGGACCTTGGGATGAAACGGCTTCGCGCGCGCACGCGGGCGCGATGCTAGGGGGTACGTAGTACCCCCATGGGAAATCCAATGCAATCTTTCCACAGCAGCGTTTATGGGGGGTCGTCCCGGCGGCCTCAAATCGGATGGCGTCGAGATACTGTGACAATAGTTCACCTTGGACGATCCTTCCACATGCGAGTGCATCCGCACACGTGTGAGAGTTTAGGAGTGGGAAAAAATGGATATGTTAATCGTTGAATCATCTGCTAAATCTAAGACAATCCAAAAGTATCTTGGGAAAAATTGGATTGTTGAAGCAACCGGTGGTCACGTCCAAGACTTACCCAACAGCAAAGCCACCAAAGATGGAAAAAAGGCAATGTGGGCATGCACGGTAGATACGCTACCCAATCCACCTTGGGAATACACTGAGAAGGCAGAACGTACCATCTCTAAATTACTCGATAAAGCGAAGAAAAAGGGCGTCGACGGCATCTATATCGCGACTGACCCTGATCGTGAAGGGGAATTCATTGCCTGGAGATTGGCTGAAATTTTCAATGAGGCTGGATATTCCAACATTTGTAGAATATCCTTCCATGAAATTACAAAGCCCGCAATTCTAGAAGCGATTTCTGAACGAGGTTCAATCAACGATTCACTTGTCGATGCAGCAAAGGTACGCAGATTCATGGATCGATTGGTCGGTTTCCGAAGTTCAAAATTCAGTCGATCATGGAATTTAGCCGCCATGGGTCGTGTACAGACGCCTACACTCGGATTCATTGTTGAGCGAGAATTAGAGCGTGAAGCATTCGTCCCTATTCCTTACTATGCAGTGCATGCAGATGCAGGGGGAATACGTTGGAATGCGATTTTCCATGACAAAGGAGATGCAGATGCATGGGTTGACGACAAAGGAAAATTCCATTCCAATCGTACGAACAATCAACCACTTGCTCAATCTGCATTTAACTCACTTGCTTCTGAGGGTTCACTGACAATCAGTTCAGTTGACGAAAGCACGTATCAACGCAATCCCAAGCCACCATTCACCACCGACACTCTCCTCATGTCAATTGGTTCGGAGAAAGGATGGAACCCCCGAAGAACCATGAGAATTGCAGGTGAATTGTATAACGCTGGGCACATCACATACATCCGAACAGATTCAACTCGTACGAGTGCCTCCGCACGCGAAGAAATTAAAACTCACATTAGTGAAAAATGGGGAGATGATCATCTCGGAAAAGGTGTCCTTGGTCCAGATGCAAAATCTGATGCAAAAAATGTACAGGATGCTCACGAGGCAATCCGTCCTACTCGGCCAACAGCACAGTCCCTCGAGGGTCTTTCACCTGAGCAGAAAGATCTCTATCAAATCATCTGGGCTCGATTCGCAGGCAGTCAAATGTCAGTCAGTAAGTATGACCGTCTTTCGATGACTGCAACTACTGATGGATTTGAACGTAATTTCACAGGAACAGCATCATGGCGCGTACACCGTGGTTGGGAAGCAGCGTTCGAAGGGATTGGAAAGGAACCAGCGACTCAACCACCTGCATTTTCTGCAACCAATGGTACGAACATTGCGTTGGATGCTGCCGAAAAGGATTCTGAAAACCCATGTCTTAGAGAGGATGAAACCAAACCCCCTGCAAGATACAAGCAACACAGCTTAGTTCAGAAGATGAAGGCAGAAGGCATTGGTCGCCCCTCTACTTATGCAACAACAATTGATAAATTGATTTCACGCAAATATGTCATCGATGAAAATAATTCCTTGTCACCATCCGATGATGGTCGAAATTTGTGGTTAATCGTCGTACCACATTATGAGAGGGATGGACAAGGTGGAACTGGTAATTTATTCTCAACAGCATTCACTGCAGAGATGGAGGGCTCACTGGATGGAATTGAAAACAATTCATCTTCGGCGCCTACTGTTTGGCACACATTTTCAGAACACTTCCAAGCGCTCCATCAAGTTGCTTTAGATCGGAAAAAGTTGACGCCTACACCCAAACAAGCAGCGTTTTTCAAACGTATCACAGCCAAGTTTACTGAAGAACAAATCGCAACATATACAGGCGGAAAGAAATACGATGATATAACAGGTGGCGAAATGCGAGAGATCCTTGAAAAAATTTCTAAAGATCACCCAATGGAAACACAACCAGCAAGTGATAAACAAAAATCATGGATTGCATCGATGGCTGGAGATTGTAACCTCTCCGAAGAAGATGCGTCTGCACTCGTGGATACGAAATCATTTGATGATTTAACGGGGGGGCGGAAAGGGACTGCAAGTAAATTAATTGAAATCCTCCAAAAAAAAACCGCTGGCATCCCTAGGCCACCCACAGAAAAGCAACTCAATTATATTACAAAAATGGCAAAAATCGCAGAAATGGATGAAGCATCAGTTTGTCAATTAATCAATTGTTCATCCTATAGTGAACTCTTGGGTGGAAAGGGTGGAACAGCCAGCCAACTGATTACAATTCTACAAAAGAAAACGGGTTCGGGTAAAAAGCGTAGAGGCAAGAAGAAAAAATCCGATTAGGATTGATGGTGCTTGGCGAACCATGATAGGTGACCTATGGTCACCTTGTCCTTGATGGTTGTACACGAATACGACGTTGTCATCGTTGGCGCTGGCCCGGTTGGGGGGCACCTTGGTCGTATTTTATCCGAAGGTGATTTGTCAGTATTAATTCTTGAAGAACACCTCGAAGTTGGCAAACCATTCCAATGTGCGGGCCTTGTGACACCAGGTGCAATGAACCGAACTGGATTACATCATACCGTACTTTCTGATGTATGGGGGGCCCGCCTCAATAGTCCCAATGGGACAACACTTCTCATTGGACAGCCCGACATTCTCCGGACACACGTTGTTTGTCGTAAGTCATTCGATGAGGGATGCGTTCGTCAGGCGATGGAAGCCGGCGCAACTCTTTGGTTGGATTCACGCCCTACTTCTGCAGAAATTATTGATCATCGCATGGAATTAAACATCACCCGTGAAGGTGAATCACAAACTGTTCGCTGTCGGTTATTATGTGGAGCCGATGGGGCGCACTCATGGACACAACGTCACTTCAGGATGGGGCGGCCCAAGGAATTCATGGTCGGCTTCCAAGCGGAGGTTTCAGGCTATGATGGATCAGATGTTTGCCTTGATATGTTCACTGGCGATTCAGTAGCCCCTGGTCTCTTTGCATGGGCGATTCCCAATGGTGAAACGCACCGAATTGGTGTTTGGGCTCACCCAGATCGATTGGATGATCGGTCATGTGAACATCTGTATGAGGCTCTACTTGAACATCCATTGTGGGGCAATCGATTTGAGAATGCAAAAGAAACTGCACGATTTTGTGGACCAATTCCTTGCGGTTTACTGAAGAAAATACACAAAGAACGATTCCTATTATTCGGTGATGCTGCAGGATTGTGCAAACCGACAACAGGTGGGGGTATCGGTCCAGGGTTTGACCAAATTCATTTATTGGCACCTGCCATCATCAAGGCCGTTCGTGCAGACAAACTCTCAGAATCTGATTTGAAGCGAATCTGCAAACCGATGGCTAAGATGAGAAAGGATCAGGAACGAGCTAGAATTCTACGTGATTTGTTTGTCACTTCATGTGACGATGAGGAATTAGAAGCAAATTTCCAAATCTTCGCAAAACCCGAAGTGGTATCACTCATCAATGAAGTTGGAGATATCGAAAAACCGGTGCCATTGGGCCTACGTTTGTTGAAAGATGTCCCTCAATTCAGGCGGATCGCTGTTAAGGCTACATGGGCTCTATTGACAGGATAGGTGATTGAATGGGAGATGACGATTCTGGATTCGCTGTAGAAATTCAATTGCGGTGGCCCCCATTTGATTCGGACACCGTCATACCATCTGCCCTACCTCTAGCGACTGAACGCTTTCGATTAACTGAGGAAACGGAATCTCCTTGCGATGTAATGATTGGTCAGGATGATGATTTCCATATCGTTCGAAAGGTGGTAAAATGCAATTCAGGTTTGTCGGGATGCCGTGATTGGCGAACGGAATCAAGCCGAGTACCCAATCGTATTCAGCGTTCACGAACGGGTTGGTTCATCGTTCCAAATAAAATTCATCGTCTTTCTCGGAAATTGATTCCATTTGCAGTCATCGGAATTATCGCATCATTGGCCATTCACGCGTTTGAACCTGCATTGGTTGACTGGGGAATTGTCGATGGTTCGTTTGCAGGTAGTGTGCGGCTAGGATTACTCGATTATCCCATTCTATTGCTCATTTTCCTCCCATTCTTTTTCTTTCCAATTGCAATGAGATTTGGTGCAAGCATCTGGGATTTCCGTAGGACACGACGTTTTAGGAAGTCCCTCCCTCAGTCTCCAACCATTGAAATCATGGGCAAGGCGACAACATCTAATCCAGTATCAACCCGAATTAAACTGAATCATGCGCCTGATGATTGGGTATCGGCAAAAACACGAATTCAAGTGGGTCTTCTGAATCCACGCCGCCCGATGCTTCTGCATGCATTTGGTCGTAAAGAGGGAAAACAAAACCCTCCTGGGATTTCCACACCACTTTCAATTCATCAGTACGCAGATGCTGAATTGGGTTCTGGATTTGGTGAATCCACCCCATTGCAAGGACCGGATACACAGAGATTGTTCATGTCTCCATTGCCAGTATTATCGCGAGGTGAAATGGTCGACCTTCCTCTTGAAGGTGCAGAATTGAATTTACCACTACCTGATGGTGACTGGCCAGGTAGTGAATATCATCCACTGTTTGCAACACATTGGGAGATATTAATCAAAATTGAACGGGAAATGGATGGCCCCCTCATCTTCGTTGAACATTTGATTATGGAACACGATGGTGGGGCCTGCATTATCGAAAAAATGCCAGTTCAATCCGGGCGTTCTGAGTTTGCCAATGTCTGAGATGTCCTACGGACATCTTGATGGATGGTGACCAACTCGCATAATCATGGTCCGACGCCAATCTCTCGCTCTATGGCTGACGATTCTGATGATGTCGTCTGGATGTTTGGGATTATTTGGAGACGATTCTGGTGATGATGAAATCAATCTTGGCGAAGCTCCCATCTTATCGGTAAATGACACAGACGACTTTGCACACAATGAACGTGTGATATTGACTGGCTCTGTTGAAGACGAGTATGTGACGAGCGTTGAAATTAGTGCTTCAATCATAGACACCAATCTCGAAAGAACAAGTTCCGTGGATTCCAATGGATTGTTTTCACTTGATTTTGGGATTCTAGAATATGGTCAACATAAAATTCACATTGATGCTATTGATGAAAATGGATTAGATCATACTATCTCAGTGTATGTTTACGTCCTGGGCACTCCTGAAGAGCCAGTTTCAATCTCTGCCCTCCCCCCCGTTCTTTACGCTGAAGAAGGGAGTAGCGTCATTGCTCGTGCCCTCATTTCTCATGATGCTACAGAAACTTGTTCAGCAATTTGGAATGATGAAATGAATGGAAATCGAATTGGGACCATTGAGGGCAACATCGTTTCAGTGTATCTCGGCCAGATTGAATCTTCATTCAATGGTACATTTTCAGTCACCTGCGGAACGTTGGAGAGTACCACAGATACCACTAGCATCAGCATCGTTCTACTTGTTGACGAAAATCCAGATCTCGATGAAGATGGCATACCAGATGCTGCTGACAATTGTCCAGAAAGTGTGGTTTTCTTCACTTCTGATTCTTCTAGGGACCTAGACGGAGATGGGTGTCATGACATTATGGAAGACACTGATGATGATGCAGATGGACGCCCAGACAACATGGATTTGTGTGCCAGAGGTTTAACTCACTGGGATTCTACGAACACATCAATAGATTGGGATGGTGATGGCTGTCAAGACAGTTCTGAGGACGATGATGATGATGGAGATACCATTTCTGATGTATTTGACAAATGTCCACTTGGTACACCTGGGTGGCAATCTACAGGTGCTTCTGATTACGACCGTGATGGTTGTCACGATGACATTGACGATTTGGATGACGACGATGATACCATTCCTGACGATGAAGACGCTTGCCCTCGTGACAGTGTGATCGGATGGACTCCTACTGTAGAGAACGACCTCGACGGTGACGGCTGTCGGGATGCAGATGAAGACGGCGATGATGACAATGATGGTGTGTCAGATTATGATGACCAATGTCCACAAACTGCATTGGATTCGACCGTCAATGAGTTTGGTTGTGCTGCCTATGAATGGGATTCTGATGGTGATGGGGTGATGGATGATGCAGACCAATGTGTAGGTACACCCACGGGCCTAATCGTGAATGAAGTAGGGTGTGCAGACCTTGACGGAGACGGCGTCTTCGCAAATGTAGACACCTGTCCAAATACTGAGAACCGGTGGACACCAGATATTGATGGTTGTTCGGTTCTCCAAATTCCAGTGGCGTGGAATTCCGGTCCATATTCTACTGAACGGTTCGGAATTGCTGGTGACTTCACAATTTCAACAAAATACAATGGCAATTGGAAAATGTCACGAGATTGGGATGGTCAAAGCACCTACCTATTCGTCTTCAATCAAGATTCAAATTCATACATGTCGAGTTTGTGGAATCAAAATATAGGGCGATTCATAGAGCAAATGCCAGAAAACTCACATGTTTTCTTCGGTTCATTTGATAGTGATTATCGAAATGATATCGATGCGATGAATGCACGCGTCAATAGTTATCGAAGTGGCCAAGATTCCGATGGGCAGGCATGGATTGACTCTCACATTCACTATATCGATCAACAAGGTGGTTCTGTGAGTGGAGCATTAGGAAGTGTCATCAATGATTGGAGTGCATTTTACTATGGCATCGATCGATTCCAACAATGGAGAGAAATCGGTTCACTGTACAATTGGGCGGGAACCCATGGTGAGCAATATCGATTTGATTACATTCCTAAATTATCACAACAATTCAACGCGGAATTCCCAACTGAAATGCGTAGATTAGACCCTGGTATCACTGTAGTAGACATCATGGTTGGACAACGACATAGTGGTGGTTGGGGTGGTGGCCATTATTCTCTGGCCAATGGAACATTCCCAGACGCAGCAACGATGGAGACATTCAACACAATGGAGATTTACATGCATCATGGTTGTAGTGAACACCGTGATCGATATCAGAAATCGGATGGCTCATACGGTGGATGTCATGAGTGGGATTACAGCCAATATCTGAATATCTGCGATGAACTCGGTAACAGTTCCACATGCTCAACAGAATTTGGGTATTGGATTACAACATATGGGAGAGAAGGTCGTTGGTTGACAGATATTTCTCCTCGTCTCTTTGAATTACAGGAAGGCGGAGACCATATGTTCCGTTACAAAGGTGCCAATGGGGGTTGGCTAAACGTCAGCGTATACTTGTCCACATGGGATGATGATGGATTACGTCCAACCGCTGCTGAACATGCATTTTCTGGTGGAGCATTCCGTGGCGAATATAACAATGAATCACAGCACAAGCGTGTACATGATTTGAATATCCCTCTAGGTACAGTGAAGGTGGAAATTTATGCAGTTATCACTGGACATGGTTTTGGTAAGGATAACGCGAATTGCGCTGAGTTTTGCAATCATGAGCATCGCTATACCATGAATGGTCATGACACTCAAGAAGATCACCGCATGGCTGGTAACAGTTCAGTTGGAAGTGATAACGAAGGTTGTGCCAAGCAAATGAATAACGGAGCATTAGCCAATCAGTTGGGTTCCTGGCCATACGGTAGAGCCGGATGGTGCGCAGGTCAGGATGTCAAGCCATGGACACATGACATCTCACATTGGATTGATTGGAATGGTGGTGCCAATAGTTTACAGTATCAGGGACTTTATGATGGCCAAAATTATGTCCCACAAAATGAACAATCTGGTGCGAACCAAAATATTCACGCAAACATTTGGGTTGTTTACTACACAAATGTCACATCCAATATTTCGGCTCAGTTTGAATCTGGCACACCCCCACCTCCTACAAGTGTAGATGAGCCACAAAATCACAATACTCTGGAAATCAATCGCGAAGAGGAATGTGCTACTGAGGATGAGTGATTGGATGCGTTTTGCTGTACTGGGCGCTGGCTCATATGGTACTGCAATTGCCACCCATATCCAAAATCTCAATCTTGAAACAGTCACTTGGAATCGATCCAGTGGCCAACCAATCGACGATGCCATTGCAAATGCAGACGTCCTCGTATTGGGTGTACCTGCACAATCTATGCGCGAATTTCTATCCCACATTGATACTGATTTACCTGTCATTAATCTCGCAAAAGGAATTGAAGTCACAGGTCTGAAACGGATGTCAGAAGTTGTTTCAGAAACACTTGGCTCCAATCCATACGCCATTCTTTCCGGCCCATCATTTGCAAAAGACATCGTTGCTGGCCATCCAGTGGGGCTAACTCTCGCATCGAAAAACAAGACATTACGAAACCAAATTCAATCATTATTGAATAGCGATGTATTCGATATTAAGGTCAGTGATGATGTTGCAGGCGTCGAATTAGGTGGCGCACTGAAGAATGTCTTTGCGATTGGTGCCGGCATGCTTGATGGATTGGGTTGTGGAGATTCAATGGCTGGTGATTGGTTTACTCGTTCCATGGTTGAAATGCGTGACGTGGGTCAGGTATTGGGTGGGAAATGGAGTACATTCTCTGGCCGGAGTGGGCTAGGAGATCTTGCCATAACTTGTACAGAAAGTTCACGAAATTTCAGATTCGGTCGGGCCTTCGCCTCCTCTGGTTCAATCGAGGAAGCGATTGCGATTGCTGGTCCAACCGTTGAGGGTGTATCTACACTGAAAGCAGTCCATTCCATTACGCAACGTAAAGGGATGATGACTCCGATTATCCGAGTTCTCTATCAGACTGTTCACGAAGGTAGTATATCGCCAAATGAATTCCTAACTGAGATTCGAAGATTGGATTCTAAACGACCCAAAGAGGGTGCCTCCACCGGGTCAGTCGTCATGAGACGCTTTTTACCAAAGTTCTGGTATAGGCGCCGAAAATAATCAAAACGGAATGATTTGGACTGTGAATTGGTATTCAATAAACCAAATGAGTACCCATATTCCAACGAGAATCAGAATACCTCCGCTCACTTGCTTGATTCGGTCCATGTGTACTCTAATCCAATCGACTAGAGCTCGTTTTGAGGCTGCGATGAGCAAAATCGCGCCAATCATCATCATGGCTGCAGAAAGGGCGTAAACGACGAAGACTGTCATGGAACCAATGAATGTACCAAATTCAGTAGATGCAGCGAGTGTGAGACCAATCAGCAATGGAACTGTGCATCCAATGCTAGACATCCCGTATCCTACGCCATAGGAAAATAATCCCGAGAAATCATTTGTTTGCTCTTTGGGGACTTTATTACGTGAGAGTTTGAGTTTGAGACTCCACCATGCATTTCGCAATGGATCCATAATGGGCGATGTAATCCATTGGTAGTCATACTTCAGGACCCATGCGGTACCCATCATCAGTAAGACAAGTCCCACTGGTAGCAATATGAACGTGAGCAAATCTGCGGCAGCATTCCCCACAAGGGCTAGAATAATGCCAAGTACAATGTAAACAAGGAAAATTCCAGACGAGGCTGCGATTCCAGCGGGCAATGCTTCTGCAATGATTCCTCTATTCTCGTCCTCCTCTCGGCCCTCATTTGCAGTAACATAGAATGTCACGAATCCAGGTAATAGAGGGAAGGCGCAGGGAGCGAGGAAGGAGAGAGCACCTGTTGCGATTGCAAGCACAATCACATGTGCTGAATTAATGCTGACAGCACTCGCTTGCCCCAGAAGTGCTGAATCAACCACGTTCTCAGTTTTGTCTTTGTCAATGGCATTCCCTTCGTCTTCCATGACAACAGTACCATCCATGTCTATGACGACAACTTTTGGGATGTTGGATGCACCATAATCGATGACCATTTGGTTGGTAGGATCAACAGCGTGAGGCCAATTGTAACCGTTGTCTTGCATGTAATTCTCTAAGTCAGGAAGTGTATCATCACCCACACTAACAGACAATATCACAACTCGATCATCATCTGCATATTTATCGTAAAGAGGACTGATGGTGCCCTCTGCAACACCTTTGCAAGGTTTACACCATGTCGCCATCAAGTCAAGAACAACGACCTTATCATTAGCTGCAAGTCCCGATTGAGTCAACATATCTCCATCTGTCGTTTCGATTGTGAATGCTGGAGCATCAGTCGTACCTCCCATGAATTTGGTTATCACAACGGCAGATAATACGCCGATCATGAGAATCGTCACGATTGCATACGGGGTGGCATTTTGCACCGAACCTATCCACGGTTGGCGAGTTTTCAATTCATCCCAGTTGGAATGCGCTGGGTCGTATTCGAAGTCGTCCATGTGAGTCCCTCAGGAGGTATCTCACCATGTTCCTTCGTAGGGCTTACGTGCCCAGACAACGAAGAAACCCATCGTGAGAATCGCGAAGAAACCAGCACCACCAGCAACCCATAGAAGCCAACCAGCCCCTGCACCGTTCCAGTCAGATGGCGATGTACCTGCGAAAACTTTGACTGAAGTCGTATTGGAGATATGTGCTCCATCTGTGAACATGACTTGGTAATAGATGGTCTCACCCTCATTGACTGGTAGAGTTGCGATAGCAGCAGCATTACCATATGCATAGCAAACACCTTCATCATCACAAATCTCATCACCAGTGATTTCCATTGAATCGATATTCCAATCTCCTGAGTGATTCGCACCTTGGTTGTTCCAAACGACCTGCGCCCCAGAGATGCCTTGATCATCATCAAAGAAGGCAATCAATTCAGCCTCTCCGTCCTTCAGTGTCTCAATGGTTTCAGTGACGATTGGAATGTCGTTGTCTGCATCAAATGCAGTGGAGCGAGGTGTTGCACTGTTGATTGCTCGCGGCAATCCTTGTTTTGGGTTTGAACCACTACTGGATTGTGAGTTGTCATCGACATCGTAAACAACAGCCACTACGCTAATCTTGGCTGGATTGACGGGGTGGATTGGTGCTTCGGCCCCACCAGACATAATGACAGTTTCAGGAATTGACCAATCAGCAACAACGGTGTATGTCTCATCAATCGCTAGATTGCCTCGGTCATCATCAATCACTGTAGCTCTATGCACATTATGTGTGACAACATCCATCTCTTCGTATGATGAATAAGCAAGAACATCATCTTCGATTACAAAGAGATAGATTGCATAGTCCAATGTGTCTGTGAAGTCCAGTGTGAGGGGGTTGGGGAAGAAATCTGGATCCCCACCATAGGTGAGATTGACTTCAAATCGCCAACCATCTCCTGTCCATTCTTGGTAAACATCCAGTTGTGAATTCGCTACAGATCGCATCCCGCTCTCTTCCATTGCACCAACGTGGTCTTGGCTAGAGACATAACCTCCGTCGAATTCTCCATCGGGTGTGCCAACGACTGAGTAGTAGGAATATCGATCCTTACTGGCTTGAATGGCCAGAGGGTCATCTCCGTCACCACCGTTTGTTTGGTGGAAAGCAATCCATGTGAATGGGACGCTGGGGTCATCTCGATAGTCTGCATGATACTGGTTGATGACAGGTTCTGAATTAGACATACATGGTGAACACGACAAACTGGTAAACAATTCTTCAATTGGCCGGTGGGTCCATTGATCCATTGATTCAGTGGGACCCTGCGCATAATCAGAACGACTTTCAGAGGATTTTTGTTCGGGTGCAGGGTCGGCAGATGCACCCACTGCAGGCACAGTTGTTAGGGATATTAACATCACCAATACAACTGCGTGTGGCAGGCCTTTGAATCGGCCGATAGTGGTGAACATCGCTATACGGGAGTGGTTCCGGCATATTAGACCTGCCGAAATACAGCCCCTAAGGGGCTGAATCTATTTTGATGGTTGTAATGGGGGGGGAGATGGGAAACCTTGCACATCGAGTCCGACATGTGGTGTGTCTAACAGAACATAATCAGAATCACGTCTTCGTGGCTCAAATCCAGCCCGTCTCACCGTCTCCTGGAGCTCGACTTCAAGTGCACAGGTTTTGGTCGTCCCTGACGCAGAAACAACATTTTCTTCCATCATTGTAGAACCAATATCATCAGCCCCTCCAAGAATTGCCATTTGGGCAATATCCAAACCCATTGTTGGCCACGATGCCTGAATATGTTCGATGTTATCAAAGAATAGTCGTGAAATGGCTACATGTCTGAGATATTCAGTAGGTCCCACACCCAAATCATAGCGATTATTCCCTCGATTTCTCTTTCCGAAGGTATTGTTCTCTAATTGCACGGGCCATGAAATAAATGAGGTAAATCCTGACCAACCATTTTCATGAGATTGATCTTGAAGAGTTCGTACACGTTCCATGTGTTTGATTCGATGTTCTGATGTTTCTCCAAAGCCGATGACATTTGTAGCCGATGTCGTTAATTCTAGAGATTGTGCTTCCATCATCACACGTAACCAATTTTCAGCACTCCCTTTTTTGGGTGAAATATCTAGGCGCACATCGTCCACTAACATTTCTGCACCTCCCCCAGGTAGGCCATGCATCCCTGCTCCCTTTAGGGCAGTGAGGACATCTAACGTAGACATGTCACAAACATCTGCAATTCCTTCGATTTCAATCGGGGAAAAACAATCAAGGGCAATCTCTGGATGCTCTTTTCGTAGGAATTCTATCAATCCAGTATACCATTCAAGTGGTAATTCGGGATTGACGCCTCCTTGCATTAGCACTCTCACGCCATCGACTGCTTCAAGTTCAGCCAGTCGTTGAGAAATTTCTTCGTAGGTTTGTGTGTACACTTCATCATGGCCAGGGGGTCGATAAAAAGAGCAAAACTGGCAATTAATTGTACATACATTGGTGTAATTGACATTACGATCAATGAGGTAAGTAACCTCGTTGCCGGGGTTCACACGTCTTCTCCTCTCTGCAGCAACCATTCGAAGGGTATTGAAATCCGCTTCATCATAGAGCACAATGGCATCTTCAACCGATAATCGTGGCGGATTATCGCCACGTTGTTGTTGAAGCAAATCACGCCACATTTGGACCCCTCAGTTGGAGCCGACCAGAGCCTCGATTTCAGTGATTTCCTTCGGGCACTTTGCGGTGAGGACAACAGGTCCATTTTCGCTAATCAACACATCGTCCTCAATGCGAATCCCAATTCCTGCCCATTTTGAATCGATTTCAATATCTTCTCTCCACGCACCAAAATATAGCCCCGGTTCAATGGTCACAACCATGCCCGGTGCAAGAATACGCTCAGGCCCATCATCTCCTTGACGTCCACCTCCTACATCATGAACATCTAGGCCTAGGAAATGTCCAGTGCCATGCATGAAGAAATCCCTGTATGGTCCATTGTAATCTTCTCCCAGTGCATCTTCTAAGGAACAATCAAGGATGCCCAAATCAATGAGTCCCTGTGCGAGTACTTGTGAGGTTGCATGGTGCATGGAACTCCAAGGTGAACCGACTTGACACGCTTCAATTCCAGCAATCTGTGCCTTTAGCACAAGTGCATAAATCTCACGTTGAGCATCTGTGAATTTACCATTGACTGGAAATGATCGTGTAATGTCGCTTGCATATCCATCAATTTCACATCCTGCATCAATGAGGACGACATCCCCATCTAACATTTCTTGAGAATTTTCATTGTAATGCAGAATGGTTGCATTATCTCCACTTCCTACAATACTCGGGTATGACCATTCAGATTGATGATAAAGGAAACAGCCCTCGATAATGGATTGCATATGCCATTCACCCATCCCAATATTACATTCGCGCATGGCTTCTATATGGGCCAAGGCAGCCAAATCAGCAGCATATTGCATCAATGCGATTTCAGCATCCGATTTGATTACACGCATATTGTCCAGAGTCTTGCGGGGGTCTCCTAAATCCTTTCCAGAATCAGCCACAATCGTGTCGACAACATCATCAAGGCCCGGAATGTGGTAAATTTTCGTTGCTGAGTTTAAAATTTCAGTAAGATTTTCCGTGATGCAGTCGCGACTGATTGCAGCATCAATAGGCCAACCAGAAAGAGCCCCGTCGACACCAGGTCTTCGCCCGGTCCAGGTTTCTTTTTTGATATCCCGTGGACGCACATAGAGTAGACACTCCCATTTATGTTCAGCGTAATGAAATACAGCTACACCATTTTCACCATGCCATCCAGTAAGATAGTGTAGATAGGAATTGAATCGATGACGATGGTGAGTATCACGACTTCGAATAGAGACTGGGTTGTTTGTGATGATGGCTACACTATCAGTTGACAATTCAGCGCAGAAATCTAACTGTCGTTGTCGAAGCTCAGTATGTGAAATTCGTTCTGGGCGATTACCCAACGCAGAGGTGACCCTCCCATACATCGGTTCGCCGAATCGTCAACCCTTCATGAGACATTCGGGTGGATTAGAATGTCATTCTAGCGGTCTTCATCGCCCTTCCACTTCGGAATAGAGTCTACACTACTCAATCGTGTCGAGAATTTGAACAACGCTAATCCGAGTAGAGATATTGAGAACATTGCACCAATAATCATCAATATTGAGATGCCATTGCCATCGGCATTCGCATACATCGGATCGGATTCAGTGCCCTGAATACCGAACGTAATTGAAATGCTATCAGATGCCCCGTCATCATCCCTGACCTCCAAGGTCAATTTGTGAAGTTCAGATGAGTCCATGGGTCGTTGCAATTGTCGTTCAACCCCTGTCATGATGGCAACATCATTGAGGTACCACGTACATGTGAGGTGTGATTGATCGTTAATAGAATCCTGAGAGTTACCACAATCCAACCACCATTGAGAATTGTCTGCTAGAGTAATGATATCTCCATCATCAAGAGGTTGCCCATCGATTCTGAGCGCAGCAGTTGGTTGGATGTTGAATATTGTGAATTCATGCTCCACTGTGTCAGAGAATCCAGCATCATCGGCGACTGTCAGAGATAATGTGTAATCTCCAGACGTTGTAGCAGCGAATTCAAAAGTACGTAAATTTCGACCACTCTCAATGACTTTATTCATTGATGGATTACTATTTGATTCTAAAATCCAAAGAAAAACCAATGAATCTCTACCCCAGTAATTGTCGGCACTTCCACTTCCATCAAAGATGAGAATTTCACCAGATTCGTTGATTGTGCCGGGTCCCGATAGATTTGCTATAGGTTCGTGATTATCAATGCCTACAGATCTACATGCATTCGGTGATATCAAACCCTCACTTGAAACAGCACGAACAAGCAGGGAATATTCTCCATCATCGTATGCATTGGTATCAATTGAAATTTGATTTTGTAGAAGTAATGAGTCGTTATTCCACGTTAACCAATCTTGATTTTGTATCCATGATTGTAAACACTGAATGGCAACATCACTGTGATTGCTCAGCGCCCATTGTACTGAAGGCACTCCATCATCATCCAATGCAACGACATTGATTGATACATCACCGGTCAATTGTGTTGATGCTTCTGAATTTTCAAAAATTATTTGCGGAGATAATTCAGACAATTCATCTCCATGGGAGAAGAGAATTAATTGTACCATGTCAACTTGTTCAGAAGTGTCTGTGGCTTGAATGACAAGAAGGCAACCACAAGGTGAATATGCTGAGAAATTTAACTCGAATGAATAGATCCATGTTTCGCGATTGGATTCAAACGATTGAGAGTCGTGAGCAATATTGGATAGCAAATCACCTTGGTCAATGGTATCCAATCCAATGATTAACTCCCACGTCAGTATTGATGGCATTTCTTCATCGACATAGGTGCCTGAAATATTGAGACTAGATTCGACCATCAGACCTTGATTTTGGTCTATGGTGAGTTGAGGGGCATCATCTGTGTGTGGTTGATTTGAATGACTCCGTTGAGTCGATTCAGACACTCCTAATGGTGTAAGCAGAATCAAAACGCACAAGGCCCAACCGATGTGGCCAATCCCCTTCACCATGACGATAGGGAACCTTGCCCCGTTTTCAATCGTTGCTTGTTTTGAGCCGCCCTATGGGCGGCTTTCAGAGATTACTCCCAAGCATCACAATGTTGACCTTGACCGGGGAAACTGGTGGACTCCCTGGGATTTGTATACCATTTTTCTTCACATTTGTTGGTATAACCATCCTGATCTGAATCAATATTGGCGTCTGCTGAATCAAATGGATCGAACATGAAGTAATATTCCCATCCTGAAGCCATGTCATCATCATCATGATCTTGATAGAATACTTCTGGACCATCTTCAAGTCCATCACCTTCTGTATCGTTCAATACTGGGCTGGTCCCATTCAGTAACTCTTCGTAATTGGTGTAATTCTCCAAGTCGTCGTAGAAAACAGCTCCACTTTGTACGGTGGGATCAATGTGACAATTGAATGATGTTGGATCATTGTGGGAGGGGCAATATCTGTTCAGTAGACTGGTTCTGTTCAATCCATCTGAGTCAAAATCCTCTTCACCATCTTCGATTCCGTCTAAATCTGAATCAATCATTGAAGGGTCCATTGGACCACGGGCCCCAAGTGCTTCTAATTCCAAGGTATTTGAGAGCCCATTCGCCAATGCGATGTCCGACCAATGCACTTCCCAACCATCTGGAAGTCTGTCTTTGTCTGTATCATCATCGACTGGATTTGTATCCCAACGGTCTGGTGCTTCCATCGAATTGGTCAGTGTATCGTTGTCGATGTCATAATTTGCATCTGGTAGGCTACCTAGTGATGGGTCGAGAGCCCAGCGGCCGTTGGTCGGCATTGTAAATCCAGTGGTATTCATTTCGTGCATGAAGTAACGCGGATCCGCTTCACCATTGTTGTCCTCATCACCCTGGCCTCCTTCCCAGCCTGAAATCGCATTACGGAAAATCCAACCACCTGCTGGTTTAGCACATGTTTGGTCTTCACATCCAGGTGGCTGCCAAACGGATGTAGTGACCCATAGTGAGTGTGAATACGTATTGTCTGCAGTCGACTCGACTTGCATCTCCCACCCATCTAACATCCCATCGCCATCTGTGTCATTAACCAACGGATTGGTTGGGTTTTGCCATGGGCGTGGGATGTACAACACCTCATGTCCATCTTTGAGAGTATCATTGTCTGTATCCGAGTTGTTTGCGTGAGTGATGTATTGGTCCATTCCTAGGATGACTTCTTCACCATCTTCCAAACCATCATTGTCAGTATCAAACATCGATGCGTTGGTCGTGTAGGGCTCTGCATTCCAATTGAACCCATCAACTGCTTCAGTATAATCTTCCAAACCATCTCCATCGGTATCGGTGTTACTTGCGTTGGTATAGGATTCGTAATACTCACGACTGTCATTTAGTCCATCCCCATCAGTGTCATACACACCTGGGTCACTAAATACATCAACAACAATCACGCCACGTACAACGATTCGAATTGTCCAACCCATGACTTCGATTCCATCAATCAAACCATCTCCATCTGTATCTGGATTTAGGGGGTCACTTGAACGCCCGTCAACAATGCCATCCCCATCTCTGTCTCTCGCATTGTACTCCATGAGATTGGTGAACATTTCTTGAGGTTCGACAATGGTCATCCAAACGTAATTTCGTGAAGTGACTTCATTGTCATTTGGATTGCCATTGAGTAGGTCTAGGGCTGGGATACTGTACACATACCCACTGACTGGGGCGACAAGAGGTTCGACCTCATACTGTCCTGTACCTGATGCACCAGCAGTGGTAATTTTCGCCCATGCAACTGTTTGATTTGCTTCTACCCAATCCATCACTTCTACGTTGATTGCATGCACTCTCGTATATCCTTCTAAACTCGTCATCCTAACTTTCCCATCTCCATCATGGTCGTAACCATCCAAGTCAGGATCATCGTCGCCGTTACTTCCATCTACTGGATGCAATCCATTGCTTGCTTCCCAACCGTCTGGCATACCGTCTTCGTCTGTATCTGCTTTAGACGGATTGGTGAAGTTTGCTGGACCCCAACTGTAAGCCACCTGATATTCTTCAACATTGGAAAGCCCATCCATGTCATCATCGGCAAAGGAATCAGAGGAGTTTGTCGGGCTCAAAATATCTCGATAGCAATACTCAAAGCCATCAGGCATCCCATCTCCATCAGTATCCCAATCACCAGGGCCATTTGAACGACCGTCGTTATCCATATCTTGGCTAAACCAATCCATGTCATTTGCGTCTTGTAATACATGAGTAAATGGAGCAGGTAACGTCAATTCGTTGATGAGGTCACTTCCACAATGGAAGTCTAACAAATAGTTTCCAAAGGCAACTTCAATTTCATCTCCAATCAAGTCACCATCACTGTCTTTTGACCATGGGTTTGTGCCGAAGGTCTCTTCGATGTAATTCTGCATGGTATCGCTGTCAACATCCAACACAGCATCACAAGAATGTCGACCATATGGGTCTGCGAGAATATTCCACTGGTCCTCGCCCAAATCGAGAATTAGTTCGGCTGTTAACTCAGGAGTCATCAGATTACAATCCCAATTCCCATCAACGGGATTGAAGAGATTGAATAGGGCACCATCTGCTCCAATGACCATGTCTTGATGTTCGACCTCCCATGCATCATTGAGACCATCAGCGTCAGTATCTCTAAGATTGGGATTGGTACCATATTCTGCTTCTTCCACATTGGGTAAGCCATCACGATCAGGGTCTCCCATGGGTCCGTTATCGGGGTCAGGGAATGTTTCGTTATTTTCAGTAATATCTTCATCGGGAGCAGTGGGGTTTTCACCAGTGAGAATTTCATCGAATTCAGCATCTCCGTTGTCTAGCGGGTCTAATCCACTGGCAACTTCCCATCCATCATCCAATCCATCCCCATCCGTATCTTCATTATTCGGATCAGTTCCATATTGGGTCAATTCCATTCGGTCAGGAAGACCATCACCATCTTGATCATCAGCAATCTGCTGTGTTTCATCATCGTCGTTGAGAATATCATCTCCGCCTTCATCCATGTTGGATAAATCGATTACAGAATCAGCAACCGTGTATAGTCCTGCCAAACAAAGTGTGGCAGTAATTGCAACAACAGCCCATTGGTTATGTGTTAGTACCATTCTTTCAACTCCAGAGGGTGCTACGCACCCTTCAACTCTCCTGTCGACTTGACGCTTCACTCTTAATGATTGAGTGGGGTCGTGCGGCTACTAATTCGTGATTTTACTACGGAAAAAATGGATTATTCTGTTGAAATTTCTCTTCGACTACAGAGGATTATCTCGCATCCTTCTGTATCTGATGTCCATTCTGCTCTGGCTGGTCGCCCCTCTGCTCTCTCCCAGCAACCGATGAGGCGACCAACGACGAGGGCCGGATGAAATACACTGGCCAATTTGATTCGAACGCCACCATAATCATCAATTGATTCAACATCAGTAATCAATCCTAGTCCCTGTTTTGCAAGATATTGATGGGAAATTCCAATCCAGTGTTCTGGTGAGGCAATTAGCGCCAAATCACCACTGGCTAGGAATTGTTTTCGAGCAGACTCGGCAGCCCCATCCCAATAGACCATTGTTTCCACATCATCAATCCCCTTCCATTCAAATCTTGGATCAGATGAACGAGAAATATTCGCAAGGTAAGGGATTGTCAACATCTCAAACCTTAGCAATAAATCTCTGTGGAGTAAAATCGTACGATTTCCTTCGACTGTCCAAACCCCATCAAATTCATGTCGTGCTCGTTCAAAGAATAGATCATGTTCAAACACATCATTTGCCAGATCAGTCCAATTCGATTCAGTCGGAGATGGTGATGGGATGTTACGTGTATCCATGGTCACATCAACAAGGGTTTCAGATGCACCTCGATCAGACCATTGAAATCGAAATCTTTGACCTTGAATACATTCCCATACTGCATTTGCCATGCCAGCAGCAATCGCAGTATGTGCCCGATTACCTACAATTAGCGAAACTTCATCCTCTTTGGATTCCAGTAGGCCGATCTGGCCCAATCCACGTATTGCCCAGTCGTTGTTTACCGTTGCCATTCTCTTCGATTGCTGTTTGAACCATGAAGATGGTAATGGTGGGGCATGGGTCCAACGAATTTCCTCTGATTCTGCAGCAGCATGGGCTAGTCTCCTGCCCAATGTTTGATTCAATTCAGCTTCCAATTCGATATACCATTTTTCAAATGCCGACAACGGACAGCACCATAGGGGTTCGTTTGCAGATAATGAATCTAGAATGAGACCATTTCCAGCACGGTGACACCTTTCGTTCAGCGCTGCGATTAGCCATGGTGTAGATTCATCCATTGGTGTATCGATGAGAGGCATGTAATCACCTAGGAAAAGTCCTGGAAATCATCATCCTTCCGACGTTTTTTGGGCACTCGTTTCATTCGAGCATCATCTTGCTTGCGTTCCACTTGTTGTGGCCGTGCAGAAGGTAAACGTGGACCTCCACCTTCTGTTGGATTCGAGTGTGTTGGGATTTCCCGGGAATCAGGTCGTGTTTCCATGACTGGTCTCCGTTCCTTTTGAACACCTGCCCGTAGTTTCCGATTCCTTCCACCTAGGTTGCGTCTATGGGCACCTCGATATGCTGCGGGACCAATCAGTCGTTCCAATGTGCGCATTTCTTTGTCCATTGGTTTCGGGCGTTTGGTCCACCAATTTTCTGGCAATGGTTGAGTACGAGCCATTCGTTTTGATTTCATATCTCGCATCCGCGCTCTTAGCCTATTTCGGAATGGTCGATCTCTTTCCTTTGGTAGACGTATAATCAACCATCCAGGGAATCCGACGTCGTAGACATTTCCATTAATCGTAACCAACAATCCTTTGAGCAACAAATGGTTTCCAATCGGTATTCTCTCCAAGTCACCAGTGACTTTGTATGATTTCAAACGACGTGCATATGCAATCATTGCTTTTTGGTCACGGTGACGAATCACACGACGTTGTTGGCGACGGAATCTACGGGTGAATAGGTGTAGTGAAATCAATAGGCTGGTTGTCCCAATTGCAATGAAATCGCTATTCGTTTCAATCCATGCCAACCATCCTAGAACAATCCATGCTGGTAATAGTACCAACCAATTCAACAAAATGATTGGAAGAGGAGTGACGTATGCGGGAGGGACACCACGCTCAAGGGCCTCATGTGCAATAACCATGACATTTGCATTCAGAGCTTCATCAATCCCACCTTTCACCTGTAGGGCAGCATAAGGATTGACTGGAGCATCATCGACCCACCTATTTTTGTCAGAATTATTTCCAACAGCCAGTGCAGTTTCCATTTCATCTGGCTCACAGTGGAATCCAAGAATCCCTGCCAATGCCTGAACACGTGGATCTTCCGGACTTGTTTCATTAACTTCTTCAAAGACATCGAGAGCATCAAACCATTCTCCCATGTCTATCAAACATAGTGAGCATGCTATACGCGCGAGAGTGGATCCTGGGTGCTGGCGAACCAAATCTAGGCATAAATCGAGGGCTTCTTCACTTCGTCGCTGTGCACGCAACATCGCTGCACTTGACAATTGTGCATGCAATGACAATCGATCAGAATGTGCTTCACCCAATTTCGTATCAGGAGTCCACGATAAGAATCGCTTCTGTAATTCTCGGAGATAATCAATCATGGATACATTTTCCCATTCCCACAAGTCATCCTTATCGATTCTACCAGTCCATGGGTCTAACCATTCCGTCATCAAAGCAAGTAATTCAGGCTCATCATAACCTTCTGATTGTTCCATTCCTCTCAATGCTTCCTTGGCAGCATCTAGTCGGCGACAAGCGATATGGCCAGCTGCGATAATCATGCGTGCTTCATCATCGTTACCACCCTGCTGGGCGAGAACCTTACGGGCCTCTTCGATTGCTCTAGGCCATAGGCCGCGTAATGCTGATTCAATCATCCTTGCTCGGCCTTTTTCTAATCTAACAACTGCCTTATCTCCTTCAATCCTTTCAGATTGGAAAATACGTAATGAAGCAACATCATCATCTCTAGCAGCCATTTCGATATGGTCGCGCATCCAATCGCCACCACCTGCTAGGATCACACCTTCTCTCCTTTCGTCAGGGGATAGGTCAAACTTGAGTGAACGTAATCGTTCAAATCTTGAAATTGATAGTAACCATGTTAGCAAGAAAATTGCTTGACCTGCGGCAATAAATTGCCATGTTTCCTGTAGAAGCAATTCTTCACTCAATCCAGAACCATACGGCATTAACGAACTAAATTCTTTGTAGGTTTGTAGAACCAATAATAGTACGATATATCCTGAGAATCCAGCGAGTCCAAAGAACAGAATTCGTCCCTGCACATCGGGCTCTACTCTGATGTCACGAGGTTGGGCAAGGATGACACCACCTACACCAGCAAATGTTTGTCCTCCAAGGAACAAGTTTCTTGTCAATTCAAAGATGAAGGCAAGGCCAACAATAGCAACGTTGAGCATGAGATAGGCTGCTAGGACTTCTGACAGTGTTTTCAGTGAGATGATTTTCTGAAGTAATGGTTGATCCGATACGAGGTCGAAAATCGATAGCCCTAGAATTCCACCTAAGTCGAGGAGATCAGTCGTATTGTCTGGTTGATTGATGATGACATGAATCAGTGTGACAATGCCGTTAATTGCCGTGAGGGGCATCGTCCCAAGGAAGATGACCAAGAATAGCGAAATCAATCGACGAATCATTCCAGGTTTATCTGGGTCGATGGGAGTCCTCCATCCTTTGACTGTGCGCCATTTTGATAGCATTAGGGTATTCCATGATGCACCCATAATACGGCCATATGCGAGAATGGTTGGTGACATGAAAATGAGCAGTGCATATCCAATCCACTCAATCATATGATGGGAGTCCATGGATCCTGAGCCTTCGCTTGCAGTAATGTAGCCATAGTAGAGTACAGATGATACCAACAAGAACATGGTAATTGCAGTCCCTAAATAACCGACGAATCGGGCTGAGAATCGTTGAGTCACGAATTTTTTGTTCATTGCACGAATTTGGGCATACATGGTGACGACTGGTGAGAACAAAATCGGAAGGCCGACCAATAAGGCAGTAAATACTAGAATTGGTGCGAAGTACGTTTCAGGTTCAACTAGCAATTCAACGATGATTAACATGACGCCACCCATTGCCATCAGGTAGACTAGAACACCTACGGCAACACCTCGCTGATCCAATAACCGTCTTGAATCGTCACTGGAACGACTTAGTCGATGTACTTCATACAGGTCATCATCAACCTCAAAGGCGACTTGCAAATCACGTAAACTGAGAGGTAACAACCACCGCCATAACACAACAGTCCCTAGCGATGCAACCGTCAGGGGAATCACTAACATCACGTCGAATGAATTAAGCTCCACGACATTGACTTCGGCAGCAGCATTGGGCAATAACATACTCAATGCAATCAATGCCAAAGGCCAAATCTGGCGTCGACGCATATGGTGACTCCAGAGTCCCTCCGTTCTAATGGTTGTGCCTTCACGCTGCGGGAACCGCAGCGTGCGTACACACACGTGAGGTCACCGATTTTTTTTCAGGAACCTGTCAATTCGATTGAATGCCTCATTCAAAACATCTTCATTGGGTAAAAATACCAACCGGAAGTGACCACTACCCATCTCTGGAGAAAACCCACTTCCATGTACAACCAATACATGTTCCTCGTGTAGAAGATTGAGAACGAATTGTTTGTCATCAATCGCCCATTTTTCATCCGTCAATTTGACAAACATGTAGAATGCACCACCTGGCTTTTGAACCTCAAGTCCCTCAATATTCTCGATTCGACGCAAACATA
The DNA here is from genome assembly GCA_030747485.1 of Candidatus Thalassarchaeaceae archaeon. Taxonomy (GTDB): domain Archaea; phylum Thermoplasmatota; class Poseidoniia; order Poseidoniales; family Thalassarchaeaceae; genus MGIIb-P. Next base: position 2,144 of record JASLKP010000003.1, on the reverse strand, counting down.
AATCTCGTTGAGAAACAACCTTTGAAGTATATGCATCCATCCATTCTCTGGAATCATTTAGTCCCGCTAAATACCCCATTTGCGCTGGCGTTGATGCACATAATCTAGAACGTAACAATCTCTCAATTCCATCTCTGATTGATGATAGTCTATTCTGCGGATCATGGATGGCCATGTATCCGATTCTCCAACCTGGTGCATAGTATACCTTGGATACTCCATTCAGAGTAAAAACAGGTACATGGGCGGATAATGATGCGACACTCACTTGCTGTCCAGTGAAGTCTAACCCATCGTATATTTCGTCGGCGATTATCATACAATTTGGCCATTTTTCTGCAATCGAAATCATGCGTTCAATTTCTGATTTTGTTGCAACATTGCCCGTTGGATTGTTCGGATTAATCAATACGAGCAGACGTACTGAATCATCCATCTTTGCTTCAAGATCATCAAAGTCCACCTTCCATCCATCATCAGCATCTAAACGATACTCAATAGTCTCGGCCCCATACATTTGTGGATATGCCATGTAAGGTGGATAATGAGGTCCGGGTGCCAGTATTTTAGTCCCGTCCTCAAGCGTTGCACTGAAGATAATCTGTAGGGCCTCAGTAACACCATGGCACACATAGACATCGTCACTTGTACAGCTCCATCCTTTGTTACATTCATCGGATGCAATAGCAGCTCGAAGTTCAGGGTGTCCATATGATGGTCCATATCCCGTTTCACCTCTAGAAAGTGAGGATTGAAATGCTTCAACCATGTGATTTGGAGTCGGTAATCCAGGATATGCAATTGGGTCACCAATGTTTAGTTTGAGAATTTCATGTCCCTGGGCTTCCAAAGCAGTAGCAGGGACGACAACATCACGAATTGCATATTCGATTCGAGATGCACGTGAGGATACTGGAATATCACTCATTGAATGCCCCCCATCTTACAAACTTCATTGAAATGAGTTTCACTGACTGGTTGGACACTCAGTCTCTGGCCTCTGGCAAGTAACGGCATTCCCTCAAGGACTGGATTTTCTTTCATTTCAGGGAGTGTAACAATTTCATTCATGGCCTGAATTGCTTCTATATCTACCATCATCCAACGTGGATTTTCAGGACTTGCCTTCTCATCAAAATATTTTGAATCAGGATCTTGAGCAGTATGATCTGGATATCCTTCCTTTGAAACCCTTGCAATACCAGCGACATGTGGTGGTTTACAATTTGAGTGATAAAATAGCACGATGTCACCAATTTTCATATCGTCACGCATTGTATTTCTTGCTTGATAATTCCTGACTCCATCCCAGTGGGTTTGTCCGTCCTCAACCAATTGTTCCCAAGGATAGACATGGGGTTCAGATTTCATCAACCAATAGGCTACCATCGAGCCCTACGGGCTCGCTCATGCTAGAAAATGTTCACCATGTGTCGTCCGCACTTGAGATGAGTACTGCATCATAAGATTCTGCAGCATCTCGCTCTGCTGCAATTGCCTTGGCGCCACCGGCAAGACCTGCTCTACGTCGCATTGCATCACTCCCTCCTGCTAGCCCCCAACCTTGTTTGACAAATGTAGAATATATTGCTGGTAAGAGAATAAGGGCACTAATTGCTGCAAAAGCCAACAAAATGATGATGACAGTCACGAATGGTTTGAGGGCAGGGATTGGAATCATGTATGCTGTCATTAGCCCTGCTGATGTTACAACTGTGGCTTCAAATAACGACATTCCAGTGCTCGCACAAGCATCTTGGATGGCTTCAAGAGTGCCACCTAATTCACGTACACGATTCGCAATATGGATGGAGAAATCTACTCCGACACCCACTAGGATTGAACCGATCATCACGGTCACAAGCGACAAAGTCACATCCTGAATATCCATGACATACCACTGCATTGCAACAGTAAATACCACAGGAATCGTTGTCAGTATAGCATATTTTGCATCTCTAAATACGAATCCAAGGGTGACAACCGTGAATAGTAATGCAAATCCAAGTGATTGCCATTGACTGCCAACGATTAGATTGTTGACATCAATGGTGACTGCAGCAACACCAATCAGTGCAGATGGTGCAAAATCAACTCCCTTCATGTTTTGACTCGCCCTATTGATAGCTGCAGCCGCAGCTTCA
>JASLKP010000039.1 GCA_030747485.1 Candidatus Thalassarchaeaceae archaeon | reverse complement strand
CGTCGATGACACTCTCGCGCAGCGAAGAGGCGGTGCGCGTTTGAGTGACGTCTCCACGTCCCCAGCGTATCCACTTTTCCAGCACGACCATGCTCTCGTAGAAGCTATTCTCCAAGCGCAGGTTCTCGCCAACAATGCACTCGTTGACCGTCCAATCGCTTGGAAAAATCGGCTTGCAGGGCGCAGATTTGGGGTAGAAGCCGATGGGGCGCAGGAAGACGGCGGGAGAGACGTCCGTCGCTGGTTGTAAGACGACCTCGGCGGGAACCTCTGGCGCCGGCTCGGGCTCGGGCTCGGGCGTGGGCGCTGGCTCGGGCTCCGGCTCGGGCTCGGGCTCTCGCACGCGCTCTGGAACCGGAACCGGAACCGGAACTGGAACCGGAGCCGGAGCCGGAGCCGGAGCTGGCGGTTGGGGCGGCGGCTCCGGCGCCGGCTCGGGCGGCGGTTGGGGCGGCGGCGCCGGCACGGGCTCGTCGTTCACAACCCTCGGCGTGACGGCCGGGACGTTGCAGTTTACGCGCTCTGGCCATGGATAGTTGCGATGCACCTTGCGCCACCACTCGTCGCCGGCGCGCAAGACTGTGGGAAGCCCGCCATCTCTCGTCCACTCCGAAATCGTAAACGCCTTGCACTTTGGGTTCACGCCGTTGAGCGAATTGACGACGCCGGCGGCCGCGTCGGAGCGG
>JASLKP010000038.1 GCA_030747485.1 Candidatus Thalassarchaeaceae archaeon | reverse complement strand
TTGCCCGTTGGGGTGCACCCGCAATCCGTACGGATGCACCCTGGCCTCTCGTGCTTGAAGTCACTGAGAATTGCTTCGATTAGCCACCGATGTAGGACATCTCCACGCGCGTACGCGGGGGAGATGATTCAGTGCGGATCTCAGAGTATCGATCATCTCTGGCAATCCAACAGGATTCGATGAGAGCCAGCAGGTCAGCATCGGATGCACCTTCCCTCATCGGTGTCAACAGGTCGAGGCCTTTGCCCGCAAATAAACAGGTGTAGAGATGGCCATCTGCAGACAAACGGGCGCGGGTACAATCGCCACAGAAAGGTTCGGTGACACTGGTAATCAGCCCTACTTCACCACCTTGAGGTAAGCGATATCGCTTCGCTACCTCGCCCTGATATTGGGCTTCAAGTGGTTCCAATTCTGAGAGCCGATTTCGAATCTCATCAGCAGTAACCACATCTTCCATGGCCCACCCATTGGTTGTACCCACATCCATGTATTCGATGAACCGAACGGCAATATCTCGTGAAGAAAATCGCTCAATGAGATCTAGTAACTCATCCTCATTGGCGCCTTTTTTGACGACTGTGTTGATTTTGATTGGACCCAATCCTACCGATTCTGCAGCTTCAATTCCAGCCAATACAGCGGCCACAGTGTGACCTGAATCGGTAATCGCTGCAAAGGTGGACT
>JASLKP010000037.1 GCA_030747485.1 Candidatus Thalassarchaeaceae archaeon | reverse complement strand
ACAACGATGCCCAACATCGACATGTCTGCATTTTTACACATCTACACATTATCGAGGGGCCACCCCCTTATTCTGCAATTAATCAATCGTGGATCTGTTGGGTCAACCTTCCACGACACCCTCGAGACATTTGTTGAAGAGGAAATTTTCAGTCGGCTATCTGGTGCTGAGAAACGTGTATTGGGTGCCATCGCAATTTACCGTGAGCCGATGCCATTGGATGCCCTCACCAATCATGAAATTGATACAGATTTACTAGATGATTTAGTGGAAAAGGGTTTGGCTCGTCAAGTGGATAGTGAAAATTATGACGTACATGATCTGGTTCGAGAATTTTTACTTCGTACCCTGAACGTTGAAACCGCAACAACACTTCACGCGGCAGCCTGTGCATGGTATCGAAAACGCAGAGATTCACCAGAGCAACAACTTGAGTACATCTATCATCTTGTCAATTCAGGTGACACTGATTCCTTGGGGGACGTACTAGATGAAAATGGGCGTTCCCTTGTTCGCAGTGGACACATGGAGCTATTGCCGATTTTGGTTGACCTTGAAGAATCACAATTCGGGCCCAGAACATGGGCCGCAGTACTAGAAATGCGTGGTGACATTTTGTCATTACAGGGGCGTTGGAATGACGCAGAAAATGAATATGAATCTGCATTAACATTGGTCAATCGACACAAAATGCGAGAAATGAATGGTCGCTTACTATCTAGCAAGGCAGACCTTTCTGTACAACGTGGTGATGTTGATTCAGCACTTGATTTGCATCGAAGTGCACT
>JASLKP010000036.1 GCA_030747485.1 Candidatus Thalassarchaeaceae archaeon | reverse complement strand
GAACTTCTAGCATCAAATAACGTCAAAGTTGCCAATGGGTTTCCTGCTTTTTCAGTAAGTGAAGCGATTGAAGCAGCTCAAAAACTTGGCGGTCCTATATGGGTAGTAAAAGCACAAATTCATGCAGGTGGTCGAGGAAAAGGCGGAGGAGTTAAAATAGCTAAATCATTAGATGAAGTAGAGGCTTTATTTGATGAAATGATGGGAATGCAACTAATTACTCATCAAACAGGACCTGAAGGAAAGAAGGTAAGAAAATTATATATTGAAGAAGGATCAAGTATAGTTGATGAATTATATCTATCTATCTTAGTTGACAGACAAACATCTAAAGTAAGTTTTATTGTATCTACAGAGGGAGGAGTTAATATTGAAGAAGTTGCTGAAAAAACTCCTGACAAAATAACTACTGTCCCAATTGATCCTGGAACAGGTGTTACTGATGAAGATATAAATACTCTTAGCCAGGCTTTAAAATTAAATGAAAATTTAAAAGATCAGGCTTTTGACCTATTTAAGAATTTGTATAAGGCTTTTACAGAAACTGATATGAGTCTTTTAGAAATTAATCCACTTGTATATACAAATGATAATAATATTATTTGTTTAGATGCTAAGGTTAATTTTGATGACAATGCCTTATTTAGGCACCCTGATCTTAAAGAGTTAATAGACCCGTTTGAAGAAGATGAATCTGAATTAAAGGCTTCAGAACTAGGATTTAGTTATATAAAGCTAGATGGAAATATTGGCTGTCTTGTAAATGGAGCAGGGCTTGCTATGGCTACCAT
>JASLKP010000035.1:523-892 GCA_030747485.1 Candidatus Thalassarchaeaceae archaeon | reverse complement strand
ACTGGCGCGCGCCCGGATTCAATCGGAGTTTCCTCTCCGCAAGGGGCTTCACCGACATCACCCGACCACATGTTTCGATCAAATGCGTCTAAACTTGTTCGGCTTGCAAGTGTGTCTGATGAACCAAGACCGGCTGGGCGCAAAAATTCCTCGAAAGTTTTCATCGCTCCCGCCTGGCGCAATAAATTACGGGCCTGTAAGATATGGCAAGTCGACTTCCACCCAGGACCCAATACTTGGCGTGCCACAAGCCGCCATGCCGCGGTTTTGCCCACTCCAGCGGGGCCAGTGATTAGCAGGTGCGGGGGGTCTCCTGTTGAACTTGCTCGAATGAATTGATCGCGTACGTGCCCGGGCACAGCCAATGCA
>JASLKP010000035.1:0-513 GCA_030747485.1 Candidatus Thalassarchaeaceae archaeon | reverse complement strand
GATAAAAATTCGGAATCCGCACGCTTTGCACGCAATTCCTGTTCGCGTACCCTCAAATTCATCGGTGTGTCCACAGCGCAGACACTTGTAGGTTACCACCTTAGCCATCGAATTCGCCGACCTACCCCTCCCATTTGAAGCCGTCGCCTATGAGGTGGTGAGAAAAGTTCGTGATTCACTGGGAATCGCGAGATTTACGGCATATCTCTATGAAATTTTGAAACATGTTTTGCCCGTATTCAGAATCGTTCACTTCTGGGTGGAATTGAAGGCCAAATCGATCTCCAGATTCATTTTCCATTCCCTGAACTACACAGGACTCGCTACTCGCTGTGATGAAGAAACCTTCGGGCAGTTCACTGACTTCATCATTGTGGGATTCCCAAACAACTTGTGAATCAGGGGTGCCTTCGAAAATTTTCCCGCCACCGTTGACGAGTGTGATGCTGGCTGCACCAAATTCTGGGGCGGGTGCTTCCGAGGCGCCCCCTCCGTAGAATCCTGCCATGAATT
>JASLKP010000034.1 GCA_030747485.1 Candidatus Thalassarchaeaceae archaeon | reverse complement strand
TTCCTCTATCTCAGCTATTCCGGCCGAGGCGTTAATCTCTCCGGACTCTACTTCCTCAATGACGTGCTCACTGCTTTCTGATAGGGACGAGTCATCTCCTTCGTCATGGTCGTCATCCTCCTCCTCGTGGTCATCGTCAGCATGCTCTTCATGCCCTCCGAGAAGCTCCTCTATCTCTTCGATCCCCTCAGATGCCGAGATATCGCCATGTTCAACCTCGAGGATTACAAGGGCAGTTGATCCGGCCAAAGCCCCCTCATCGACGTGTTCATCATGACCGTGATCATCATGACCCCCAGAAGCCAACTCGAAACCCTCTGGAATGACAACAAGAACTGCAGACGCCAATAGAATCCCGGAAGCCAGTCCTGTGATTTTTCGTAGATTGTCCCTATCCCCCTTCATACTGCTGAATATGGGGGTCAAACCTCCAATCAGCGCCAATATCAGTGTTAGTGCAATCAATTCAGTCGGCAGACTCGCATCAGACATAAACCGTCCCGAAATTATTACATATTTAAAAAATGTTATTAATTATTTAGAAATCCGAGGTCCATGAGCAGGATAATCTCATTCAGCGGCGACAATGAATTCCTGGATTCTCTAGACTCCATGATAGAGGAAACTGGATACAAAAACAGGAGCATGTTCCTTAGGGATGCCAGTTTCCACTTCGCAGATGCCAGCCGGGGAGATCTCAGCACAATGGACGATGACTCCGAAACAGAGGGCGTGATGGTGATTTTCTACCAACACGGCGTGGAATCGAAGATCCTTGATATCAGACACTCACATTCTGTAGAAGTTTCCTCATTCCACCACAACTGCCTAACAGAGAGTCATACCTGTGTAGACACACTGCAAATCAAGGGATCAGCCAGTTCGTTGAGGGATATCGTCTCGAGATTGAGGAATACGAATGACGTCGACAGGGTGTCCTTCGTTCCCGCTCCCGTTCGAGAAGTAGGCTGCTGCTGAATGGGCCATTGACCCACACATCCAGCGTGGCATTCAAGGCTCGTCGCTCCGACCATG
>JASLKP010000033.1 GCA_030747485.1 Candidatus Thalassarchaeaceae archaeon | reverse complement strand
CCAAGGATTGTCGTCTGCCTCATCTCCCGATTTCATGCTCCGAATGAAGTTCCAGAAGAATATCACCTGAGCCGCGAAAACAACCACCGAGCCGATCGTTGAGAACATCTGCTCGGTTGCCCAACCAGCACTTTCTTCGTAGACGTGGACCCTGCGGGGCATATCCCACATCCCGAAGAGTGGAATGAATGTCAGATTGATTCCCAGGAAAGTCAGCCAGAAATGCCACCAACCAAGGGTCTGGTTCAGCATCCGGCCGAACATCTTTGGGTACCAGTAGTAGATTCCACCGAGTGTCATGACCGCAACAGATCCCAGGGTGAAGTGGAAGTGAGCCACAAGGTAGTAGGTTCCTCTGAGTTGGACGTCCATCGCTAAGCTGGAGAGGTAAACTCCGGTAATACCGCCAATTAGGAAGATGCCGATTGCCCCCATAACAAACGCCAGAGGAAGCTTTGTGAAGTCGGGTTTTGATTTGTAGAATGTGCCCAATAAACTCAGGTATATTAGCCCGAAAGGCACAGAGATGAGTTCGGTTCCAATACTTTCGATTTTCCTGAATGTTGGATCTATTCCAGTGATGAACATATGATGGGCCCAGACGAGTACGCTGAGAACTGTAGCCACCGCCAAGGCCCAGAGGATTATTCGCCGACCATACAGATGCCTTCGTACAAACGTAGGAACAATCTCCATTGCCATGCCTAGTCCGGGTAACAGTACAACATAGACCTCAGGATGCCCGAAGAACCAGAAGATGTGAAGCCACCAAGTAGTGCCATCAATGGAAGGATCGAAGAACATTGTACCGAAAATCCGGTCACCGACCAACATCAAAACCGCGCCTAGTAGTGCTGGGAAAATCACCAACATCAAAATTACAGTAAATAGCATTGTCCAAGTGTACATCGGCATTTGCATCAACCCCATACTGGGAATGCGGTGTCTGAGAATTGTGACTAGGAAGTTGATGGTTGAAGCAGAAACGGATAGGATTAGCAGTACCAGCCCCGCTCCAGCGAGAGACACTCCCGCACCAGGAGTGTACTCGATGCTGGTCAAAGGAGAATAGAAGGTCCATCCCACATTCGCAGCACCACCAAAGAAGAAGCCTGAGGCCGCGGTCAGTCCTCCTAGCACGTAGGCCCAGAAGGAGAATGCGTTCAACCTAGGGAAAGCCATGTCCCTAGCCCCAATTTGCAAGGGGACCATGTAGTTCGCAAATGCGAACGCCATCGGAGAGACGGCGAATAGCACCATTACAGCTCCGTGCATCGTGACGGCTTCATTGAATAGCCCGGCTGTCATGAAATCGTTATCGGGCACGACTAG
>JASLKP010000032.1 GCA_030747485.1 Candidatus Thalassarchaeaceae archaeon | reverse complement strand
ATATGTCTGAGAAACGAGCATTTTCAGATGATTGGCAAAGTCGTCAACTTAGATTCCGTCCCGATGCACAGGCTTCACAGTTTACGGTTCGTCAAGTTGCGGAATTCTCCGATGGAACATACAACGGTTCGATTTTCTTTGACACATTGAAACTGTATCCGATCAGGCCGCACTTCACATGGTTGGATGGTAGTATTGCAGAAACTGCAGTGAGTACGGGTGGGCGCACATTCGTCATGAACTCAAGTTATGGACAAAGTTTGGTTTCAGATTTACTCGATGATGGGGTGTCAGGTGTGAAGGGCTATGTGTATGAACCGTATCTCTCAGCGATTTCCAATCCGGAACAATTGCTTTCATGCTATGCCTATGGATATACGATGTCAGAATGTTATGCTGCATCCAATGTCATGCTTTCTTGGATGGGCACTGTCGTGGGTGATCCGAAGATGGCTGCGTTTGGAGATCGATTACACGACGTCAATGTCTCCGAAGTACGCGCACCGAATCAATTGTCGGTTGGTGAAAATGGAACACTTGAAATTCTCTTAGAAAATCTAGCACCGGGAATTGCGAATGGATTCCTTGAAGTTCGCGACAGGCAGAACAATCTCCTCCTAGCCAATCATTCGCTGACCATACCAGGTGGCAACGATGTGGGTAGTCGACTAATCTTGTCCGTGAACGTCACCCCTGTTCGAACAGGATTTGTAGAATTCCTTGTTCGCTGGATTCCTGAAGAAGCGCATCCTGAGCGTATTGTTGACAACAATCTTGCATTGCTAAATATCGAAATAAATACCCCTCCTGTGATTGATGAATTGACCTGTTCGACCACCACTGCAACACGTGGAGGTGTTGTTATTTGTCGAATTGAAGTGACTGATGATTTCGGAATGGCGGGGGCAATTCTTTCATGGCGTTACAACAATTCTAGCGTACCCACATACATCCCGATTACCGCATCATCGCAAGGTTCCGGTTCGATATGGACGGCCGCGATTTCTTTACCGATTGACGCACCATTTGATAGCGTAGATTTGCATTGGGTGGCCTATGATTTACAGAATCTGAGTATTGAAGCATATTGGGATGCTGCATTCAATATCACCGATGCGAGCGCGACATGGTATGGAGTTCATGTCGAAGGTGTTGACCTTGCGCCATGGTTGGGTATTGACCCCCCTGTTCATGGTGAATCAGGCTGGGTTCGTGGCCGGGAACACTCCATGACAGCTTGTGTCATCGATTTAGATCACAATAATCTTACTGAGATTCCTGCGATTCTTGTGAATGGGCTGCAATTGGCAACCCCTATTCAATCTAGTTCCAGTGGTAGTCAAACGTGCTACCAGAGTTCTTGGAATCCAATTGCAGGGGGGGAACTGGAACCGGTTTCAGTCACCCTTCAAGTGGACGGAATCGTTTGGTCAAATCGCAGTCTATCACCTACCGATTTGGCACCGACCGCTGAATTAGTGATTGACGGGCAATCCTATCTTGATGGAGCTGAAGACCGCGTCGAGATTCACATCATTGACGAAGATGACCCCCATGCCGATTATTCTCTTGAAACGAGTGTTGATTGGCCAGGAGCGGGATTCCAAATGTTGGACGGAGATATCATCACCGCCCCATCCGATCTTGAATCAGGTGATGCCTTCATTACGACTCGAATCACAAGTGGAATTTGGGCCGATTTGGAATGGTCTTGGACCCGCTCTGTGTTCCTGACTCCTCCTCAAATTTCGACACCGACATTATGTGAGAATGACATGCTGGTGGATACAATAAATCGGGGTGCAGAAGGCACGGACATTTGGGTTGGGGTTACAGATGGGCGGCCTTTACAGAACGCAGGTATTCTATTGGGTCCTACCGGCCCCCCGTCCAATTCATTTAGCTCAATTTTCTTTGAGTTGGGGATTCCACCTGCATCTTGTGCACCAGGAACAGGACAAGACACCCACTATTATCGGATGAGCCTCGATCCAGAGTATCTATTGACGTGGCCACTGGGTGATGTGGAATTGGAAGTAAACCTCAGAGATATTGATGGAATCAGTGGCCTCTCACAGACATTGACTTTTGAATTGCAAGGCTCTGAACCAATCTTAGATTTCTCGGCCATGCCTGGCGAATTTATATCGGGAAATCTGACACAACTAATCGTTTCAATTTCTGATCCAGATGGGATTCAAAATATGGAATGTTCTATT
>JASLKP010000031.1 GCA_030747485.1 Candidatus Thalassarchaeaceae archaeon | reverse complement strand
CTGGTGCGTCGATGATTGTGAAGTAGTAGTTAGGTGTGAATAGTTCCTTGTGAGCAACGTCGATTGTGATTCCACGCTCGCGCTCTTCCTTCAGACCATCCATAACGTATGCAAGTCCGAATCCGGCCTTACCCATTTCCTGTGCTAGCTTCTCGTTCTTTTCAATAACGTGATCTTCGATGTGGCCAGTGTCTAATAGAAGGCGACCAACAGTGGTCGACTTTCCGTGATCAACGTGGCCTACGAAAACGATGTTTAGATGCGGCTTCTTCTTATCTTCCCATTGTGAACCCATAATTCTACCTCAATGTGTGGCCCGCCGACCAAACTCCCCTATATCAAGGTAGTCTCTGACTATGGTTTGACAAAATCATCGATAAACGGTACACTAAAGGCCTGAATCAATGTCAAATTAAGAAAAATCTAACCAGTCACCAGTGACAATCGACCTCACCGTGGTAAATGTATTTCAATCAAGCCAGGGTGTTGGCCTACAATATCCATCTTGATTTTGAATCGGACTCGATACTTGTTCTACAGGAATCATGTCCCAATCATCCCTGCTGTCCATACCACCGCCTGAATCGTAGTCCTGTCTCCACATAGATTCAGTAGATTCTGCTGTTTTTTCCCCGATATCCAACTCGAACCAAATCATGATTATCAACGGCGTATTGTATCGATTGGCTGAAACAATGTCCAACATGATCTGCATATCAAATTGGTCAGTATTGTCCAGAGATTGGTAGCCGCGAATTCTGGCTGAGCATATTGTGGTCACTGTCTCCTTATCGAAAGTGAATCGCAGAATTAAATCCCCATCCGTATCGTATGCCCAATACACAAAACCAGCATTGATCGGGACCTTTTTGGAATTAATATATTCCAACTTATCCGACCAAAGTGAAAAATTCAAGCCCTCTTCAGTGACAACATCTTGGCTAGATGAAGAAAGCCATGTTTGCTCATAATTCCCATTGCTAAATTGCAATGAAAACACTGCAACCAGTTCCAATTCTCCATTTTCATTGACATTGATGTGATATCCCTTGCGATGGGCTGTGTTTACTTCGATTGATTCGCTATTCGCAGATCCGCCAAGATATGATTCATTTGTGAACCACTCTCCATCTTCAGGGGTTCCTGAATCATTTGAACGCCCGGCTGTATTCAAAAATTCGAGACCAATTGTGACCATGTTCGTTACAACACTCGCGGTTTCATCCATCTCGCCATCTGTGCAATAATCATCGATCATGTAATCTGCAGATTCGGCGCCTGCATACATTGCCACTGCACCGACCAGACCCGCTGCACCACCACCCACAGCAACCATTTTGACTGTAGCTGCCAACGTTTTAAGTTGAGCTGAATGGACCATCCCGTGAGTGATTTTGATGGAGGCATCGCATACTGTGATACCAGTACCTGCAATTTCTTCTGTAAAGATTGAGTCAAGGTCTCTATCACTTATACGAAGATAATCGAATCCCTCTCTATCTCCCACTTCATCTTCAAGGCAACCCGATAACATCGGAGATATGACCAAAATTGCCAACAGTAGTGCATTTCGCATGTACGTGCGAATGGGTCATACCTTTTGTTTTTTTTACAAATTGTGATATGAATATCACTTGTACTCTAGGATGATGACAAACGACTTCACCGTGACATCGGTCAGTTTCTCATTGACCAAGTCCACTGTCCAATGCATGGTCCATTCACCATCGTTGTAATTGCGGAAGTGTTGGGTGCTCAATCGAAGTTCAACGCAACGATCGTCATCGGAACAATCGCCTGCAGTTTGATCCTCGTCTGCTAGATATGTTGTATTGCCAATCTCCTCTGTTTCCGAATCGGATTGAGAACCGTTGTAGGCATAGAGGTCTAGCCGATTGCTGCTCTGGTCGCCACCAATCACCCAATCATCATCTTGTTTGGGATAGGTCGCTTGGATTTTGACATACCGTATGGAATGTGTTTGACTGGAATGGTCCTTGTGATAGACCAATGGGTACTCAAATGTGGCTGTTCCGGCGCCAGATGTACCATTGCTATCAATTGTGAATTCAGCCCAAGCGCCCCTGTAATTGATGAAAACGTCGATTGTCATGGTGTCGATAAAGCCTTGACTGTCCGTGACACTGAGGCTGATTTCATATTCGCCGGGCCAGACATTGGTCCACTCCACTTCTTCACCGGTCAAGTCCACATCATTGTCCATGATGCCATCACCATCACTGTCGACATAGAGATCTAAATCCCATTCGAATTCTGTCAAGTATGAGCTTGCATCTCCCGCAGATGAATCTGAACCATCCAGTTGGATTGTGGTGGTTGAATCGATTGTATCATCACTTGTTTCCATCTCTTCTTCACAAATCCATGCGAGGATGAACGTGCCCGCAGGAGGGTTTTCTCCTGTACAATCATCATCTTTGTAGTGAATGATTGAGGCGGTTGGTTCTGCAGCATCGGCTGGCATCACAATTACATCGCGTTCTTCACAGATATCAAAATCTGTTGAACTGACACATAATTCGACGATCTTGGTCCCCTTGGAGTTGTAGGTATGACTGGCACTCATGCCACTGGCTGTATTGCCATCCCCAAATTCCCAATTGAAAGTGAGTGGATCTCCATCAGGGTCTGATGAACCGGTGGCATCGAAAGTCACGGAGTCACCAACCTTAACCGCACCGGGCGGTGTGATTTTCATCGTCACTGTTGGAGGCGAATCACTAGCCAGGGTATCAAGGCACCCGGCCAATGAAGTGGCCAGAAACAGTACGGCGGTGAGCAGCACGGTGGTGCGTCGCATGAAGTGAAGGGAACGTTCGTCCATCATCAACCATTCGCTTAAATGGATGTTTTGACATCAGAAGAAATCGAAAGTCTGCTGACGGCTCCCCAAGAGCAAGTCTTTGGCCGACCATCCATACACTTCTGTGATTCGCCCCATGGCCCGAGCGAGTCGTTCAGCGTAGAACAACCAATCTGGAATGGGGGGCTCGTCACCCGTCTCTGCAACCAACCAAGGCTCAACGGT
>JASLKP010000030.1 GCA_030747485.1 Candidatus Thalassarchaeaceae archaeon | reverse complement strand
CTCTGCTCTTGATTGGAGGTAAAAATAATCCTACACTCCAAGTCTTTTGAATCTTCAGAATATTCTTCCGCCCATTTTATCTGCCTTAGACCCCTACATTGGCATCATGAGGGATAGAAATAGGTGGGCAGTATACGTCTCCATTCTTCAAGCAATCATCTTGTCTATTTTGATTATTTCACCATCCAGTGCATCAGCAATTGCAAAAGCTGAATTTCCAAACACATATGTTGCTGGAGAAGTCATTCCTGTGAACTATTACTCTACGAATGGAACCGGTGTCAATCCTACCGCTCCAAATTGGGGAGCAACTGAAACCTTGCTAGGACGATTGGCCCCGGCGACACACGATGCGGGAGCAGAATGGATGGGACTTTCTGATCTGCCCAATCCCAGAGAAATCAGTAATACTGTGTGTGCTCAACCTGGTGTGATTGATGATGAAATGGGTTTATCTGATTTCAACTGGCTTTGGGGTCAGTTCATCACTCATGAAATCGATTTCACTCTCACCCAAAACGGACGGGTTGGATTTACTGGTGACCCTGAGCATGCAGATATTGACATCGCTGAAGATGATCCTGTCATGGGAGCACCTGGTGGGTCCAAGATGCTCGTATTCCGTTCTCTATACGTAAACCAAACAGATGATAATGGAACTGTCATTGGTCGTGAACATCCAAATTCGATTACGACTTGGATTGATGGAAGTACTGTTTACGGTTCTTCACAAGCGCGCTCAGATTGGTTGAGAACCTTTGAGGATGGACGACTCAAGGTCAGCGAATGGGCTGAAGGTGATTTGTTGCCAATCGCTGAGCCCGAAGATGATACGGCACCTGCAATGTCATTTGCTGGATTCAGTGCAGATGAACGGTTTGTCGCAGGAGATGCCCGTGCCAATGAACACATTGCACTGATGACGCTACATGTATTGTTTATGCGAGAACATAACCGATTGGCAGAGGAAATCAAAGAGCGAAATCCTGATTGGACTGATGAAGAAATCTATCAGCGAGCGAGGAAACTTGTCGCAGCTCAAATCCAAGTCATCACGTATGAGGAATTCTTGCCAAGCCTCGGAATCAACCTCGCTCCATTTGAAGAATTCAATGCATCTGTAGACCCTACCGTGACGAGTGCGTTCGCTACGGTTGCCTTCCGAATGGGTCACAGTCAGATTGGTGACACGTTCCTTCGTGCTCACGAAAATCGTACATCAGCAGGTCACATGTCTCTATTCGATGGTTTTTGGACAACGGCTCCAGTGACTCAGGAGGGAGGGATTTCACCACTAATCAGAGGAATGGCGATGAGTACACAACCCGCAAACGATGTCTATTATGGTGAGGATTTACGCAATCATCTGTTTGGACATCCTGGTGCAGGAGGAATGGATTTGTGTGCGATTGATATTCAGCGTGGTCGAGACCATGGGGTTGCCGATTATGGGACAATGAGAGAGGCTCTCGGGCTAGAACCTATCACAAATTATTCTCAAATCACCAGCAATTCGGATATCTCAACCAGCCTTTCTGTTGCTTATGGAGATGATGCACCAGGGCACATCGATCCTCTAATTGGGATGCTCGCTGAAGATCACATTCCAAATTCAGTACTGGGGGAAACAATGGATGCACTCATCACCGACCAATTTGTTCGTTTACGTGATGGTGATCCATTCTATTACGAAAACGATGCTGAACTCACCGAGGTAAAAATCGAACTCAAGACCACGCACCTAGCAGACATCATTCTCAGAAATACTGAGATTGAATCGATTCAATGTGATGTGTTCTTTGCTGAACACAACGTCAACAACTTGGATTGTCATCTCGCAAATGCCGAAATGTCAGAAGAGATTGTCGAGGAAGAAGGATTCTCAACACTCATCCTTGGACTGATTTTGGTGGGTGTCACAGGATTACTCATCATGAATTATGTCGGTGCTAAGGAAGCAGAAGAAGAAGAGTGACATTATTCCATTCGCCAAAATAAGATGATGACGACTAGAGTCATGATTCCCAACAATACTGGCGCGTATTGATCATCCAATGGCGGTGGTAATTCCTCATTGATATCAATTGCAGAATTCGCTGAAACGCCTTGCACTTCTTGTTCATAACCAGTGGACCAAGTGACTGTAATGGATTCAATCTCCTGTTGACCAAGACCAAAATGTACTGCAGGTTCACCATTTCCAAGGAAACCATCTCCTGCGTATGCGTGTTGCATCAAGGTGTTCCCATCATTCAGGTGAACTTTCACCAAACAACCGATGCCGTATGTGTTTGAACCGCCCGCATCAGAGCCCAATCCGTGTAATCGTACTTTCAGCCAAGACCCCGAGTTGGTCTCAACGGCAGTATTTTTCCACAATCGCAAACCGCCATCGGAGTGAGCCATGAGTAAATCGAGGTCACCATCCCCATCGTAGTCAGCAAGTGCTGTACCCATGGTTTTGTTTGCCTCTGCAATCCCCATCTCTGCAGCCACATCGACAAATTCAATGAGACCATCACCTGGATCCACACCATCATTTCGATACAGAGAATTGTATTGTGATGAAATATACTGATTTATTCTCCCAACACCAAACCACAGATCCATGTCTCCGTCGAGATCATAATCCAAAAAGTGGCAATCCCAATTGACAAGTGTATTCGTGTGAATTCCCAAGTTCTCAGCATCATCACTAAATCCATCTCCGTTGTTAATCCAAAGGAAGTTTGGGCCAAAATTAGATTGACAGATGTCTAAGTCACCATCTCCGTCTACATCTGCTGCATGGGCACCCATTCCAGTACCTTGCTTGTTCATACCCATCTCTACAGTAATCACTTCAAAGGTCCCATCGCCGTTATTGTGGTATAGTGGAGATGTACCAAAATCACTCGCGACGTAGAGGTCCTCCCAACCGTCTCCATCAGCATCGAACCAAACTGCCGCCCAAGACATCCCAGAACCGGTTGGTTCCTCGCGAACACCGGGTGGGAGTGATACCTGAGAACTAGGATTGAGGGGGCCAGTCAATTGGATGGTGAGAGCCGGGCCAAGATATGTTTCATAATCTGATGATGCAGATTCTTTCTGTCCATATACTCCTGCCTCTCCAGTATGGTCACTAAATTCAGGAATGCCATCAGCATTAGAATCACCATCATTTCGATACAGAATATTGGTCTCTGTACGCGCTTTTCCAGTGTATTCATCCACCATGCCAAAATTGAGTGAATAAGCATCCATATCGCCATCATGATCGAAATCAACCCATACAGAACCCGATGAATGACCAGGATTACCCAAGTGACTCTCTTCGGTAACATCACTGAATGTTCCATCTCCATTGTTTGCAAACATTTGATTGGGCTCTCCTGTATTTTCAGGATTGATGATGTTGGCACGACCATAATTTGAGAGATAGAGGTCAACGTCTCCATCCCCATCGTAATCCACCCAAGTTGCACCTAGTGTCGTGGAGTGATTTCCACCCACTCCAGTCAATGCAGAGACATCCTCAAAGTTGCCATTTCCATCGTTGCGCAACAAGTGAGAGGTACCTGTTGCATTCTCAAACAATCGATTCCAATCTGTAGAATTACTAGAGATTTCTGACAATTGAGTATAACCTAAATTTTCGGCTGTTTCCTGACCAAGATGGTCGAATCGTGCAGAAATGAATACGTCCAGATCGCCATCATCGTCGTAATCGCCCCACGCCACTCCAGGCCCATAAGACGCCCAAGTGGTCATTGGCCCCGAATCAATCAATTCCAATCCAGAACCAACGGTCACCTCCACGAAACCGGCCCCAACATTAGAGTCCTCTTGAGCATTCACTGGAATGACACACATCAGTAACATCGAAAGGACGATGCCGAAGGTGATGATTCGTGACATTCTAGACTCCACTGATTGCTGACTAAGGGCATCCGGCTTGAAGATTCGGGCTAGATACATCTACACACATTGTTGATAAACAACAAGGGCTTTCTTGAAATTGAAGAAAATGGATACAGAGGGCCAGAATCCAACCGATTTATTGGGCGAGGATGGACTTCCTACAATCCCGGCTCCCACTGCATGGTATTGGGTTCTACTCGGACGAATAGTGGTTTTATCAATCGTCGGATATTCACTATGGTACTATCAATTTGAGTCCTTGATTACTGTCATTGTTGTATTCATTCTGGTTGTCCCGATGGAGAAGATTTTCCCGCGACATCAGGAACAGGGTGTTCGTCGTCCCAAATGGAAACTCGATGTGACATATGCTCTTTCGGCCCCCTTTCTGAATATTTTCGGAATGATCTTCGCCATCATCTTCGCTTTCTTCTCCTTCACTTGGGCTCTCGGCTTGGTCGTCCGCTACTTCGGATTGGTCGACATGATTCCCGACACCATCCAACCCTTGGTCGCTTTCATCCTCTTTGATTTTGTAGGATACTGGGCGCATCGC
>JASLKP010000002.1 GCA_030747485.1 Candidatus Thalassarchaeaceae archaeon | reverse complement strand
ATCGCGCCCTTGCGCAGCCATAGCCACCAAGGTAAAGCGCAACGCATCAGCTCCATACTGGTCGATCAATTCCAATGGATCCATGATATTACCCTTGGATTTGGACATCTTCTTACCTTCAGCATCGAGGATTAATCCAAGACTCAAACAACGCTTGTAGCAGATTGAATCGAATACGGTCGTACTCACTGCGAGTAGAGTGTAGAACCATCCACGAGTCTGGTCTACACCTTCACAGATGTAGTCGATGGGGAAGTTATTCTCAAACTTCTCAGGGTCATCAAAAGGATGGTGCCATTGTGCGAACGAAGCACAACCTGAATCGAACCAACAATCCATCACGAACGGTTCGCGATGCATCGGTTCACCTGCATCTGATACGAGTGTGAAATCATCGACGATTGGACGATGCAAGTCGACATCATCTGGGCAATCTGGATTGGTCATTCCAGCCGCGTTGGCCTTGGCCACTTCTGCTTGAAGTTCTGCAATGGAGCCGACACACTTCATCTCACCAGATTCAGTTCGCCAAACAGGCAATGGTGTGCCCCAGAATCTTTCTCTGGAAATGGCCCAATCCTTGACGTTACGCAACCATTCACCGAATCGGCCTTCGCCAACCCAGTCTGGTGCCCATTCAACTTGGTCATTGAACTCAAGCAAGCGTTCCTTGACTGCCGTCATTCGTACGAACCAGGAATCCATGGCGTAGTAGAGCAAGGGGTGATCTGTTCTCCAGCAGTGTGGATAATCGTGAACGTACATCTTTTCGCGATAGAGAATATTGTCGTAGTGAAGTAAATCGATGATATCATCGTCACAATCCTTCACGTATCGACCATCAAGTGAATGATGTGTTCCGGCAATGAATCTGCCATCCATATCGACGGTGTGCTGAGCAGGGAAACCAACTTCCATGCCGAGGATATAGTCATCCTCACCGTACATGACCGCTGTGTGAACAACACCAGTACCATCGGTGGTGGTGACGAAATCTGCGCCGACAACGGTCCATGCTGTTTGTGAGCCGGCACGGTCAACCGCATCGGGGAACAATGGTTCGTAGGCCTTGCCGACCAATGCAGAACCTGGGAATTCTTCCAATACAGTTGCTTGGTGACGGATGACTTCCTTGAACAGATCCTTGGCCAGAATGAGTTCTTCTCCAATCTTGGCACCGCCTCGACCATCCCAACTTTCTCCGGCATCCTCATCGATTCGGATTCGAATGTAAGTAACATCAGGGCCAACGGCCAAACCGACGTTTCCGGGTAGTGTCCAGGGTGTTGTGGTCCAAGCAATAACGCTGGCATCGTCATCAACCAGCTTGAATTTGACGTAAACTGAAGGCTCCTCAACCTCCTTGTATCCAAGGGCTACTTCGTGGCTAGAATATGATGTTCCTGTCTGTGGACAGAATGGCAGAACCTTGTGGCCACGGTAGAGTAAATCCTTGTCGAACATCTGCTTCAATGCCCACCAACATGATTCGACGTAATCGTTGTGCAGCGTAACATATGGGTCATCTAAATCAACCCAGAACGCCATGCGCTCAGTCATTTCTCTCCAAGCCTGCTCATAGGTCCACACACTGTTGCGGCATTCCTCGTTGAACTCGGCCATACCAAAATCCAGAATCGCTTCGTTACTCATGAGGTCGAGACGCTTCTGCACCTCAATCTCGACCGGTAGACCATGTGTATCCCAGCCACCCTTACGTTCGACAAAGTGACCCTGCATCGCTTTCCATCGACAAACGAGATCCTTGTAGGTTCGAGCGACAACGTGATGGATGCCTGGTTTTCCATTGGCAGTTGGAGGGCCTTCCAAGAAAATGAACGGGGCTCCATCCTTTCGCATAGACACCTGTTGCTCGAAGGTTTTCTCCTCTCTCCAGACACCAATGAGGGATTCCTCAAGGGAAACTGGAGCGAGTTCGCCCGCCGGTTCTGGAACACCCATGGGGCGCGGGACCATAGGTCCCGATTTCAATGGTGCGGCAGGGTTCAAACGCTACCGATTCCCCGCGATGGTCATGGAGACGACTACTTTCGAGGTCGGAGGGATGTCTTGCGGTGGCTGTGTAGCCAACCTCACCGCAGCCCTTGAGGGCGTCGATGGCGTCTCTTCAGTGGAGGCTGAAGTAGGTCTCGCGGTCGTCCATCATGATGATGCGATTACAAGCCAATTGAATAACGCAATTACTGGTGCAGGATTCACCCTCCCCGAATTAGAATTCAATTGGAATGATGGAGTAGTTTGGAAGCAATCAGCTCACAACACAAAGTGGTGTTTAATCGGGTGTTCAATTGGTGAATTCGGAACCTTGGCATACTACTCATATTCCAACATAACTGCAGATCTAGCCATGTATTCCAACGCGTGGTATTTCTATGCCATTTTACCACTCATCAATGGTCTTGCGACCAGTGTGATGTTGGAGACCATCATCATGAAGCGAGGAGGGATGGATTTCCGAAATGCTCTATCAACCGCACTTGGAATGTCTTTCATCTCCATGTTGATGATGGAAATCGCCATGGAAATAACGGACCTTATATTCACCAACGGACAACTTGGAATGAATCCTGTCGCGATTCCATTTATGCTCGTAGTGGGCTTTTTGACACCGTGGCCATACAATTATTGGCGCCTCAAAAAGTACGGAAAGGCCTGTTGCTAATCAGTACTTGATGCCCATCTTGTTGTAGATGAACGACATCAACCATGCAGGGCCAATCATCAAGTATTGTATGTCTTCGAAAAAGGACGGTTTCTTTCCCTCAACTTTGTGACCATAAAATTGGCCAATCCACGCCAAAACGAAAACGATCAGAGATGCCTTCCACAATTCATAATCTACGTTTTCAACATAGAACCAACAGCATCCCAAACAGAACCCGCACCACAGCATCATTCCAACAGTCAACGAGAGTGAAAGACGCGCATAGAAGATAAATACGGGCAAAATTGCAAGGCTTGCGACATTGATCCAAACGTTGCTGCCAAAGAAGTCGGGTCGTGGAATTGACCACAATAATCCAACAATGGTCAAGAAAATGAGAGGGATACAAATCCAGTGAATTTTCTTGTTTAGCGAATTCTGATGACTTTCCCCATACGCATCCAACCATTCTTGCATCGAACGTGCCTCTGACATGACCTAACCGAGGTAAAGGCGGTCTTTCAGGACTGCGCCGCCAGTCGTAACGTTGAATGGATGATGTGCTACCGTCGTAGCGAGGTTAGTCTGTGACTGTCGTCGCTCTGCTTCAACTCGACCCCACGGTGGGTGCATACAAGGCCAATGTTGCCGAAGTGGAACAAGCGGTTGCCCTCGCGGCTAAAGAAGGCGCAGATATGGCAGTAGCTAGTGAGTTAATTGTCTCAGGATATCCACCGAGAGACCTACTGATGGATGCGGAATTCGTTGCAAATTGTCAGGCCGCAGCACTCGAAGTGAAAAGTCCGATTCCTCTCTTGATTGGAACGCCTCTCAGTGCGAAAAAGGACCGCCAGAAGCCCTACAATGGCGTGGTTCGAGTCGCTGAAGGACGTAGTTCTAGAATCGTTGGACGCAAGCAACTATTGCCAACATACGATGTGTTTGATGAAGGACGCTATTTCCAAGCTGATGATTCACCTGGAATTGATCGTTCACTCCCGGGATTATCAGTCGGGATTACCATCTGCGAAGATGCTTGGCAACATGTTGGAGAGGTGCCATCTGACTATGATGCAGACCCAATAGAGCAACTCTCTACTTGGCAACATCAAGGTGAACCCATTGCAGTCTCTGTGAATCTGTCATCGTCACCTTATCATCTCGCGAAAGAAGGCGTCCGTGCTAGACTTGTGAGAAAGGCTGCGAAGACCCTAGGACATCCGTTCTTATTGTGTAATCAAGTTGGAGGCAATGACGATCTTCTCTTTGATGGTCGTTCGATTGTGGCTTGGCCTGATGGTACTGTCGTTCAAGCACCAGGATGGTGCATGGGTGTTCTAATGGTTGATTTGGATCACCCATCCAATGCTCGATGGTTGCCATGGCCTGATGGAAAGTGTGGCGATAATTGTCGATGCGAGGTCCAATGTGTGTCTGAAGACGATGACCCATTGACGCCACCCAAAGGTCGCGATTTGTTGTCAGCAGTTACAGTCGGTTTGGGTGACTATTGTCGCAAATCTGGAATCGCGAAAATTGTCTTGGGAATGAGTGGAGGCATCGATTCGGCAGTTTGTGCGGCGATTGCTTGCCAAGCAGTTGGGGCAGAGAATGTGCTCGGGTTATCGATGCCATCTCGACACTCTTCTGAACATTCAATTTCTGATGCCAAAGCAACTGCTGATGCGCTTGGAATGGAATTGCAAGTGTTACCAATCTCCGACATTCATTCCGCTGCCGATGCGACTCTAGAAAAGGAACTTGAGAATGGAAATTCAGTAGCTGCAGAAAATGTTCAGGCACGCATTCGTGGAATGTTAGTGATGGGTGCTGCGAATGCACGCGGTGCAATGACCATTGCAACAGGGAACAAATCTGAACTTGCAATGGGGTACTGCACACTGTATGGAGACATGTGTGGTGGATATGCCCCCCTTGGAGACCTCTACAAAACAGAAGTCTACGAACTAGCACACGCCATCAATGCTGATGCTGAATCACGTGGCGCCACACAACCGATTACAAATTCAACGATGACAAAACCACCGAGTGCTGAACTGGCACCTGATCAACGCGATGATGATTCATTGCCACCTTACGAAATTCTTGACGATATTTTGGAAGATTGGATTGAGCGTGGCATTCGTAACGAATCAGAACTCACCGACGACATTCTAGCACGCCTTCATGCAAATGAGCACAAGCGATGGCAGATGGCACCAGCCCCACGAGTTTCCAATCGTGCTTTTGGTCAGGGTTGGCGGCAACCGCTCGCTGCCCGTAAGTAATCGGTGCCGCGACACCCGCAGATTGATGGTGCAGTGCCGGTCGGTTCCTACCGATGGACATCCCCAATTCGCTCACGGCCATGCTGGCCGGGGAGCATGGTCCAACCAAACAGAAGGCTGCGCGTCTAGTGATTGACTTGGCTTCTACCGCAGGGGCAAGTGAGTTTGTAGAATGCGCCCACGCGCATGTGAGTGGAGTCTCTCCATTGACAGGGGGGCATGGTCTTCGTCGCTTTTTGGCTGACCTCGCTGGAGACGAACTCGGAACCGTTTCCATTCCAACGACACTGAATAGTGCTGGCTGTGATAAAGAGAAAATGACTGAAATGGACATCGCAGAGAAAGATTTCTTAGAGCATCAATTTGAGATTGTTCATGCATATTCAAAACTGGGAATTGAAGCGACGCTGTCCTGTACACCCTATGATCGTAGCATCGACATAGAAGGTATTGGTTCATGGGCTGAAAGCAATGCAGTCGCATTCTCAAACTCATACACATCACTCATCACAAATCGAGAAAGTGGTTTGTCTGCACTGTCAACAGCACTCACGGGTTGGGCACCAAAATGGGGTCTACATCTTGAAGAGAATCGAGTACCCAATATTCGGGTACATGTCGAATGTGTGATGGAACACATCACAGATTGGAGTATTCTTGGAGATTGGATTGGTAAACAAATTCGTCCGGAATGGGATTTGCCTTGGGGTATGATGCCACACATCACTGGCTTGCCTGATTTTGCTTCATTCGAGATGCGTAAAGCACTGACTGCGGCCGCAGCCAATTATGGCTGTCCGATGTTGTGGGCTGATGGGCATTCACCCGAAGCCCCACACTATACACCCCAAGGTGAACTGATTTTTTCAGAACAGGACCTTACAGAGAGATATGCAGACTTGGCACCCACTGGACAAGTTGATCTTGTCGTGATTGGCTGCCCACAAGCCAGTGTTGGAGAAGTGAGAACCACGGCTGCAGCAGTCCGCAATCATATGGAATTGGGCCAACGAATTCCCAATCGAAGATTATGGGTATTCACAAGTGGACATAACCATGAATTATTGGAACAAGAGGGAACACTAGATGTTCTAGAAGAAGCAGGTGCACTCATTCTCAAAGACACCTGTCCAGAAGTGACGCCCTACAATCGCGAACACTACAATCATTTGCTCACAAATTCTCTGAAGGCAGAGCACTATCTGACCAGTGGTCTCAACAGAATGCCGACTTCGGTTACTCGGATTCACGACTGTGTTGCACATGCATTTGACCCGGGACTAAGTTCAGGTGTTCGGCCTGTAATCGATTCAAGTGGAGCCAAAGAAATGGCCACTGCAAAGACCCCTCAACAGGGTGAATTACTACTTTCAGGCCGTAGCCTACCTTCTCAAGATCAATGGGTGGTTCGGGGCAAGGCATTGGTGACTGATGTTCCCATCACTTACCTCGGCTATGTGAATCGAGACACGGGTATCATCGAAGAAGCCGGACATCCATTGGATGGATGTGCAATTGAAGATACAATTCTAATCTATCCGAAAGGCTCGGGCTCTACTGTTGCTCCTTTCGTCTTGATGGGATTGATTTACACAGGAAAGGGGCCAAAAGCAATTGTGAACCGTGATGTTTGCCCACTGACTCTACCTGGTGCGAGTTTGTTGGGCATCCCTTATGCGATGGGATTTGACCAAGATCCGTGTCTAAGCATCAATTCGGGTGACCAAATCGAGATGACGTTGACGAACGGAAAAGTCGAACTCAACGTGATTGACCGTCAATCTGAGTCATAATCTCTGAAGGCCCAAAGATGTGTGATGTAACATCCACTGCAAGCCTTGGTCAGCATTTGGTCTTCATAGGGAAGTGGGCGATGCCAAACCTCTAGCGGTTTATGTTGCCCACAAATGGGGCAGTCTCCCATCTCACCTGAGGGCATGACACATCGTCATACAAACCCGTCCTTGAATGTGTGCTCGTCAAAGGGACAGACTCATGGGGGTTCAACCCTAGCGGAGGTCATGCGTTGCATTGTCACCGGTGGAGCTGGCTTCCTAGGGAGTCATCTCACAGAGAGCCTTTTGGCAACAGGGCATGCTGTCGCAGTGATTGATGACATGTTCAGGGGAAGTCAGAAAAATCTACTGGGATGCAAAGGAATGGAAGATTATCATCTCATCATGGGTGATGCTTCGAATCGGGCCAATTACGAGAAGGCCGCAGATAAACTTCGAGGCGTGGACTGTGTATACCATCTTGCAGCAATCAATGGAACTCGATGGTTTCATGAACGCCCTGATTTTGTCATTCAAGTCAATCTGGATTCGCTGCGTGTCGCCTTAGATTTCGCAATTACTAGGGGTGCTCGTTTTGTGTTTACATCCTCACCAGAAGCATTTGGAGAACAGCCTGAAATGCCATTGGATAACAACTCAGATAGCCTATTTTCATCGGCGGCTCAACATGGACGCCACTCATATGGCGCAAGCAAATATCTTGGAGAAATTCTTGTACAACATGCAGTGAAAGAACATTCGTTGGACGCTCGAATTGTTCGGCCATTCAATGGATATGGGCCTCGTCTTCCCGGAGATGCATATGGGCAAGTGACGGGTATTTTCCTTGAACAGTGCCGCAAGGGTGAGCCAATGACTGTTCACGGCGATGGCCAACAAACACGCTCATTCACTTGGGTTGAAGATATTGTCAATGGTACTCGAATTGCAGGAGAATTAGATGAGGGACTAGATGGGAGTATACTCGCTGGGGCTGCTTTTAATCTTGGTAATCCCGAGGAAATTTCCATCTATGATTTAGCCAAACTTTGCCTTGAAGTCACAAACTCCGATAGTGAAATCCGTCACCACGAGATTGGACACCCTGGTGATTCTCGTCGACGCGTACCCGATATTACAACCTCAGAACAAGCACTTGGATGGTCTGCATCAGTCCCACTACAACAGGGGCTAGAATCCTGTTGGAGATGGCAGATAGCTGAACATGGAGAGTAAGAATATGGGAGTGCGACAACACATTCCAACTGGTCTCATTGGCATGGTACATTTGCAAGCCTTACCAGGTTCACCACAATATAGTGGTGACCTTGACAACATTGAGGCTGCTGCGATTGCAGATGCTCATTCACTGATCTCAGGAGGTGCCGATGCAATCATGGTGGAAAATTTTGGCGATGTACCATTTCACAAAGATGAGGTCCCGGCAATCACCATCGCAGCAATGACTAGAATCGTTCGTGCCATTGTTGAATCATCGGAAATTCCAGTGGGGGTGAATGTACTCCGCAATGATGTAAATGCTGCACTATCGATTGCCACTGCAACTGGTGCTAAATTCATCAGAGTGAATGTTCATGTCGGTGCAATGCTAACAGATCAAGGCGTTATTGAAGGGAAAGCTGCAGAATCATTGCGATTGCGAAATTCACTTGATTCATCCATTGCTATCCTTGCA
Source organism: Candidatus Thalassarchaeaceae archaeon (assembly GCA_030747485.1). GTDB lineage: Archaea > Thermoplasmatota > Poseidoniia > Poseidoniales > Thalassarchaeaceae > MGIIb-P. The sequence goes on along the minus strand of JASLKP010000002.1, from coordinate 99,811 downwards.
GATATTGGTGTGAAACATGCGACTGCAATCCATGAAAATTGGACCATTGAACAGGAGGCAAAGGATTGTTGGCATCGAGGATTGGCGGATGCACTCATCATTTCAGGAAGTGGGACTGGCGTTCCAACTCAAATTGATGACCTGAGACGTGTGAAAAATGTAGTTCCAGATGCACCATTGATTGTTGGTTCAGGTGTCAATACTTCCAATGCTACTGAATATCTGGAAATTGCAACTTCATTAATCGCAGGTACATCACTTAAGGTACATTCAATCGTAGGAAATAGTGTCGATGTGAAGCGGGTGTTAGAGTTAGTAGGAATGGCCAAAAATACACCTTAAGGAGATTTATTACATAATTTTCTGCATATGACCTTATACTATATTCTGGGCGAATAGTGGTTGTGGAACACGGTAAACAACCAGCCTATACATGGGCTGCTGGCACGTATACTGACCTTTTTTCTGCCAGTTCATTGATGATTACACCTAACATTCTGTGCCTATATTGGATAATGTTCATCGATGATACACTCGTTGATGCGTTTGGAATTTTTAGAATTCTATTCGTATTTGGATTAATGGCTGTGCTTGGTTGGTTAATGGCAGCGATTCTAGGAATTGGATTCGACACGTTACCATTGATTCATCGCACATCATCATTTGATGAAACTCATCTTAGGATGGTGACTGGATTGAATATTGGTGGTCAAACGACTATTTTGGTCGGCGTATTAATGGGAGATGTTGAACTCTTTCGACAATTGGGTGGCATCGGTGTAACCATGCTTTCCATTCAATTGATTCTCCTTGGCCCCTCTGCATTGAAATTCTTCAGTGAACGAGGTAGAATTGATGAGAAAAATCGAATCATATGGACCTATATTCCCGCTTTGTCATTACCTACATTAGGAGTATTATCACTAATCTCGTGGGTGTTGTGGGACAGTTATGAAATCATCCAAATTACATGGGTGATACTCGTTGACACCTTCTTAGTGATGATTTGTTTCAGTTTAATTCTAGGACATTTCAATCGACGGTTAGATTGGGAATTATTAGAAATGGAACAACGCAATAAATCAATGCAAATCTTCCTTTTCTTAATGTTCATTAGTATCATTGCTAGGATTCTATTTTACTCAGATGAAATAAACGATTATCGATTACAATGCACCATGGCTCTTCCAATTGCCTATATATTGTTGAAAATGAAACCGTGGTACATTTTCAACAATGTAATCTCGGTCAAACCATATTCAAAATTCATCTTATGTGGACTGTTTTGGCTATTCATCTCAATCCCAATCATACTCGCTGAATCATTCAATGAAGTGGGAGATTCAGGGATGATCTTTTCTCGATTCATCATCTTATTTGGATGTGCATGGCCGATTGTCATTGGATTTGGTGAATGGTTGCATGATGATCACAAGCGAAAACCGATAGATGAACGTCACACTGGTTGGATTGCACTACTATCTCTGAATGCTGCCTTAATCTTCTGGGTATTGGGATATTTGGAAGAATTGGGATACCTCACATCTTCAATTAATCTTGATACAACATATTTTTGGGTACTAATCTTATTGTTGGTCTCAGTGATTTCGACAAATGTCTGGTGGCTGAAAGAAATGTTTTGGGGGCTTTATGATTGGAATCGAATCCCACTATATTACGGGCACGTCCATGAAATCGGGGACGCCTACGAACTGGGTGGAGAGGAATAATCAGGACTTCACTTTCAGTGTACGACAGGCGATTGCCAACATGATGACTGCAAACAATGCATTGGCAATGAAGGCCATCCAGACTGACTCAGATTCTAGTCCCCAACCTCGAATCATGATTGAACGGCAAGCTTCTGCTGTCCATGTCGTAGGGAGGGCCCAAGAGACGGGTTGCAACCAATTTGGTAGTGCCTGGACTGGCCAAAGAATACCCGATAGTAACAGTGCAGGGAATAACATCGGCATGTTCAGTTGCATTGCTTGGAACTCGGATTTTGCCTTGCTGGAAACCACAAGACCTAGACACATTGCAGCCCATCCAAGCAGAAGACAAACCGCAAACAGCAACAACACACTGCCCACGATGGGGATGTCAAATCCAAATGCAGAGATGGCGATGACAACTGTGACTTGACCAACGAGGATGAGGGTAAATGCTGTCAGGTGACCAAAAAGCACCTCCATGGGTTTGGTTCCTGTTGCGAAGATTCTATCCAACGTACCATCGTGTCTCTCACCAACAAACGCCATTGACGTGAGAATGGTGCTAAACATGAAACAAACCAAGGTCATAATTCCCGGTGCTAAGAAATCGATGAAAGAGGGGTCACGTTCACCATAAATTGGTTCAGAAATAGACATTGGTAATTGGCCACCACTGGCCTCCTGCATTGCATTCCGAACCTCTATCATGATGACATTTGAAATCTGTTGATTGGAATTATCCATCGTTAATTCGATATCACCATTAGATTGTAAATGAATGGCAGCCCATGCATTTCCATCCTCAATTGATTCATGTGCACTTTCGACAGATGTTGCGTAATTAATCACCAGTGATTCACTTCCTTCCAAGTGACCAATCATCACGGCACTTTGAGCTGGAGGGCCATCATCAATGACAATGACATCGATGCCAGTTGGTGCTCCACCAATGGCCCAACCAAACAGAAGAATTTGCAATGCAGGCATGATGACAATGAATCCAAACATTCTCTTATCACGACGCAGAGTAGCAAACTTGCGAGCCGCAATTGCATAGATTCTGGTGAAATTCATTCTTTCACCTCACGTTTACACAGGGTCAGGAAAGCATCCTCAAGTGAATTCGCTTGTTGAGATTCCATCACGTTCACAGGTGTATCTTCAGCCAGTAATATTCCGTCACGCATCAATCCAACTCGGTCGGCTTTTCCAGCTTCATCGATGTAATGAGTCGTGATGACAATGGATGTACCTTCAGATGCAATCGTTTGCAAGTGCGACCATATGCGGGCACGTAATTCAGGGTCTACACCCACTGTGGGCTCATCCAATAGCAGTAATTTTGGTTCATGCAAAAGGGCAACTGCCAGACTAACTCGTCTTTTTTGGCCACCAGATAATTTTCCAACTGGACGATTTGGATCAGGTAAATCAAGGAAGTCAACCAACCAAGATTGTCGCTGTGCAATCTTGTCTGAACTCATTCCGTGTAATCTGCCATGGAACAGAAACGTTTCTGCGATACTGAGATCAAAGTACAGGGCAATCTCTTGGGGAGAATACCCCACTCCTGAGCCTGGAATTTCAGCACCAACTGTGACATCTCCAGCTTTTGGTTCAAGAAATCCTAAGACAACTTTGAGGAGGGTAGTCTTGCCACAACCACTGGGCCCCAGTAAGCCATAGATTGATCCTGAATCGACAGTCATATCCAATCCTTTGAGGACTTCAATTGGACCGTAACCACGGACCAAACCAGAAATAGAGATAGCGGCCATTATTTTGGTCTAAGTGTTGACAGGATTCAATCCTTTGCCAACGCCGCTAATAGTGAACCAGCAAACCCTAGAACACATACTTCATCTCCTTCTACGACTTTTCCAAATGGACCCATGGCGTCTGCAAGATCATATCCTCCCGCCTTGCCACGCCAAGAACCTGAATGAATGAGAGTCTCGATTGTTTCATCTGACAATGGTTCAATCTCAACTGTTGCAGATTCAATCCAGCTACGCACATCATCACCACAGATGATGGCACTTCCCGACCACACTCGGTGTCGACGACCAGATAGGTGTAACAGCATTTGTAGTGCTTCACTCACATCGGATGGTTGGCCGAGGGCTTTCTTCGGATCTTCTGGGTCTGCAACAAGCGTATCTGCAACAATGATGTATGAATGTTGTAATTCTCTTTGAGCAGCCTCAACCTTACCCTGTAGAGTGTGCGATACTTGTTCTTCAACCAACATTCCATGTCCATGTGGTCGTTCTCTGGCATTAAGAGGAGACTGAATGACGTCGACGTCGTGCGGTAATACCTCACGTAATATCGCTGCGCGACGAGTAGAAGCGGATGCCAAATACACCAGTTCCATGCGAATCCCACAGGGGTCGCGTTTATCTTGTTGTGCTGAATCCACGAGTCGGTGAGCACGGTGAGTGATGCTTCAGAAAGAATTCCGACATACATTATGGGACTTGATGAACAAATGCAAGGAGGGATTCCGAAAGGACATCTTTGTCTCCTTGCTGGAGCCTCTGGTTCAATGAAATCTAGCCTCGGATTCGCTATGTTGTACAACGCAGTGCTAGAAGGGAGAGCGTCTGGAATTTATGTGACCCTAGAACAAGGCAAGGAATCGTTGGCAGGGCATATGGCGAATATGGGAATGAACGTTGATGATCCACGCGTTCGTAGTAATATTGCAATCATTGATTTGGCGGATTTGCGAGTACAAGTTCATGATGCAGGCACATCTCACCAAATTGACTGGATGGGGCAACTCATCAAACAACTCACCAGTTATCGAGAGAGTATTGGCTTTGATGTACTTGTCTTTGATTCACTAGGTGCGTTCTTTACCCTCACGCAAATGGATAATCCTAGAGATGAAACGTTCCGGTTCTTTGAGGCGTGTCGTCGTCTTGGACTAACGACATTCATCATCTGCGAGATGATGGGAGAAATGAAGAATCAATTCGGAGAATTTGGAATTGAGGATTACCTTTCAGATGGTGTAGTTCACATGACCATGGAGCGTTCTGGAGACAATATTAATCGGAAGGTGGCCATTGTCAAGATGCGGCATACATCACATACCTTGGGTTACCATTCATTCCGATGGGACTCAAGCACTTGTCGCTTTACGATTCACTGATTACTCGACAGTGACCGACTTTGCAAGGTTACGAGGGCGATCGACATCACAACCCAGTTGCAAGGCAGTTTCATAGGCGATGAGTTGCAAAGGAACGACCGTTAACATCGGTGATAATATGGACTCTGTAGAGGGGACTGGAATCGAGATATCTGCCTCTTCAGCGATTGAATCACCCTCTTCATGAATGAGGATGATTTTCGCACCACGAGCACGACATTCATGAATACTAGAGATTGTTTTCTCCTTTAGAGAATCATTTGGTGCGATGACAACAACTGGACTTCCTTCTTCAAGTAGGGCAATTGGTCCGTGTTTCATCTCTCCAGCAGGATAAGCCAAACAAGGAATATAGGCAATTTCCATCAACTTTAGCGCCCCTTCTCGTGCGACTGGAGCGGATACACCTCTCCCTAAGAATAAGACACTCTTTGCATCTTTAATACAATCAACCGCTTCTTGTATTGGCCCCTGATTTTTTAGATAATGTTCGATTTTTTCTGGGATTTTCTTGAATGCCCGGACCAATTCCTTGCCTCTAACTTGTGAAAGATTTCTGGCCCGACCAATCTGAATGGCAAACATAGACAATGCAGCAACCATATTGGTAAATGCCTTGGTTGAGGCCACCGCTTGTTCTGGTCCAGAATGAATGTAACATCCATGTCCACACTGACGGGCAATGGTTGAACCGACGACATTGATGACACCACGTACATCTCCACCCTTGAGTTGGATCTCCTTGACTGCCGCTAACGTGTCTGCAGTTTCACCACTTTGACTAACCGCAAAGTGGAGAGCATTGGTTTCAATCACAGGATTGTTGTGACGGAATTCACTGGATACGTGTGCCAACGCTGGCACACGAGCGAGGTGTTCAATCGCAATACGACCTACTTGACAAGCGTGAAGCGATGTCCCACAACCCAGTAGACGGACGTGAGGGATCTTCTGTAATTTCTTTGGAGATATACCAAGGCCACCCAATCGACTATTTCCATCCTTGAGGACTAAGCGTCCAGAAATACATTGACGCAAGGCCTCGGGTTGTTCATGAATTTCCTTGAGCATGAAATGTGGGAAATCACCAATATCTGCTTCACCCCAATCATCCTCTAACGTCGTTACTGTTGAATCGGTGGAACGACCATCGAAACGACTAGTTTGAATTCCATCAGAGGTAACAACAGCTAAATCACCATCGTCTAGCAAAATCACCTGTTGAGTGTATGATTGGAGAGGAAGGGTATCGCTGGCAATCCAATTTTCACCATCTCCGATTCCAATGACCAAAGGTGAACCGTTACGAGCACAGATAATCATATCATGATCTTCGAACACAACACATAGGCCCCAGGTTCCTCGGGCTTTCTTGAGTGTTCTACGAACCGCAGTCAGTGGTTTGGCACCATTTGAAAGTTCACGGTCAATGAGGTGAACCAATGCTTCAGAATCAGTTTCAGATTTCAAGTGAATCCCTTCTTTTTCCAAACGTGTACGAAGGCTGCGGGCATTCTCAATGATTCCATTATGAACCAAAGCAATCTTGCCATTTTCTGAACAATGAGGATGTGCATTTGCATCGGTCACTCCACCATGAGTAGCCCAACGAGTGTGGGCAATTCCGGTCGTCCCCTCTATGCTGTCAGGAAGGATTGATTCCAAATCATTAATTTTCCCAATACATTTGTGGATTTCTAAACTTCCATTTCGAACAGCAATGCCGCTAGAATCATAACCTCGATATTCCAAACGATTGAGGCCTTGCATCAAGAATGGGGTGGCTGGCTGTTGACCAATATAACCGATGATGCCGCACATGAATATTCCTCATAATTTGACTGTCTCATTACAGAAGGGGCATTTGACTCGTCGCGCTGCATTTGCACGTGCTGTAAACGATGCCTCACAAGAACTGCATGTTACCGGCAATTCAGGTGCAGGTAAATCGGGAAGTGGTGGAAGTTCATCAGGGGCAGGCAATGGTGGCAACTCCCCAGGACTAGGTAACGGAGGTAATTCACCAAGTACTGGCAATGGAGGTAACTCACCTGGACCAGGTAATGGAGGTAATTCACTAGGATTAGGTAATGTTGGTAATTCATCAGGGCTAGGCAGTGGTGGTAGTCCTGCATCCTCAATTGCCCGATGCATCTCGTCGACTGCTTTCTTCATTTCCGCCTCAGCAGCACGCCGCTCACGTCGACTAGCACGGTCCCCTCGACTAGATTCTTGAATCCCATCTTCGGTTTCTAACTCTGGCTCAAGTTCCGCAGAAATCAATGCAGGCTCTTCAGATTCAATAGATACCAGAACCCCGGATTCGCCTTCAAGACTAACGGTAGGTGTAATCTCAATTTCATCACCATCTGAGTCTGAATCATCAAGGTCAACCCAATTCTCATTGATGAATTCAGGTTCTGTACTTTGATGACTTTGTTTTCGTTTATTGGCCCTAGCAACGACGCCCACATAGAGAAGGAACAAAGATAGCATTCCACAAGTGATTCCAACGGTTTTCTTCAAATTCTCGAATGTATTTTCATCCAAACCTAGTTGCAGGCGTATGTCTTCAAGAATGCCACCTCCACCTGGAGTTGATTCTGAATCTTCGATGATTCTCAATACTCGAGAACCTTGGCTACTGGTGATGTAAAAGACGTGGAGTTCACCAACATCATCTGCTCTAGATGCTGTCACCAAAGCACCACTGTTCAAGGTGTCAGACAATGACATTTCAGCAGTGCCTTCCTCATCACTGAGCAAGCCATAGTGAATCTTGGGACCGGTGGGTGATGTCGCATCAAACAATATCTGAATGCCTCGTTCACATTCTAGAAGTTCGATGTGTGCTAAACCTCGAGCGGGGGTGCGCTTTTCCAGACCATTGAACCAAGATGGAGGAGATACACGAGTCACCAATTCTGAATGAGCACCATCGCCTTCACGCCATGCTGTTATGAGTATTTCATTGTCATCAGAATCTTCGATGAGAATCATCTCGCCGATTGTAGCATAATCTGCAACTGCGATGGTGAAAGCCCAATTCTGACTTTCCAATTGTCCATGAGAATAAAACAATCCAAGACGTTCTTCCCCAGTAGAATCATCACGGATATTTTGGTAAAGAATATGAATCTGATCTCGGCCAATTTCGACATCTATACTCGGAGCGCTTCGTGGATACATTTCAATGTCCATGACGACGTTTCGAGTCAATGTCCAATCTTCACTAGATAGAGGTGACTCAGTTTCCAACAAGAAAATAGATGTCGTGTCCTGATAAGTCCCCCCAGTTAACATATCTCGATGATATCCTGAAAGGACCACTTGATCCCCTGTTTGGTCAAGGCCCAGTCCCCAATAGGTTCCTTCTGCAGAAAGTAATCCTGGCATCAAATCCTGACGTGGCGTCATTTGACAAGTACTGTCAATTGTCGTGTATGCAACTGTTGAACGAATGAAGTTGTTTTCGTCCAAATATGATCTAGTCCAACCAACTGTTACGATTTCGCGATGACTATTGACGGCTAAATCTCCAGACCATTCTGTTTCCATTTCAAGGCAGGTGTAAATTGATTGATCAACGCCCATCTTGTGAACATACAGTGATGTGCCCTTTGATGTAAAAATGAGGATGTCCTCGCCCAATCCAGAGGATGTGATGATTTGATGAGAGGATGGTAATGCAGGAGTCCTAGAACCCATTAGAGTGATTTTATCCTGCACCACAATGAAATCTGCTTGATTATTTGATTGATCCAGATCTGTTGCTGTTTGTAATTGAACACGATATGATACGGCACGATCTAGTGAAAGGTTTGCAAGAATAAAGAAATTGATTGAACTGCTTGATTGTCCTGTGATGGAGGCCGCATTTACCACACCATGATCTTCGTACAGACCCATTTCATTTCGCACCAACAATTGTATGGCCACATTTACTGAATCGTGTGAACCAAGATTATCCACACGAATTGAAATCGTATAGGACTCACCTGGCCGTGGAACCGCAGGACTTGTCGTCACTGCCCCTGGACGGATGGTCAAGTCAACGCCATCGGGTCGTTGAATGACTGGGAAGGTGATTGTGTCAGAATTATCTGAACGGTCAGGTTCATTGATTGACTGACCAGGGTCGATGATGACCTCTAGATTCTGACTACCACTAGCCATTGGATTCCAATACAGAATGACTTCTGTCACCTGCCCAGGACCCAGTCTCGAAATTGTGGCTTCTGAGCGCTTAGAACCCTCCTCACGAAGGTGGACAACGACATTTTCAGCATCTGCATCACCATTATTCCGTACATCAACATGAATTTCCAAGAAAGTATTCACATAGGCTTCATCCACTGATATCCCATATTCTTCCACTGAAATGGAACCGAAAATTGAGAGATCAGGAGCAGGGGGGTAATTGTCGACCTCTATGGTCCGACGTACTTCATCGCTAAGAACACCAGATTGGTCACGTCCCTGTATTTTCATCGTGTGGAATCCATCGTCCACTTGTGTTGTATCCCAATTCACATTCCAATCAACCGAAGTATATTCTTGGCTTGAACTGACTGCTATTTCCTGCCATGGCTCACGATCTATTCGCCATTGAACTGCAATCGGATTCGGAGTCAAGAACGTTCCAGAAATTGTAGTGAGGCCATCCACTGGTTCCTGACCACTCGGACTGCCAATCGAGATACTTTGACTGCCCAACCATACATCGAGGCTCTCTGTATCCGACCAAGCGTTGGTGCTGTCACGAGCTTTGACCTCGAAGGTTAATTCCTCGCCATCAACCCAATCCTGAGCATAGAATGTATGATTCCAACCATTGTTTGTGCCAACCGCTTGTGTCCAATCAAAGGCATCTCGTTTCTCTCGAGGAGAACCTTGTTCCTGATACCAATACCATGCTCTAACGAGTACTTCCTCAATCGATGCACCATTCGTATCTGATTCTGCTATTCCTCTAATTCGATAGGTCTCACCTTCAATTAACCAAGCACCAGATACGGGGCTTTCAATTTCAACCCAATCGCCTGAACCAGATGGAGGGGGTTCAGTGGAATTGTTTCCACCACCTCCGCCACCACCGCTGCCAGGATTACCGGTTAAATTGGCAACTAAACGTTCAGAGTCCACAATCCCAAAGCCCCATTTTTCATTCCAAACAGGATCAATATCTGTGTCATACGGGCTACCTCGAACCTCGCTATTTTCTCTTAGTAATTCACGAACATCATCAACATCTAAGTCCTCATCAATTCCCAACATAATGGCAATTAATCCACTTACGTGAGGGGTGGCCATACTGGTGCCATCCATTGAGGTGTAATCATTTTCAGCCATTGGTCGGGGTTGGCCAGGCATCTGCAACGAACCTGCAGCATTCTGAGCAGCATGAATCCCACTTCCAGGTGCAACGACATCAGGTTTGAGTTCATCATCATCATCATCGTCACCATCATCCTCTCTAGGGCCCCAATTGGAATAAGATGCAATGGTATCGTCAGTTCGGTCGTAAGTGTCACGATCGTCACTTGCTCCAATCGCAATGGATGAATCTGCGCTAGCAGGTGATGGAACTCGTCTCATTCCATCATTACCCATCGCGATGACGCAAATCAATCCAGCTGCTGTTGCTTGATTAACCAACTGTGATTCCGCAGATGTACCATTGTCTCCGGGATCATCTGAATTTGGATTGCTAACTGAACCATATGACATCGAAAGGATATCAATGCCATTGCTGGAACCATTGTTACCCCAATCAGTGTCTACGTTATCTGTCGCCCATTGAAGGCCACGGAGAGTGTTCTGCGCATTTGTTCCACCCGCATCGGTGAGAACCTTCACATCTACCAGATAAGAGCCAGGGGCCACACCAATGAATTGTCGGTCACTACTGCCTGTACCAATGCTCGTGCTGGCAACGTGAGTTCCATGGCCATTGGAATCGTCTGGATCATCTGTTCCACTTTGATTTGAAAAAGCAGAGGTTGCATCATATCCTGCAACCCACTTTGGGTCAACATATGATGTGGCGTCGAGATCGGGATCATCGTTTGAATCATCGAAATCATTGAGAGAACGGTGCTCATTATCCACTCCAGTGTCTAGGACTGCAACAACAACATTGTCACCTCGGTATCCCAACGCATGGGCGGTATCCTCGTAAACATCTGAATCACTTACCTTCATGGAAGGTACGGATTTATCTAGGAATGGAATCATGACGTTTTGTTGTTCAACAGTCACTACTCCATCAAGCCTCCAGATTTCAAGGAGGGCAGAAAGAGGAACGTGGTCTAATGAAATGGTATGAATCGAACGCAGTACATCGAACCATGCACCCTCTTCATTCCAGTTATGATTGTTCAATATTGTCTTCAATGCAGCTACGTCATCACCATCTGGATGCTTGGAATAATCGACATTGATGGCAACAGTGAGATGTCCATCTGAACCCACTATCGCTGTCGGACTCACCGATGGGTATTCTCCAGCAAGAACTCGTTGAAGGCGGTCATCCATCCCATTGTGGTCTCGATCAGGAGAATAAGCAAGCCAAGGCCCCTCTCCCCGGTCAGGGGTTAGACACGGCATGCCATCTTCACAAATCAATGGAGGGAGGCCTTCAACGAAGATGGTCGGAGTATTGTTGTCATCGACAGTCTTACCGGCCGCAAAAGGGGTCATAGACATCATTAACAGAAGAATTACCGCGAAAAGTGGCTTCGATTTAAGCGAGCCATTCACTTCCAACATCTTCATCCCGTAGGGGTCTGAACACCCGATTGCGTATAAGACTCGCCGAGTCAGGACCGTAGGTCCAGACTCGTGAAAATCAAGGCCAATCCATGTGAGAACTTGTTGTTGAGCAATTGAGAACTGTGACACCATCGCGGACCTCAGCAAAGATCAGGTCACCACAAATTGGGCAAGTTGTTTGTTCAGCCAATTCCTCAAGCCAAGCCTGACGAGTCTCAGGTTCATCACCCTCTGCTCGCAGCCGATTTAGCGTACGAGCTGGGGGGCCTTCAAGTGGCGTTCCTGCATCTGCCCAGGGGTCAGATGAAAGGGTGCCCATTCGAGATTTAATCGATGCCTCGATTGCTTCTTGAGAACCAATTGATGATGGGCCGGAGTCTACCGTTCCAATAGCGGCCAAGCCACCCTTTGCGATTGGTTTTGCTAATACATAACAAGCGATGAAACCAGTGATGTGAGCAAGGTGTGCAACATTGTCTGACATTGTACTAGAATTCGTCAATATTCCGTACTGAATAATCTCCAATCCTAATTTCAATAATGCGATGAATGAAACTGGCCATTTCCGGATGAGAATGATGGGGAATTCAATTTCATCACCGGGCCAACATGCAAGGTAACATCCCAATAATCCAAAGGCAGCTCCAGATGCTCCAAGAGAGAAGCCAGTACTCCCCCAATTTGCCAACGTCCAACCAATATTTCCACCTAACACTCCAATTATGTAAATCACTAGAAAACGCCCACGGCCTAGACGCTGTTCTAGTGGAACTCCAACGAGAATAATCACTATTAAATTTCCAAGAATATGAAGGGTATCTGCATGCAACCATGCCGCGGTCACAAATCGATGGAACTCAGAAGGTTCCAAAGCCCAAGCAGGTAAAAGGGCACCCAACCACATCATCAAATCATAGTTGACTTGCCATTCAACGAAGGCCTGAATCAACCATGTTAACATCAATGATATCCCTATTCCAAGAGCCATTGGTGTACGCTTTATCCAAGCGTGAATTAGGGGGGCAATGGCCGCAATCAACCAGAGAATTGCGTACATCCAATAGGTTGTGGTCATGGCTGACCAAACAAGTCCCATGAATTAGTCTCGGCACGCATGAACGCTTGACCTCTTCGCCGCCACACTCAAGCCAACTGCATGATTCGGAGGGGTGTGACCGAAGGGGTGCTTCTAGAAATTGAGGGGCTGACTGTCCTAAGAGGCACTCAAGAGGTTCTAGCGAATTTCAATCTCAATGTATCTTCAGGAGAATGTATTGTCCTATCTGGACCGAATGGATGTGGGAAGTCTACACTGATTGAGGCTGCAGCGGGTTTGCTTCCAATCAAATCAGGATCCATTTCAATTCAACGTCCATTTGGATTGACATTGCAAGATGATGGCGTGCATGGTGATGAGTTGGTCCACGAAAGATTGGGGTTGGCGTCTGCTGTTGCAGGAGCGAGTTCTGATTCAAGTTCAATTTTGGAAAAACGATGGAATATTGAACACAGAAGTGCAGATCGAATCGCACACCTAGCCACTGGAATGCGTCGTCGGATTTCTGTTATCCAAGGATTACTACCAGCCTACGCTGGAAATTCACCCCAACTATGTTTACTTGATGAACCATCAGTTGGGTTGGATACTGCATCGGTAACATTGCTAATTGAAGATATCAAGGCACTTCAAGAACAAGGACATGCCTTCGTTATTGCATCACATGACCAACGGTTTGAAGACTGTGCAACACGAAGAATTGAAATCGGTGAGCAAGAGTACAATCGAACCAAGCAAATCTCAACTGATCTACCTGAAATTAAGTCGGTTGTGCCCACACTACCATTCGCATCATGGGTAAATTCACTTCATTTTCGAACGATGACACCTCTGGTGACTCTCGCAATGCCCATTCTAGCGATCGCACTCATACTGAGCGCCATCGAGGGTAGTCATAATCAAGCAAATATGTTGCATGGAATTGTCTTATCATCAGCATCATTCCTATCCGCCATGACAACGCCTCCGGTTCTACGATATTTTAGAGAAAACCGGACTGGCGATTGGTGGAGGGCACAAGGGGGTGGATTTGATGTAGCGCCATTGGCCGCAATCATCATCACACTTGGTCCATTCATAATCTCTAGAATTGAACCCACAGAAATCCCTCTTGAACATCTACTTTGCCTAGGTCTCATCATGTATGCGATTTATCATGCCAATCAATCCCTACACATTCTTGCAGATCGATTGCCTAGAAGTGCCAATCAATTTGTGACATTGTTAACGCTGATACTTGTGTGGCCATTCATGTTGTCCGCTGAATTGGCCCACGATTGGTCGTGGACAGGGTTTGCGCTCGCAATTGGTATCCCTCTGATTATCACAGTGGCAGTACCAATTTTGCACCCACGCACAGGGTCAGATTGATGAGACAACTCTCATCGCCGGTAAACATGCGAGGCGTCTACCTCATGCTTGTGGGACTTGCCATTGCGGGTATTGGAATGGTTCTCGGCCTCACGTATGCTCCATCTATGTCAGCGGAAACTTGGAACGCACCAGAAGCATATCGGATTATTTTCTGGCACGTACCTGCTGCATGGACATCATTTATCGCATTTGGAATGCTCTTTGTGGGCAGCCTTGCCTGGTTTTGGAAGCGGTCTGAATGGGGTTGGACTCTTTCCGGAATCGCTGCTGAACTTAGCCTACTCTTCGGTTGTTGCGTCATTATTTCAGGCCCGGTTTGGGGTACTGCTGAATGGGGAGTCCCATGGGACTGGACTGATGTAAGACTGAACTCATTTGGCGTCCTTTCAGCACTAGCCCTATTTCTTGTCATGGCCAGACGTAGCCAACCCGATACACCCGAGTTTCGTGATGTATATGCGGGGATTGGATTGTTTGGATTTCTACTCGTACCACTTACCTACATGGCCACAAGATGGTGGCAAGAACGGCACCCTTGTGTGACAGTAGGTTGTGAGGGTGATGGTGGAGGAGTGGATTCAGTAGTTTACTCTATTTGGCTCCTCTCATTTGTTGGAATGGCGATTATGATGATTGGGCAAGCAATGGTCAGCGCAGAAGTACAGAAGTGTGAACGCCGGCTCGCCGAATTACAGAACAGGATGGATTGAGATGGACGATTTAGTGTATTTGGCAGTCGCTTATTCAGCGATGATTGGTCTCATCGGTTGGTTCACTTGGCAGTTACTGGATCGACTCACAAATGTGAACGCTCGATTGGATGCAGTTGAAAGCGTACTGAACGACGATGAACAGGATTAGTGTGTCGGCGGCTTCAAATCCGACCATACGCGCCGCAACATCATGTCCAGAGGGGATGTGTTCTGCGTATCATGTGGGGCTCCACCCCCTCATTCTTCGGATAGATTATGCGAGGATTGCTTTCGTGAAAGGAATACGCTTTCGATTTGTAATGAAACAACACAAGCAATCCGTTGTCCAAAGTGTGGGATGCATCATGAGTCTGGACGTTGGGGTTATCTGGAATCTGACGAACTACATCAAAGACGATTGGATGATTCTCTACAGTTGCACGAACGAGCGGAAAATGTGGGTATTGCTTTTCATGCTGTTGAAATTGATGACCGAAATACTCGCCTCCACATCGATGTCGATGGTCGAATTGAACTGTATGATTTCTCTGAGCGACATGAATTAATGGTTCGTACTTCAAATGCAATTTGTATTACATGTACTCGCAAAGATGGGAACTACTACGAGGCCACATTACAGATTCGTTCAGCCGGACGGAAATTAGAGGATTCTGAACTCATGGAACTACGAACATCATTAGATGCTCATCTCGCATCAATGGAACCCGATCCAATGTTCTTCATAACCAAAGAAGGTGCAGTCGTTGGCGGATGGGACATTACTCTTGGCAGCAAATCGTTGGCACGTTCTTGGGCACGCCATATGATTCAACGATGGGGTGGTCAAACAAAGGAAACCAATTCAGTGGTTGGACAGAAAGATGGAGTTGATGTTACACGATTGACATTGCTTTATCGAAAACCTGGCTACGATATTGGAGATGTATTGCGTTGGCGAGATGCACTTTGGATTGTTCAATCGTGGCAAAAGGATGGAGCGGTTCTCATTTCGATGGAACGCAATGAGAAGACAGGGGCCTCGTGGCGAGATTTGGAGAAGGGTAACGTTCTCTGTAGATTTGTCGACCAAATTGAGATTGATGTATTGAATCGGGACTCCTCTGTGGCTGAATTCATGGACCCGAACGACTTCAAAATGAAATCTGTCAGATTGCCTCATGATGATGATGGTCAACAGAACAAACTTCGAATTGGTTGGGTTACAGATGAATGGTTTGCGATACCAAGAATCCGCAATACCGATGAAGGTGTTTGAGGTGAGGCGATACAATGACTGACATGGGTGATCGAGCAAATGTCCTAGATGAAAGCGGAATGCTAGGTCATTTGAGGAATTTTCCAGCCGACCTTGCTGGTGCATGGGACCGTTCAACCAGTTGGGATATCTCAAAGATTGAACGGAAAGTGTACAACGGAGTCATCTGCCTCGGAATGGGTGGCTCTGCTTCTGGCGGAGATTTTCTGGCTTGCCTTTCAGAACTTGGGGGCTGTCTACCGTTTATATCTCACAGAGGTTACGAATTGCCCACTTGGGTAAGTAAAAAATGGCTTGTGATGGTAACATCATATTCGGGCAATACAGAAGAGACCTTGGATGCGCTAGAATGTGCGCTCAACCTCGGTTGTGATGTCGTAGGATTTTCATCAGGAGGTGTATTACAATCTCAATTAGAAGCTGCTGAACAAACTTGGATTCCGTTACCTGGTGGCCAACCACCCCGTTCAGCATTTGGACACATCTTCGGCTCACAAATCGCCTTAGTTTGGCGCTTAGGAATTCAATCACCACCTGAAAATCTGGGAGTCATTCTTGAACACTTGACTGATGCTGTTGAGGCTTGTGATTTCACACTTGAAGATGAGGAAGGAGATGTCATCACAGAAATGGCTCAATCATTTATTGGCAAGCAAGTGAGCATATTAGCTGTACAATCATTATCTCCAACTGCCTATCGAGCAGCCTGTCAATTTAATGAAAACGGGGGAGTTTTCGCACGTTCTCAAGTGATTCCAGAGATGAATCACAATGAGATTGTCGCATGGGGTGAAGCAAATGCGACTGAGAATCAAGCCTTACTGTTATTCAGTTGGGACGGGACACATGAACGTGTGAGTTTACGTTTGGAATGGATGCTTGACAACATTCCAGTTGAACCAACATGGGGGATTGTATGTGAAGGCGACTCTCATCTTGAAGCCCTTCTCTATTCAGTGGTCATCATGGATTGGTTATCATGTGCAATCGCATTGCTACGCGGTAAAGACCCGACTGCAATTGGTCCAATTAATGGATTGAAAGAACACCTGTCCTAGTACAGGGGACCCAGTACCAATCTTGGATCTGGAAATTCGATGAGCGCCTGTTCTCGGTCTGAGAGTGCAACCACCCCAGGTAAATCGTGTGTATTCGGTTCTCTAAATGATAGTTGAAAGTGTAAATGCGGCTCCCAACCGCCATTCTCATGTTCGTCACCAAACCATGCGATTACATCGCCGGCTTCCACGGCTTTTCCGGGTGGACAATGTTCAGTAGATGCTGCATCTAGATGGCCATATAATATCCAAAGATTTTGACCCTGAATGTTGTGTTTAGTAATGATGGTGTGACCATAATCTCCATCAGCAGGATTGTATCCTGAAAATGCCACTTTTCCACTGAATACTGACATGATTGGAGTTCCGACGGGGCCACCAATATCGATTCCAATATGGACACATCTGTTTCCAGAAAATAATTCAGTCGTGTAGAATTGTCGAATCTCATTGTATCGACCAATCGAGTACTCGCTTGTACGAATATTGTCTGCATCACCTGTCAGATCAAGAACATCATAATTCTCAGGAAGATTAACTACAGGATACCAATCCTCAGCGGCGAAATCTATGTCTCCCATGATGGCGCTGAGAAGCACCTCCATGAATACGACTTCGGAGGCAGATTTAGGGCTGAAGTTCAAGACCCCTTGGCCTATGTCGCCTCCATAGGAGGCGAAATTCTGCTAGGGAGTCCACTTGAAGTCATATTGCACATCATCATGAGTGCTGGACTACTGATTGGGCTCGGATTGATTCCTGGTTTAGCCCTAATTCGAATCTTGGACCCTGGTGCTGATCGGTTACGACAAATGATGTTGGCACCTGCTGCTAGTCTACTGATTCTGTATGGTTTGGCAGGATGGTTGGTGGTTCTTCGAGGTGAGCATTCAGTTGGATCCTTAGTTGCACTCATCCTCTTGGTCAATGTAGCAGCTGCAACGGTGGGATGGCAGAAACAAGTCGTCCGCGTACGCCGACTTTCAGCCTGGGAACGCCTCGAAGAAATTGCTGAGGCAGCTGAAGCTGAAGGAGGCACTGTGTCTCTAGAGGAAGATGTCGCTGCCGAAAAACAACATGCAGCATTGGTTGCAACTGGCAGACCATCGTGGCTTCCATGGGCCCTTGCAATTTCTGCAATCATCTGTTTCAGTCCACTGATTATTCTGAATCGACCCATGGGTGTTGATTGGCTCGGATTCGCAACATTATCACACAGATTAGCAGAAACTGGTTCCCTTGCCTTACCTGAACCAAACGTAGGGAGGTGGACGTATCCACCTGCCTTCCCCGCGTTGGCTGCATTCCTCGAAGAAGCGAGTGGGATGCCCACTTCGGATTGTATACATTTTCTCGGACAACTCACATTGTTTGCTGTCATTTGGGGAGTGGCCGGTGCTGCAGATCGATGGGGTGCTTCTGCAACGACAGTGTTGTCTCTCGCTCTTGCTCCTGCCCTATTTGCCAAGGCATTTGATTCTGGCTATCCTACCGTAGCAAGCCAATTGGGGCTTGTTCTAGGTCTGTTGGTCTTGGTTAAACCACCTCGGGAACGGAACAAACGAATGGATTTGTTGTTTGCTTTTGGCGTCGCTTTCGTCGGTGTAATTCATCCGACCGGTTCGTTGTATCTCGGTTCATTGCTACTTGCTTGGCTGGGTGCACACAGATTCAGTGCTCAACGCGATTCACCTCATGCAGGAAGATTGGCAATCATCTCCACCGTTGTTGTTGGTGGAGCCACAGTGGTGGTGATTGGGAATCTTCGCACCAAAGATGCTCGACACACCTGTTTGGGCAGAATATGGATGGCAGGGTGGCTTACCATTACTCCTGTTTAACGGTCCAATATTGATTGGGCTTGCTGGGTGGGGATTGTGGAGATTTAGGGCATCATTTGAGGTATGGTTACTGGGGCTCTGGCTAGCCATTCAATGGGCATTAACATTCGTGCACCTCTTCGATGGTTTGATTGGAATTTCATTGTTGACCTTGATTTCCTATATGCTGTACTCCATGGCCCTACACGCCTTCCATGTACCACTTGCAGTCCTAGCAGGGATTATCCTAGCAAAGATGCCTAGATTAACGCCTAGAATGAGACAAAGGACGCTCAGAGAGGAACATGTAGAAGAGGAAATTATTGCAGATGGAGGCGAAATGTCGATGATTGAATTGGAAGTCCCTCCTGCATTAGAACGCAGACCAGTTCATGCGATGATGGCAGTCGGCATCGTTTCAATTCTGATTGCGCATGTGGTATTGTTGCAAATCACTGCACACCCTGAACTGGAAGCACAAACCCCTGGAGATCGTGCATTACACGATGCCATTCATGCACTACCTAGTGATTCAATCATTTACACCGAAACTGCCCATTGGGGTTTCATTTACGATGCACCAACAGAGATTGGAATGACCACATTCCCGTCCTTGGGATTACTGACCGTTGAGGAACGTGTTCAATGGAAAGTTGAAGGAGCAATTCGAAATGACAACACAGGACTGTTGTCAGATTACGGAATCACCCATGCAGTCACTTCACCCTTAGGACAAATTGGACATATTCTAGCTCAAAGTGAATACTGGTCTGTGATTGAAGACCAAGATGGAAGTCGACTATGGCGTTTTGTTCCTGAGACAAGTGAGGGATCAGTAAAATTGAGTCATTTCGTTTTCCCAAATGATAACCACTGCGGCACAGGATGTGATTGGCGACCAGATCCATGGTACCATGTGGCTCATGGTGATTTGGAAATCAGGCCCGACCATGTGGCATTTTTCAGTGAGGGGCGAATGAACCTAGAATATCTGTCTCCATCATCTCAACATCGTGACACTGATTTGGCCATTCACCTACAACATAGCGGCCCTGCGAATATGGAAGTGAGTGTTACTGTATGTGATTGGGGCACAGATGTGTGTAGTACCGTTAGCAAAATCACCGCAGGAGGGCATGAGGCGACAACCGTACTACACCATAGTGAATTCAGGGGAGAAATTGAAATCCAAATCAGCATAGAAGGAGGTGGGTCGAAATGGGTAAACCCGGCAGGACTTTCTGGACGAAGTGACCGGATTATCGATGAGGAAGGCGTGTGGCTACACTGGATTGAGGTGAGAAATCTATGAGTCGTGGCCTTACAATTCTCTTGCCAACACTGAATGAAGTGAGTGCATTGCCCAATGTTGTCAACGCTCTACCCATTGACATTCTAGAGTATCAAGGATGGTCTCCTAACATCCTGGTTGCAGACGGGAGATCTACGGATGGCACCCAAGAAATCGCCTCTAAATTGGGTCTGGAGATTATTGTGCAGGGACCCGCAGCTGGCAAAGGATTCGGAATGCGTGAAGCCTTTGCCCGATTCCTAGATAGTGATGACGAAGTATTGGTTATGCTTGATGCGGATGGTACATACAACCCAAAGGAAATCACCCGTCTTCTCAAACATCTCACTTCAGGTGAATATGATGTGGTCATTGGAAGTCGATTACGGGGCTCAATTGAACCAGGAGCAATGTCACGATTCAATTGGATTGGAAATCATATCCTTACTTGGACTGCAGTTGCACTCTACAGGATCTTTGTGAGCGACATCTGCACAGGATACTGGGCCTTCAAACGAGAAGCAATCGAAAAGATGCAACTCAATTCAAAATCGTTTGAAATAGAGGCGGAGATGTTTACTTCCTGTGCAAATGAGGGATTACGAATGGGGGAAGTTCCAATCTCGTATGCTGCACGAATTGGTGAGTCAAAGTTAGGCTCGGTTGGAGATGGTGTGAAGATTCTACGAAAATTGCTTGTCCGCAGATTCTTCCCGCGTCCAGTCAACAGAGTTTGAATTACTCGATTTCGACATCATCATCTGATAAATCCAAAATGTTTGAAGGTTCTGGTGAGGGTAAAGATTCAACATCTTTCAGTGTTCGTTCCATTGCTCTTAATCGTCGATTAATAGAATCGCCATCTCCACCAATTGTATTCGCTGCTGTATTGAGTTGCTTGTGCAACTTCCCCATATGTTCACCGAATTTAACAAACTCAGTTTTTACGGCACCAAGTACGTTGTAAACCTCACTAGCATTAGTCTCAAGTGCAAGAGTTCGGAATCCCATCTGCAAACTATTGACTAACGCAGCAAGAGTTGTTGGTCCTGCCACAACGATTTGATGGTCTCTCTGTAATGATTCAAAGAGACCTGGTTGCCGACAAACATCAGCATAAAGTCCCTCGGTGGGGAGGAACATAACGGCAAAATCAGTAGTGTAAGGGGCTGCAACGTATTCCTTCCTGATGGTCTTAGCCTTTTGTCGAACATTTGCCTTGAATGCGTTCATTGATTTCTCAATTAGTTCCTTATCTCCTTCATCATATGCGTCTAATAATCGTTCATAATCCTCTTTCGGGAACTTACAATCAATAGGTAACCAAACGATAGGCCAATCATCGGTTGCCCCGGGAAGTTTGATTGCAAACTCAACTTGCCCCTTACAATCAGGATGAGTTTTTACATTCTTTTGATATTGATCAGGAGTAAGGATATTCTGCAGTATTTGCTCTGCTTGTATCTCCCCTAAAGCACCTCGTGAGGAAACATTAGTCAAGACTTTCTTCAATCCACCTACATCTGTTGCCAAACTTTGCATTTCACCCAAACCTCGTTGGACTGCTTCAAGTCTCTCACTGACTAACTTGAATGACTCACCAATTCTCTTCTCAAGTGTAGTTTGCAACTTCTCGTCGACTGTTTCACGCATTTGATCGAGCTTCTTCTCATTACCATCCTTGAGCTTCTCGATATTTTCTGACACTATGGCTAAGTGTTCCTGTTGTGCCTTACCAAGAGCCTCCAATGTACCCATTAGTGCATCGGTTCGTTCTATGTCCATTTCTCGAATTTCCTTGCGCAAAGCAGCATCTTGATCCGTATTCGATGTAGTTAGTAGCCTCCAAAGAGTGACCATAAGGGCAATACCAAGAACGGTAATTGCAACCAACTCGGCATTCGACACGTAAGCGTCCTAGTCGTCATAGTTCTTGAAGTCTACACTTCCGTTCCAATCAAGAAGTAAAGCATCACACGTGTGTACATGCGCGTGCGCAAGGTGGTTATTCTCGGAGCCAGCGGGCTCGTAGCACAGCGTTTCCAGCAGCGGCTTTCTAATCACCCTTGGTTTGAACTCGTGGCAGTCTACGGTTCACCTCGCACTGCAGGGATGAAACTTGAGGAACTAGAATGGCATTTGCCGGAATCTCGACCAAATCTCCCATCCATTGGAATTCGAAGTATGGATTCACTCATGGATGATGATGACTTTGAAGTGGTATTCAGTGCTCTTCCTTCCGAGGTGGCCATCGAAGTAGAAAGACCACTGGCTGAAGCGGGATATTACGTATTCAGTAATGCCAGTACGCATCGAATGGATGATGATGTGCCCCTCATCGTTGCAGATCTAAACCCACACCATCTACTGCCTCTTACAAACCCAAATCGAGATGATGGTTTCATTGCTTGTTCGACAAATTGTACCATTGTTCCCGTCGCTTTGGTCCTCAAACCATTATGGGATTTCATCGGTTTGAACAATGTGACAGTCAGAACCGAACAATCACTGTCAGGCGGAGGATTGGATGTGCTCACATCTGCGCGTGCGAGTGGATTAGATTCAGATGAGATTCCTGGTGAAGCCGAGAAAATGCATGAAGAATGTTTGAGCCTATTGGGTCGTGCCCAATCAGACGGAGTTCGACCTGCAAATCTGCCTCTTCAGATTGAATGCAAACGCGTGATGCGTGAGTATGGGCATATCGTTCATGTCAATTGTGAATTATACAAAGAGATTGATGAAAGTGAAATGGTTGAATGGATTGAACGTTATCAATCTAGACCACAAGTACTCAATCTTCCCTCTGCCCCTCAACACCCGATTCAAATTGTAGATCAACTCATTGGAGATGAATACGATAATCCTAGTTCAAATCTTCAAGCAGGAATGGAAATTCGAATGACTGACCTCATTGTTGAAGGGAAGCAAGTGTCGTTCAGTGCTTGGTCTGAGAATACAATTCGTGGAGCTGCTGGTGGAACCGTCCTTCTGGCAGAACTCGCATTGGCCGAGGGACTGCTGGGCGACTAGGGGCCATCCTCAAGAAAGAGAAGCAACAGCCGAACCCATGGGCGAGGTTGAGATTGTCGAATCTGGTTCGCTTGATGGGTTGACCAATGGTTGGGAACAATATGGAAAACGTACACGGATTCTGATGCTTGGCGCTCGTGCTGATCGAGCAGCTCTGCGAGGACATGGACGAAGTGTAGCCATTGAAGAATCAGCTGTCTCAGTATTCCATCGCCCTCGAAAAGAACGTGCGGAAATGGAGGCCGAAGGGATTGATCACAAATCAACAAGTTTCCAATTTGTCGACCTTTCAATGGTCGACTTGGGACGATGGTTACAACCACTCATGGGTCAAGGTTGGACTCGAAATGAAGTCACTGTGACCGCAAGTTCAGATGCCTCTTTTGAGGATGAAACATGGACCTGTTTTCATCACCCTAGTATTGCACCTCCAACAAGAATGCCATTGATTGAATCTCCATCAACCATGATGCGTAAGGCATTTGTCACTCATCCTGGGCCAATTTTGGAAGAGTTTTCTGCTTCCGTTGTGGAAGAAGAAATGCACGAATCGATGCTAGAGACGATTAAGCAATCAATGGATGTTGAAGAGGAAACCGAACCTGAAGTCGAGGTGGCTCCAGAACCTGAAGAACCCGAGGTTGAACCTGAACCAAAAGCAGAACCGATTCCACTCGATGATGATGACATCCCCCCCATCCCCAAACCCAAAGAAGAGTCACCTTTGGAAGCTGAACTTCGACAAGTCATTTCGTTGCTTGTTGCCGGAGGGCAAGAAATGAGTAGTATCATGGAACATCCTCAATTCATTGAAGTGAGTGAAAGAGCAAGTGCTGCTGGCGTCGACGTATGGGGTATGTTCGTCAAACTCAGTGAGAACAACTGATTCATCTGAGCATTTTTAGACATCGAACTGTGGGGAGCAAGTGGTCATGATGGGATTCTGTACGGAATGTAGTCAACAACAAGATGATGACCAGAAATTCTGTCGATTCTGTGGTGAACGCTTACCTGGTGCAATGTTGATGCGTCAATTGCGTGAAGAGCACGCCAATATTCAGGCACAGAAGACTGGACAAGTTACCCAAACACAGCAAGCCAATTTAGCCACATTACAAGCAATTGAGTTGGCACGCCAACAGCAAGGAAATGAGCAGGGGAATTGATGGGACGAGCCCCCCTCGCAGCGTTATGCGTCTAAGGCAACTCGCAATGGCATTGTCTCAGTTGCCTCCACATCCTCAACAATCTGTGGAATGGGAACAGTATCCTACAGAAGGTGATTTTGCAGCCCGTTGGATTGCAGAGATGGTACAATTAGGTGATCTCGACGATGATACTCGGGTGACCGATTTAGGAGCAGGGAATGGGATTCTTGGGATCGGGTGCCGATTGGCTGGTGCAGCGAGTGTTGAACTGGTTGAAATTGATGTATCCTGCATTCATGAAGCCTATGGAGATGAGGTGACATGGAACAATATCGATGTCCATGAGTGGAATGGTGAAAATGTCGACTTGGTAGTGATGAATCCACCTTGGGGCGTACAAAAACCACGAGCAGATCGACCATTTCTTCAAGCCGCATTTTCTTCAAATGCGAATGTGATTCATTGTCTCCATCATCAACGGGCTGCACATGTCGCTGCACTTGCTCGTGATTGTGGATGGAAGTCAGAAGAAATTCTGACGGGACGGTTCAATTTACCTCCCACATATGAACATCATACCGCTCAAGGGACCACAACTGAGGTGTCAGTTTGGCGCTTTACACGCGATTGAGTGCGTCGGCGGCTTCAAATGGGGGTCGCCGGTCGGCGGGACTGTTCGAAGCGGTCCCTTAGGGACCGGATTGGCGACTGGAGTGTGAAGAAAATGACCTCACCCGCAAATGTGGGTTCCTTTGTTGTGCCAGGCACAACTGTACTGAAAAATGACGATGATAACCTTGGCAGGGGCATCAAAGAACAAAATGGTGGCTACGTCGCCACAGTGGTTGGCGTCCTCAGTAGTACTGATGGAATCCTATTTGTCGAACAGAAAACCGATCCGATTCGAGAAATCGAAGTGGGCGATGTAGTCATTGGCGAAGTCAATCGCATCAATCCAAAGACGGCGGAAATTAGAATCCTTCACGTCGAAGGAAAACCAGTTCGAACATTGCCGGCAACACATCTCTTCGCAGACATTTTTGTGGCGAAAATCGTTGACAGATTCATGCCATCTCCGGGAGATGCAATGCGTAAACGTGACCTGATTCGGGCAAAAATCGAGCAACTAGAACCAATGTTGCGAGCAGAATGTCGCTCGGACAATGATTTGGGTGTATTGCAAGCCATTTGTCCAGCCTGTGGAGAGATGTTGCAAGCATCATCTGCTGAACCAGATGTTAACGTCGCGTGCAATCGTTGCGACTATGTCGGATTCCGGGCATTGTCCAATGGTTTTGGACATGGCTATACGATTCCTGAAGGTGGAGAACTATCAGCACTAAATCGGGATGGAGAACGATGGTCTAAGGAAGCCACATTCATTTCAAAGGATGGCGAAAGGCCGTATCTTTCACCATTAGCTGATCACCGACGAGGGGCATCTCATGAGATTCCAAAGGATGTTTCCAAGTTTCTCGGCTCCCTACAGCAAGGTGGCCGTGGCGGTAGAGGAGGAGGTGGTGGTCAACGCCAACGCAGACAAATGCACAAAGCAAAGTGTACCATGTGTGGATGTGATACTGAACTTCCATTTGAGCCCACTCCAGGTGCACCTGCACGATGTTCACCCTGTAAGGAAAAAGTCGACAAGGGCGAGGCGACAACTGAAGAATTGGCGAAGGAACGGAAAACACTGCAAGTTGCTCGAGAAGCAGCAAAGGAAACGATGGGTATGAAGCTCTTCGTAGGTGGTGTCCCATACTCTGTAACCGAAGATCAATTGACGGAATTATTCGGAGCACATGGGGAACTCAAAGAAGTCCATATCGCTACGGATAAAGAAACTGGTAAGAGCAAAGGTTTTGCCTTTATCACGTTCAAATCTCACAAAGAAGGAGCCGCTGCAATTGAAGCCCTGAAAGGGACGAAAATTGAGGGCCGTAAACTCACAATTCAGGAGTCGAATCGAGGTGGCGGCCGTGGCGGTCGTGGTGGCGGTCGTGGTGGTCAAGGTGGCCGTGGTGGTCAAGGTGGCCGTGGTGGCCAAGGTGGCCGTGACCGCGGTCGCAGAGATCGCCGCTGAGGTGATCAAATGGCCTGGCTGGTCCTTGATGGATACGAGGATGAACCGGCAGCCTTCGGTGTCCCCCCATATGTTGGATTTCATATCCGATATACCTGTGGAGTATTGGAAAAACAAGGCATCGACTATGATTATCTTACAATTGACCAATGGAGACTCGGTGCAAGACCAAATCTTCGTGAACTCGATGGGATTGTAATCATCGCTGGAGCGGTGGTTCCCGGCAAGTATCTACGCGGCACACCAATCTCATTTCGAGAGACTGATGAATTGGTTCGAACGCTCCCCAGCAATGTTCCATTGATTGCTGGCGGTTGGGCCATTCGTGGTTGGAGACAACAGGGATGGCAACCGATGAGAAAGAATCTCTTTCTCTGCGTTCAAGACACTGATGCTACACTGAATCATTTCCTCTCAACAGGTTCATTCAAACATCAACGAAGAAGTGCCGAACAATGGACTGAATGGGCAGCATTTGGTGCAGCATCAAAAGCGGTCACCGAACATCCAGATTTGAACGGGCCACTCACTTACGAAGTCGAAGTTTACCAAGGCTGTGTACGTTACAAACGTGGATGTAAATTCTGTATTGAACCGAAGAAAGGTGTCCCAATTTGGCGCACCCCAGAGGACGTCATCAGTGAGGTGAAAATCGCCTTAGATCAAGGCGTGAAACATGTAAGACTCGGTGGAATGACTGATGTATACACATACATGGCAGATGGAGTCATCGAACTTGAATATCCTGTTCCTAATCCTGAACCGATTGCAAATCTATTGCATGGACTACGTGCAGATGAACGATTGGAAACGCTACATGTAGACAATGCAAATCCTTCAATAATTGCCGAAAATATTGAGCCGTCCACGATGATAACAAAGACGATGGTGGAGACACTTTCAGATGGGTCTGTTCTTTCTTTTGGATTAGAATCTGCAGACCCAACCGTACACCAAGAAAATTGGCTCAATTGTGATTCTCAACAACTCAAAACGGCCATTCGATTAATCAATGAATATGGGCGAAAACGTGGGCCGAGAGGATTACCCATGCTTCTTCCTGGCCTCAATTTTATCGCTGGACTCAATGGAGAATCGGATGATTCGTACAAGATGAACAAAACACTTCTCCAAGAGATTAGAGATGAAGGATTGTGGCTACGTAGAATCAATATTCGACAAGTTGAGGGTGATGGATTCCAAGACATTCCTGTTGATTCATTTAATGACTTCAAACATTGGACAAGAGATTCGATTGATTCTCCGATGCTAACAGAATTATTCCCATTGGGGCAACGATTGAATGATGTAACGTGGGAAGCACATGATGGTCGAATCAGACTTCCGGCTCACCTTGAACCGGAACACAAAGATCGAGCCATTCATGGTAAGGCTGGCATCACATTTGGACGACAAATTGGTGCCTATCCAATCCTCATAGGTATTCCGTATCACATTCCATTAGAATCCACTTCAGACATCATTGTTACCGGTCATGGTGCACGATCGATTACTGGAATTGAAATTGGATTAAACAAAGATGAAATCACTCAAAAACAATTGGAAGCGATTCCAGGAATTGGCGAAAAATCGGCTTGGAAGCTCATTACTGAACGGGTAAAAAAAACTCGTAAAGATGCTGTGTTTGAATCCGTGGAAGATTGGTTTGTGACGGCTGGAGTTGAAATGCCTCCGTTGGCCGCGACAGTCATGGGGGACTAACATGGCACGTGAACTCATTCGCTTGGATGATGTGCACAGGGCATTCGGTGCCGTGACTGTACTCGATGGGATTCATCTCCGAATCGATGAAGGTGACCGGATTGGGGTTGTCGGTCACAATGGTTCCGGAAAAACAACATTGCTACGAACCATTTCAAATCGGAACCAAGATATCGGAGATATCACATTTGCACCAGCGTTACGAATTGCCTATCTTACTCAAGTCAGAGACATCAATGAAAACGCAACGTTAGAGGAAGAACTCAATAGACGAGGTCATCAATTCAAAGAATTGGAAGACGAAATTTCAGCAATTGAAGCAAAGATGGCTGACCCCTCGTTTTACGACGGTGATTGGCAACCAACTCTAGACAGATATTCGGAGTTGCAAGCACTATCTGCGCGCTCAGGTGGAACTGATGTGGCTGGGCATGCCAAGAATATCCTTGAAGCACTCGATTTAGGCCGCCACCCACTTGACATGGCTTTGTCTCAATTGAGTGGTGGTGAAAGAGCCAAGGTCGCACTCGCTAGACAATTGGTCGGACTTGGTGAAATTGATGTCTTCTTCTTAGATGAACCAACCAATCATCTTGATTTACCCACATTACAATGGTTGGAGAAATTCTTACTCAAATTTGAGGGTGCTCAATTAATTGTAAGTCACGACAGGTATTTCCTAGACAGAGTTTGCAATCATGTGCTTGAAATTCATGATGGACATGCACGAGGTTACACTGGGAATTACTCAGCATACCTCTCCCAAAAAGAACTCTTCTTACAAACTCTAGAGGAGCGAATGGCAAAGACTGAGAAAGAAATCAAACGACTTGTGGGGGCGTTACAATCAATGAAGCGTGCCAACAAATACGACAAATCCATCTCTCAGAAACATCAGATGTTATCGCGCGCGCAACGTGAATTGAAATGGCTCAAAAGTCTCAAACCAAAGGAGAGAAAAGGATTACAATTCAACCTTCAATCAACTGAAAAATCAAGTCTTGATGTGTTGGATTTCCATCAAGCAAGCCTACATTTTGAAGGCTTGACTAGACCCATCCTAAATCAGGTCGAAATCGGTGTACGTCGAGGGCAAAAGATTGGGATTGTTGGTGCAAATGGTGCCGGGAAAACAACTCTACTTCGCATTATCAATGGAGAGATTTCGTTGGACCAAGGTAAAATCGATGTAAGGCCCGGTGTACAGATTGGATATTTCCATCAAGACCATCGGACTCTAGATTTTGATCTCACTCCTGTTGAGCAAGTTCAGAAGTTGAAACCAAGAATGGATTACGGTATGATTCGCGCTCTGCTTGGACAATTCCAATTCACGTCTGAAATGGTCTCAACGCCACTGAATAAACTCAGTGGTGGTGAACGTGCTAGAATCGCCATGCTGAAACTCTTGTTAGAAGAAAACAATATGCTTCTGCTAGATGAACCGACGAACCATTTGGATACGGATGCCAAAGAAGCATTGGAAGAATCCCTGAAAACGTATGATGGTTCGATTCTGACCGTCAGTCACGACCGTTGGTTTTTGGATCAAGTCTGTGATACGATTTGGGAATTGCCTGGAGATGGAACGATTCGAGTATTTCCCGGAAATTACACTGAATATCTGCGACGCATTGGGGCGTGAAACAGATGGATGCAATCTTGGAAGCCGCTCGACAACTTCGAGACGATGCTTCTGAATTGATACCGAAATTAATTGCTGATTGTAAGCAAATTGACTGGATATACAATCCACTCGAATATGCCTGGTTACCACATTCTGAATGGATTCATCGCTTCTCTGGAAATGGTGCAAACACACTGTTGGTAGGGATGAATCCAGGTCATGGAATGGGTAATACAGGCGTTCCATTCGGTTGTCCAGAACAGGTTAGAGATTTTCTTGAAATCGTGAATCTTGACGTTGGACAACCTCCCACCCTCCATCCTAAACGCCCGGTGTACGGTTTAGAATGCCCAAAACCGGAGGTTAGTGGACGTAGAATCTGGACATTTCTTGCAGAACATTATCACACACCAAAGGCGATTAGTGAACACATCTACATCGTCAATCATTGTCCACTTTGGATGTTCAATGAGGCTGGACAAAATATCACACCAGACAAGTTAACGGGACAAGCGGCCAAACAACTGAAGGAGGTTTGTGATCGACATCTGCGAGCAGTTGTTGATCAAATGGGAATCACTAGAGTCATTGGTGTAGGCAGATATGCGCAGAAACAAGCCGCGACAATTTTCAACGAAATTGAGATTGATTGGGTCCCACATCCAAGTCCGGCCTCCCCATTTGCAAACCAAAATGGAGGAGCCGATTGGAGGGCTGCTTTCGCTGAAGTTTTGGGAATTTAAGGGCTCAATCCATCGGGGAGAACGTTAAGAGAGGCCTTCGGGCCTACATCGATACATGATAACCCCGGAATACCTGTTTCGTAATGCCGAAAAATACGGTAATATGCCTGCAATGTCGACCAGAAAAGGAGAAGCGCAGAGAGGCGTAGATTGGGAATGGAATACTGACACATGGTCAGAAGTACTTTCCAAGACGTTGGCAATCGCCAAATCATTGCATGCAATGGGATATGAAAAACATGACAAACTCAGTATCTATTCTTACAATCGACCTGAATGGTTCCTAATTTATGCAGCATCTCAAATGCTCAATGGCGTCGCAGTAGGCGTGTATCATACCTGTTCACCTGAAGAAGTCGAATGGGTTGTCGGGAATTCGGAATCCAAGTTTGTCTTCGTGGGCACCAACCCACAGGGCGGAGATGATTCTTCGAAAATGCCCAACACACGTATGGACAAAATCATGGGTAACCTTCCTCTGATTCAGAATGCGATTGTGCTTGAAGACTCAGGCTCCATGAATTCAGATCTCTCAATATCATGGGCAGATTTCTTGGCGGCAGGAGATGGCGTCGATGATGCAACTATCAAGGAACGAATGAGTGGTGTCGACCCTCATGACACCTGCGCCCTAATCTACACCTCTGGAACCACTGGCAATCCAAAGGGTGTAGAATTGAGCTACGACAATTTCACATTCGAATTAGATGCAATCGAAACAGTCATCAGTTTCAATCCCGGAGATTGTTATGTTTCTTGGCTTCCTTTGGCCCATGTATTCGGCCAAGTAGCCGACAATCATCTGTGGGTGCGCGATGCAATGCACTTGCACGTAGTCGACAATGCACTACATGCTGTTGATTATGCAAAGAAGGTGCAACCTGCACTGTTCATTGGTGTTCCACGAATCTATGAGAAGGTATACTCGAATCTCAAGAGCACCTTGGATTCCAAGGCTGTCATCCGAATCGGTCTCAAGATTCCAGGGTTGAAGAAGGTCTTGCAAAAGGCTGTGAAAAAGAAGATTGGAATGGTCAACTGCAAGTATGCCATTACCGGTGCAGCACCAATCAATCCAGATATTTTGAAATTATTCCATCACATTGGTGTACCTCTGTACGAAGGATATGGAATGACGGAGACCACAGCTGGAGCTTCGCTCAATTACAAGAACAACGTGAAAATTGGTTCTGTTGGCCGAACAATGCCAGGAACCGAGTTGAAAACGGATACAGATGGTGAAATCATGTTCCGTGGTCGCCACGTCATGAAGGGATATTACAACAATCCAGATGCAACTGCTGAAGTCATGGATGGAGAATGGTTGCGTTCAGGTGACATTGGAAAAATCGACGACGAAGGATTCGTTACGATTACCGGTCGAAAGAAGGAACTGTACATCAGTTCGGGTGGCAAGAATATCGCTCCCCTACTGATTGAAGAGACGATGAAGGCAATCCCGCTGGTCTCTCAGTGTTTCTTGGTTGGAGATGGCCGGAAATTCTGCAGTGCTCTACTCACACTGGATGTATCTGCGATTTTACGAGATAAGTTTGGTATGGATGGAGCACATTTACCCAAAGATCCTGCCAAGCAAATCGCACTATTGAACGAACAGGGGCACCAACTTTCAGAATACACTGACAGTACCGATATTCACGCCGAAGTTGAAGCGCAAGTGATGGAATTGAACAAGCAGTTTGCACCACCTGAACAAATCAAGAAGTTCACGATTCTACCAAGAGACTTCACAGTGGATGATGGCGAATTGACGCCCACCCTGAAAATCAGAAGAATCCAAATTCGTGAGAATTGGACAACACAGATTGAGGACATGTACGCCTGAGGCTAGTCCTCACGTGCGTACGCGGCGGCCGTAGGCCGCCGATGCAATCAAGCAGTACCTATGACTCCCAGTATTATGGCGAGCAGTGCGTCCTCTCCCTCAGAGGACAGTGATTCAGGTGCACTAGATGCATCTGGCATCCCATTGCGAGTCATCACAGCTGCATCCCTGTTCGATGGGCATGACGCTGCAATCAACGTCATGCGACGCCTCATCCAATCCGCAGGATGTGAAGTCATTCATCTCGGACATGACAGAAGTGCATTGGATGTTGTGAAGGCCGCCATTGAGGAAGATGCTCATGCGGTTGCACTCACATCATATCAAGGCGGCCACATGGAATATTTCACCTATATTCGTGAATTACTAAACGCTGCAGGGCGACCCGATATTCGCATCTTTGGAGGTGGTGGTGGCACCATTACACCACCCGAGATTCGGGACCTTCATGATTTAGGGATCACACGAATTTACAGTCCTGATGATGGACGAAAAATGGGACTACTTGGGATGATTGATGATCTCGTTGAACAAGCGGCTCAATGCAATTTACTCGGCGGAGACAACATGCAACTGAATGGGCCAGTGACCACTTCAAATCGGGAGAAAGTGGCTCGTTTGATTAGTTATGCAGAAAATGCCGACCCTGTGACCTTTGCTCAACTTCTCAAGAATTGTCGCTCCCAACCCATTGAGACAAGAGCACCAGTAATTGGTTTCACAGGAACAGGAGGTGCTGGGAAATCCAGTTTACTCGATGAATTGATGCGTCGAATCACCTCACAAAATCCCAATCTCAATGTTGCAATGCTCTGTACTGATCCAACTCGAAAACGTACGGGTGGCGCTTTGCTTGGAGATCGAATTCGCATGAATACACTTGCCAGTGATCAATTGTTCATGCGAAGTCTAGCAAGTCGAAGTAGCGGTAAGGAACTGTCAGATAAGACTCGTGAGGCCATCGAAGTTTGCCAGGCAGTAGGTTATGACCTCATCTTTGTTGAAACCAGTGGAATCGGACAAGGCAGCGATGCAGTCACCGATGTTAGCGACATTAGCCTGTATGTGATGACCAGTGAATTTGGTGCACATACACAACTTGAGAAGATTGAGATGCTGGATGTGGCTGACTTAGTGATTCTCAATAAATTCGAAAAGCGAGGAGCTGAAGATGCCCTACGTGCCATTAGAAAACAAGTGAAACGTAATCGTAATCTGTTTGACATGGAAGATGCTGCATTGCCTGTCATTCCCACCATTGCGAACCAATTTTCTGACCCTGGGGTCGATTTACTATGGGAGCGACTGGCCGGAATTCTCGCCGATCGAAAAGGCATGATTCTTGCTGCTCGAGAGCCCGAATTACCCGAATCTGGAATGCCAGAACCCAATCATATCATTCCGCCAGAAAGGATACACTACCTCGCTGATATTTCTCGCACCGTTCGTGATTATCATGAGAGAACCAATGAGATGTCACAGAAGGTACGTTTGGTTCAGCAATTGGAAGCAACTGCTGCACATATGGCAAGCCTTGCTGATGGTACAGGAAGTACACTCTCCACGGGAGCAGCAAGTGCAGTCGCTGACATTCGTATTCAGGCAGAAGATGTACGCAATACCATCCATCCAATGGCATGGAAAATGATTGCAGAATACGAAGAGCGGGCTAAACAATACCGCACAGGGACCTACACCTACCAAGTTCGAGGGCGTGACTTTTCAGTGGATACCACCACCGAATCATTGGCACATTCAGCCATTCCTAGAGTGGCTCTACCAAACTTTGCTGATGCAGGTGACCTTCTTGGATGGC
Organism: Candidatus Thalassarchaeaceae archaeon; assembly: GCA_030747485.1. Lineage (GTDB taxonomy): Archaea > Thermoplasmatota > Poseidoniia > Poseidoniales > Thalassarchaeaceae > MGIIb-P. The sequence goes on along the minus strand of JASLKP010000002.1, from coordinate 65,576 downwards.
TACGAAGAGAAAACGTACCTGGAACGTTCCCCTACACCGCTGGAGTTTTCCCCTTCAAGCGAGCGGACGAGTTGCCCACCCGAATGTTTGCTGGTGAAGGACCTGCTGCACGAACCAACAAGCGATTCCATTACCTGAGTGAGGGCGAAGATTACGCTAGACTCTCAACGGCTTTTGACAGTGTGACACTCTATGGTCGCGACCCGCATACTCGACCAGATATCTATGGCAAGGTTGGTGAATCGGGTGTCAGCATCTACACGGTAGATGAGATTAGTACGTTGTTCGATGGTTTTGATTTGTGTGACCCGAATACAAGTGTATCCATGACCATCAATGGGCCCGCAGCAATCATTCTAGCGATGTTCTTCAATGCAGCCATTCGACAGCAGGTTGCGAAATTCCAAGATGAAAATGGCCGACCACCTAGCGAGACTGAATATGAACAGATTTCTACAACAACTATGCAGACTGTTCGGGGCACGGTTCAAGCGGATATTCTCAAAGAAGACCAAGCGCAGAATACCTGTATTTTCTCAACTGAATTCAGTTTGAAATTGATGGGAGATGTTCAACAATTCTACATTGATCAAGGAATACGAAACCACTACTCAGTCAGTATCTCGGGATACCATATTGCTGAGGCTGGAGCTAATCCGATTAGTCAACTGGCATTTACGCTTGCAAACGGTTTCACCTACGTTGAATACTATCGAAGTCGCGGAATGGACATCGATGCATTCGCACCAAATCTCTCCTTCTTCTTCTCCAATGGCCTCGACCCTGAATACACAGTCATCGGCCGCGTAGCCCGCCGTATTTGGGCTGTGGCCATGCGTGATTTGTACAGTGGTAACGAGCGCTCGCAGAAACTGAAGTATCACATTCAGACATCGGGTCGTTCTTTACACGCTCAAGAAATTGATTTCAATGACATCCGAACCACGCTACAAGCACTATTGGCTGTGCAAGATCAAGCCAATAGCCTACATACGAACGCATACGATGAGGCGATTACGACACCGACTGAGGAAAGTGTTCGCAGAGCATTGGCAGTCCAATTAATCGTCAACAAAGAGAGTGGATGGACCAAGACCGAAAATCCACTTCAGGGTTCATTCATCGTTGATGAGTTGACAGATTTGGTCGAAGAAGCAGTTCTCACAGAATTTGAGAGAATCGCAGAGCGTGGTGGCGTTCTTGGAGCAATGGAGACCATGTATCAACGCGGTAAGATCCAAGATGAATCATTATACTATGAAGAACAGAAGCATTCTGGAGAATTGCCAATTACGGGAGTCAACTTCTTTGAAAATCCGAACGCAATTGCGTTTGATGAATCAAATGCAGATGATTTCGATATGGAATTGGCCAGAGCCACTCCTGAAGAAAAACAAGGGTGTTTATCCCGCCTTGCCCAATTCCACAAGACGCACGCAAAGCAGACACCTGAGGCATTGTCACGCTTGCAAGATGTCGCTCGTTCTGGTGGGAATGTCTTTGCTGAACTGATGGAGACCGTCAAAGTGGCAAGCCTTGGACAAATCACTGAGGCTCTGTTTGAAGTCGGTGGACAATACCGACGAAATATGTGATTATTCGTCGGATGCGTCCATCATCTTGTCCCACAGCAAGACCCCCAATAGTGAACCTAGAATTGGACCGACAGTGTAGATGATGAGATCGATATTATTCTCCATATCACCAAACACCCATGTGCCTGCCCAACGTGCTGGATTCATTGCAGCACCAGTCAATGGACCACCCATCAGAATGTCGACTGTCACGGTCAAACCGATACCAAAACCAGCAATTCCAGCAGGGGCGCGACCATCGACTGCAGTACCCATGATTGCAGTCATCAAAAGGAAGGTTAGGACCGCTTCAACGAGAATCGCTGATTGAGTTGAGACCATTGAGCCTTCGAACTCTTGGGGTGCCGGAGTTCCAGCACCACCACCACCTAGACTGTACAGAATGGCCCCAGCAAGGATGGCACCACCAAGTTGAGCGGCGATGTATGCGCCACCCGTCTTTGAATCCATGCGCTTTGAAGCCATCATTCCGATTGTAATGGCCGGATTCACATGGCCACCTGAGATGTTCATCGTTGCAGTGACCATGACCGATAAAATCAGACCATGCGCAATTGCGACGGTCAGTAAATCACCACCGACCCAAATCGCACCAGCACCGATGAATGTTAAGGCAAATGTAGCAATGGCTTCGGCAATTAATTTCGATTGAAGATTTTCTGACATGTGATTGACACCCCTTGGGATGTCGGCAACGCAATGACGACCGACTATCAATCATGCGGAAAAGATTGGAGTTGTGACCTCACATTCAGATTATGCCACCATCATTGGACCGCATACTAATAGGAAACAACCAATCACGAAAATCGTTGGAAGAATCACGATTCCCGTAAAGGCTCCAGATGCAAGACCCGGACGTCCCGTGGCAAGACCAAATACCGCAAGTCCGACACCACTACTTGGCCCCAACCAACATACGGCTTCTTCTGCCTCGGCGAGTGGTATAGAAGAAAAGAAGATGACGATTGGAATGATCAACCCTGCGAAATAATGCGTCCAAAGAAATTGGCCGGAAGTCTTCTTGACGGCAACCATTTGACCATCGGGACCTACAACAAAATCGTAATCTTCAGATGCTTGTTGAAAATCATTTGAATGATCATCAGAGGCCATTCCAGACAAATTAGAGGCGTTGACTTGACTGGTGACTTGGGTTTTGGTGAAACATTTCGGGCAAGTAACGCCCCCAGAATATGCGTGAGGTACTCTCAGAATCGTATGACAGGATTCACAGGTAATTTCGTATTTATCGTCCGAAGAGGGTTCAGGATTTGATTCTCTTGAATGTGATTCAAGTCGTTCAATGAGTTCAGCCTTATTGCCTGATACACGCAAGCCTTCAGCCTTCAACAGGAACTTGAGTTCGGCAACTGTCATCTCGGAATAATCACGCATCTAAATCATCAAAAACCATACAAAAGCATCATGCCTATACAAGCAAAAATCGTCAAAATAGGACCAGCTGCCAATGCAGTTAGTGCACCGATTCCAAGTGATCTCTTAGCGGCTGAAAAACCGTAGACTGCTAGACCAATTCCAGATAATGGTGCGAGCAAACAACAGATTGGGTACAAACCCTGTAATGTCCAATAAAAATCATCCATTTCTTCTGGCTCGTTGTCGATTTGAAAGATAACCGCAAACGAAGAATTATGATGATCACCATCGTCAAAATACACAGTTCCATTTGAGGCAGTCCAAGTACCGACAACTTCGATGTCATCCCATTCCCGCTCGAAGTAGATCTCGATTGCAATCGTTTTGTCGCCGTCCCCCTCAAATGTGCTACAATCATAACGGTCTGGATCGTGTAAAGACCCATTGTCATAGAAATCGACGTGACACCAATGTACATCGTACCCACTTGGCACTTCAAAATAACCAGTATGTTCAGTTGTGTTGTTGACTTGGGTCATCAACACAACTTCATCCCGATATTCATATTTTGAGTAGTAGATGCCTTCGATGGTGATCATTGTCATTGAAGGTACGAGTAAAAGCAAGATCGGGATTATAAGCCCAATGAAAAATTGCTTCCAAACGAATGGTTCCTTCTGAATAGCAACCATCTGGCCATCAGGACCCATCACGAACTGGACGTTGTCGGGGGCCGTTGTGTGTACGGTTTGATCAACGCCACCAGAAAGTGTGGCCGTGGTTCCCGAGAACAAGGTTTGCTGGTTATCGTCATTCATCGGCAACCTCTCCTTCGATCATCGGCAACTTACCGTTCAGTTGCTGTTTTTCTTCTTTAGTTAAAAGTGCCATTCCTGCGAGAGCAAGTTCTTCACGAATTGGGGCGAGAACGGTATCTTCCAATGCACCACGATAGAACATGTTGTATGTGTCAAATGGAATCAATCGCAAGTCTGGGCTAACGATGTGTACACAGGTTTTCTTGATACTCCGCAAATCAAAGGAATGTGCATCGATGAAATCCATGATGATGATGCGGAACACATTGTCATAGGAAAATTCGGTTGGCACTTCTAGTTCAGGCAAACAACAGAGAAGTTGAGCAAGCGAATGACTTGCTGAATCTGGACTATGTGCTGTCGAAAGCAAACCGAGAATGTTCTGTCTCAAAATTTCATCCTTCTCAAACTGAATTGTTGAACGTGGACCTGCCAAGAGCACATCATCTTCGATGTAACGGGTGAGTGGAATCGTTGTTTCACCCACTCGCATGGCATATGCCATGGCGATTGCATCTGGATGACAAGGAACTGGAAGCATATCATCGATTTCAAAAATGTCAGATTGTTCACCAATCATTCGTCTGACCTCGGAGAGGGTTAAACGGTCACGTGACACGTCGTAATCCTCGTGACGTCCGGCCTCCTGAATGGGTTGGAAGGTTACCCCGCGAATGCAATTCCATGAGAGCGCGTGCTCAATGATGGAACCAATTTCATGATCGTTGAGGCCCTTCTGTAGCGTCACTACGAGTGTGGTTGAGATGTTGTGAGCCTCAAGATTTTCCAATGCCTTTCGGCGTGATTCTCGCAAGTCTGCTCCACGTAATCTCATCAGCGGTTCCTTCTCAAGACTATCAAATTGCAAATAGATTTCAAATCCTGGCTTGTAGGATGCTAAACGCTCTGCAAACTCCGGCTCTTGTGCAATCCGTAGACCATTTGTATTGACCATTAGGTGCTGAACAGGACGTGCTTTGACCTCATCCAGTATTCTGAAAAAGTCAGGGTGAATGGTCGGTTCCCCGCCAGAGATTTGAATCACATCGGGCTCAAGCTCATTGGCGACAACGGCATCTAACATCTCAATGATGTGTTCTAGCGAGCGATAATCCTGCTTTCGATGAGGACCACTATCTGCATAACAGACTGGACAGCGAAGATTACAGTGATCTGTGATTTCAATGATTGACAAACAAGAATGTTGCTCGTGACTAGGACAAAGTCCGCAATCATAGGGGCAGCCATATTTCATTGGGGTATTCCATCGCTCTGGCATTTCGCTTGGTTTGACGAACACCTCACGGCAGCGACGATAGTATTCAGCATCATCTGAAATCAGGACCTTTTCGCGCTTCCCACAGGAGTAACACATTTTGTCCATGAATACGTTGTGTTCCTGAATGATGATTTTGCCATCCGTTCTGCGGAGACAATCTGAGCAAACACTGGTGGCCGTGTCGTAAAACAGGTAATCACGTACCTTGCCACTCATGACAGTAGTCCATCCACCTTACTTATTGAACGTTCACCCGGACGTCCGTACGTAAAGAACCACACCAAACCGAGGATACAAGCCCATTGAATCGGTGTTAATCCGATGAAATGTACTGGTGTTGTATCCTTGATTGTATCAACGAAGATTCGCCAGATTAGATAGAAAATCATGAACATCTGAAAACGTTGACCGACGATTGGTGTATCTAATTTTTCAAGAATCAACCAAATCGCCCCGAGTGCAAGAATCCCGTACAATTGTGTTGGATGGCGAGCACCGTCACCAAAATCCACACCCCATGGTAAATCGGTATGGAATCCATGTGTACCATCATCTAGTCCAGTGAGGAAGCAACCGATTCTGCCAATGGCCATGGAGGCAATCAATGGCGTGACGTAGACATCGCCGGTTCGGGTAGTAATGCCGAGAAATTTCTTTGCGATTTCAATGGAAATGGTTCCTCCAAGCAAACCACCCACGATTGTCTTTCCACCAACGAATAGAATGGGGACATCTCCACCAATCTGATTTGAATGTTCAAGCAGAGCAAGTAACCTAGCACCGAAAAGAGCACCCAACAATGCTGCGAAAATCAGCCATGCACGATTCTCACTATCAACCGTGTCTCCGTGAAGTCGACGTTCCCTCATCAGAAGGGTAAATCCAATGACATATCCAAGCAACTCAAAGACAAGATGGGCAGGGATTCCCCAGAATGTGACTGGGAACTCCATGTACATCGGTTAAGCCCACGGTTCTTGAACGATGAGGATTAGATTTGACAAAAAAAAGGGTGACCCGGGGGCAGCGAAAGCCGCCCCACGGATCACCCGTGTGTCATCTTGAAGTTGCCAGAAAAGGCTTCACTCTTCTTCGAACAATTCGTCACTAAGCATTAGTGCACCGGCTGAACCAATACCACCAACAATCAGTGTACCTAGAATGTTCACGAAGTTGTCCTGAGTCCAGCCAGACTCGACAATCATGCCGCCGAGGCTGCTAGCTGAGGCAAGGGTTACACCAGCGAGAACGAGAATTGCTGCAAAAGCACCAGATTCCCAACCGCCGCCGAGGCGATCCCATACCGTCATCATCAGGAAACCACCGAGCAATGCAGTGACTGCACCGGTTGCGCCCAACTCATCACCTGCTGAGAAAACACTTCCCTCAGCCTGTGATGCCTGCCAGAAGAGTACGCCTGATGCGATAAGGGCCCCAAGGACCTGCATGCAGAAGTTCAGTGCACCCGTTTGCCAGTCAGTTCTTCCAGAGGCCATATTTCCGATTGTTAGGATTGGCAAAATTTCAGACCCCTTAAAGGTCATCCACATGATTGCCAATGCTACACCGGCGGCACCAGCCTGTGCTGCTGTACCGTGGTCCCATCCTGTTTCTCCAAATACAAGGAGCGTTACTGCTAGGCTACCTACAAGCTCAGCCAACGCACCTTTTTGGTCAATTCCATCCGTCATATTTTCATATCCTGCTCTAAAGTATCGAGCGGTGCCGCCTCCCTCGGTCAGTATTTAAAGGAGACCTATGGGGAACAACTGAAAATGGCTGTTTTTCGGGGTTTTTTTGCTAGCCGGTGTAATTTACTACACCTGGTTCAATTTACAAAACTTCTACGCAGTATCACGTTTTTAACGCTGACAGGCTGTACAATGATAGGTTGAACGACCCAGATGGACTGATTTCTTCACTAATTCAGTGCAATTTGGGTTGACACATTCAAGCCCCTCGCGGTCATAGACAGCGAATTGGTGCGGAAAATAACCTAATTCTCCTTCGATGTCAGTGAATTGACCGTCACGAAGAGTGGAACCACCTGCAGCAATTGCATCTTGTAGAATCTGTACGGTTGCAGTATGGATTCTATTTGCTTGTGGTAGACTGATATTGCAGGCCTTCCGATTCGGACTTACTTTCGCCAAGAATAGTACTTCACTAGCGTAGATATTCCCGACACCAACGACAATTTTTTGATTCATCAGAGCTGATTTGATTGAGACTTTGCGTCCTCTGAGAGATTTCAATAATACATCTCCATTCCACAATGTGGACAATGGTTCTGGACCGAGGTGGTTGAGCAACTTGTGATTGTCTTCTTCGTGAATGAGGTCAATGACTCCGAATCTGCGAGGGTCAGTGTATATGGCGACTGAACCATCATTGAGGTGAATAATCACGTGATCGTGCTTCTCATGTGCCACAGGATGTTCATGGAATCTAAATCGACCAGACATCCCGAGATGCACGAGCATTGTCAAATCATCTTCCAATCGAATCAATATGTACTTCGCACGACGATGAATATCGAGAATTGCTCGATCTTCTACAGATTTCAAATCATCCGGGAACGGGAAACGTAAATCGTTTCGATTCAATTCAAGTTGAACAATTCGTTTTCCGGTAAGATAGGCCGACAATCCCTTGCACACGGTTTCGACTTCAGGTAATTCAGGCATCAATTCACCTTGGTATGAAATAACACGTGTTGGTTTTCCCAACCTGCAAGATTGATGCGTTCAATCAATTCATGGCCAGCGGATAAGAGTGATGTTTCAGCATGATCGAATTGCGCAATATCACCACCCTCGATTCGGCGTTCACTCGCGGCTTTAAGTGACAAAATCGCTGTCCCCCCTGGCGCTAGAAATTGTTTGCAAGATTTGATGAACATCTCAACTTGTCCTGTTTGACTAACATCTTGGAAAATCCATGAAACCTTTGAGGACAAAAAGGGTGTGAGCGCGTTTTGAGCGCGAGCATCCGCTAATACAGGCATCAACCCTGGTCTTACGTCTGCCATTCGAATCAAATCACGAATGCATCTTGAGGATAAGTCCACAGCTAGAATCGATCCATTGAGATGATTTTTCGAACCACATACGTGGTCGTGCAAATGGCTGATGGTTGTCCCGTGACCAGCACCAAGGTAAAGGCAAGTTGTTCCAACAGAAGGTAGTAAATCAGAAACGTTGGTATTTGCACGGAGAATTCCAGCTCCAAGTTTTGAGGTTCTTGGACTCCATTGACGCCATTCTTTACGTCCATCACGCTTCAATCGCTCCCCTCGAAGGCTGACACCCTTGACAGCATTTCGAGACCAAAGAGAGCGGCCCTCAATTCGAACACGTTCGGATATTTCCTTCACTTTTCGAGCCAATGAATCACCTTCTACGAGACGACGGAGATGGATGTTTTTCGCGAATCAATTTAACTGCATGTTCAATTTCTGTAATCTCCTTGTTTGTCCATGGCTCACCTTGAAAATGATCTAGGCGAACTGCAATGGCTGCCTTTGCGGCTAACATTCGAGAAATTTTTCCTCTAATCCAACGTGGATTACGGCAAATCCAAGGATGTTGGAAAATATGTCCGTGTTTTGGAGGATCTGTGCCTTGTTTGATGTGTGTAAAGAATGCTTTCTCAGCCCCTAGGATCTGTATGGTTCCTGCCGGTAAACGTGCGAGGCGTGCCCTACCGTGTGCTGTAACACTTAGGCGTGCTGCCAAGATAGGCCCCAGAAGAATCGATAGTGATGGTAAATGACTGGTTGCCAATTCTCTAACAGCTAATTCAATGTTCACAATTTGTTGTTCAAGTTCAACCGTCATGACTGACCAACCATGTACACTGGCCCATTCCGCCTTACCCAATTCCACATCAGAAAAATCAGTGTCAAGTGATTGTCCTAGTTCTGATAGATTCGATGCCTTTGAACAAGCGGGAGCAATTTCACTTCGTCTGGAATCCAAATCAAGTGTGGGTAGAAATAAGCCAGCCCATTCTACGATTCTTGATTCAAGGGTATTCTGTGATGTGCGTAGTTCATCCATTGCTCGAACCAGATGTTCCAGTCTACGATCTGGGTCATGAGCTGTCGCAGCGACACCACGGGCGGCGAGTTTGAGTGTTGCTTCGTGCAGTAGGTCTTGCTCATATTCATCAAGAGCAGGCCAATTGACACCAGATTCAATTGGAGAGGATTTGATGACTTCTGGGAATCGTTGAGATAAGGTGCGGGCCTCATCAGTCATTCTCATTTTAGAAATCAATGATAGTCTTGTTGCAATCAAATCAATCGTTTGGTTACCACTCCACCAGATCTCATCGATACAGATTCCTTCGGCATCATAAATTCGAGCAAGACGCCAGTCCCAAACTAGTTTCACGGAACGCGGAGAGCATCTCCCCCTTCAAGACCCCTGTCTAATACAATTGATGACAAAACCATTGAGGTGTGACATTAAAGTATCAGTACACATCCGATGTCCCATGTTCTGTCCAGAATGTGGAACACTCGCATTCCCTGACCCATCTGGTGCAATCCGTTGTACCAACTATACTTGCGGCTACAGCGGTGATGCTTCCAACTTACAAACAATGGAAGATGGGAGCGTTGTTGACCTCTCCAAAGCGGCATCGAGTAGCGATGCAAAATCACTCAAACACCTTACTGAAGTCGTTGATGAAAAGGATATGCATCGTGGAGCAAAAACATCTGGGGCACATATCTGTCCAAAATGTGACTGTGTTGAAGTCTACGTAGAACTTCATCAGACACGCTCTTCTGATGAACCAGAAACTAGATTCCTGACATGTGATGAATGTGGGCATGGATGGCGAGAATACTAGAGTTTTCTACGCAAGCACCGTAGGTGCTCCATGGTCAACCCTTTTGAGCCCCCTCTGGACATCGAATGCTAGACAGGGGCGATAGGAGTGTTGAATATCACTGCAAAGCAAGACACTATGCGAACAATCGTCGACATATTGACGGTGCTAGTTGATGAAGCAAAATTCAATTTCAAAGATGGACATATCGAAATTAGATGTGTTGACCCATCACATGTTGCGATGATTCGAATGGAAGTAGATGCTGCTGCATTTGAGGCATGGGAAAGTGAAGATGCTTCTGTTGGCTTTGAATTGAATAAATTACGTGACCTCATCAGCCTAGCTGGTGCTGAAGACCTCATCGAAATGCAATACGATGAGAATGATGGCCGTGTCAACATACAGGTCGGCGAAATTAATCGAGTCATTCGACCACTTGATCGTGCGGCGATGTTAGAGCCACGAGTACCTGAAGTGGATTTATCAAGTCGTGCAGTACTTTCAGGAGTTAAATTTAGTAGAGCACTGAAAGCCGCGAAACAGGTTGGTGACCTTGTGACATTGTCATTGAATACTCAAGCATTCACTGTCAACGTGAGTGGAGATACCGACTCAGTGAACGTCAGTTATGATGCTGGAGAAATGGAAGAGCTCGTTTGCGATGGACCGGTTAGAAGCCAATACAGTTTGCAATATTTACAACCCTTAGCAAAGCGAATTGAGAATATTGTCGATAGTGTGGCAATCAACTTCGGAGAAAATTACCCACTCAAACTTGAATTTGAATTTGCAGGAGGTGCTGGCCGCTGCTTGTATTTCCTAGCACCTCGAATTGAAGAGGCATGATGCGACATTCAACCCTCAGATTTGATAGAGGATGCATAGTCGGCCCACCATGGCGGATGGTTTGCGCGTATGCGTTCTCATTCCCACTCTCAGAAATGCCAATGAGTTAGACATCGCTCTTTCTGGAATGGACAATCAGACTTGGCAAGGTCCGTTAGAAGTCGTCGTCGTTGGACCAAATGGGGACGCTGGTCAAAAGGTTACACAATCTCATGCAGCCAGATGGATTGATGATGAAGGTTCTAGAACGAGAGCAGATGCATGTAATATTGCTCTAAAACAAATTGAGTGCGACATCGTATGCTTCACAGACGATGACGTGTGGATTCCAGAAGATTGGATTGAAAATCTAGTGAGATGGTTTGATCGAGACGATGTTGCTGGTGTGGGAGGACCTAACTTCGCCCCACCAGATTCACGTTCCACATTTTGGCAACGCGTGATTGATGTCACCTTCTGTTCAAAATGGGTCACTGCGGGCACAAATTATGGGAATCGTGGAACGGATGCGCTATCGCCAGCCGAACAATTACCTGGTGTCAATGCAGCATATCGAAAATCTGTACTTGATGAAGTCGGTGGATTTGACGAAGGAGCCATCGGCTGTGAAGATGCAATGATGGATTATCGGATAGAACAACAAGGACACAAATTATGGCAAGACCGAGATGCGATTATGTGGCATCGCCGAAGAGATCCACAGCGAGTTAGAAAGCAAATCCGAAATTATGGACTTGTACGTATTTTGGCAGCGCACCAGCATTCAGGGATGCGTGCTTGGAGCCATACAGCAGTGGGCATGTTTCCATTACTCGTTCTAGCTGCATTCACATCATTTTGCATTGGTGTGATGAACGGTGGCTTAGCATGGCCAGAATTCTGGGACATCTCCACTGCAACCGTTCCGATGGAGTGGCCTCGTACAGCAGTTCACACACCAGTTAGCCTAGCGGGACTATACATCGTGTTGTGTTGGTTAGGGGCAGCAATGGGCAATTCGCCTTCACGCACAATTAGAACAATTATTGTCGCCCCATTGATGACATTCCTCATGCATTGGTCATATGGCATGGGAGTCATTACTGCATGGTGGAGAATACATATCTCAAAGAAGCCGGGACTGCAAATTGATGATAAAAATAGGTCGTAATTATTCAATTCTCTTGACCTTGCCACAGTTGGTTCCAATCCGATATGAAGGAGTACGTGGACGCCAAAGGAATGCGGTCATCAGAGAAAAGAAAATGCCTCCAACAGCGATGTTCAACCAACTATCAACCAGATAAGAACGGCTGGCATTGAACCAAGCCCAAGTGAAGGAGGGGAGAATCCCAATCAGAAGCGCAATAATTGTTTCTCGCATCAATAATTCAGACTTCGGAGGTGCGTTTGGTAATCGAGGTGGATCCCCCATATACGCTTCGTTTGAGAAACGCACGAGACGGAAACCCATCTGCTGACGAGTGACGCCTCGTGGAGTGGCTCCACGGACGGTGTCATCATTCGCCCATACCCTCGTTACGTGTGCAGAATGGTCACCGATACCTCCTGAACTGCGTTGAGATGACCAAGGCCTCCCATCACACGGAGCACCCCAATATCCACCACGTGGGGGTCGATCAGCGAGTAATTCAACTTGAAAATCACCTTGTAAAATTACACTCTGTTCAGCAGCCAATGCCCATTCACCCTCAGATGGAAGGCGAATATTCTCAAATGAATTTAGGGCGGATTCAATCATCAATGGCGTTAGACAATTCATCTGTTCATCTGACTTCTTGCCTGCTGCTGGCTGCCCCGTCAAAGTTGCCCATTGTGCGTAGGTAATCGGTGTCGAACTGATTTCAAAATCCGTGACTATATTGATTTGATGTAATGGTCCATTATTGACGAACATGAGCGCCCCACGAGAATCACCAATTGTGACCCGACCAGCTTGGATTAGGAGCCACTCAATTTCTGTCATGAAGTCACCTTTCCTCAAGAGCTCCAGTTTGAATCGCCCATTGACTTGAATAGACACCATCATTGGCAACCAATGCATCATGCGTTCCTCGTTCAACAACAGCGCCATCTACCATTGATAGAATCTCATTGGCATTACGAATCGTCGATAATCGATGAGCGACTGCAATAGTGGTTCTGGAACCACCAGTCCCCAACAAATTGGACTGGATTCGCCTTTCTGTTTCAGCATCCAAAGCACTAGATGCTTCATCCAAAATGAGGAGACTTGGTTTCTTTAGCATCGCACGTGCCAGAGATATTCTTGCTCTTTGGCCACCCGATAGCATGACGCCACGATCTCCAACCAACGTATCAAATCCATTTTCCATTTCGACAACGAATTCATCTGCACCAGCCAGATGGAGGGCTCGCTCAACTTCTTCTTCTGAGGCGTCGCGAGAATAGACCACATTGTCTCGAATACTTCCGTAGAAAAGGAAGGGCTCTTGATTCACAAATCCCATCTGTTTACGTAGACTATCCAATGTGATGTCCTGAATGTTTTGACCATTTACCAATACTTCACCAGAATCTGGTTCATAATACCGTAGAATCAATTTGAGAATTGTTGATTTCCCGGCACCAGTATGGCCCATGACACCGAGGAATCCACCTTGGCCCACCGTGAAAGATATGCCATTCAAAACTGCAGTATCCGTATTCGGATAAGTGAAGTGAACATCTCTGAATTCGATGCTTTCAATTGCATTTTCTAAATCTGTAGCACCTTCATGATCTATGATACTGGGGTCCAAATCCACCATCGCGAATACACGACGCGCGGCGGCCTCGCCTCGTTGCAATTGATTGACTAACATTCCAAAGATGAACAGTGGCATCGAAAGGCGAGTCATCATCAAAAGGAAGGTGACTAGAGCACCTGTCGATATCTCACCTTCTTTCATCAACCATCCACCCATTGAAACACATAGACCATACACGATTCCTGCAACTCCGTACAACCCAGGGATGAATCGATTACGATCAAGGCTAGCCCCGATGGCTTCGTCACGGTATTCTTCACTCTCATTTGCAACACGGGAAATTTCCCATTCTTGGGCATTGTATGCTTGAACGACTGCAATGCCTGAAATGATGTTTTCAAGTACCGCGTTAATTCCACCGGTCGATTCACGTTGCTTGCGGTATTTCCGCTGTACACGCGTTGAGAAAAAATACACCATTGGGAAAATAAGGATGAGGGGGCCAAAGAGAACTGCTGTCAACTTCCAAGACATCATCATTAGAATAACAAATGCAGTGATGAATGTCGTGAAAATACGAATGATTGAGGTAGATGAATCTGAGATCACATCCTCCAATTGATTGACATCAGAAGATAATACAGACATGAGGACGCCTGTTTGTCGGAGATCATAGTAGGATGCTTCCATTCGGATGAGGCTTTGAGTCGCATCCAATCTGAGATCGTGTTGTACCTTGTACCCTAGTGTTTGCCAACAGTAATCCGAAATACCTTGGAAAATAGCAAGCCCTGCAAAGCCGAGGAAAATCAGGACTCCGTAAGACAATGCCTGATCATCGCTAATCAAATTGAGTAAATATTGATCTAAGAAATTTCGAAATTCACCTAATCTTCCTCCAGATACTACTCCACTGTAATAGTCTACTGCGAAACCAATGAAGATAAACGGTATCAAATCGAATACACGAGCAAAACCATTGGTCAATATTCCAAACCATGCTCTGACACGATAAGGACGAATATATGGGAAAATTCTCCAAATCCTACGGCCTAAGATTTGAGTCTCGTCGTCCGCACCATCATCATCAGAAATTCCGACGGAGGTGCCGTGATGATGACGTGACATATGGTGGCCTCTCGGCGATGGTTTTTCAATACGCCAGTATCAAATTCAGAAGTGCGGACGACGGGATTTGAACCCGTGACATGAGGTTGGAAACCTCAGGTGATAACCCCTTCACTACATCCGCGGTAATCTCTGCGGGCCTCGCGTTGGTCTTATCGGATTCGGTCCGGACACTCCCTTATGTTCATGGAGGGAGACCGCTCGGACTAGGCCATGCACTGGCGGAGGAAACTCGGGATTGTGATGCTCTGCGTCTTCATGCCTGCCATGGCACCTCTTTGGGCAATGCTAGGTGAGACTGTAGGAATTTGGCCAGTTGAATGGGGCACTCCGATGATGATTAAAGTCTTGGCACCACTATTCGTTATCGCCTTAATCATCACCCTTGGTAGCAAGGAACTGGACGATTCGTGTGAAGAGGAGGAGTGATTGTGTCGACCCTGTGGCTGCAATTTGCAACCATAGGGGCATCTGTTCTGTTGGCACTCTGGCTAGGATTTAGAATGGAGCGACTTTTATCGCGTGAAATTACAATCAAGGATGAATACGAAGCACGTGCTTCGTTTGCTTGGAATATGTTTGGTAGAACACTGATGGAAGCATGTTGGTTCATGTTAGGATTCACTGTATTCAGATTTCATGCACAAGCATTGGGTGCTCCAGCCTGGTTTACTCCACTATACCTTGGCCTCATTGTTTTCGTATACGGTGTTGGTTCATTCATTTGGGGAGCAATTGCAGATCGTTTTGGTCAACGAAGAGTACTGATGTTAATGGCATGTGCAATTATCATTGGTTTACTCATCCCGATGCCATTCGTTGGACTCATTCCGTTTGTCGTACTATCACTGTTACAAGGAATGATGCTCGGTTCAATGAGGATTCCATTTGCTCTGGCAAGTGAATGGGCCCCAAATTTCCGTGGTGAAGCAATTGGACTCATGCATGCAATCGGATGGATGCTAGCTGTTGGCTTAGGAGCAGTTGCGGGTGGACTATACGGTGATCATGGAATGATTGCTGTCGCTATTGTTGCAAGTGTATTCTACGGTGGTGCAGCACTTTGTTTCCGTAATATGGAAGGTATTATTGTCGATTTACCAAGAGAGCAAAAGGATATCATTTCTTTGAAAGAATTATTCACATTTCAAAGTAAATGGCCATTGTTAATACTCTGCGTTGTCCTTCTAATTTCAATTCCTCGAGGTGCTATAGTTCTGAATTCATTGAATTACATCGAAAAGATTGGTTTCGATCTAGATGTCCTATTTATTCTTGAAGCATGGGCCCTCGCTCTCAACGTAATTTTGTTTACTTATGCTGGCGTAATTTGCGACAAAATAGGAGCAGAGAAGGTATTGACTGCATCTGCATTGCTCTACTTTGTTCTCTGGACTTTGTTTGCAGTCGGAATGCCACCATCCATTGCAGTCACCATTTATCTCATTCCAGTTGTAGGATTACTTTACACCTCCAGTGATGCACTATTGGCACATCACACCAACTTAGAGGAACGGAATAGAGGAGTAGGGATTTCAGCAGCAGCAATTTTCATTGGACAATGTATTGGTTCGGCTCTTGCAGCAGGTATCATGGCAGCAATAGGAGACAGTCAAACTGTTGTCAATCAATATCTATGGTCATTCAGAGTGATGGTCCCTCTGTTGGCAATTGCAACAATTTTTGGTTGGAAATTAGTTCAAAAAATGGCTAACGAAGAAGATTCGGATATACTTGAAGCAATTTTGGCCAATGATTAGACGATGCTTAACATTCGTGAGAAACCAAAGGCAAATGATTGCCCCATCAGATCTTCTAACCAATGATGTGTCGTCAAGCGGAAGCCCTGTCCGTCATGAGACAATTCAACCTCATCTTTGTTGAGTACATTGAATGACAGTGGTGTAATTTGCATTCCATAGCCACAGGCTTTCTGAACTGCTTCTTTCATGACCCAAGTACGAGTGGTTTCCTTCATACCAATTTCAGCGTCAAGGTCCCAAACGTCGTTGAGATACTGGAATTCCACCCCACTGGCCATCATCGAGAGGAGATTGCGTTGTCTAGGATGTTCCAATGGTTCTACATCCAAACCGATTTGTGTGCCATCGACTGAAATCGCTGCAATTGCAATACCTCCCGAATGACCGATGGTGATTTCAGGGAGTGGTAAATCTACATCAATATCATTCCAAATCAGACTCGGTTTGCGATTTTCGTCACGAATAATTTGTAATTCATTAGGATCTAAACCAATTCCTTGCAATAATCTTGCAAGTGCATAGCGACCTGCTGCATGCTCATGTGCCCTCTTGGGTATGACAAATGTTGATGCCTCAGATTGATTGACAAGTGGTACTTGAGAAATATCGGGAATTTCATCCACAGGTGAGGTGTCATGTACAGGTATCCAAACGGCTTGAACATCGACTTGGTCACAATTTGAGGGGAGATACAATCTGGACACTGGTCCCGCTGGATTCCAATAATTCGTCATGTTATTCTCCAATTGTAAAATCGATTCTTCAATTGCATTTTATTTCCTCTTAAGTGTGAATTTTAATTCATCAGGAATAGGTGACATCCCTTTCAAACGTAGACCCGACAATACCACAATAGGTTTCTGATTCCGGTCGTATACAACCGCATCATGTACTGTGACACCATCAAGTTCCAATTCTCGACGGAAACTTCGAATCCTTAGGTCATCTCTCTCTGCTGGTAATTTGAGGACTTCAACTGATTCAATACCAATTGGAAGACTTGAGATCTCATCGATTTCCATCGCAACTAAACCAGCATTTTGGAAACATGCTTCAATTAACATTGGTAGCGATTCCAGCAAGACATTCTCGCCATCAGCATCTTTTTGGAATAAATCAGAATTGGGCAATTGGCTCCTCAACAGAGCAATTCCATCTGCACCAACATCATCCCCATCACGAATGCCTTTGACCAAGCCACCATGAACTTGGAATCTGGGTCCATGGAAGAATCGCTCGTATACGAAACCCGGTTGGAAGGATGCTTTGGCACGACCAGTTGGCGCTGTGAATGGAATAATAGGAGTACGCAAACCTCCATCTTTCAAAAGGCGGACTGTCGCTGTATGGTGTACTCGTGGTTCACCGAAAATTTCTCCTTGCGAATTAATTAAATCGCTTTCAAGATGGCATTGAATACTAATTTCAGATTCATTTTGAGATGCAAATTTAGCAACAACACGAAGCTTGACTTCGTCTTTGATTAATTTAATTGGTAAACCAAATTTCACATCATTAAATCCTGACAACGTACACATCGGGTACAGTAACAGTGCATCCTCTGCAAACATCTCCATGGCCATGACACCAGGATGATAGGGTGTTCCTTCGATTGCATGATCAATTAGGAATGGATATCGATGGGGGTCAAGAGTGCATTCAGTAATGATGTACTCATATGGTTCATGCTCGATGACTCGATCAACGAAGGGGAAGCGATTCGGTTCAGCCAACAAACCTGAAGTATCAGGTGGCAATTTCTGCGGAGGTGATCTCTTGCTGGCTGAGGAATCCAACTGCCCGAGAGCGCCGGCAGCAACGACTCGGCGTTTGCCTCCCGACAATATTTCGTTGATGAAAATCTCAACACCCACATCAACTGGAATCATCTCAATTCCTGCTTGAGCGAATACAGATTCAATGGAACCCTTCGTTGCCATTCCGATGTCCTTCCATCCAGACCAAGCAATTGAGACTGCTCTAGGAGCATCTGCATGGTGAGCAATGCGGCACATTTCAGCATCTAGAATATTATTCGCCGCAGCATAATCAACCTGTCCTGCATTTCCGAATCGGCCTGCAACCGAAGTAAATGCACACAATATTCTGAGATGCTCAAGATCTTCATCTAAAGCGCTAATGAGGGCACGCCATCCATCGATTTTCACTGAAATCACCTTGGAGAACATATCCCAAGTCTTGTCTGCAACTAACTTGGAATCCTCCATTCCAGCTCCATGAATCAAACCTGTAATCGGACCACATTCCTTTCGAACTGCATTAACGACCTTACCTACAGATTTCGAATTGGTTACATCACACGCATCATACATTGCTCGGTTACCTGAAACTTGAATGTCCCTCATCGTACGATGAATGTCTAAACTTCGCATCTTCTTACTCCATTCTTGATCCCACTCAACCATTGTCACTTTCCCAGATTCACTGGCTGAGATCATGGATTCACGCAATTCCAACTTGTGTTTTTCTAATGTTTCATCATCATTATTCATCCATTCTTCAATAGAAGGGTCCAATCTGGTACGGCCTAGCAATACGAAAGTTGCACCCGCATTCGGACTTGCCTCAGCAATACCTACAATACATTGAGCAGTTACACCACCACCACCACCAGATACAATCCATACATCGTCATCATTCAATGGATGTCTTTGATCAATGAGATTTTCTTCGTACAAACACATGGCCCAGCGACCATCATCACGAGTAAGCCCCACCTCCAGTGGGGCGATTCTTCCGAAGGCTTCAGCCCAGATTTGGTGCGCTAATTTTGTTGGCTCCATCAGCATCTCAGGGTCGATATCAACAGCCCGACAGCGAAGATGTGGATGTTCCTTTGCATATGATTTGACGATCCCATGAGATCCCGCTGCTAACGCGTTGAAACGATCACTGACATTTCCATGGCGACCATCCATTGCGCTCACAGACATGACAGTCCCATCAGATAAGGAGGAGAAGTGGCCATCTAGTGATTTAAGCAAGCCAAACAGTCCATGTGTAGATGATGCAAGATGTGCTGCCTGTGTTTCTTCATCCCATCCAACACCAGCAAGTCGTAAGGGAGCTAGGTGCAGTAATGCTACGACTTCACCAACATCGGCAAGATGTTTGCTGACCTCCTCCAATTGTTGATGATTTTCTGGATCTACGCGAATTATGTCAACCATTCCATCTTTCTCAATCTTAATCTTCGATACGATACTGGGGTCAAGCATGATTCTAACAGTATCGATTCCTGCAGCTTCAAGAATATGACAAAGGGTATCTGCAATTCCCCAAGGGTCATCGGTTACTGCGATGACTTTACCCTCTATGTCCAGGGGAGTTGAGGCTTCAGGCGGGGCTTCTTCGACCTCCACTTGCCAACGTCTTACACCGGTTTTTTCTGATTCAACTGGTGGTGTTATCGCCGTTGGATCAGGAAGAGGGGGCATTGATTCTTCAACGGGATCAACAGGTGGAGAGTCACTACCTTGATCCAGATAGGCAATCATGTGATTGAGAGTTGGATGTTCTGAAAGAACGAAGGATTCGTCCACTGGTAACCCGTAGAACTCTCGTAGTTCTGCCATGATTTCTGCCTGCTTGACAGTATCAATGCCCAATTCCCCCTCTAAGTCCTGATCAAGTTCAATGAAATCTGCGGGGTAACCAGTATGCTTGACGACTACTTCGACGACTTTGTCAGCTACATCTCCAGAAGGTGGTGGTGAGGCACTGGGTTCAATGAGGGGTTGAGTTTCAATCTCAACCGGTGTTTGATCAACAACTTCAATCTTCATTTCCGCGATTGCAAAGGGCTCTCCTTGTACTCCCCCGATTAGATGTTCATCAGGGTCAACATAGGCAACCAATTTTCGTTTCAGAATTCTGAGATCAACTGAACCAGATACCACATTTGATGTCCATGAAGCAAGACGTGATTGATCTGTTCGATTCAAATCAGAGGCAATTCTCTTGAGGAATGTCAATGCCATTTGAGAACCAAAACCCGCAGCATGTCGTAAGACGTATTGTACATCCACTGGACCACCAACTGACAAGTGTAAATCTCCAAGTTCAGGATCTGGTTGCTGGAAGTTTGCAATCGGAGGGAATTCACCTTGGGCTAAGCCACGAATGGCAACCACATCCTCAATTCCAGTCCCCATAGGGTGACCTGTGAATCCCTTCGTATTCGTGATGATTATCTTAGATGCGCTTTCACCAAATGTATGGCGCAAGGCTTGGATTTCAGCGGCAGCCGAGCCACCTCTTGGCGGTGTTGCTGGCTCATGAGACATGAACGATAAGTTTGCAGCAATAGTGTGACGATTGATGTTCCAATCTTCCTCCATCTTTGACATGAATTGATCAAGTGATGTTGAAACATGGTCGACATCCAATCGAGTGGGGTGATAGGCTGAATTCCCGATATGTGCACCTAACAATTCGACATATGGAATGACACCACGTTCTGTAGCATCCTTTGAACGCTCAAGAACAAGCGCACAAGCACCCATTCCTAACAGCATTCCATTTCGTCGCACATCGAACGGTAAAGCAACCTCTTCGACAACATTGCCAATTGCATGGGCTCCAGCTGCGGCAAAACCAGCGCCAATCCATTCCATCAGATTGTCACTGGTTACGTTATCTGCACTAACAATAATGACACGGTCACAGCGGCCAGTAGCCATCCAATCCTCAGCCACAGCGATGGCTGCAGGTGTTGATGCGCAAGCATTGTTTACAGCAGTATTTGGACCCCTGGCCCCAATCCATTGGGCAAACTGTGAGTGACCCATGGTCAGAATTTGGAGAAGATATTGGCGATCAAAATTTCCATCTACATCCGCACCGTTATTCTGTGCATGTTTGATTGCCATGTCTATGCCAGGAAAACAAGAGGCAAAGACAACACCTGTTCGGTCTCTTTCCGATTCTGGAAGATTCCATTTCTGTATGATTCTTTTACCTGCTTTATTCGTCTGTTCTACTGCAATCAGTGGCAATCCTGCATCCTTCAAGGCCTCTAGTCCAGCCGCAACGGCAAGGCTCGTGGAGATATCCATCGCATCTGCAATTTTTGAGTCCACTCCATACTGTTCTGCCAAATCGAAATAACCAGCCCTACCAGCGAGTTGTGGAATGAGTTCAAACGAATCACAAGGAACAAAATCAGCAGAACCGTCTTTATGCTTGACAATTCTAATCAAGTTCTTATCCAACAATCTCTGTTTGATTTCATCTGATAATTCAGAGATGAAATTCTCACCGGCGATGATTCGATCAAGTGCATCCGGGGCGAAAACTTCTGACATGCCAGGGAGACCCAAACTAACTCCGGTGACAACATATGGATTGGAACGACGATTGGCCAAAGGATCGGAGATAACTGCAGGTGGTGGGATGTGTTGTTGACTCGTTGAGGGAGGTACATGGGTCGTTCTCGTTTTTCCAAACCGTTCAATGGCAACTGATTCTCCACCGGGAACTTCATCCAACCATTCAACCAATTCAGGGAGTGTTTTCGCAGATGTAGTGCCTTTTACCCGAATTGAATTTTGGATGGTACGGTGAATATTCAATAATTGATCTGGATTGATTCCAATGGTGATTAAATTTGCAGAACCATGAATCATTCTAAGAGGGAAACCTGCAATCTCTGATACGATTTTGGCAACAAATTCTTCCTTTGCTTGACGATAACATTCAGCGATGCTATCCTCATCGAGATTGACCGCGGGTTGCACTGCATCAATCACTTGAGGTGATGTTGATTGAACAACGCCTGCTTTGAAGGCGGCCGTCAGATGTGGACTTTTTTCATCGGGAATGTTTGGTATTCGACCGGCGAGGGCATGAATTGCCAAAGCCGCATGAAATGAAGAAATTCCACCAATCTTAGGATGATTTGTATTGGTAACGACGTGTGTGCGCTCCTCAAGAATTTGTTCAGCAAACAGAGAAAGTGCACGCTTCGGTCCAACTTCAACGAACATTCTCGCCCCGTCGGAATACATCGTCTCCACTTGTTTTGTCCATTCTACTGCAGAGGACATCTGAGGGGCAAGTTTGGCTAAGATTGCCCCCTTAGGGTCGTCACCAGTAGCGACGATGTTTGGATACCAACCTCCATCTACATTCGAAGTGATTGGTATGGTTGGAAGAGAGAGGTCCAATCCTTCAAGGAATCGGCGGAGTGGTTCATTTGCAGGTGCAACAATCCGCGAATGGAAGGCATGACTGGTTTGTAGAATCGCACAAGGTGCTCCGGCTTCTTCAAAGCGCTTGACTACCCGTTTCATCGATTCAGTTTCTCCGGCGATGACGGTCATCTTTGGACTATTCTTGTTGGCTGCAATGACATACCCCTCTTCCTCTGCAAGCACCGCTTCAATTTGTTCAAATGGGGCCGTTACTGATGCCATCAATCCAGTATCTGGGACATCAACACTTCCCATTTCAGTTCCACGAGCAGCGACTGCACGCAATGCATCATCGAAATTGAGAATCCCTGATACCATCAAAGCCGCGTATTCACCAAGCGAGTGCCCAGCCACCATGTCTGGTTCTAAATGGTGTGCTTTGAGCAAGCGATACAATGAGAGATTTGCAGTCAGCATTGCTGGCTGTGTATACTCTGTTTGCTTGAGTTTGTATTCAGCCTCTTTGAGTTCATCTTCAGTTAGATTGTCTCGAAGAACAAAGGAGGAAAGTGTTTCACCATCTAGTACCTCAACCATGGTCTGATCTGCTTCATCCCATGTTTGACCAATGCAATTGTAACGTTTCATTAAATCCAGTGTCATGCCTACATATTGGCTACCCTGTCCAGGATAGAGATGGGCAACCTTTGCATTATCACCCAATATAGGATCATCTGAAATCATAATCAATTGCTTGGAAAGGAAAGCCCATTTGCTAGTATCATCTACTGATGATTCAAACAATTCATACCTCTTCTTTAGTTGTGACCAGTCACTAGCAACAATGGCCATTCGAACACCTTCTGCAACGAAATCAGAACTTGCCTTTGGAAGTTCAAATGATAGTCGTTTACCAGTCGGTGATTGATCAAAATTTTCACCACTAAACAGGGTAGTAATGACTTGCTCTGCCTTAATCTTGAGGTGTTTGATGGTCGGAGCATTTAGTAACAAAACACCGCCTTCAATTTCTTTCAATTCATCCCAACTCATCCTCTCAGCAATTTCTGCGATTGGGGGCTGTTGAACCATATGATGAGGATTGAGCCATGCTGAACGGCGTGTATCGAAATCCGCTGCAATTGAAGAATGGTGTTCGTAGTCATAGGCCTCTATTGCACAATGAAAATTCGTGCCCCCGAAACCAAAGGCCGAGATTCCTGCACGACGTGGATGACCAATAGGGGAAGGCCACGGAGATGTTGATGTAGGGACAAAGAAGGGGTTCTCATCCCATGAGATGTTTTCATTTGGATTTTGGAATCCTGCACTTGGAGGAATGATTCCATCCCTAACTGCATGTATCGCCTTGAGTAAACCTGCAATGCCTGCAGCTGATTTGAGATGGCCAATTTGACTCTTTATGGAACCGACTGCGACTGATTCCCCAGCAGGAAGATCTGCAAATACTGTTGATAATGATGTTAGTTCAGTGGCATCACCGACTACAGTACTAGTTCCATGTGCTTCGATAAGGCCAACTGTAGATGCGCGATAACCGGCCTGTTGATATGCACGCTCGACCGCCTGTACTTGACCCCGTGTGCTGGGTGCAGTAATCCCCTTACCTCGGCCATCACTACTCGCACCAACTCCACGTATCACAGCGTGAATTCTGTCACCATCACTGATTGCATCTGATAATCGCTTGAGGATGACTGCACCTGCACCTTCACCCATGACAAAACCATTAGCACCCGCATCGAAAGGTGTTGAATGTGTGGCAGAAAGTGCTCCGATTGCACTGAATTTAGCAAAGGTTGCAGGATCCATTGTTCGATCACTTGCACCAGCAATCATCAGGTCTACCTGTCTGGTTTGTAGTAAACGACACGCATCAAGAACGGCAGCGAAGGTTGTTGCACAAGCAGCATCTGTAGCATAATTGGGCCCCTGTAAATCAAGTAAGTTTGCCACTCGACCTGCAACAACATTCGCCAATTCACCCGGCATGGTATCTTCATCGACTTTTGGCAAACCTTCGAGCATCGCGTCTTTGAATGCAGAAATCCCTGATTCGGGCATTCCGCCCATCTCAACCGCGTAACGAGCGAATTGATCTGCCCATACACGATGATTGGAAAGATTGCGATTTTCACCTCCAAGAGCGTTCGCAAAAATAGTCCCAGTTCGCTCTTTTGGTAACGCCTTAGAACCCTCGCCCAAATATCCTGCATCTTCAAGAGCTGCTGCACTGACTTCTACTGCCCAAAGTTGCGTCGGGTCGATTTGTAGTAGACTACCTGGCGGCACCCTCCACCTGCGCCAATCAAATTCAAATCCTTCAATCCAACCACCAATTTTGGAGTAGGTTTTGTTTTCATCGATATTTTTTGGGCCACCCTCAACCCAGAAATCTGATTCAATCCAACGATTTGAAGGGACTGATTTCAACGATACTTTTGCATCCAATATATTCTGCCAAAATGTAGTGATGTCGTCAGCATCAGGTAATAATGCTGATACGCCAATAACGGCGATTGGCTCAAATGGATCCTGAGGATTCTCATCAAGTGATGGCATATCATAACCTCAATCATTGATACTGTCGGGCACCATGGTGCTAGAATAACCACAATCTACGTGGATGATTTGCCCAGTTACACCAGCACCAAGTGGACTTGCCAACCATACTGCGCAACCAGCCACATCATCTTGGTTTACATTTCGTCGCAGTGGAGAATTGCGTTCAACATGTTCCAAGATGTCAGAAAATCCTGGGATGCCAGATGCCGCTAAGGTACGAATTGGTCCGGAAGAAATCGCATTCACTCGGTGTCCGTCCTCTCCAACTCGAACGGCCAATTCCCGTACCCAAGCCTCTAATGCCGCTTTGGCAATGCTCATGATTCCATAATTTGGAACATGTCGTGTACTAGCAGCATAGGTTAGCGTAATTGTCGACGAATTCGGAGACAGATGAGGCATTGCATGGCGCATCACACGTTGTAGAGAATGGGCAGAAATCGTCATTGCAGTGTTGATTGGTCCATCTTCAACGAAAAGCATGTGTCGGTCAAAACATTCTCGTGGTGCAAAACCAATTGCATGGATGATAATATCTGCCTTAGCCCCAGGCATCTCCTTCTGCCATTCGTGAAAGAATTCTGCAGTGGTTTCCTCTTCGGCTACATCGATGGGATAGAATGATTGAATGGCAGATAACTGATTCTTGAGTTGGAAAACACGGCTCATGAATCTCTTCTGATAACCGAGGATGAGGTTGCACCCTGCCTCTGCGAGATGTTGACAAATTGACCATGCAATCGAATCCTCAGATGCAACTCCAAAGACAAGCGCGGTCTTACCCTTCAGATTCAACATCAGTCCACTTCCAGCCCTATGGGCTGCTTCGGCCCAAAGCCGACGGGTTTTGAGGCTGACCCTCAAAAGTGACCCGTAGGGTCACAATTCTCCATAAAGTTCAGATGGCCAAAGGTGGTGTATTTTGATTAACAATTCTTCTACCTCCGACGCATCATACTGTTCCAATAATGATGAAACTAGAGATTGAGTTCTTTTCGGAACGGTCTTGGGCCCAAGTACACTACCTGGTCGACGAGGGTCATCCAAGTAATCAGTCTCCATAGTCCAAGATGCTGAAGCGTTTGCATGAGTTTCAATTAATGTTGAAATGCTATCCTTACCCATAGAGACTGAGGAAGATAATCCATGGGTAAACTCTGCAGCAACATTCGCAGGAGCATAGTGGTGAATGGCCCGGTTTCTAGGTAGTCCAGCTCGATCACAAAGACTACCTAATTCTTCATTGGTTTGTGCACCGTGATCCTCAACGTGTAACTGAATTGGAATATCTGCTCTGTTTGCCATTCTCATGACTTCTTCAAGTTGGATATTTGCAGCAGCCCATATTTCATCAGATACAGGATAATGAGGTCGACCCACTTCGCCCACTGCGACTGATTTGCCTTCAAGGCAATATTCAATTGCAAGTTCAACCGATGAAATATGTAGGTCACTAGCAGCCTGAATCCCCATGTCGTGAATCTGATGTTCCCAAACTACCGGATGGGGCCCAAGAATCACTCGAACATCTAATCCACATTCTCGACGTACTGCTTCACCAATTTCGATGGTCTCTTGGTAAGCCGATTTGACCTCGTCTAGAGTTCTTGGTAACTTCTCAGTGAAAGCTGGTTTGTGGACCAAACATAGGTGAGTGCCCCCTGCACGAACGAAGTCATGAGTCGCATCTAAAAATCGGCCCGCTCGGTCGAGATGAAGGTGTGTGTCCCAGATTGGGCCATCCCATCGGCCATTTTTGATGGCCATCGTATCAACTCAGAAGATTCTCATCAGATAGGCGTTGCATCCAACGTTTGGCAGCCATTGTTACAAGTTTTTCATGACGTGCCTCTGTGGCGATTCCCCGACCATTTCTAAAGAGGAGAAGTTTAACTTCGTGTCGTGTGTCATCGATTCTCAAACAATCTAATTCAGTATCAATGGTGGCATCTGGAAATAGATCTGGTACCCCCTCCAATTTCACACTGCAACCAAAATCGAATGAAGCCACTGCAGGACCTAACTCAAATGTCATTCCAGACTCATCTTCGCCCAATCTCAGAAGAACTTCTTTGGCAGCCAAATGAGCAATCTCCTGTTTCTTACACCCATGTACGATAATTCGATCTTGGTCATCGATGAGAAGGGTTGAGCGAGGGGAACGAAGTGAAATCATCACGAAGCGCCCACTTTTATTTCCACCAATCTCATCAACAACACGTTGCTGATTAATCGGAACAGGAGATTTGAATCGATATAATTGATTCTCAATTCTTGCACCCTTCATCAAATCGTCCTCCTTCATTCCATTGACTCTGGTTTCGGCTCATCTAGCAACGCATTGTGAATCGATGGCATCCAAGCCTGCATCACCGGCACGAGGAGCACGGGAGGGATGTCAACATCAACCTGTCCCTCTCGAAGCACAGAAAGAGAGCCACGTAAACGTGCGCACAAGCGAGCATCTCTTTGACTTCTCAATTCATCCGTGAAACTGGCTTCAGAACGGCACCACCAAGCTGCTGCAAGGCTACTTGCCTCAGCTAAACCTCTTGCCTTATCTCCATTCTTTTCCAACCTCGGAGGACTTGTATGCTTCATGGCTTTGACCAATTCTTTTTTCCATGCACGTCCGCCGAATACCAATCCTAAAAGTCGTAGAGGGCGCGTCATTTCATCTGCACAGGATTCGACCCATTCTGTCCATTCTTCATCATCTGGCTCAACGAAGAAAATGGGTCTAGACCCCCTACCTGCTTCGCTCTGTGCTGAGATTAACAAACGACGAGGCTCAGGGTCTGGAAAACGGCCAACTTGAATGCCCTCAATTGCAGACATTCCTTCCATCATGCGCCCAAGTATTCCTCCACTAGCGGCAATTCCATCTCTATTGATACCTGGACTTGCCTTCTCTTCGACTACCTGTTCATCCCAAACATCCGGTTCATCTGTTGGTAACAAGAAGGCGATGCCATCCCATTGACCGATGGTTCTACGCAGTGAGTCAGGATAGACGACTGTTGGCAAAGTAGGCCATAGGCGAATGATACCTCCATCAGGGTCAACCCAATCGATTGGCGACCACTCAAGGGCCACCGAATCAATCATTGAATCACCAAATTTGATTATTGGCTTGCAAGCCACTCTTCAAGTTGTTCTACACTCCAACCTTGATCGAAGTAACCCTGAATTGTTGCATCATCCCAGAATGGGAATTTCTCCTTGGCAATCTCCATTGGAGAGCGAGCCGGTTCGGCAGCAGGTGGACCTCTGGATGCACCAGGCGGGCCTCGTCGGTCACTGTCACGGGTAGCCGGTGGACCTCTGCTTCGCATTGGTTGTACGGCTTCACCAGGAGGAAGGAAGTCTTCGTCATCTATGTACTCGTCTTCATCTTCCGTTTGACCTCTATTCAAGACCATTAGAACAATGACAACAGCGACAATTAGTAGAATAATCACTCCTGCAATTCCAACCCATAGCATCATTCCTCCGTCATCTTCTTGCGACGTGTATCTGGCTACATTGAACGATTCAGTGGAATACAATTCATCTCCATCAGTGTCAAGAATGACATACTTGACATTGGTTGCTGGCTCAGGGAACTGAGGCATCTCTAATCGCCACAGATACTCATTTCCTGGAGATACTGTTTCAGGGCAAGTATAGCTATTTGGCGTATCTGCAACACCACCAATAATTGTCGAAATCATGATGGTTAGATTTCCAGGTTTGTTACCATCATTTCGAAGGTCAATTAGCAAATCGAAATTGTCTTCGGCCATCGGATTTTGTGTTGAAAGCGAGACGCGAGTCAATGTGAATTCAGCGGCTTCATACTCCAATCCATACATTCCATTCTTGATTTCGTCACCGAAGGAGCCACCACCTGAGATTTCCCTACCTGCAGAATCATGTCCAGTAATCCAGAATTTAACAATCACATTGTCCATCTCTGCAGGGATTTCCTCGCCCGGCCAAAGATCTAGACATACGGATGTCGCTCGAATCTGTCCTTGATCTCGGTCAAGGTCTAACGAAGTCTTGAGCCAAGGTGTTTCAAACGTAGTCAGATAGTCAGTCCAGTTGTACTGGAATCCACCCACTTCCTGAGTTTGATAGAACATCCAATTGACCTCTACAGAATCAGTATCCATCCTCTGTAATTCATCAATGTATACTTCAACGTCGACACAATTCATGATTGATGATGATAAACGACCATCCTGTAGTGCAACTCCAGTTTCGTGATTGGATATTTCCCACGAATTGAATACCGCGACTGGTGCGGTGCCATCCACATTAACGTAGAAATTTCTCGATGGCGTCGGTGTTTCATCAACAGCACCAGTAGGTAGGCCGATTAATTCCAGAGAGTAGGTATATTCGTTGGTTGCTGTAGATGCTGGAATCAACAATTCAAAGGTACCATTCTCAAACGAGAATGTCTCAGTGGTTGGCAAAGAGGCCTGATATTGACCAGGGCCACCACCGTTCGGGAATGCAGCAGTACGAGTCAATTCCAACGTTAGAGGAATTTCAGGACTAACGAATACGAGAGAGTTGATGTTCTCGTTGAATACATATCTTCCACTGATTCTTAGAATATCACCAGAATTAACGAAGCCCCCATCAATCAATCCCACACCTGATGAAGCGAATCCTGATGTGTCCTCTACGACGAATGTGGTCGTATCCAATTGGAAGTCACTGGCGTAGTCCCACTTCTGGGCTCGTTGTTGGCCCATGTTAACCTCATTATTGGCCAAATCCAAGTCTTTGATATTGACTGCAGGAGTCATCACTCCACCCACATAAGCCGAAGGAATAGACCAACCAAGACGAATGGGGATATCTACTGTGAAGTATTGTTCGAAAGGCGAGATTAGAACCGCACCATCTTGAGTTAACATTTCTGGTTTCAATCCAGTGTTCTCGTAATCATCAATGATTTCGAGATATCCATTGGGATACTCAGTCCATGCAGTATCATTTTGTGCAGAGTAGAACAACACAATGGCACCATCGGGATCATAGGTAGGCAGCAGAGGGTTGGAAATCGATGGATTCAGTGCGATACTGATGTAATCGACATCTCTCCAACCGTTCTCATCACGTGCATCAACGAGCAAGTGGTAGATGTTGCCTGCATACATGCTCTTGTTGACATCATTGAGTTCAGTTCCATGTGAATCTGTGATTCGCAATGCCTGTGGATAAGGAGTTCGAGAATCCATGCCGATATAGGTCACCAAATCGTGATTCACACCAATGGAACCGCCATCAATAGAATTGCCACCAATATCTCCACCCGAGACAAACAAACTGACCATTTGCGGAGGATCAATTCCACTATTGGCGTAATCACTGATACATTGGCAAGGATGATCGATGTAGTACATCGAGGTGTCCGTGGCAGTTTCCCGAATCAAGCCGATTTGCGAATATTCGTTATACTGCGCCTCGCGATCAAGTTCACCAGCATCTGAACTAATCCAAGCTACATCGTTTGGACAAAGGCCATCGAGCCCGCAGTCATGTTCAGCCTCCACCCAATAATTGAGGGTTAATGTCTCAGGTGCCAAAGGAAGGTCTTGAGCAGCAATTCGGAATTTCTGATTGTTACTTGCAGGAACCCATGTGTCGTCACTTAGTTCTCTCCAATCGCCTTGAACACTGAATACTGAGATATTGACAAGGTGGGGCGAGAATGGATCTAGAGTCATTGAAAATCGAATCGCACATAATTCGTCAGGAGAATAACTGGATGGTGGACAATTTGTCGTACCATCTGTATAATTATCAATCATCAAACGATAATGCTCCGTGCCCACTTCAGTCAGTGGCAGGGAAGGAGACCACATGTAGTCTCCATCAAGAGTCGCTGAGGTTGAGTCAACGAAGATCCATTCCTCAGACAAATTAGATTGGTTACGTTTCTGCAACAACATTTGGTAACTATTTGCGTTCGGTGCAACATCCAAATCTTCGTAGCGAACATTGAATTCAAGCGTGATGGTATTGCTAGAATACGCGTTTGAGAGATTGAGTTGTTCAATACCACCCTGATTGAATAGATGGAATTCTGTGATGCTGACATCGTTCTCCACGGCATTTCCAGTAGATGGTTCAATCAAAACACCCGCAGGCAAGCCATTCACACCAGTGTTTGACAGGGCAGCAGCATACAGACGGACACTTGCAACATCATCCCATGATGGATTAACTCGGAATCTCCAGCGAAGTTCCTTGCCTGAAGACAAGTCGGTGGAAAGCGATTGCATACTCATGAAATCTAAGTAATCATCAGGATCTGTTTCTTCCCAGAAACTATCATTGGTTGCATCCCATAGAAGTTCAAGATTCCCTTCTGTGGTCTCAAAGAGAAGGCTGGCCCCACCAAGTGTTTGTCCTGTCGCGGATGAAACATCATGGGTGGTGATGATTTCAATAATGTCACCATTGGGATACATTCCAGTGATGCCCTGAGAATTCAGTGTAGAGTCATAACCACCCGTAGTAGACACAGAAAGAGAAGATAGTGAGATTGCACCTCCTGAACCTCCGATGATTCTCATCGGAACCACCACCAAAGAGGCCGCTGAACCGCTACTTGCGAGTGCTACGCCCTGATTGAGTTCCCTAGCAACGTTGTTATCATCGTTAATCGCACGACTCCAATCATAGGTAATGTGCAAATCACGGAACGTGATGGTTGAACCAGGAGTTGCACCATTAGAATCCACCATGATACGGAAGAGATACCATTCGTTTCCATATGCATCTACCCACGCAGTGGGCACCAGAGGATTATCGAGCAGTGATTGAATCTGATCTTGCATTGAAACCAAAGGACTTCCAGGTGATGGAATCGCAAATGGCAAATCTTCGATTTCGCCAATGTCTTCCTGTTGGTTTCCACTGACCAAAGTCATGTTGAAGCCACCAATTCCATTTTGGTAGTGGCTAATCTCAGCATATGTAATTGAAGCGCCCTTTGGAAGGAGGAATGGTGCACCCTCTCCATGTAAATTGATATCAAGTGCGATTTCACGCTCTGTATCACCTTCATTGATCCCATTGACGATTCCAGTCCTGAACATATCCTGTAATCCGAAACGACCGAATGCAGGATCAGTCATACCCCATTCAATGTCACCGTCTGCAGCAACATCTAGACTAATACCACGTGAATTGTGAGCAAACTGAATATCTGCGTGAATGGAAAATACATCACAGAGAGTCGCATATTCAATCATCATTCCAAAGGTGAATGTAGGTACTGAAAATGAAGTCCATTGATCAGTCATACCCATCAATGCATTTTCATCTTCATTCATACTCATTATTCCGATACTTGTCGGACCACCACACGAATCTACAATGATTGGCTTCACGGCGACAATTGGTTTAGAAAATGAAGTTCGCATCACAGGTGGAGTGAATGAATCATCCAATATTGCTGCAGTCACCAATGCTGCAGAGGATTCAGCCATACTGGTCACCCATTTACCAGAATTGATTGTTCCATTCAAGATGAAAACGCCATCAGTGTTATTGAATGTCGTTCCAATTCTAGTACCGATATGGAAACCATGTAACACAGGAGATGATAGACGATTGGAACCAGAACCAAAGTTGAACTTCAAATCAATAAGAGGGTGAGTGTCCCCATCGATGTCCCAAAGCTCGATTAAAGAGCCTTGTAAATCACTCATGACATTTCCATTAATATCTGTAATAACAGCGCCAGTACCTGCGTCTAATACGTCGACACCAAAGTCAGCTGAAGATGCTTTGACCAAATCTAATTGTAAGACACCATACCCATCAGGGAATCCTGGTTGTCCACTAGATTGAGGGGCGAATGAACTCATGATTACATGTCCCTGAGCAGGGAGAGGATCACCCACACGGACGCCATCGATATACCAACCAGCATGTGGAGGTTCTACTGGGAATGCAGAACCGTGATCATTGACTTCCATGATAAAAACAATCTTTGCGTATCGACCACTGTGTCCGGATAAGTCGATTTCAATATCTGACCAACCACCCGGTGTGTTACCACTGGTCGTACCATTTCCACCGAGTACATAATCTCCAATTTGTGGTCCATTTGTACCTAGGAAATTACATTTCGCATTTGGAACCTGATTTGTTGCCGCACCAAGGGCATATAATCCATTGTTAGGAGACACACCTGTTGTACTTCCAATGTTAAATGGCATGTAAATCGGGTCGTTCCAATCCTGATTATTTGTTGAATTCATGACTGCGACGTATGCACAATCATCGTAGTAATACTGATTTGTTCCAGCCTCACGATAAAACATATTGTGGAAGGATTTGAAAGACAAATCGGACTTACCTGGGTTGACATAAAACGATTCACTGGTCAACTCCAATTGGTATTCACCATTGGGAAGAGACTGTGTGTAGTCAAAGCCTGTGAAATCAGTCCCCCAACACCAATCTCCTACGCCGCAACCACTCTGCAACTCTGGTGGTGTTTCTTCACTAGAACCATGCCCCCAGTTGACCATGTTAGGGCCTTGTTCAAGACCAGGTGTCCAACCCTCTCTACTGGCTTCGAAATCAGCGTTGTAACCTAAACTAATCATCTTGATATAATCTTCATCAACTGTGAAGTCACTGTTTGATGAATATTGAGTAAGACCTGTGTTGTATGCTGGATTCCAAATATGGTCCATAATCGATGCATCAATCGTGTCGACGTGGTTGTGAATGGCGGAATCTGTGCCGACAATCAATCCTGCAGAATTCACAGTTTCGCCCGCTGGTAATTCAATACCAGCTGTCAAATCATCTGCCCAAACTCCTTGATCACGGAGCTCAACAGTTACCTCTGCCCCACCAGATGCAAAAGTACTGACCGTAGCAGCATGAACCAGTGTTGTTGAGAATAGCATCAAGCCGATCATCGTCATAGAGAGAATTCGCTTTCGATTAGTCATGTCACATCACATCCATTGCGAACCACGTAGTGGTTCCGTCGCTGCGACCTTTAGAACGCATATAACTCCGCTGTTTTGACGCGCGGCCCCTAAGGGGGCCGCAGTATCGCACTAATGTCACACTAGAGAACGAATCCTAAGATTGGATAAACATGTATCAGAAAGAGCTGCTAAACCTCCAAACTCTGTTTCATTATCACGAAGACGAGTCAGATCAGCGACAGTTGTAGGATGATCTGGACCAAGGGCATCACAGACTTCTGGACCTGCAGCGATTTCATAGGTTCCAAGAACTCGTGCTTCATCGATAATTTCCTGTTTGTCAAGTCCAAGGAGAGGGCGGAGGATTCGCAATTCACTAGCCTCCTCAACTGCGCCTAAATTTCCAAGAGTCTGACTACTGACCTGACCTAAGTTCTCTCCGGTTAAAATTGCAACTGCGCCCACATCATTTCCGAAACTCGATGCAATTGCATTAAACAATCTCTTCATGTGGACGAAGTAATCTCGATGTGATTTTGGGTCGGTGAATTTAGCGAGTGTTTCACCTACTGTGACCACTCGCAATTCTGAATCAATATTGTCTCCATGATGACCCAATGATGATTTGAGATGGACTAGACTCTCAACTGTTTTATCTTCGGCTTCAGTTCCAGTAATGGGTTCTTGAGAACAATGAAGAGGCACAATTTTCCATCCATCTTGAGCCATTCTAGCGACTGCAACCGGTGAGTCGATTCCGCCGGAAACTAGAGCAACACAGGTGCGTGAACCCTCCATGTTCGGATGAAGAGGTCAACCCATCATAATGGGATGGGTAGGCCGTTGACTACTGACAGTCTCAAGAAGGGGGGGTGTTCACACACGTACGGGGAGAGACATGTCAGACCCGTATTCAACCGAACCAGTAACCAAGATGGATGAAGTATTTCCACAACACACAAACGCCTACAATACCCTTTTTGGAGGGCGACTGATGAGCATCATGGATACATCAGCGGGGATGGCTGCGAGTAAATTTGCTCATCGTGAATTTGTAACCGTTTCAGTAGATGCGCTGAAATTTAAGAGACCTGCGTATCAGGGAGATCTCATTGAGACAACTGCAACAGTTGTTCATACCAGCACTCACACTGCAGGCGTACATGTGGTTTCAAAGAGATTGAGTCGAAGTGAATGGGTTACCGAAGAAATTTGTTCGGGATTCTTCTTTATGGTCGCAATTGATTCTCAGATGCGACCGATACCAATCCCCCAATTTACACCACAATCAGATGAAGAGAAAGCGATGTGGAATAAGGCCCAAATGGCTCGTGACGCGATGAAGGCAGCAGAACAGTAGCGTTGCATTCAACAAGTAGACGCCGGACGGCGAGTTATGCCAGTCCTCAACGTGGCCTACGTGGGTTCAGAGGATTTTGCCCGTACGCTCGGGAAGAAAGGTGATGTGAGGGACATCGAATCATATGTTCACAAAGAAACAATGGATGGAGATGTCCGAATCTTGTCATTACTTCGTCCACTTCGGCATCCTGAGAGATTACGTCCACTTCTGAGTGTACTCAATGTGGCCAAGGCAGGCATTGTTGAAGTATCGAAAATAGATGCCAGTCTAGGTGAGGTCCTCGTTGCGTTTGGATCTGCAAACATCACACATGGACACGTCATTATTTCTCCTGAAGAGGGAGGTTGGGTTGATGTTGAACAAGTGCGATTGATTGTGTCTCAGGCTGGAATAAAGGATTGGACCATACACGAAACTGTGCCCGATGAACACGAACTTCGAACCGCTCTTTTTTCGTACATGGATTCACTTGTTGATTCTCGAGCAACGGAAGAGAATGCACCATTGGTCATCCCCATCGACCAACACTTCAATGTCAAGGGTGTCGGATTGGTGGCGATTGGTTATGTCCAAGCAGGAACGATTTGCAAACATGACGAGGTCATTGTCCTACCTGCCAATGAGAAGGGTGTGACCCGTAGTCTCCAAGTGATGGATGATGATGTTGAAGCAAGTACGGCAGGAGATCGTGTCGGAGTGGCATTACGTAATCTCCGTGAAGAAGCCCTGCATCGGGGCTGTGTGATCACTCATGCTGACGCAGGCGCATTGATTCGACACGATTCATCCAAGTTTACAATTTCATATGCTCCATTCCAAAAACGAGAATTAAGTGAAGGTGGCGTAATCCACGGTGCTGTGGATTTACAATTTACAGTTGGTCGTATTGTTGACATTGAAGGAAAAACGCTGAATGTGGAATGGGAACAACCCCTTTGGATTCAAGCGCAAGGAAATGCTCCAGTAATCATCGCCCAACTTGATGCTGGAAATATGAGGATAATGGGGACCGCAGAGAACCTCAGTGTCGCCTAAACTCGGCGTTTCCACAGACCCCTAAAATCAGGGGTTGTATGGTGATTCCCTCCGATAAACTGTATAAGCAACAGGTGTCGCTGCGTGGTTTGGGATGGCTCGACAGGATGAACCCTTCGGGGTTCAGTCTGAGCAGCGGGGAGAGATTCTCGCACCGCTCAGGCTGACCGGAATCGAAGGACGAATTATTGGTTTACTCGATGAGGGGAAATTGCTATTTGAGCGCCGAGATGGAAAAGGTCTTCGAATCGATTTAGAAACCATCCAACGTGTTCGCCATCACCACGTACCGATTACGCCACCAGGTGTAACTTGGATTGGAGTCATTACGATGATTCTAGCCGCCCGCGTGTTAACTGGCCCGATTCAACTCTATGCACTGGCCATTGGAGCCATTACCATCTTCACTTGGTTGATTGGTCGAAGACCGGCACTTTGCATCGACACGAAGGCAGGGGATCGTCACGTATTACATGGACGCGATAGCCTATTACTACGTACACAAATGATGGTCAATCGACTCTGTGAAGGTAAAACATTGGAAGAAGCAAGAGAAGGTTTAGAGGAACTTCATCGACATTCAAACTACCCAATGATTAGCCCCTTGCAAGCCATGCAGATAGAAACAGCAGCAATTCACAATCAAGTGATTGAGGAAGCGGTATTACTTCCTGAACCTGATGTCTTTGATGAGGCAGACCTAGAAAGAGCACTCGCAAACATGTACAATGGACGGGAGGATAACATTCCTGAACCTCAACCAGCAAACACCATTTTCACACCAACTGCTACGGAATCTTTTGCCTCTGAAAGTCATGCTGATCAGGCCGGAAGGGGGCTTCTTGAGCGAGCGAGAGGAAACTTGCAAGAAACACGTTCAAATGATTCCGAATGGGCAATTCAAGTTCCATCTGCCAGTCCAACGACTGATACTCAATGGGAACGACCATGGGAACAACCAACTTCACCGGTGACAACTGAATCTGAGAGTTCAGCATACGAACGTGCATGGGGTCGTGAAGAACCCAATTGGTACCAAGAGAAAAATCACCAACCAACCACAAGAATTCAATCTGCGTTGAGTGAGGCTAAACATGCTGGAGACTTTTTGTCGACGAATATGTTCGATGATTCTGAATCCACACAAACGACTGACACTGGAATATTCGGTAGCATGTTTGACGATCCTACTTCCATCTCTAGTCCAACTCCCACAACGACTGTGATGCCGGAGCCAACACAGTATGTAGATGAACAGCCCACTTGGTCTGGACAATCGATTCGCAATGCAATGCCCACATCTTCGGCTCTCGCAACCACACTACCTGAACCAACTCTACACGCACTAAGACAGGAATGTACTCCGGGAGTGGTTGCTGCTGCTCGTATGCGTGAAGAAGAGATTCGTTCTGCTCAACAACAAACCTCACAGCATACCACAGTTCATCGACATGAAATCGAAGAATTATCTGGATTCCCTGCCATCAGTTCAATGATCCGGTCATCCCCACCTCCACGGATTCAAAATGTATCCACGAAAAAGGAAGGACGATTTGCTAGATTGGCAAAACGCAGCCTACAGATGTTCCAAAGAACGAACGGAGAAAAATCAATCAGTACGACTCCTCGACCCGTTAGAATCCAAAGTGATGATTATGCATCAACGTACGGAGATCAAGATGGATTTGATGATGGGGTGTACAGAGATGTTCCCCTTCGTAGTGGTCAGATTATTCGATTGAGAGCAGATCAAGATCACCAAGCAGAAGTTGCTGATCGACTTCGAAACCTATCTCGATCGACTGGTGGCGAATACGCAGAAGACGAAGCTAACAAACTCATTGGCAGACTTGCAGCAAGTGGTGATTTGGAACCCATTGCGAACCTATTGAAAGCCGCTGACAAGAAACTCACATTTGGGAATCTAGCAAGCACATCTCCACCAAAGGAAGCACCTGGTCATCACGGGATATCCAGACTTGGATGATTCAAATTAATCCGACCATGCGTCGGTACGAATCTAATCGAGCGTGATAATCTCCTCGTTCTAATCCAACCAATCCATCCGTTCCAAATGCAGATAATGTGAACGATGAAGTTACGGTTGCATGCACCAAAGCATTGTGTAATTCATCCAGTGTGGGATTCAGCGATTCACTTTCTGAGAGATGTGTCAATAATGTGCCGGCAAAAGAATCGCCGCAACCAGTCGGGTCGATGACAGTGGAAGTCGGGAAAGCCGGGAGGGCGATGACACCTTGTTCAGTCAATGTCACACTACCATGTTCGCCTTTCTTTATGACGAGGATTTTAGGGCCCGCACCCGCTGCTTCACCACCGTGTAGACATGCCCCACTACGAATCGCTTGGGCTGCTCGGATGAGATTCTCATCCTTTGCAATCATTCGAATTTCCATATCATTCAAAATGGCCAAATCTACTCTGCGAAGAACATCTGATAATGCCTCAAATGCGATGTTTATCCACAGATTCATTGAATCCAATGCGATGAATTGAGCACCTTCACATTGATCTAAAACATGTGCTTGAATAGAAGGATGATTGTTGGCTAAGAAAAGGATACGAGGAGTCCACCATGATGCGGGAACACGGGGTTCGTAATCCTCCAATACGTTCTGCTGAGTTTCAATTGTAATGGCCTCAGACATATTACCTTCATATCGCCCACGCCAACGGAATGTACGACCACCATCTATTTGTTCGATTCCGGTGAGATCAAGGCCAGCTCTCTTCAATAGATCCAAATCTTCCATTTTGAAATCATCACCAATCGCACATACCAAACCGATTGGGAGTGTACCTCCTTGATCAGAACGGCGACTTGCGTGGAATGCCGCAGCTAAACCTGCAAAGGTTCCAGAACCACCCAGTGAATCTGTAATTGAACCTGCTTCGCTTTCCAAATCATCGTAAGCCAATGAACCCACAATGACCACATCCATACAATCACCCCAGTAAATCCGGATGTTGTTCCAGATATTGAATTGTAACGTCACGGGCAATGAAATCGGGCTCATCCATAATTGCTCGATGTAGAGGTATGACGGTTTCCACGCCGATGATTGTCGTTTCTTTGAGCG
Source organism: Candidatus Thalassarchaeaceae archaeon (assembly GCA_030747485.1). Classification (GTDB taxonomy): domain Archaea; phylum Thermoplasmatota; class Poseidoniia; order Poseidoniales; family Thalassarchaeaceae; genus MGIIb-P. The sequence continues at coordinate 26,014 of JASLKP010000002.1, read as the reverse complement.
CCGACTTCATCTTTGCAATTGCTTCTGAACGATCACTTCCTTTGACTATGAGTTTGCCCAATAATGAATCAAAACTCCCCGGCATATTGTAACCAACGTGAGCATGGGTGTCTACTCTGACATCCTTGCCGCCAGGGAAATGGCAATCCCATAATTTACCAGGTGATGGGACGAAATGTAGGGGGTCTTCTGCATTGAGACGACACTGAATTGCATGTCCTGAGATTTCGATTTCAGATTGCTTGAGTGGCAATGATTGACCTGCGGCAATTTGAATACCTAATTTAACCAAATCATGTCCTGTAATCATCTCGGTAATTGTGTGTTCGACCTGAACCCTTGGATTCACTTCTAAGAAGTAAAATTCTCCATTTTTATCCCGAAGAAATTCAAATGTTGCTAAACCAGAATACCCGACCGAACGAGCACCATCACATACTTTGGTTCCAATTTCATTCCTAACTTCTTCAGTTAACCATGGACCTTCTTCTACCAATTTTTGATGGCGTCTTTGAATAGAACAAAATCGTTCGCCGAAGTGGATGGCATGTTCACCATCCCCCAGAACTTGAAACTCAACGTGTTGAGCACCTTCGATGAATTTCTCAACGAAAACTCGTGAATCTCCAAAAGCAGATTGTGCTCTCGATTGACAAAGGTTCAGAGCGGATTCGAACTCATTGGAATCATGCACAATCTGCATCCCAATTCCACCGCCTCCTGCAGCCGCCTTGATGATTACAGGGTAACCAATTTCATTGGCCAAAGATTTTGCAATATTGGCGTCATCAATGGCTTCATCACTCCCACGAGCAACGGGTAAACCAGCATCCTCCATGGCTTTGCGCGCTTCAATTTTGTCACCGAGTAAACGAATGACATCGGCACTTGGTCCAATGAAAGTGAGGCCTTCTTCTTCACATCGATTGACAAAATCAGCATTCTCGGCAAGGAACCCATATCCAGGATGGATCGCGTCAGCACCAATGTCCTTAGCAGCCTGAATGATTGCCTCATAATCCAAGTATGATTCTATCGGATTTGAACGATAAATGGGGATGGCATGATCACTCAAACGAACAGGCAATGATAGTCTGTCATCTCTGCCATGAATGATGCAAACCTCAACCTCAAGTTCACGAAGTGCGCGGCTGATACGAAGGGCAATCTCACCACGATTAGCAATGAGGACCCGCTTGAACATGTTCCATCCCATCCGAGGACAGTTCAAAGCCGTGCCGACACACCAATTGAGAGATTTTTCTCTCAATAAACGTCCCTTAGATAGCGCTTCTCATCTTTCATCAATGTACGTTCAACGTAATGCTTAGCATCCTCGTCGCTCATTCCACCATGCTGTGAACAAATTTGAATTAAAGTGGAGTGAACATCTCTAGCCATGCGATTCTTATCACCACAGACATAGAAGTAGCCGCCATTGTCGATCCAATTCCAAATTTCTGCACCATTCTCTTCCATGAGATGTTGAACATAGACTTTGGAAGGACCTTCGCGAGACCACGCTAAATCCAATCGATCAATCGTACCATCCTCCACATACGACTCAATCTCTTCACGATAGAGGAACTCTCCGTCTTTAGTCCAATCACCGAAGAAAAGCCAATTCCGACCTTTGGATTCATCGACTTTCCGCTGTTGTAAGAAGGCTCGGAATGGGGCAATCCCTGTTCCGGGACCAACCATGATGATGTCATTCGCCCCATCTTCTGGCAAGATGAATGAACGAGTTGGTGACATGAAAACCTCAACACCATCACCAACTGAAATTCGATCCGCGAGATATCCAGTAGTCAATCCAGTCTTAGAACGCCCCTGCCCTTCATAGCGAACAATGGCAACAGTCAGATGCACTGTGCCGGCTTCAAAATCAGGAGATGATGCAATCGAATATAGTCGGGGTTTGAGGCGCCCTAAACTATCTACAAATTCTTGACCTGTAATCCCAAGATGCCCGAAATCACTCAACACGTCAATGTAATCGCGGCCCCAGAGATAATCTTCCATGGACTTCTCGTCTTGTGTGAGTTTATTCCAAAGTTCATGTGCTGGATCGATGATTGTACTGGTTGGAGAATAATTTGAGGGATAATCATCCGCATCTCCTGACCAAGACCATTGCTCCGTTTCCAAACCTGATGAGGTCGAACTACGAGTTCTCTTGACGAGTCTAATCTCAATTTGAGAATCACCGCTGTTAAATTTTGAACCTAGATTGGTGATGAATTTCTTTGTTGCTTGATGAATTTCGTAGTGTAGAGATAACGCCTCACGGAGTGATACATCCCCGACATGTGTTTCAACGATTTGATCAGCATCGACTCCAAGGGCACCGAGGACATCATCAACCAATTCTGAGGATGTTACTGGAATGACTCCCAAAGCGTCGCCAGCCTTGTAGTTCAATCCAGATTTACCCAAATCAAAAACGATATGTCGTGTCTCCTTTTTCGAGCCATTACCAGTGAGAATGTGGTTTTCTGTGATAGTGGAGGTGTAGGGATTCTTAGCATTCCAATCGGTCAAAATATCACCACTGAGACTGACTACACTAGTCAGAATAGTTGAAGCGCTGAGTCTAACATATTTCAAGGAAGGGGGCTAGCGTTCCGTGACCATCTTCATCATCTGTATGGTATTCGGACCGACGAGGAGTTGGGGCTGAGATGGTGAAAATTCAATTCCTCGGAACTGGGAATGCATTTTGCCCCAACGATAGATTACACTCTCTCGTATTGATTGATGAGCACATTTTAGTGGATGCTCCACCTACGATTGTACCGCAACTGAGAAGAGCAGGAATTCAACCGTCAGAAATCTGTGATTTGTTAATCACTCACTGGCATGGAGATCACACCTTTGGTATTCCATTCCTATTACTTGAAAGAAAATACATTTCAGACAGAGGTGGTAAGGCTAATCTAACGATTCATTGCCACGAAGGGGGCGGAAAAATTCTACAAAATTTGTGTAATCTCGCTTATCCTGATTCATTGACCAACCTACCTTGGATGAATGTTGACGAATCACAATCTGGAGTCATTGGTGATTGGAAATTTTCTAGATTTGAAGTATGCCACAATCCATCTACAGATCCACATGGATATCGATTAGAACACAAAGATGGATTCGTCTTGGTACATTGTGGAGATTCCGGCCCCTGTCAGAACATCGAGAATCTCGCTGATGAGGCAGATGTGATGATTCTAGATTTGGGAATCCCTGATTTTGTTGATAGTCCCTATCACTTCTCTCCAAAGACACTCAGTGAATTTGCAATGCAACATCCCGATACGATTTTTATGGCGACTCACAACTATTGCAATGGGATCGAAATTGATTCGGACAAGGTTGGAGGATATCCAATGGTGACATTACCATCCAATGTTATTCAGACAGAAGATGGAGATACATTTGTCCATTAGTAATAATTTCTTTTGATAATATAACGTCATTTTGAGATATTCTGGGAGTAGATTCTCACAAACTTGGGTTGTTTCCAATTGAGATTGGTGTTTGAATTGAATTTTTCTATGCATCCAGATCTGTCATGTAATCGATAACTGAATCTCGATACAATTTGATACATGGTTTTTGTTTCACATCTTGAAGGATACTGATAATTGGGAGGATTTTCAAATTGTATGGAATCGGGATGCTGAAGGGTGAAAAATGTTAGTTTCCGAATAAATACGACAGATTATTATATTGAAAATGAAGTTAAGAACTGAGAATGAATTGACATTTTCTCCATTGCTTCAACATTAGACTTATCTAGTCTACTCGGAGTGGGTCGGAATCCCTGCGTCCAAATGTTGGCCCCAACTTTCCAACTCAAGACAATAGCAGGTGAGAACATGGAGATGTTATAAAATGGGCGAAAATCTTTTCGAACATCTCCAGAGGGGTGAAGGGCTTTTCCGAGACAGGCGCGCCCTTGGTCACGCGTTCAAGCCTGCGGACTTGCCTCACCGTGACAAGGAGATTGAGACACTTGTTCATAATTTCGCAGACGCCCTCAAAGGGTTCGCCCCATCAAATATGATTCTCTACGGAATGCCTGGCTCAGGCAAAACAGCAGTCACTCGACACGTCAGTAGCCAACTTCAAGAAAGGGGTGCAAAGATTGGGCAACCCATCCATACGATTGAAATCAACTGCCGGAATATCGATACGAAATATCGAGTACTAGCCGAGATTGGAAATGCACTCCGCCTTGAAGGAGATTCTCAGATCCCATTCACTGGCTGGCCCGCTGACAAAGTGTTTGAGTGCGTACGCGCGCGCATGGACGCGCGTACGGGAGCACACATCATCGTTCTCGATGAAGTCGACCACTTGATCAGTAGAGTTGGTGATGATCTACTGTACAGTTTGACAAGCCTAAACACTGGTTTGTTGGACCAGTCCTGCTGTTCTATTGTTGGCATTAGTAATGACCTCGCATTCACTGAGATGCTCGACCCACGTGTTGAATCGAGATTGGCGCCAATTGATGTTGTATTCAAACCATACAACGCATCACAATTAGAAGACGTGTTATTCACTCGTGCAACGACAGGAATTAGTGAAGGTGTATTAGATTCTGATGTCATTCCACTTTGTGCAGCCCTAGCAGCCAAGGAACATGGAGATGCAAGGCGGGCTTTGGATCTCCTCAGAATTTCAGTACAAAAAGCAGAGATGCATGATGAGAAGATGGTCACAGTTAGCCATGTTCGTATGGCTCAAAATCAATTGGAATTTGACCAGATAACGCCGGCAGTAGCCAATCTGCCATTGCAACAAAAATTAATCTTATTTTCAATTCTAATTAATGAGAAAAATGGATTGAAGAATATCTCAACCGGTGAAGTGTATGGTACCTATGAATCAGCCTGTGAAAACGCAGGTGAAAAACCGCTGACGACGCGCCGTGTATCCTCACTGATTTCCGATCTTGATATGATGGGGATTATTTCTGCAAAGACCATCAGTAAAGGACGCCAGGGGAGATCAAAGAGAATCAACAGTTGCCTACCTCCGGCTTTTGATCCATTCCAAGTAATGCAAGTATCAGATACAATCATGACTGATGTTGTAAATGGACGATATCGGCTGCAAAGACGACTTTGAAGTCACCCATTACACTGTGATAGTCTCGCACAATCGTTATGACGAGGACGTTGGTCGCCGAACCGATGACTGACGACGCTGACGGCGGAAACTGTCGTACTCTTGCTGGGTTAGCGTTTGGTCTTGGCCTATGGGGGAGCGTTCTGGGGATCATCAACATCCTCTATGGAGCACACGGAACTCCAGATCACAAACTCAAGGTTGTCTGGGCAGCGTATCTCAGTATGGGTACGCTTTATCCACATCTGTATACAACCGATATGGTCTTCCGCCCATACAGTGATTCAGTCTTCATGTTACTTTCAATTGGATTGATGTCATGGGGAGCAAAACATCTTCACGATTCAACCGACGGTGGTATCGTTGCTTGGTTGAAGGGAATCGTAACATGTGACGGTTGGCTCAGTTTGATGTCGATGAAAGAAGCTGGAGGGAAAATGACTGCAGCAATGTGGTGTATCGTCATTGGTGGAGTGTTTTACATCTATCAGGGAATCGAACACTGGAATTGGGTAGATGTCGGAGTATACTCCGTTACTGCATCCCTCCTTGGATTCGGATTTGCATTGATGTTTGCGGCCAAAGCCGAAGACAGTGAATGAAACTCACTTACCTCCCAATATTGGAGGATGTCCGTGGTGTCCAAGAATTGCGTCAATACAACCACGCATGGCGCCCAACCAGAGTGAAGCACTCCACAGTAAGCGTCTCCACCTTAATGAAATCAAAATCAACCAAAATCCTCCAGTTGAAACCACAACATACCATGGAGGTGTGTACAATGGCAACACAAAACTCAGTGCAATTGACGCCCCTAAACCGATGAATGCTAGAGGCAACATCATCAGAACATTTTCTGCATCGCCGACGAAGTCATGTCGATGCAAACTGCCATCTGGTTTCCGAACCCCATGGCGCCCATAGAGTCTTACAATTCTCATATGAGCACGGGCATCACGGTGTCGCTTGCGCAGAAACAAACGAAGTGATGACTCTGCAACATGGTGAACCACAGCTGCAGGTGTATGGATAATCACACCACCCGTTGCAATGAGACGCAAACTGACTTCCATATCCTCTGCATGATACCATGATGGGTCAAAACCACCGATTTCAAGCAGGCTTTCTCGATCAAACATTGAACATGGACCATTCGCAAGGCTCGCTATTCGAGGTCTGCTAGAATACTTCGATGCAATCGAATGGGCACGCATTTTACCAGTTGGAGTATTTCCACTATCGAAAATCGTTCGACCTGTGACGGCCAACACATGTTCCCCTCCAATCCCCTCACTGACTCTCATCATCTCTTCAATCCAATAAGAATCTGGTCGACAATCAATATCAGTGATTGCAACCCATTCACCCTTGGCGGCTTGAAGTGCAAGATTTCGGCCCGCTGACAAACCCGTAGGGGGTTGTGTCAATACAGAGACTGTGACACCTTCATGCTCACCATTCCAAGATTGTAATAATTCAGTTCCACCATCAGTAGAACCATCATCTACTGCAATGATCTCAAGGGGACGGTAAGTCTGTGAAATCAATGCCTTCATGCACTCTTCAATCCAATCAATCCCATCCCGGACACAAACGGTCAAACTGACCAGAGGTGTAGTGGCAGTCATTGACTTACCTTCCTTCAAATTGATCTAACAATTCACGGGACAAGGCCTTAACATCCTCATCAGTAATACGCAATACAACACCTTTGCCAGGTTGCCCATACATGATTGCAGTTCCAAGCGGAGCGAGTAGATGTAAGAAAATTGGAGCCAAGTCTTCTTCTCCTTCGATTTCAAGTAATACGGGGCCACCTTCTTCTGAGAATGCAAATTCTAGTGCCATATCAGCACATTCTAACAATTCAGGCGTTAGTTCTCCGGCTGGATTTTCACAAGTTAAATGTCCAATGAATGATGTACGATCTAAATCGTCAGAACCCGCCCATACCTCTCTCTTTGTCATTCCATCGATGAGGGCCACGTCTGGAATCCATCCTGCCTTCAGCAATGCGTCTACTGTAACGTCCCCAACTGCAATCAAACAGGGGCAAAATGTTGGAATCGCCTCAACAGCAGCCGTAATTGCAACCTCGGGAGTATCCTCAGGACCTTCGAATAACTGGCCTTGAGGTTGCTTCAACTTTGAATCGAGAATCTTCGCCATGCGAACAGATTGTTTTAGATCTGATTCTTGGACCCATAATTTACCGTCTCGATTGATACTACCTTCTCGAATTCGAGAACTTGAAATCGGCAATCCATCTTGTGCAAGAACATGTTGTACAACAACGATTTCTAATTCAGCCAAACCATTTCCAATTCGCATGGCATTGATTTTTTCACAATTTTCTTTTGTTTCTGGTGTACATGCTAGATGCGTTGCTTCTTTGTGAATTGGAGCAGGGCCCCATTCATCCTCAAGCGTGTGTACAGTTAGGTTACGCTGATTAGCCCAATCCAATACAGATTGTGTTCGAATTTCTTTAGATTGAATTCGTGGGTCTTTCACAGCAGCCATCGCATCAGTGGTAATCCACACCTCTACTGAATCCTGAATACATGCGGATTCAAGAAGCGCACAATGGCCTTCATGGAGGCGGTCAAAAGTGCCGCCGACCAGACATAAGGTCTCAGTCATGAAGGTCCCTCATGTTGTTCGTACACGGCGCAGTCTTTCAATCCGGCGGGAGAAAAAAAGTGTGCCCCGGGGCGTAACGGACCGTTTCATCGCCGTAGCTCGCGATCCTGACCCAGCCCCGGGGCATCTGTCGGACCGGGGGGTTGTCCCATCAATCATCCGTTAGTCATGTGGGGACCCATACCCAGTTCGTGGCCCACCCGCTTGCACCGACGCTCATTCCCCGAGGGGTCCCGCCGGTCTTCGAGGGGTGGGATTACCCGGCATTGGTACCGAAGATCACTGCCCAACCCGGCGTGGGAGGGCTCACATCGGTGTTGCAGCCGGGTAATATTCGCGGATTGCTCTTTGGTTTTCAATCCTCTGAATGCAATTAATCACATTTCTAGAGGGTTTCTAGACAATTCTGGATGCCATCCTGATTTCTTTATTGCCAGACGAGAAGTAATCCGAGCATCTCCCTCTGACATACTTGGATGATCGGTTGGAGGCCAAAGATGCTGAGGGATTGCTAACCATCCAACACGAGGATGTGTTCGTCCCAATGGTGGTTTTGATTGTGCCCTTCCCGCCCTCAATGCATCTCGTAAATCGACAATCATATTGGCCCCGATTCCAGACTGCTCATCGTTGAATAATTGATGACGTTCAATGAATCTTTCAAGTCTTGAAAGAAGGGTTCGTCTGACTCCACCATGTGGCGTAGTCGTTCCACCTGGTAATCGATGATTTTCATCGCTAGGTCGTAAGATTAGTGCTGGCCAAGCGATATTCGTTTCGACAAGAAAATCAATGCCTATTTCTTCATCTGAGAGTACAGATAGTGCTGTTTCTGCAACAGGTGCCCACCATTCTTCAGGTAATCGTTCTACAATAGACCTCATCACATTGAATGGTGGACGAACATCTTGAGATAACCAATCAACAAGATGTGCCCACAAATGTAAATCATGATCTTGAGGTAAGGTAAACGCAATGTTACGCGCACGAAGGCGCCAATCATCGGTTTCAGATTGTAGTAAATCTGGAAGTTTTTGGGCCAACCAATCAATTCCACTAAGCGCACCCGCACAACGAGCAGGAGGGGCGTCTAAGAATCGATCAATACCCCATACAGACAATGAAACCTGTTGGGTAGATGGTAACCAAGCGATTTCAGAAAATAGGATGCTCGAAAGCCACGCTGATTCTGTTGGGCTACAAGATTCTCCACTCAATCGAATTTGGTGAGCGAGTTCAGAATCAATTCTGATTCTTCTTTGAAGCGATTCAGTTAGACGCCTGCGCCATCCTGCAGGTGCTGAAAGAGCAGCCTTCGCTAACCCAGAAACAGGGACATCGTCTGGATGCATCAAATCTATCCAATTGGCACCCAAGCGGGAGCCAATTCGCTGCCATCGTGACCATCGACCATCTGATGAAGAAGCAATCCAAGAGACAAGAGGGTGTTTCTCTTCCATTCGGTTGGCCCAATCCTCATCTCCAATGGGGTAACTCAATACTGCAGCACGCATCAACCGATTCTCTGAATCACTCGCAGATAAATCTGGAATTATACTTCCTTCAATTCTGCCACCCAATGCGGATTGCGCTGACACTACTTCTGCTGCACGAGTTGGTTGGGACCAAACGATTTCTTCCCCAAGAGATGTGATTGATGAACTGGCAGCAAGATTGATTGGAATCTCCGTTCCATCAGTGAATGTAAGGCATGCCCACATTGACGATAATACAGGATGGGGTTCCAAACGTATTGCATCAGGTGGATTACTCCATTTATTTGTGAGAACCAAACGAACGTGTAATGGAATACTTCGACGATGAAGATCATCAATAATCGAAGATGAGACATCTAAACTGATATTGATGTCATTAATCGATTCAAGTAGCCACGTGACCAGGGTGGATTCCGCAGATTCTGACAATGGTGTCGTATCAATCAATTGACCGTGAACAAGTAAATCAGATGACCAACTGCTATCACCCCAATGTTGGCGAAAACGCCTCCATGTGGCATCATCAATTTTTCTTCGTAACTTGACGTCATCGGGTTCTGACAAGGCATTTCTAAGATCTTTTAATCTCTCAACTCGATCCGCTGGACGTAATCTAGCATGTGCACGTTCCACCCAAGCATCTAGCAAATCAAGAGGCAGTGGGCGAGGTTCAATGGCCAATCTCCCTGAAGGCGCCACAGTCACTGAATCTGCAGCTGCAGACATCAAGAGGGCATCCCTAGATAGGCGATCCAATCCAAATCCTAGAACTGGACGGATGGGGCGCACCTCAGGTCCACCCTGGGCGATGACACCCAATCTCCAAGTCCCATTTAATGGAACAATATTCGGGACACTGGGCTGTGCGGACTCTGGAGGCATTCCAAACCAGGCACCAATTCCAAGACGAAGTGGCTGTGAACCGATGAGTCTGAATCGTTGTAAGCCCCAAACTGGAATGTCAGCACCCCATGTCGCAAGATGGCCTGAATCGATCTCCGCAGAAGGAGCCTGTACAGTGTGGAAATCATTCCCATCCAACCAACGTGGTCTTCGTTCGCGTGGTTCAATCCATTGCCAGTCTAATCGCGACTCATCACTCGTCTCACCGCCCTGAATTGACTCTAATGGTTGGCTTGGAATTGCGAGAGGACCTTCTGGTGGTCTACGAATGAAGGCAACCAGTAAGTGATTATCAATGACTGAAATCAAACGTCCAAGTGCGTGATCTGGTGGTTTCATTTGTTCTAGGGACTTTAATCGCGTAATTTCGTCCGCTCTAAGCATATTCCACCCTTTTGCTGAAAGAGCAAGTTGTGCACCACGTGCTCCTGTCTCTTCATCGGAAGTGATGAGGTTTTCATCTCTTAATTTCTTGAGTTCGGCGGATGCATGGGGTAATCGAAGGCCCACCTCATTACCAATCGCTGTTACTGTGGCTCTACCCTCACTTAATCTGTCTAAAATACGGCGACGCACCCCACTTCTGATTTTTTTGAATGGTATCGAAAAATTCGGTTCGTCACTAGAATTGGAGTTAGAATCGTCAGTCATTCACAATCCTCCTCTGAACATTCCATGTATCGTCCTTAAGCAAACCTAACAGCCCCATGTACTTCAAATCTTCCACTTGTTATGTGAAGTTATGTATTTCCATTGGAAAACAAAGTGGTGTACAATATAAAGTGAGGGATTCCTGACATAGAGTGCATTTTCACGTATCATTTCGTAACTAAACGGAAATTACCGCCCCAACGGTTATATCAACGTCAGCAATCGCTCGTGTCAGCCGGCATGTGGGCACACGGGGAAGCAAGCATCCGCGAGAAATATCAAAACAAAAAAAGGAGGAAAAAAGATGAAAACAGTAAGAATTCGAGAGAAGATCAAGTCATTTCTGGCAGAGCGCCCACGAAACACGGCTGAGATTTTGGAGCACATCAACAGCACCATGCGACATGGTACAACCAGCCAACAGTTGGGCAATGTACTGAGCAAGGACAAGGACATCGTGAAAGTTGGCTACATCAAGCGCAGTGGAATCCTATCCGGTGGATATGATATCTGCGAATGGGCAACCCGCATCTGGGTGTCAGAGAACTACCCCGACTGGGACGGCAGTGGCCCCATCCTAATGAATCGAGATCTTTGATTCAATTGTGACAACCGCCGAGCGCTCAGGGCTTCGGCCCTGAGTGTCTCGGCATTTTTTTGTTTCAGGACTCAAGAGAGATATCCCAATCTCCACTTCGCGCGAGTGAATTCATTTTGGCCCGATGAGCAAATGCTGCCTGACTGGCTTCAGCTCCATCTTCCGCCCACGCTTTGAGTGCGGCTGCTTGAAGAGCACGGCCGTAAGAATAGGAAAGTTGCCATTCTTGGCCACCAGCATTCATAATGTTGAGGTGCGCAGTTGCATCCTCGTCACTTTGACCGCCTGACAAGAAAACAATGCCACCAATAGCACGTGGAGTAGACAGGGACAAACAATCGATAGTAGATGTTGCAACTTGATCTCGAGTACTCTGAACCGTAGAAGCATTTCCAGGAATCACCATATTGGGTTTGAGGAGTGTACCTGGAAGATATACACCGTGGACTTCGCACATCTCATATGTTTTTCTCAGCACCTCCACTGTGACGTCAGAACATTTGTCACCCGTATGATTTCCATCCATCAGAACCTCGGGTTCAATGATGGGGACGAGGTCTGCATCCTGACAGATACGAGCATATTGTGCCAAAGCATCCGCATTAGAGCGAATGCATTGATCACTGGGCATGCCATCTCCGATTTTGATTACAGCACGCCACTTGGCGAATCGAGCACCCATGGCAAAGTATTCTGCACAACGTGTTCCTAAATCCGCCCATCCGTTTTCAGGTTCAGCCCCAATACCTTTGGTCGTTTTCTCACCAGGACAACCTTCAAGATCGATTGTACCAGTATCCACTTTGATTCCAGGAATAATACCCCGGGATGTCAAATAATCAGGAATTTGAGTCCCATCATCCATATTCTGGCGGATGGTTTCATCATAGAGGATGACGCCACTAATCGCATCTTCACAACCAGGTGTTGCAAATAAGTTCGCACGATAGGCGCGACGTGCTTCGGCACTCGATTCTAAGCCGACGCCTTCGAGGCGTTTTGACATCGTGCCGTTGCTTTCATCTGCTGCAAGGATACCTTTTCCTGGCGCAACCAATGCTGCTGCTGTGGCTTCTAGAAGGGCTTTGTCCATGCACATACGAATGATGTCCCATCCTTGAAATCATCGACTGGCGTTTGTCAATTTCTTGTCATCATTGGTCAGACTCAGTGAACGATGTGGCGCCACCTGATTTACGATGCTCATCCCACTGTTTCCCAATCTCAATTGCACGTCTACTCGGAGACCAAGTGTCACGTTTCAAAGCGGGACGGAAAGGCATCCGTAGCACCTTTCGACCATCTTTGAGTTTCTTTCGACGCAACATACCAAGGCGTACGAATGGCCATAGACAGCGTCGGAATAATCCGGGTTTGTACAACCACTTCATGAACAATAATCCATCTCCTTTCTTAGCTTGATCTTTCATCCAATAATTTGCAACCTTCTTGAAACCCCGATCACCAACTCGATTCATCAGCCAACGATTGATTGCACTCGCCTTGACCAATGGCAAGAGGTGCTTTCGAACTTGCTTTTCATAGGATTCACCACCAAGGATGTCTTGAGCAGCAAATACGCCTGAAGTAATCGCATAACGCATCCCGAAGCCCCACATGAAATCCTGCAATCCACCTGCCTCACCAACATACCAACGGCCACCGTGGACGTATTTGTTCGGTAGAGAGAAATCTCCCTTGCCACCAACTCTCTTGATGGGTTTTCGATTCAATTCGTAATGTCCCTCATACCATGCAATGGTTTCATTGAGATATCTTCCTGACTTCTTCTGTTTTCGCCATAGACAGGTACAAATTAATCCAATGCCATCGATGACGATGAGATATGAATACGCACCAGGAGCCAACTTATCGTTCAACTGAAAGACAGTAATATTCTCATGCGTAGTCTCAAACACTTCCCCAAATGCAATTGCACTGCTATCCTTTGGACCTGCGGCGATGATGTGACATTCTTCTGGAGATTTTTTCATTCCATAGTGGATGTTGACTCCTGCCTCAAGTGCCATCCGCTTGAAGCCCTGATCAATACAATGCTCATCCGTCCCCCGTTCAACAATACGGAACGCACCATCTGGCCCAGTCAGTGGTTTGGTTACAACATCATCAGGATGTACCAAGTCTACCTCACTGAATATAGTGGATTTGAATGCGTCAGGGTCAAGTCCCCATTCCTGCATTTCTTTGAATAGATTCGTACCACTAGTCCAATTTTCAATGCCCTGAAAATCACCATCGAATCGAGCTCCGCTATCATTTCGAATCTCATGGACATGCACCTCACGTCCTGCCTTTGCGAGAATGGTTCCTGCTGACAATCCAGACAATCCTGCCCCTAGGATGTGAATGGCCTCATCAGAGGTCGGACGGGATTGCATCAGTCGTGCGACTCACTTCTTTCGCTTCAAGGATTCGACGCCGTTGGATTGAAGGCTAGGCGCCCTCAGAGCATGGCATGATTCTGATTGAACCGGCCCCAGAATCATTGGATGCTGATGGCCTGCGTTCTCGAATAAACATCGATGGATGCGGAAGCATCGTATCATTTGTTGGCATTGTTAGAGGGCAGGAAAATGGAGTCGAAGTACACCAATTGGAATTCGATGCGTGGCAAGAACAACTGCCCAACACACTACATGGCCTTGCTGAAGAAGCGATTGACAAATTCGGCGTCTATGGGATCGGGATGAGTCATCGTACTGGTATCGTCCTACCCGGTGAAGATATTGTTTGCATTCACGTTACTAGTCCGCATCGAAAAGAAGGGTTTGCTGCCTGTGCTTGGCTCATCGACGAACTGAAAGCCCAAGCCCCTCTGTGGAAAAAGGAAGTACGAGCTGACGGAGAGCACTGGAAGGAGGGATTGGGTTGAAGAAAATCGATGGAATCATCCCTGTTGGCCACAAACCAATGATCGAACGAGTGGCTGTGGCCACCGGAGTACTTCATCTGTCATCAGATTCTGTTGATGCAATCCAAAATGGCCTCGTGGCCAAAGGCGATGTGCTAGAAGCCTCAACTGTCGCTGCAATTCAAGCAGTCAAGGATACACCGAGAATGATCCCGCACTGTCACATTATTCCGATTGAAAGTTGCAATGTGACATGGGAGTGGGAAGATTGCCATTTGCGTTGCACTGTGACCGTATCTGCACATTGGAAAACCGGTGTTGAGATGGAGGCACTCTGTGGAGTGAGTACTGGATTACTCTGCGCCTGGGACATGGTCAAATCGTTAGAGAAAGATTCTGATGGCCAATATCCTGAAACAAAAATCCAAAATCTTCGCGTCATCGAAAAGCGAAAGGGTGAGCCACAGGATTGAGAACCCCCACCTTTTCGGAGGGGGCATGACGAGTACGTCAGACTTGGCTGAACACTTCCTGCGCGCGTGCGAGGAAGCAGCGATAGCAGCGGCCAGATGGCGTGGACGTGGAGAGAGGAAAAAGGCCGATGGTGCCGCTGTTGAAGCGATGCGGGCTGTGTTTGATTCAGTGCCGTTCGATGGTCGAGTGGCTATTGGTGAAGGCGAGAGAGATGATGCTCCGATGCTCTACATCGGCGAACCCCTTGGTTCAATGCAAGGTGTTGCTGGTGCAGCACAAATTGATATTGCAGTTGACCCGTTAGAATGTACCAATCATTGCGCTCTTGACTTGCCCAATGCCATCGCAGTTCTTGCAGCTGCTCCACGAGGTACGCTTCTACATGCACCCGACTGTTACATGGACAAGATTGCAGGGGGGCCCGAATTATACGGTCAACTGAGCCTTGAAGCGGATGTTGCTTGGAATGTTGAACAAGCCTGTTCCATCTTAGACAAGGCGCCTCGTGATCTCAAAGTCGTCGTGATGGATCGTCCTCGACACGAGAAACTCATCGCTGACCTGCGCGCACTGGATGTTGCTGTTCCACTGATTGGAGATGGGGACGTTTCTGCGGCACTGAATGCCGCAGATCCCAATTCAGACATCGATATGCTGATGGGCATTGGGGCTGCACCTGAGGGTGTAATCACAGCAACCGCTCTTCGTGGATTGGGTGGTCACTTTGAAGGGCGACTGATTACGACTAACGAGGATCATGAACGTCGAGCGAAAGAAATGGTCGGCGACGATGTGAATAGGATTTGGGGGCGTGATGATCTCTGTCAATCCGACGATGCGATATTCGTGGCCTCTGGCGTTTGTTCGGGGTATCTTCCTGGTGTTGAATTCCTTAGCGATAATCGGGTTGCGGTTCACTCCGAAATACTGCATGTTGTCGACGGAACTCGTCAGTTTGTTTCGTCAGAGAAGCAGTACTGAACGGCCCCGTAGGGGCCGGATTTGTGTTGCGTCGGGTTCTTATGTCGGTGGTGAATCCCCCGAAACATGACGAACTGGCCCACAATGGAAGCCATGACAAACAACCTCGTGAACTACGGTGTAACCGACAACGGAATCGCGATAATCGAACTTTCATCTGACTCTGAAGGTAAACCATGGGTAGAGGGGAAAACCTCTGTTAACACCTACACTCATGCGATGATGAGAGATATCGATGAAGCAGTACTCAATGCTCGATTCAATGACGATGTATCAGTGATGATTCTGATTGGACACGGAGATAAATTCTTCTCTGCCGGAGCAAGTATTTCGATGCTTGATTCTGTAACGCCCGGCTTCAAGTACTTCTTCTGCCTACATGCAAATGAAACACTGAGTCGCCTCGAACAAACACCGAAATTGGTCATCGCAGCACTCAATGGTCACGCTGTCGGCGGCGGACTTGAGATTGCAATGGCCGCAGATATTCGAATTGGGCGCAAGGATGCTGGACAGGTTGGTCTGCCCGAAGTCTCCCTCGGTGTTCTCGCCGGAACAGGTGGGACAGCACGCCTTTCGAGATTGGTTGGCAAAGCCAAGGCCATGGAAATTATGGTCACTGGTCGAAAATTCTCCTACGAGGAAGCAATGGAAATGGATCTGGTGCATGATGTGTGGGATGGAAATAATGACCAATTCCGTAACGACATCTTGGATTATGCCGGCCAGTTTACACTACCATTTGCAGCCAGCAAGGCCATTGGAAACATCAAGCGCAGTGTACAGAGTGGGATGGAGATTCCACTGGAATACCATCTTGCCCTAGAACGTGAATTGCAATCCGACCTTTTCCAAAGCAAGGATGCCAAGACAGGTATTGCAGCTTACGTAGAGAAAAAGACACCACGATTTGAAGGTGCATGATAAACAAGTTGTGCAATCAGAGCCGCGTTTATTGGTATAGCGAGTCGATATGATTTCTCATATCAAAACGCTGCGCGTCTCTCGCAACTGCTTCTGACCAGTCTCGAGGTCATACACGTTGTAGGTCTCCATCAGCCCACCGTATGTGTGTATGCTCACCGAGATTTTTTCAAGTGGGTTACGAATAGAATGGATATCCTCGTCAGGTGGAATCACTACATCGACCATTCCCGGTACTGCATCGATATGGGGGCGTTGTAGAATCACTCCCTCTCCACGCTGGCCCACGGGCAATCTGTCGTATTTAGTGACCTCGAGTTCACCCGAGAGAACAGCCACCACCCCCCACGTCCCGTGGTCATGAATAGGTGTCACCTCACCAGGTGGCCATACCATGGCGATGATGGCGAATCCAGTTTTCTCATCATGATGAAGTAGAATTCGATCGTACGCATCGACCGGTGCCTCCCTCCTCAACTGCTCAAGGTCCAATGGCTCACTCACCATTACAGCTGCGGATCTAGAGACTTCGCGGACGATTCCTATGACATCATCTGGGTACTCTTCTAGAATAGTGGAGACTCTCTCAATGTGTTCTTGGAGCCTGCTCGCTGATTTATTTCCCGCCATGACTTTCCGAAGGAGCACTGAACCGTGATTCATTCACCGAACATCTTCGGCTGATGGTTGATGGAAAGTTCGAGGTTCGCGCTGACCATGCGAAGAGACCTCGCTTTGATGCGCACCTGTAGCCTGCTTCTGATGATTATTCTAGTCACCTCGATGGTGTTAGCACCTACCTCTGCCGAGAATACGGAGGACGAAGGGGTGACGCACGAGGTTGCCGTCGGTGAATCGGGCCTGACATTTACACCAGATGATTTGGAAATAGAAATAGGCGACACTGTCAGATTCATCTGGACTGATGAGGGTATGGATCACAATGTCGCTGAGGCAGAATCGTCAGAATCGAACGACTACAAGGAAGATGGTTTTCGCAGTGGGGACCCTGTGGCCACGGTTGACTTCAATGTGACATTCGACGAAGTCGGCTCTTTCTACTACGTGTGCGAGCCGCACGCCGGCATGGGAATGAAGGGCACCATTATTGTGAATGATCCAAATGCGGTCGTTCCTGAGCCCCAACGGCCAACCACTGAGAATGTGCCAGGATTCCTAGCACCTGTAGTCGGTATCGCTCTAATGGGAGCTGCACTGATTCGGAAGTCAGAGTGACATTCTCGCCGAGTACCACCTGTGAATCAGCGGAATCCACACCAGAGATCCGCCGAGGCGGAAGGAAGGAGGATAGTGTCGTATTGCCAAAGTCGAAGTCGTTCGTCTGGTCCAATCCATGCTTCGTACCCCGACGCTGACCAATTATTGTCACTCTCAATCGCATCATCGCCTAGCGAGAGGGAGCCATGGAATCTGCCTCGGATGATCCAATGGTCAGGAGTCTCTTCGAGGGTGGATATGGAATCATAACCATCGCCAGCAAGAACGATTTGCCACTGCCATCTTCCGTCGGACCCAAGCGATGCGAAGAAAACGTCTCTAGATCCACTGGACTCTATCGCAGGCATGTCGCCCAATTCAAGAGTGCCATTCCAAGTACCTGCGACCATCAGAGTAGAATTTTCATCCAGAAGAACGAGATGAATTGCCATTCTCGCCTCATTCAATTGGGCGGGTGTGATAGCGAAGTCGGCTTCAGCCAGAGCGACTACCTGGGCATCACTCAGATTGTCGCGAGTGATGACATCCACACCAGCATCGGCTGGCAACAGGATGCTAGGGGAAATTGCAAGAATAGTAGCTAGGCCAACGCAACAGGTGAGAATTGAAAGTCCCATACGGTCAGAATCGTTGCTGCCTATGCCCTCAATTTTGGGATCGCTCTCCACTCTTCTATCTCTCCTCACGCGTGCGAGAAGCAGCAGATTGAAGCGATTGCACCCGAAGATGTTCGGCATCCTCTGAACTCAAGGAATGCTAGCCCAACATGTTCGGGATATATCAGATGGGATTCAGCGACTTGTCGACATGCATGGGAGAGGGTATCGATATCAAGATGGGGTCAAAGGAACACCCACTGGGTGAAGTTCATGAGAGTGCGGCGCCGATATTACTGAGTCTCGGAATCACATTCACCCTTGGAGGGCTCCTTCTTCTGCCCTTGGCTGCACTAGGCCTCCCTCTGCTAATATTCTCACTACAGAAGTGGGTGAGAGAGGATGTCGGCTTGTGGAAATACAGGAAGGAAACCGACGCTCATGAATGGGGGGATGCGCGTTGGGCAATGGTATGGATAATCATCACTGAGGTCATCATCTTCGCGTCATTTTTCGCTTTCTGGTTCTGGGCTCGTTGGCACACTATCCACTGGGAAGGTGCTGTCGGTGGCCTTTGGCCCGCCGCTGGAGTTGAACATAATCTGCAGTTGGTGACGGTGAACACCCTCATCCTAGTGAGTTCGGGTGTCTTTGCACACAAGGCACTCGACAATCTGGTCACTGGGAAGGTAACAAGCGCTCGAAACATGTTCATCGCGACTGTGATTCTAGGGCTCACCTTTCTCATTATCCAATTGTACGAATACTCACAAGCAGGGTTTCTCTGGGGAGATCATGCCTACGGTACAGCGTTCTTCTCCTTGACCGGCCTACACGGGCTTCACGTTCTCGTTGGTCTAATCTGCTTCATGGTGAGCCTGGTTCTATTGAACAAAGGATACTATTCGCCGACTCACAATGATTCATTGCATGCCATCGTGTACTACTGGCACTTCGTTGATGTGATTTGGATACTGCTCTATCTCATCGTCTACCTCGAGGTGATCTGATGAACCCCAGTAAGAAGCAGTTTGCCCTCATCATTGGCGCAGTCATCATTCTGATGCTCAACTTTGTATCTATCTTCAATTGGTTCGGAGACTTAGGAGGGACTGGTGCACACGCAGAAGTATATGATGAGCTCTTCACCCTTTATTGGAGCCTGGGGGCTGCTATAGGACTGGGTGTATACTGCTATTTCATCTACCTCGTAACGACCTCTCAGGAGGAGACTGAGGATGAACCTCAAATCGGTGAAAGGCCGCTGGAGAGGGGCTCGACGAAAGTCGCATTTGCGATTACCATCGTAATCACTCTCTTCTTGTTGGTCTTGTCTGACGTCACATTCGACTCAATTGATTTCTTTGAGAAGCACGAAGAATACACCACTGATGAATCATTCACCATCAAAGTTACCGGATACCAGTATTACTGGAAGTATCAGTATCCCAATGGCATAGAATACACCAGCGCAGGTGGTGAGGCGTTGCGAATTCCAGTCGATGTCCCGGTTGTTTTCGAGGTTACGAGTGGGGATGTGTTTCATTCATTCGCTCTACCAGAACATCGAATTAAAATCGATGCGTTGCCAAGTCGAGCGAATACCGGATGGATACTGGCTGAGGAGACCGGATATTACCCAATTCGCTGCTTCGAGTTATGTGGGGACGACCACGCTGTTATGATTGGAAATCTGGAAGTGATGGAGAAATCTGAATTCAATGTTTGGTACCAAAGTGAAGGGGAGGGGATCTGATGATTTCCACTAGATTCAGGTTTGGACTTGTGGCAATTGTATTGTTGGGCCTAGCAATTCAATTCGCACCCACGGGAATCGCCCTTCCTTCTGGAATCGGTGGATCCTCGACCAACAACGGATGTAACTGTCACAGTTCCACACCCTCAGACACAGTAGATGTGGATTTGATTGGGCTCCCTAATTCATTCATAGCGAATCAAGTCTACGACATCGAGATTAGAATTGACGGTGGGCCCACAGTGTCAGGCGTTAATCAAGGCGGATTCAATCTGAAATCCTCGGCTGGACAATTGCTGGTTCTGAGTGATGGTATGACTCAGATTCTCGATGGAGGAGATGTCGCCCATACCGAAGACGGGAATGACCAACGAACGTGGAATCTTCAGTGGAAGGCTCCAGCCGATGATTCAATCTCGGTTGATTTCACCCTATTGGGAAATGCGGTCAATGGTGATGATGAGGCAGGGCCCGAAGATGAGTGGGGGGTGCTAGAGAAAGAGGTAGAGGGGCAAAATTTCTCAGGAGGCGCTATTGTAGATACTGCGAACATCGCATGGTGGTTGATCATCATAACTATCCTTTCATCAGTCGGAGTCATCGCTGTAGCTCTATTCCGTAAGAAGGACTTCGGAATGAATGAGGTCATTCATTGGCTGACTACGACCAATCACAAGGACATAGGGCTGCTCTATCTCTGGACAACGGTGCTGTTCTCTGGAATTGGTCTTGCACTCTCGGTGCTAATCCGACTACAACTCGTAGTTCCCGATAATACGTTCATGACGGGTGGCTTGTTCAATGAAGCAGTCACTATGCACGGTGCGGTCATGGTGTTGTTTGCAGTCTCACCGATGTCCTTCGCTTTTGCGAATTACATCGTACCTCTACAAATTGGAGCCCGCGATATGGCCTTCCCAAGGCTGAACTCACTATCGTTCTGGTGTATGCTACTGGGTGGATTGGTGGCAGCATCAGGATTCTTCTTTGGTGGAGCGGCCGACGCTGGCTGGACCTTCTACAGCCCCCTGACCAGTCTAGAATACAGCCCCGGTGCAGGTATCTCATTGGCTGGAGCCGGTCTTGTACTCCTCATCATCTCAGTGACTTCGAGTACAATCAACTTCCTTGTCACCATCCTCAGATATAGGGTCCCAAGCATGTCACTGATGGAGATGCCGATGTTTACTTGGAACATGCTATTCACAGTGATTCTGATGTTGGCCGTCTTCCCAGCATTGCTAAGCGCAGTGCTGATGCTGGTCGGAGATCGAGTATTCGGAACTCTGTTCTTCGATCCTACAATAGACGGGACGACCTGGTGGCTGCACATCTTCTGGTTCTTCGGGCATCCCGAAGTGTACATCGTTCTGCTTCCAGGGTTAGGAATGGCAATGGAAATTGTCCCAACCATGGTCAAGCGGACCATATATGGTCGCAGAATTATCATCTGGTCACTTGTCGTTGCCTGTATCATCAGCGTACTCGTTTGGGCCCATCATATGTTCATCACTGGCATCAATCCGACCTTCAGGAAGTTAGAGACCATTGGAACCGAATTGGTGAGTGTTCCATTCGGCTTAATCTATCTGAGTCTGGTTGCGACTTTTCATCGCTCAAAACCCGATTTCAGCAAATTGCCACTAGCCTTCGTTATGGGTGCAATAGGGATTTTCCTTGTCGGTGGCATTACCGGAGTATATCTCTCAAGCGTTGCCATGGATGTTCAGTTGAGGGGTACCTACTATATTGTCGCCCATTTCCACTTCACGTTGGGATCGGTCGCAATGATGACCCTAGCAGGAATCTACTATTGGTACCCCAAAATGTTCGGCAGGCTACTTGATCGGAAGCTCGGGTGGTGGCATTTTTGGTTGACCTTTATCGGCATCAACATCACCTTCATTCCACTGTTTGGCCTGTGGGATATGCCAAGACGAATCTACGTCTACCAAGAGGCGGCTGGATGGTCAAATCAGCACCTTTTCTCAACCATTGGCTCCTTGATTGTATTCGGGGCACAGTGTATCTTCTTGTGGAATTTCATCCGCAGCCTAAGCAAGGGTGAGGATGCGGGTGATGACCCATGGGGAGGTTCGACATTCGAATGGGATACTAGCTCTCCGCCACCCCCTCACAATTTCGACGAACCGCCTACACTGAAATCACGAGAAACCTGATTCGAACATATTTCGCCCCTAGTTAACGGAGGGCTTGCTGCCGACAGACATATTCGTGATGTCGGCCCGAACATGTTCGGTGTAGGTCCAATCGAGTAGTAACCATTGGGGCCAATCAAGGGGGCAGAAAGAAGTGGTCAACGCGGTACTCTCGGTCGAGATGCAGCATCTGATTGTACGGATTCGACTACCTGAAGGTCATTGGGCTGGAGACGTTACTCGCGTACACCATCATGTCACTTTGCGGATCAATGAACATATGCCTCTCCCGCATGGCAAGGGGGTCGCACAGGCGGAGGCATTCGGATTGAGGCTCGATGAGTTCCTGGATACCCTATCTCAGAATCCCGCGATTACCGAAATAACCCCCTTTGAAACATCAAGAGAGGGGGTTGAATTCAGCGTCAACATCGGCAGGGGAGGAGGTGGTTTCCTCCGTCCACTGATGGATGCAGGGGTGACACCAAGAACTCCTTTTGAGGTGAGAGATGGTTGGGTGGAATGGGACTTCGCCACGGATCAGGAGCACGCAAAGAAATTGGTCAATGCTCTCAAGGAATCGGATATCATTCACAGAATAATCTCCTTCTCAAAGAAGAATACGCCAAGACTTCTCACACTACGACAGAGAGAGGTGTTCGACGCATGCGTTCTACACGGATACTACGAGACTCCTCGACGTATCACTCTGACTGAATTGGCAGGGGTAATTGGGGTCTCAAAATCGACGCTATGCGAAATGATTCATCTCATCGAGAAGCACATCGTCTCAGAATTCGCAGACTCAGTCAGACATTCGAGCCCACATGAGTGACCCGAATTGGTTCGGACGTCCATATAAATAGGTCTGTCCCTTGGGGACAGACATGAGTACAACAGATACAGTAGATGTGTATGCTCCAAACTTTGAAGCATGGATTGACCAGTTTCAGGAATGGCAGACCAGAATCGGTTTTGATCCATCATGGTTGGGTGACTACCGCTTTGAAATCAAATTCGATTGGGATACCGCGGGTGACACCATCGAGTTCGGTGATTTTGAAGGAATGCCAAAGTGGGACCGAAGAATGCAAGTTCCCCAACAGACCGTTCGAGATGCTATCATCAACATGGTAAGCGTCCAGGGTGACACGGAGTTCGCAAGTGTCGAACAACAGTGGCACCTTTTGGATTCCGCGCCAACCGAATATGATCGCAAGTCAGCAATGAGAATCATGTGCGAAGAACAGCGACACGGGTGGCAAATGGCCTATGTCCTTTGCAATTACTTCGGAGACCAAGGGATTCGCGAGGCACAAAAATTGCTTGAGCGAAATTCATCGGCCAATCCAATTCGAGGGGAAGAAGATCGTCCACGATTACTAGGTTCATTCAATGAACCAATCGATCACTGGTTGGATTTCTTCTGCTTCACTCACTTCATTGATCGTGATGGAAAATACCAGTTGAAGATGTTGAGTACTTCTTCATTCAAGCCTCTAGCTGCAAGTATGGGGCCCATGCTCAAGGAAGAGTCGTTCCATCTTGGGACGGGAGCCAATGGATTGCGTCGAATTGTTACCCAGGGAGTCATTCCATGTTCTCTGATTCAAAAACACATCAACAAGTGGGTCTCTACAGGCCTCGATTTGTTCGGCGTCGATGAATCCACATCCGCACAGTGGGCGTATGTCTATGGAATCAAGGGTAGATTCGATGAACGGGAATCCGATAAGCCAGCAGACCGAGAACATCTCAACGAAGCCAGTCGCGCCCTTTACTTTGAGGAACTCCACAAGGAAATGGAGCGTATCAATGCTCGTAGAAACGATAGTGAGCCAGCACTCTTCATCCCATCTGACAAATTCAATCGAAGCGTTGGCAAGTTCCAAGGCGATAGGCACGACGTGCACGGCAACCCGTTCGAGGGTAATGATGCGGAGTGGGAGCAATATCTGTACGATACACTACCCAACGCAGATGATGATGCTCAACTTCAAGAATATTTCAAGGAAGAGTGGATTCAATACCGCGAATGGAAGGAGTGAAACTCCGGGGTGATTCTATGCAGGCCCACGCCCTGCTCAGCATCGATCGCGAACGGTTGAAACCGTTCTTTGAGAGGGTGCCGGAATTATTTGAGGCCCATCACAATCACGAAAGCCAAAATCCAGATGGCTATGAGGAACTCCTCTACCGCGTCTATCGCCCTTACACAAGCGAAATGTTCGACATGATCGATGAATGGATGGGTCACGAACGCCGAAGTTGGCACACGGATGTCGAGAGAGAGGTGATGTTGATGCTCTACGCAATTCGATATCCCGACACGTTGCTTCTCGAGAGTCTATCAGATGAGGCGGATTTGGACGTGCATCGAATATCTGGATATCTTCACTTCATGAAGCACACCTATTCGATTTGGGATGAAGACACTAGAAAGGGATTGGAAAGATTGGGCATCATGATTCCGACAACTGAAAAGGCAGATCCGTTCATTTACGGGGCCTATGTTACTGCTATCGAGCTTCTCAAAGATCTTGCACCATTCTTTTCATTCCTTGAGCACGATGTTCCGCGCCAACGACTCTTTCAAGCGGCCCTCGCAGCCTATGGTAGGGAGGCTTGAGAACAGTGGTTCGGACGGTTGCTGTCATCGGCGCTGGCACTATGGGTGCAGGAATTGCTCAAATGTGTTCACAAACCGGTTGGAAGACCAATCTATTCGATGCGTTCCCTGAAGGACTTGAGAAGGGAATGGCTACAATCGATGCATTCTGGGACAAAGGAATAGCACGAGGAAAAACGACTCCTGAACAGAAATTGGAATGGAGTGCAAATCTACACGCAATTTCTGACCTGGAAGAAGCGGTATCACAAGCTGATTTAGTCATAGAAGCGGTACCCGAAATTGTTTCACTAAAACATGGAATCTTTGCACAACTCGGACAGATGGCTCCCGAACATTGCATCCTTGCAACCAACACATCTGGGCTCTCAATTTCGGACATTGCTGAAGCCAGTGGACGAGGGGACAAAGTCATCGGAATGCATTTTTTCAATCCAGTTCCTTTGATGAAACTCCTAGAACTCATTCGAGCTGATACGACCAGTGATGAAACTGCAGCCATTGCAGAATCAGTGGGTGCCGCAATGGGGAAAACGACCATTATGGTCAACGATATTGCTGGTTTTGCGACCAGTCGACTCGGTGTCGTCTTAGGAAATGAAGCGATCAGAATGTTGGCAGAAGGTGTCGCTAGTGCATCAGATATCGATACCGCGATGGTTCTCGGATATCGTCACCCCATGGGTCCTCTGGAACTCACTGACCTTGTTGGGCTCGATGTCAGACAACACATCCTCAACAATCTTGCAGAGGTACATGGAGATGAAAAATATCGTCCGCACCCATTGTTGAATGCACTTGTAGCCGAAGGCAGTCTTGGGAAAAAATCGGGCAAGGGACTGTACGATTGGTCTAGTGGAGAAAAATCAGAGCGAGATATGCCAGATTATTGAATCAATATTCAAGCAAAGTCTGGGTCTCTTTTCTCAAGGAATCCTGTAACACCTTCAGCGAAGTCTG
>JASLKP010000029.1:285-6018 GCA_030747485.1 Candidatus Thalassarchaeaceae archaeon | reverse complement strand
AATGTCCACGCAACATGTGTTGCAATCCAAGAAGCTCTGGAACTTTGTAAGTGGAATGCTAGCCAAGATCCAGACAGCACCGAAATAGATTGGGAAATCCCCGTGGTTCTATTTCCACAAGGTGCCGCAGCCCTTTCACCAGCAGCCGATGCAATCACCTTCATGATGCTCATGAACAGTACAAACCCCGAATTCTTGGTGGGTGAACAAGTCCGCGGTGCACCATACATCCGTAAGGCTGGAGTTGAACCCATGGGGATGGGCTACATCATCTGCGCCCCTGGTGGAAAGGCCGGTGAAGTGGGGCAAGCAAATCTCATAGAAGCAGATCAGACAGATATCGTAGCGGCTTATGCAATGTGCGCAGAATCGTATGGATTCTCAATTCTCTACCTCGAGGCAGGTAGTGGTGCAGACACCCCAGTCAACCCTGCACTGATTCGTGCTGCAAAGGCCGCCAGCGAAAAACTCGTGTTGTTGGTTGGTGGAGGCATCAGAGATGGAGCCACAGCCAAACTCGCATTGGATGCAGGCGCAGATTGGATCGTTACTGGGAATCTATGTGAAGAATTTGCAGACGCCCATGAATTGCAAACTACCCTTAAGACATTCATCACTGAGATGCAAGCATAGGTGGCGTGACAATGTCAGGGGCTGCAACCACCGAACAACCTCCACCCACTGGCCCAAAACCCACCAGCGGCCCCCCATCACCTGACCAAGCAAGTGGTAATAATGGGGGGTTCGCCATTCTCCTGACGATCGGACTGCTTATCGGACTTCTTGCTTTCGATGATTGTACTTCAGCAAAAGATGAATCAGGTAATGATGAGTATATTTCTGAGAACTTCTTCGATTTGTGCTGCTTAAGCCTCTTCTTCATTATCATCGGCAGCCTTTTTTGGACGCAACAGGATTACAAAGAAGCCAAAGAAAAAGAAGAACGACTTAATGAACGAGGATGAGAATAACATGGCCTTTGAGTGCAACATCGACGACCGCGGCAAAGCCGTTCGAATGAAACTCGGCATCCGCTTCATCTTCGTCAGTATGATGCTAGCATCCCTGACTTACTTTGACCCCTATTTTTGGACCCTTCAAACACACCTCAGTTGGCTTTTGGCTGGCGGCAGCTTTGTCGGAGGCGCATTCACCATGTGGGAAGCCCGCATGGGTTGGTGCGTTGTCCGAGCAATGGGTTTCAAGACAAAAATCTAATTTTCAGTGACATTCATGTCCCTCACCACAATCCGGTAACAGGGATTTTACTTGAGTCGGGAACTTTCCATCCTCCTCACCATCATCATTCTATTACCTGGGTGTATGGGTACAGACAACACCCCACCCGTAGACGATTCAGAAGACCCACCAGACGATCCAGTAGAACCCCCATCCTTGCCGTGTGTTGATGGATTCACCATGTTTGGAGATGAATTGGTAATTTCATACGATGGCTTCGAAGAAGTCGAGGAAAACGACCCACAGAACACGATTTTCAAACGATGGGAAGGAGGTCACAACGATTCATACCACATCGTCAATGACACGGCTGCTTATGGAGAGAATGCCCTCCGAATAGACATCACACCAAATGAAACCACCCAAGGGGGAGAAGACCGGCCAGTGAAGAACCGCGTCGAATTTGGAATCAGCCCACTCCATGCTGAATGCCACGAGGTGTGGTATGGTTGGGCATTCATGATTCCTGAAGATTTCATTGACAAACCAGAGAATGGTACTGGATTCAATGTCATCGCCCAGTGGCACGATCAATCTGGGGACCCCGACAATCGTTCAACACTTAACCCACCCATCTCAGTTCTATATGGGACCCAAAATGGAGTGAGTGGTATTGGAATAAAATATGGATTAAATGACATTAATCGCCATTTCATGGCAGAGGTACCTATTGAGAAAGGAGTCTGGCATGAACTCATCTTCCACATTGGTTGGTCACAAGATTGGGATGGCTTTACCGTGGCTTGGCTGGATGGGGAGATGATTACCAATGGCACAGTCGAGGGACCAAACATGCACCATTGGCGCCCCCATTATTGGAAAGCGGGCCTATATCGCGGTGAGGTTGGACAAGATTCAGCCCTGACAAACAACTCAATCTTCTATGATGAATTTAGGATTGGCCAATCCTATGATGCTGTGAATCCAAACCAATTGGAATAATCACTCAGGATCATCATCGATGTCAATCATCGTTGCAGGCGCAGTTCCACCAGGTTGTGGCGCATCTGCAGGTTCAGGAATGGACATATCATCCTCGATTCCCAACGCTTCCTTTCTCGCCTTGACTTGCTCGTGTGCACGAAGGACACCCAACGAGTCTTGGAACGCAGCTCCAACCACTTCACGGGTTCTTTCACTTCGCTTGAGTGTGTCCATTTCAGCCATGGTTCGCTCATGGAGTTCTTCCAAGGCTTTGAGTTCTGCAGAGCGGTCTGAAAGACCACCCTCGATATCTTGCATGGTGAGTTGCATCTGTGAGATTCTCTCATCTCTTTCAAACACATCCCGGTGCAAGCGACGTTCACGACGACGCAACGCCTCATATTCTCTATTTCTTTCAAGTAGACGACGCTTCAACTCCTCAATTTGCTCAACCAGATAATCATGTTCAGCACTAATTGAACGGGGACCTTCCATCACTCGCTGCATTTGACTCTCCATTTCTTTGATTCGCAAATCTCGTTGTTCGAGTAATCCTCGAACCTGCTCGACCATTTCTCGCAATCGTTCGCGCTCACTGTCCAATGCTTCTTTCTCAGCATCACTAATTTCGATTCTTCGATGGGAATCTGCCAACTCTTTGTTGAGCATACGAACTTCATCTGCAGTAACGCTGGTCAATCCGGCTTCAGCGGCTTTTTCCAGTGCACCGACCAACTGATCGATTTTACCTTCCATCTCCGCGATGACACTTCCTTGACCATCACACAATGCAGCCAATCGCTGATTATCTTCTTCAAGCGAATCCATTTGATTCTTGTCAACAGAGGTGGCAAGTGCTTCAGTTTCTCCACGAGCATCATCTAACATCCGTTCCAGATGAATGATGCGCGCTTCCTTGTCACGACTTTCTTCTTCTAAGCGAGCCATTCTGGCTTTTTCTGGCGCCCCCATATCTTCTCGTTCAGCCAAATCGAGTTCCAACACCCGATTTCGCTGTTTTACTGAGGCTATTTCTCCGTTTTTCGTTGAGAGTTCGTCCCAGGCAGAGAGTACTTCCTCCACCAACTGGTCCGCAGCATACCCTTTGAGCATCCCTGCTAGAGCAGCGCGGTCTACACTCTCCGTCCCATCCATGGAAGAGGCTGACATGGTCAATCAGCCCCTATCGCCGCTGTACCATTCTTGAACCTTCACCTTGTGAAGGGGGCTTGTACTGCATATTCGGACCCCTATGGGGTCCACCAACAGTGGAAATTCAGTTGATTGCTGTAAATTGATCATCAGGCATATCGCCAGCAAGTGAGAGAGCACCCTCAGCCACCTTTGTGACAGGGTCTTCAGCACACCAGACACTGACATCACCGATGTCTGCAAGACCTTCAGCAACTGCATCGGCCAAACCGTCAATCAATGACCCGCCACCAGCGAGGATGATGTTGTTTCGCATGATTGGCTGATATTCAGGATCAGCTCCTGAAACAATGCCCTTGATTGCATTGACTACCGGCGTTACTAGACCTGAACAGGCGACACCAACAAGGTCACCAACATCGACATTTTGCTTCTTACCATCAACACTGAGTTCGACCATTTGCTCACGGTCATCACCAATGTAGGATCCCTGTTCCTTCCACTTGCGAACCATATCTTTAGTGAGTTGTGCACCAGTGTACTTCTTCTCGATGAGGTCCTGCAGTTCCACATCAATCCAATCACCAGCTTCTGGTAGGGTACATTCATCGCTTTCATTTGGGAATGTACCATACATTCGACAAACGTCAGTGGTACCTGCACCGATATCAACAACGATACTTCCACCGATTTCACCGAGACCGTATGCAACAGCAAATGGCTCTGATACGACCATAATCGCATTGACCTGTCCGCGCAGAATGGAGACGAGATTACTCTTGTCAACGAATGAGATATGGCTAGGTGAACAAATGACGCCATAGACTTCATCAAACTCTTCAGGGTCTACACTTTCGACCAAGTGAGTGACGAAGGCCTTGGCAGCAGCCAAGTTATTCTCGTCGTCCTGAGCAACGCCAGCAGCGAGTGGGCGATACAGATTGCACGCTAGTTTATTCTTCAACGCATCTTCCCCAAAGAGCGTATCACGCTTGAGGAAATTTCGTGCGATTGGATCCTTGGGCTTACCCACGATTGTCTCGACGGTTCCGCCTTGTCCATTGCTTGCTGAAATCGTGGATTGGTATGTCCCCAAATCGATTCCTAAATACAGTCTTTCTGCCATTTTTGTCACCTTGCGCAGTCTGCGCCGTTCACGCGCACGAGAGTTCTAGGTTTGAAGGTTCACCTTCTCCTAACTCATCGAAATGGCTAGATTTCTCCCATTTCGCACTATTCTTCATCTTCACTTTCGACCCACTCAGCCCCGCCCCAACTAGGTTTAACTTTAGCAGCATCAATTCCATCATCCGATGCATTCCATGCTTCCATATCCTTTCTAACGAGTTTTTGTCTTTCTCGTTTTTCTTTAGCAGCCTGGCGACCCTCCGTGACCCACCACCAAAGTCCGAGAACGAAAAAGAAGAATAGAATAACAATACACATTTCCATCAACTTATCGATGGGATGTTTCTCTTCGGTAGCATCATCATCGTCATAGCCATCACCACCATCATCATTTGTTTTCCACCAACCTATCGAAGAATCCCACTCACAACCAACGATATTTACGTTGAGCCCCGCTTTAGTATTCGGACAATCATCCTCCTCGTCAGGAACCCCATCGTTGTCAGTATCGTAAATAATATCACATCCAAAAACGTCAACTTCAATGACAGACGATGAAGTATTGGGGCAGAGATCAACATCATCAGTCACCCCATCTCCATCTTTATCCACATGTTCTGGCTCAGGTTCAGGCTCAGGTTCAGGTTCAGGCTCAGGCTCAGGCTCAGGTTCAGGCTCCGGTTGAACTCCTGCAGTACCCTTTACTGCCAAGGCAAAACCAAGCATATCCCCATCACTTCCAAGCACCCCAGAATGATTCCCAATCCCAACCAGTTCAGCACTGACTTCAATTGTCACATATTCAATTCCAATGAACTCCGAAGAATTGACTCGTAATGCTTCAGTCCCCTCAAGCGACTCGTTGCTACTGATTCGAGTACCATTGGGCAGGATGATTGAAACATCCAAGTTATCAGAAACAGCTCCAAAGGGGCGCTGATTGAACGACAAAAACACTTCAAGATCTTCTCCAGGCACCAAGGTCATATTCCAAGAGACATTTTCTCCATGTTTGAGGAATGGGCCATGTGCACCCAATCCATTCCATTGTGAGGAGATGACTTGTTCCAGAGGCCGAGAACCATTTCCATTCAACCATTCATTTGCTAAATCCATACGTGAAGTTTCATTCATCATATAGGAATCATGAATCCAGACACCATTTCCACCCACAAGATTCGAAAGATTTGGACGCCCCCACCCTTGTACAGCATCAGGTCCCGAGTCCATTGGCAATGCACTCGCTGAGAGCGCTAACAACGCCCGTAATTGAGGACCAGATGGGACAAA
>JASLKP010000029.1:0-269 GCA_030747485.1 Candidatus Thalassarchaeaceae archaeon | reverse complement strand
GCTTGAGCGCATGTCATCGTTGAAGGATGAAAGGTTCCCATCAGCAGATGCAGACATGATTCCAATCGCGGGTGCCACAATGAAATTCCCCCTCAATCCTTCTTCAGTTGGTCCGCGTGAAGATGAAGAATACAAGGTGGTTGAATTATCACTAACCGTTCCCCCAACAGATACAACATTTCGCGCATTCGCAGGTTCATAGAATTTTGAAGGGTTGTTACCTGGTGCGATGAATGCAAGTGACCAAGGCACTTCTCGATGCCAGAGAT
>JASLKP010000028.1 GCA_030747485.1 Candidatus Thalassarchaeaceae archaeon | reverse complement strand
GACATCGACATCTCCTTCCTCAAATCGGAGACCGTTCCAACGTTGGGCCACAGATTTGGCCGTAGCGATTCCTGCGATGTTATCTGGGTCAACACGAATTTCAACTCCTGTGGGGGACCCACTACTTCGGCCAATCCAACCCAATACCACATCGATGGAATTGCTTGCAAGACGGCGCCCGTGACTGTCACTTCTAATCCAATACCCTAAATTCCAATGACCAACGACAAGATGGGGGGTGTGATCTAAAGCGATTAAACCGACCAATTCATCTTCTTCAATGACAGCCCAATGATGAGACAAGCCGCCGCGTCCCATGCGTTCAACATCTCTTAGATATTCCATTATTTGTGATTCAAGAGGTGCGTCCCATTCTAACCACGGTAATGCTCTTCTAACCTCAGATTGATGACTTTCTGTGACTGCTGCTAGAATTTGTGAATATTGATGAGGCGAAGCGGGAGCCAAGCGCAAGGATGGAGACGCAGTCAATTCTAGAGTGGGCCGCACAGTCCTGCGAACACTAGTCCCTGCTTAGACTTCAGTCTCAAGCAAGTAGGTGTTCAACTGCCTTAGATACCTCAGGAATGTTCGGATAGTCACGTTGTGCAGATTCAATCATTCGACGCATCACATCCTCCTGACCAAAACGCTTCAGTAATACTCCGATGTGGAATACAAGATCTACGCGATCACCAAGATGGGGGCCAATAGATACTAGACCTTTTTTCGCATCATCGAGATTACCGGATTTGGCAGACTCCATTGTTTCCTTCAACGCCTTACGTAATGTGGAGGCATCCCATGCATCTCCTTGAGGCCATGGCCAAATTCCAACTGTAGGAGGGGCGGGGAGTTCCTCCACTACAACTGGTTTAGTAGCAGGTGATGGAACTGGAATCACCGGAGGAGGGGTGACACCATTCAAAGTAGAAGCAGATGGGATTTGGGGTATATTTGGAATGGGAATCGGAACTGGAGCCGCTGTTGGTTGAGGGGCAGGTTCAGAGACTGGGACTGGGACTGGCACAGGAGAAGGAGCGACATCTACCGATTCAGAAGACTCTTCTAATTCATCCAAACCCTCAATTGTAGAAGCAGATTGAACTGGTTCAATGTCCTCACTTTCTGTCATTTCAACCAATTGAACGACGGGGGCCGTATATTCTTCTTCTTCAAATGCTAAATCAGGTCCATCGCCCGCATCAAATTTCATCACATTTTTCGGGGCATCAGCAGATGTTAAGACGTAATCTTCAGGTTCCTTCGAATCAGATTTAACTTTGGCAAGTGATTGTGGTGCATCAAATTGATGTTCCATTGAGACACTTTGGTCAACTTCTACCAATCCATCTTCGTCATACTGTGACACTTCAACTGTCATATCATCCATTGTGAAGCTATGGGCACTCCAATCGACCAATGCATTGTCTGCATCAGCAATTTCCTCGTCTCCCATTAATTCCGCAAAGAGATCATTTTTCTCATCCTCTGTAACTTCAGAAACAACTTGACGGTGGGCTGCGACAGTGAAATCGTAATGACAACAGGTGCAAGATTCGGCCTCTTGCACATTCGTTGTTTGACATAATGGGCAGACCATTCCATCGGGTTGCTGCTTCTTCCGCCATCCAAACATGAGCATCCCTGAAGTCGGGGGCCCTCAATTCTCGTATAATAGTCGCTACCTCTCGCATTATCCGAATTCTCATTCATTCATGGCCCTAACAGGGCCAATAATAGAGGGAGAGGGTCAAAGACGGGGGGCTTTACGCCACATCATGGGCGAGCGTAAAGGGAAGGTGCGCCGTATTGGTAAAGGGGTCCCTGCAGGCACCCCAGAAATTCCCGAAGGGAATACGGATGGAGTTCCTGATGCTTTTCCTCGATCTCAAGATCATCATGAACGATTTCATCGATTAATTGATTGGGAACTTGAAGATGAAATGCTAGGTGTTGAAGAAAGATTGCGGAAATGGCCAAGAAATTTACTCATGGAAAATGGTCTCACTTTGTTTGACTTATTGGCTAAGAATGACGGTTGGCTTTTCAGTGAACGCATCATTAAATTGTTCTCTAAAGGAAATACGCTTCCTCACCATCGATTTTCACATGGAGATATCGTCACCCTTAGTCGGAAAAATCCATTGAAAGAAAAATCCATTGAAGGGACTGTACTTTCTCGGGGCCGGAACCATATTCGCGTTGTAGTTAACGAACAGCCGAGTAAAATCCGAGAGGGAAACTGGAGGCTAGACCGTGGTGCTAATCGTGTCGCCCACGATCGAATGGCTGCTGCATTAAATGAACTCTATGCAGAAGATGGGGGGTCACCACTTCGAGAATTAATCTTAGGCCAAGTTCGTGACATGGTCGGAAGTTCAGCACGAGTTGCAAACCTTGGAGGATTTGAGAAACGAATTGCTAGTATGGCTGGCCATGAAAGAGGGTTAAATCAATCTCAACAAGAAGCATTTGATGCGGCGATGAAAAATCGCTTATCTCTAATTCAAGGCCCACCTGGAACAGGTAAGACGCATACAGCAGTACGAATTTTAACCGCATGGGCACAAACTGGAGCCGGACCGATTCTAGCCGTCGCAGATTCTAATGTCGCTGTTGACAATCTCCTCGAAGGGCTTCTTGATGCTGGCGTGAAGGCGATTCGAATTGGTCAACCTGCCAAAGTACGGGAGCATTTGCGTGAAGCGACGATGGCCGCTAGGATGGATGAGCATCACCTACGGGAAGATGTCGACATATTGCTAAAACTGAATGAAGATTTGATGCGAAGATTACCAGCAATGAAAGGTAAAGAAAAAGGAATTGCTCACCGAGATGTCAAACGTGGTTGGAAAGAAGTTCGTCGTATTGAAAATCAAATGAAGGACGATATTATCGAACATGCGGAAGTCATCTGCGCGACATGTGTTGGTTCCGGACATTTACTCTTGGAATCACGTAGATTCCCGCTTGTTCTCATGGATGAGGCGACACAAGCGACCGAGCCTGCCACTCTTGTGCCATTGGTAAAGGGGGCACGGCATGCTGTGTTAGTTGGTGATCATCAACAATTACCACCCACTGTAATTTCTCGTCGTGCAGAACAAGATGGATTGGCACGTTCATTGTTTGAAAGACTCATTGCTCTTGGATTGCCAGCAACGATGCTGAAGACCCAGTATCGTATGCATCCAGTGATTAGAGAATGGCCAAGTGAACGTTTCTATGGTGGAGAATTAGACGATGGAATCACTGCCACTGACAGGCCAGCACCAGCAGGATTTGTTTGGCCAGATTGGGATGCACCAATCGCGTTTGTTCCCATTGATGGAAGTGAAGATACAAGTGCAGATGGAAGGTCAAAACACAATTTAGATGAAGCCGCATTAGCCGTTAGAATTGTGGACATGCTCCTTTCAGGTGGCGATATTGAACCGATGGATATCGGAGTTGTAACTCCATATAGTGGACAAGTGAGATTGCTCAATGACTTGTTTGAAAATGCAGGAGGGAGAGAAATTGGTGAAAAATATCATGGCTTGGAAATCAAGAGTGTCGACGGTTATCAAGGACGTGAGAAAGACGTAATCATTCTATCATCTGTACGAGCTAATGATGCTGGAGAATTAGGATTTTTGACTGATTATCGGCGCCTCAATGTAGCAATTACTCGTGCTAAACGCGGATTAATTCTCCTAGGACACCCTCGAACTCTTCGCAATTCAACAGATTGGGCGTCATGGTGCGACTGGGCACGTGAACGGGGACTTGAAGCGTACCATGTTCTCCATATGTGAGAAAAAGGGATGGCCTACCGGTGAATCACATGGAACATGAAAATCCGATTTCAATTCACGGAAAGGGACCAACCCTAGCCAAGATGGCGGTGGGGGAGGATTCGGGACATTGGCCGGTTCCAGAGGGTACCATTCTTGCCCCATTATGGAAGAGATTATCAGCATTCATGTTAGATGTGATTGCTTTCATGGGAGTTCTTTCCATCTTTACGAAATGGAGAATATTGGATGCATTCAACATTGACATGTTGTTCTCTGAGAAATGGTGGGTCATACTGCTCAATTGGAGCATCATTTTAGCTACAGCTTACTTGTATCAAAAATATCTAGTTTCAACGCTGGGACGATCATTGGGTCAACGTTGGTTTGGGCTTGCTGTAGTTCGAGAAGATGGTGAACCATTACATCGTACAGATTGTGGAAGACGAGCATTTGCCAAACTACGCTATCTCCTACCTATCAACATCATATTCTTCATGATTGATGCTCAACATATTCGTCGAAGACATACTCATCAATCAAGCATTGATTTGGCATGTGCTAGTATCGTGGTCATTGCAAATTCCTTACCTCCTGCCAAACGACTGCATTTGCGTTGAAATTCGTGCGCGATTCAGAGCGGGATTCAAGTAGCGGCGTGAACGCCGTAGTGGTGGTGGCAGCATGAGTCAACGTGATATTTCATCCAACGGAGTGACTGCAACACTATGGTCAATTATTGATGAAATTGATGATGATGATGAAGATATCATCGAGGTTGCAATCGATGTATCCAATGATTCAGAACAAGACCTTTGGGATATTCGTGGAGATGTTCGGGCGATGGATGGCACCCATGGAATTCAGATGAGTGGGCCTGAAAGAATTGGTACCAATGACGATGAAGTACTCACCTTCTGGGTACCAATTGATACTGGTGCTTGGCTTTTCAAACTAGATTACAATACTGATTCGGGACATGGAGCCATTGAACTCGGGCCATTCACAAATGAGTTGAGAATCGAAACCAGAGAACGACCAAAGAATGTTGCAATTCAGAGTACCGGCTCTGAACAAATGAAAGTAGCTGCTGGACTCGATAACCCACTTGCGGCAGCGTTTGGTTCTGCGATGGATGGATTTGGAGAAGTAGTTGAAATGACGGACCCTGTACTAAGTGAAGCCGCAGCGTCTTCAAATCCAATGGAAGCAGCATTTGCAGGTGGATTACTGGAATCACAACAAGCACCGACACAGATCCAAACTGCAACGCCACCTAGCCCTCCTCCTTCAGCCGCACCAGGTCCACCTACTGGCCCACCTTCTGGTCCACCTAGCCCTCCTCCTTCAGCCGCACCAGGTCCACCTACTGGCCCACCTTCTGGTCCACCTCCATCCACCAAATCAGGAGGACCGCCCGGCCCACCACCCAGTTGAGGTATGTCCATGATGCAGGGAGAACTTCGTGAAAAAGAGCGGCAGTATAATTCTCATTGGAGAGCTTATTCAATCATCACTCGAATGCGATGGTTCGCCTTGATCCTAGGGCCAGTTCCTCTGATTTGGGACTATTTCTTACAGCCATTATTACTGAGAATGAATTTTCCAGAATTTGTCACGATGGAAGATATGATGCAGATTCTACTTTTTGAAATTCTACCATTGGATAAATGGATTGATCGAGAGACATTTGAACGTATTTGGCCACATATAATGAATGTCAGCACAGTTCTATTCGTTGTGTTCGTCGTTTGGACAATCAAAATGCGCCAGAATACAAAACTCGCAGCTCGAGAAGTCGTGGATGCCGAGAGTAGAGTACTCTTGGGGGGATTCCGTGAACGATGATGGTTTCCTTCTGGAAATGTGTAGTGGACGTGCAGCGTGGACCGTGATCCCAGAGAATATCTCTTCAATCAATCTTGAATCTGTCACTGCCAAAATTGAGGCGGAGGGTTGGAAATGCACTCTTCGCAACCGTTTATGTTGCACATTTTCAGGGGAAGCTGATGTCACACTATATCCAAGTGGTAAACTTCTGGTGAAATCAGGTGAGCGAGATGTAGCTCAACGAATTGCCACACGCCATATTCAAGTCTGGCTTGCAAATGAATCCTCTGAAGAGTTTGAGATTCCTGATGCAATCATCGAACGAGTCAAGCGTGGACTACCAATTGTCTATCCGACATCGACTCTTCCAGCATTGGGATGTATTCCCGAAGTGAATGCATTAGATCTATTATTTACCATCAAAAATCGAAATGAAACGAAAGTTGTGAGTTTAGGAGTTGCAACTCTTGAACAAGCAAATCAGTTGGTCAACATACCAGAAGAGGCTACAGAAATCTTGGATGCTTTCCCACCGGGTTCACTTACCCTCATCTTACCCGCCCATGAAATGTTAGATTCCAGATTGGGGGGGAGTAATGTTGCAATTCGAGTGCTGTCGGACCCGCG
>JASLKP010000027.1 GCA_030747485.1 Candidatus Thalassarchaeaceae archaeon | reverse complement strand
TTCTTTCTTCATACGCTCCAATTCTTGGCTCATTCGCATTTGTTCTAATTCTGAATGCAACATCGCGTTCTGCTCAGCCATTTCCTTGCGTAATTTGCTGGTTTGACGTGCATTGTATGCATTCATTCCAGCATTCGCGACGTCCCAAAGGGACGTGTCACGACTTCTCGACATCAAACGACGATAAGGACCACTCATCTTCAACGTTTTCAACGCGTTCTTAGCACTACTATGCTCATCCCTTGAAATAGGTGAAAAACGCACTGATTCAAGTAGTACGACTCAGAGGGTACCCTGTGCTCAATTGACCATGGGGTCGTCACCCGATTGACTGACATCATAACCCTCTGGGGCGGGTAACATCGATTGTGAACGCTCAAACATTTCACGCACATTGTCCTCAATCTTGCGCGCATCCTCAAGCAATTCACCCAACGGAATCTCCCTATCGACCAGTTCACTCACCGCTTCAGTCGCAAACGCAGCCGCGCGCGCGTCAGGATACAATGGATTGCAATCAGCAAGCAATGCGGTGATGTTCAGACCGCGTCGGTCGCCCTCTGAAAGCAAGTAACCTGCAATGCCAGAGACAATGCCCTGCTGCATTCGAGATACACCTGCTGCTGCGAGAGCCTTTCGTCCATGTGGGTGGCTAGAGACCCCCCACAGGTCCCCCTCTTCCTTCTGGCCAATCTCATTGGGTACCACACCATCAATGATGATCAGACGGTCGAATCCACCTTCTACAAACCACTTCAACACCGTTTCGGCAAACTTGACATCGTAAGCGGCGGGGAATTGAATCTCGGAGGTGAATACACCAATTCCTTCACCCTGATAGACGCGGACTGGATGCTTGGGGACCGATTCTTGGACCAGTGCCATGGCGGGGAAGTTCGCATCGAGAACTGTGCCCATCTGCTCTAAATCCCAGGCTCGAATCATGTGGCTAGCGGCAATCACACCGACCATTCCGGTGCTTGAAAATCCACATATTGCAGTTCCACCAAGCTTGGAGGCGTCAGCACCTCCTTGCAGAACCAATGCGTAACCATCACCTGTCATCGTTCTCACCGTGCAATTGCTGTTTCAAGAACCCGTCGCTTCATTCATTGAAGGCTTCCCAGTCGTCATCCTCTGGATACTTGTACCACCACTGGCCCACTTCGTCCTTCCACCATTCGACTCCTTCGTCATCGACGTGGTAGTCTTCATCTTGGGTGTAATCCCATTCGGCTTCTTCCTCAGGTTCTTTTTCGTATTCATCTTCTTCCAAGACCTCGTGAATCGGTGCTGGACGTTGACCTGCGCGACGATCGACACGCTTGGATTTCGACATTGAGACTGTGCTGGCCTTGGTGGTCAATTCGTCCAAACTGCGCCCCGTAGGCATATCATCCATGTCTGGTTGGGTTCGAATGGATTTCTTTTGTTTGGGCATCCATTCTTCGTCTTCGAAGGTTTCAGCCTCTTCATCTTCACCTTCTGCCATCGCAATTCGTAGGCCAACGAATCCTAAGAGGCCCAAGACGGCTGCGATAATGATGATGAGGAACATTAGATTGCTTTCTTCTTTGACCTCTTCTTCATCGCCTTTTGTATCACCAGAATCGTCACCAGTATTGTCAGTTTGAATTTCTTCAGTGAATCCATATACTAACAGGATGTAATCCGATTCTCCGATGTAATCAGGAGCCGTCAAATCAACATTAATCGTGACGCTCCCATTTACTGGAGTAACCCCTTCTCCCCATGCACTTGGGGAGATTGTTATTGTCAATGATTCACCCGATTCTATTGAGACTTCGCTGCTGGCCAAATTGTCTTCAAACAATGGTGTTGATTCACTATAACTAATTACGAAATTTGCAAAAACAGTAACTGGGTTGTTATTCGTCAGTTCACAGTGCATTGAATTCGAATCAATATCCGCCATGGCCTGTGTGCTGTTTTCTAGAAATTCCCAAAAATCTGCTTCACAAGTGACATCGAGGAAAAGTAATTGTGGCAAATCATAGGTGCAAGAGCCGTCATCAACTTGAGCCTCTGCATCAAAATTATTGGCTGAGGAATTCGTACAGCCAGCCACCGGTGCAGGATAGAGATCTATGCGGAGTGATGATGGTGAAAGACTGAGCCACCACGGTGTGCTCGGAGTCAAATCTAACCATCCACCCGTCATATAATCTACTGAAATTGAGGTTACACCGTTCGAGTCAAACTGAGCCGTTGCATTCTCACCCAATACTCCAGTACCATTGCCAAGTTGCCAATTCAGTGTGATGCCGTCGATGACGGGTTGTTCTGCACTATCTGTGGTCAATACGCTGGCGTGAGCAGTGCCCAATCCATCTACATCAAGTTGAATTGAAGGAGTATTGGTCAGGAATGTTGCATCTACAGTTGCAACGATGTCAACAATGTTACTTGCAACAGCAATGGGTTGGTTTGCAGCACCATAGGTGCCACCGTCCCACGAAACACTGACTTGTCCAGAACCACCATGTGCTTCCCACTGGTCAACAAATTCGATCCAATCATTCCAACTTTGACTCGCTGAACCGGTGAGGTCAGTAGTCAAGTTGGTCGTCCACGATTCACCACCTACGGTCACTGACAATTCGACGGTTTCATCGGAGAGTGGGAGGCCTTCACTTGACAGTTGCATTGAGATTAAAAATGCTGAACCTGCATGAAGATGTACGCCATTGTGGGCCCCATCATCATAGATGCCATCTCCACTTACATCCAGCGTAAGGGTACTCTGTCTCACAGTATCATTGGTCGAATGTACTGGTCCGGTCGCAGTCACGTTCCACCATGCATTTTCATCACCATCAACAGTCACTGCAGCCGCCCAATGGTCATCGCCATCGGTCAGACCGGTCAGCAACACGGATTTTGTAGGATCTCCACTACTGATATTTGCGAATGGAGTCAGACCTGA
This sequence comes from Candidatus Thalassarchaeaceae archaeon, assembly GCA_030747485.1. Classification (GTDB taxonomy): domain Archaea; phylum Thermoplasmatota; class Poseidoniia; order Poseidoniales; family Thalassarchaeaceae; genus MGIIb-P. The sequence continues at coordinate 5,243 of JASLKP010000027.1, read as the reverse complement.
TGCATTGGTGAAATCATTATTCTCGACAAAGAGTAATGTGTAAGACAAATCGACTGACGGAGACGGTGTGAACGAGAGATTCAGTACACCTCCATTGTCATTGGGTACATCGGAAAGGCTGACTATAGCTGCATCAGGAGGTGTCGTATCATACACGGGTGGAACATCGGGAACATTGACTGTGACGATGTTGGAAAGGTTGGATTTGATTCCAAACGAATGAACTGAACGAACTGCATAATCCCACTCTTGATTGGTAACCCCATCAGTATCCTGATATCCAAACATCGGCGTCTCGACAAGTGGTTGATGGATGGAAATTTGAGTACCTGTTGGTGCTCTAAACAACTGGTATGTGATGAAATCCTGTGGGCTCGTAGTATTACTCCACATCAGACTCACTTGACTGTAGTTGAAATCGAATACTGTGATTACTGGAGGGGGAGGAATCTGAATGTTTGAGGCACCGGTGGTCCAATCAATCGACAAAGAGTCGAGGCTTACGGTCCCATTCTGTGTACAGGTCAGATTCATTGGGACTGTGATGTCACCTGTACCCATGAGCATGAATGTGTTCAGAACATTGGAAAGATTGCCATTGGTTGGATTTGCTTCCACAGGGAAAGTGGCCCCATAGGACATGTTCAGGGCTGATTGAGTGATTGTACCTGCACCCATACTGCGGGCAACTGGATTCATTGTACCCCATGGTGTGTCATAATGGTCGTAATTGGTTGAGACACTGACCAATTCAGAAAGAACGTTGGTAATCAACGTACCTTGATCTGATTCACTCAATGGGTTTGTCGAACTAGCATAACCTGCCATGGTCATTTCCATTGTACCATCGCTTTCAAGGTCCCATTCCAAAGAGTGCCATGCTCCGATGAACAACCCAGGTGTCGCCTCACCTGCAGCGACAATTTGTTCATCCAAACCATCGCCGTCCAAATCAGCGAATACAATGTCTCGTGGTGAAGTATGTGGGGTGAAGGTCGTGGATGTTGCATTGGTCGAACCATCACTGTCGAATGGGTTCATCTCAAGTGAACCTGTTTGAGTACCATCTGAACCATCTGGTGAGCCCTCAAAGGCACGGAATACATCGACTGTTCCGTCGCCATCGTGATCACCTATGGTGTAATTTGAGAGTCCAACTAAATTGGATGTGATTGTTGTCCATGCTGTACCATTCCAAGTCGCCATACAGGCAGCTGTAGGATTTGGCCCCATCAAATCTTGATAACCATCTGAATTCCAATCAAAGATTTCGAAAGGCCCACTGGAACACTCGAAATCCTGCATTGACGCAAACCAACTGTTACTAGAAAAATTCCACAATGTATTGTATGATGTCATCATGTCAGTCTCACCCACAATCACGGTTTGATTGGCACCATAGAATGAACCAATACCGATGTGAACAAAGTTCTCAAGACCTGGAATCTGATTTCCTGAAGATACTGTTGCGGTGATTGCATTGGTGTAACTTCCACCACTAAATGTACGCACCCCAAGTGTTCCATCTGCATCTATGAAGACCAAATCATCTTGACCATCGCCATTCAAATCTGCAAGTAGAGCATCCTCGAACTTTTCGTTCATTGTTACATTCATTGAGTAAGCCCAACTATTCCCAGAAATATGCTGACATAGCGTATCTTCATCTTCTGCAATTGCGAGAATGTCGGATCTGCTATCATTATCTGAATCGCCGACAATCAATCTATCAGCATCAAAACAAGTGGGTATCCAACTGGTGACGATTGCAGAACCGCTCCACTTCAACCAACCAATGTGGGGCCAAGGTGTTCCATTGGAACCAATGTGATTGGTGACAAGATAAATCGGGTCTTCTAGGCCATCTCCATCCATATCCCCTACAGTTAAGTCAGATACTGCCCCTATTCCACTGAATTGAGCATCTAGGTCCGGTGTGAATCCAACTGTGATATCAGATGATGCCATTAGAGCTGATTTAGGCAACCGCCATGAACCAGCAGACAACCATGTTTGATTTCCATTTGCCGATACTGAGGTCGAAGATGAACCGCCCATGAACTCATTTTGTTCGCCAACTTGACCATCACCGTTTCCACCCAGATGCCATTCGTATTGTCCATCACTGTCCAAATCAATTGTGAGGAAACCAGGAGATGTATCTGTTGAATCATAGTTAAGATTGAAACTCGCACTGTCGATTGTGGTGTTTCTTTGGATGGTTAGATTTACCGTAGAGGGGGCCTGATTGTTTGTATTAACCTGAACATTGGAACTTCCATCTGCAAACGTTTCAATCGTACCAGATGAAGGGTCTGCAGAGGCCAAAGGAATCGATGAGAATATGCTTAGGACCATCAAAATTGCAAGAATCACCGAGCGCGAAGCGCTCGCCTGCGTGGGGGTGCGCGCGAGGGGCATCGACCCTGCGGACAATATCAGGGGGTTATGTCGCCTTCGGCGTGGAGATTGGAAAAAATACCAATATCTATACCTAATTTAGAATTTCAATCTCAACAAAAAGGGGGCGGAATATGGTGGTTTCTTCATGGAATCATAAAGTTACCAACGTAACGATTAAAATAACCCGTCGACTGGTTGGAAATGGTCAGGTGTCAAGTTCATGACGAGTTCAGATGGGATTGGAAACAGCCGTGTCCTGATTCGAGTCGGTGATGTTGAAATCGACCTCTCTGGTTCTCAAAAAGAAGTGGATGCTGAGATGATGAATATTAGCAAAGGCGAAGATTGGTCAACCGCAATTGCCAGAGTGCGCAGTGTACGGGAATCTGCGATTGCTGCTGCAATAGAAGCCGCCAAGAAAAGTGGAATGCCTGAGCGAGGTTCCGCATTCCGCTCATTGATAGAGAATAGCAGTTTAATCAAGAAACCCGATCAAGTATTGGCTGCAATTCAATACCTACGAGAAGTAGAGGGTAAGGACGACTCGCCACCACGTGTTCTCAAACAACTCTTTGATGACAGTGGATTGACTTCCCCTGACAACCTCTCCCTCTATCTTAATCGACTCATTGAGCGAGGCTTCATATCTTGCCCACCAGGTGCATCTGGGAAGAATCGCTATGCTGTTCTCACCCCCGAAGGGCGAGCACACTTGGATCGCCGCTCGGGCGCATAAGGTGATTCCATGACTGAACTTGGTCCCGGAGCGGACCTATCCTTCCAATCATTTGTTGGTCGTGATTTACGCGGAGTGGATCTATCTGGGGCCAATCTACGGCGCGCTATTTTAGACGGGGCAGACCTAGAAGGTGCAAATCTATCCGGAACTGATCTCAGACAAGCCTCAATGATTGCAACAAATGCAATGAAAGCCGCATTCGACCATGCTGACATGCGTAATGTCAAAGCCAAGAAGGCGCGTTTTGGATTGGCGAATTTTCAGAATACACGAATGGATGGTGCCGACCTTCGCGGAATTCGTGGCCGATATGCCGTATGGCGGGGCGCAAATTGGTGGGATGCGAAGATGAATGATGACTTGCGGGCTGCACTCACAAAGAAATGGCCTCGTGAAGATTGATTATTCCTCTTCAACGATTCTAAGATTGGTCGTTTCAAGATTCATTGGTTCTCTATACATCGCAGCCCGGCCTTCAGGGATGAGTACGGCAACGAGTGGGAGAGCTATACAGAAAGCACCGCATGCAAATTCTATGATCAGTCCACTTCCAACCGTGGCTTCAAATCCATAATCTCCAGCGACAAATTGAAGCCAAACCGTCTCAATGATGTTGCCAATGAAAAATAACGAACCAGCGGCCATGCCAACCTTGACTCCCAGTGGATTTTTTCGCATCAGCATGATGCCTGCGACCATTAATCCAAGACTCATTGCACCATACAGAATTGTGAATGTACCTGCCATACCTGTTTCCTTCATCATGTCGAAAGTTCTGTTCTGCTCCTCGGTGAATCCACCATCCGCCCTCATCTGGTCATCGATAAGATACACCGCCCCACTACCTAAGGCCAAAAGACCACCAATCATGGAACCGAGAATCAGAAGAATCCCAATGACAACTGGTATGGCATTGTTGGGGCGTACAGGGATTTCAGGCATCACGAGTATTTCTTCACCACCCATCCTGACGGAACCAATCTCATCTGACATGAATCCACCTTACCTTCGACACTCCTTAATCCTCAGTACATTTTTTCAATGCATCCGCAATTTCATCTGGTACTGCCATCTTCTCAAAATTTTGCATATTCACACAAACGGTAACCACACGAGCATCCCAACAAAGGACTTCGTTCTGATTGAAGAATAGATAGCGCCAGACAATCGAAGAGTTGCCGACTGATTCAATCCACAACTTACAAACAACATCATCACCGTATCGAAGGGGAGCAAGGTGATCTGATGACGTATGTACAGCTGGAAACCCTAGATGCATTTCTTGAGTTAATATCGGGTAAGCAATTCCACAAATTCTCTCCCATGATTCCTCAAAAAATCGATGGGCCAAATCGAAGTATTCTGGGTAGTACACAACCTGTGCCAAATCAATCATTGGAAAGTCGACACGGCGTTGAAGAATTACGGCCATAATCCCTGCAAGGCCAACGTGGCGATGAACGTGTCGGGTATGATTTAATCATTGAGAAGAAAGTCCGAAAGACATGGATGATTGGGATGACGAGCAAGGGGTTCGAGCTGAGCCGCTTGTTGTTTCAATAATTTTGATTGTAATGTCTTGTATTCTAACGCAAGTCGCATTGACTCTAGACAATTGGGCAAGTATGGATGCAGAGATTGTTGTTAGTAGTGAAGACCGAGCAGAGGCTGAAGAATTTGGGTTTGAAATTCCTGAAATTTCAATGACTGCTTCATTCGGTTTGGATGAAATGATCACAAAGATGAACTCCGATGATGGTGAAGGGGTTGGGATGTCGACTGTTACTCTCGAAGAACTTGCCATGGTCGATTCAAGTGAAACCAATGACGACATGGATTTTGCCAAATGGTATACGGCTGGAAAAACAACGTCGATTGCCCTTTGGGTTGGTTTTTCCATTGGAATCATTGGCGCAATATTGGCACTTTTGAGTGCCTTTAAGGGTCAAGATTCAGTTCAAAGTGGAGCCATTGTTCTATGCGGCATTTCAGCAGCAATGTTGACGGCTGGATGGATAAATTGGATTGCCTTTGGAGGGGGTTTTGGAGGTGAATCTTCTGCTGATGATTTATTGACTAGTGATGGGTTTGGACCTTCTTT
>JASLKP010000026.1 GCA_030747485.1 Candidatus Thalassarchaeaceae archaeon | reverse complement strand
ACACTGCATTGACATCAATCTTGAAGGGGATCACCGCTAAACTACCGGGTCCTGCAGATTCTCCAGGCACAACCTCAGTTCTGCCCAAACGCTCAGCCTGTCGCTCCAACGCGATGAGAATGCGATCAAATCCAAGACCAAATCCACAACAGGGATCAAGGTCGGCCAAATCGAACAGTTGCATGAGTTGGTATGAACCGCCGCCGAGAACTTGACCTTCGCCTTTCATTTCAGGCACTTCAAACTCAAACACCATGCCGGTGTAGTAATCCAATCCGCGAGCCACAGTCAAGTCGATAGCCAGGTCTGGCATGTCTGGAACCAAACCTGTTAGGCATCCCAGCATGTCTGCCAACGCTTGCAAGCTGTCTGTCGGCACACCCATGCTCTCCAACATCGCTTGGGCCTCTGGCAATACCTCAGTACCACCAGAAAGCGAAGCAAAAGCCTCCAACTGCGCGGCAGCATCCGCACCGACACCTTTGCCAGTTAGACCCGCAAAGTTGCCCTTATCGAGTAGACGCATGACGTCTCGGCGGTCATCTTCAGGAATGTCAAGGCCAGCCAATAGATCATTCAGAATACCGACATGACCGACTTTCACCTGCCAATCAACGACGCCTGCCGCACGCATCAATGCGATACCAAAGGCGACGATTTCAGCTTCAACCAGAGGACCAGATGCGCCAACAATCTCGCAACCATACTGCCAGAATTCTCGATAACGCCCGGTCTTGAACTCCTCATAGCGGAAGCAGTTTCCAAAATATGACAAGCGCATCGGCTTGGGCGTTTGGCGCATCTCATTGGCAACCATTCGCATGACTGGAGCGGTTAATTCGGGCCGCAGTGTCAATGGGCGACCCCCTTTATCTTCGAATGCATACAACTCATCGACAATGGTGTCACCCGACTTTGCAGTAAACAAATCTAGACTCTCAAACGTCGGCGTTGCCACCCGTAAGAAGCCGTATCTTGCAGCCTGCTCATCACAGAGCCTTTCCAGCGCCATGCGTCGCATCATCTCCACTGGAGAGAAATCACGCGTACCCCGCGAACGTTGGAACATCGGGCTTACGCGCGTGCGTACGCTTCTTCAATCTGAGGGGCGGCCGTTAGGTCTCAGAGCCGTCTTCTAGAGGAAAGGCAACAAAACGGAGACCAGCGAAATAAAACAAACCAAAGATGGTGTTGTTGATGACCCAAGCCAATTGATATTGGATCTCAAACGTATTGATGAGGGCTGAAATTGTGAGAGTGGATAACATCAGGATGATGGTATAGACGAAAATGACCCAATACAGACTCTCTCCATATGGGGCAGTCGATTTGAATGTGAATCTTCGATGGACATAGTGTGCCTCAATCGTACCGATAATGAATGAGATGATCCATGCTACTTCTGCGGTATATGTTTCCACTGGATTCAACCAATAGAGGAGTTGGTATACACTGAACATAAAGACTGAATTCAGACAAGCGATGATGAAATATCGAATGAAATCTTCAGAAAATTGTTGTTTGCCGTATACTTTCGTTTTGAAATCTGCAATGGCATTTGAGATTCGATGAATCGGATTCACGCCCATGCTCACAATCAACCTGTTGCTCGCGCGCGCGTGCGAATCACACTTCAAACAACAGGGTCCGATGAATCTTCTACATCCATTTCAGGAGGGAATGCCAACAAGCGAAGACCGAGGAACATCATGAAGCCGAACGCGCACATGTTGATTGCCCATGCGATTCGGTGGTGGACGTCGAAAACGTATACCAAGATATGTTCTGAAATGGTCGAAACTATGCCAATCACACCGTAAACAATGAAGGCCCAGTACAAACTTTCTTTGTAATCCACATTTGATTTGAAAGTCAATAAACGATGCATGAAATGTGCCTCAAATGAACCGATGATATATCCAACGGCCCATGCGACTGTTGCTGGATATTTTGTCCATGTATCCATCCAATATATGGCCTCATAGAGTGTCCAGAAAAAGATCGCATTGAATACAGCAACGCCAAGGTATCGAATGTATTCTGTGGTCAATTTTCGAATACCATAATCTGCTGATTGCAAACCATCTTTGGCTCGCATCACGCGATCCTTCGGATTCTCCAACATCACCAATCAACTTCTGCCCAGTCATCGTGGGGGTCCTGATGGCCCCAGATGATATCATCGACACCTGCATCGCCCTTATTCGTACTATCCATCGCCCCCCTCAGTTGAACTGCAACGGGTGTTGCATCCGGAATGACTGCATCATCTGAAATTTCATCTGTGTCTAAACTGTCTACCAACGAAGAGAGGTCGACGTCTGAATCGACATTGAAATCTTGACGGGTTCCAACACTTTCTTCCAAGACTGCCGTCCCGGTGTTGTCAGTTGTCGACGCTTCAGATGGTGACTCACCGAGACTGTCGAAGGCACCAGAGAGGGTACTAACAGGGACTGGAGGTGGAGCTTGGGCCTTACGAAGAGATATTTCTCGTTGTGCCTCTAATCGTTGCTGTTCTCTGGCCTTTGCATCTTCCTTGATGAATTGTTCACGAATGTCTCGTTCTCTAATTCGTCGCTTCATCTCAGCCTTGGCTGCACGTGATGGACGGTCCCATCCTTTCCAAAACTTCCAACAAATGGGGATGAGAACGAAGGCAACCAATGCCCCGATTACTATCCATTCCTTGGCGTTGGGCACAGGCCGTCCAATCAGTATCGGTTCTCAAGGGTCACGGTCTTACGATTTAGAAGTCCATTCAGCCAATGTCCTCGCAATATGCTCTGGAACATCACTTGCGGACAATCCGGGGCCATATTCTGTGGCTGCTGCGGCGCCCGCACCTCGTAGTAGAGCGCAACCAAGCCGGGCGGCTGCCCAAGGGCTCATCCCTTGGGCGAGTAAACCTGCAATACATCCTGAAAGCAAATCTCCAGTCCCACCAACGGACATTCGGGCATGACCACCGGTAGCGAAACAATGACGGTCGCCTGGACCCCACAATTCATCCTCTGGACCAGTGCGAACAATCACACAGGACTCATCTTCGACGACTCGATCAATGCCATCTCTTCGCGCGCGTATGCTGAGAATCTCAGCAGGGTCTGAAACACCAATCCAATGCTCCATCTCACGCGCGTGAGGCGTGACTACACCAAGCATTCCTGATGGCCATTCATGGCCGGGAAGAGCACGTATCGCATCTGCATCAATCACCATCGGGATGTTTTCCTCAGTCAAGCGAGCAATGATTTCACGAACGGCATCCACCGTTGCACCTGCATGACCAAGCCCGGGTCCAATCAGTACGGCTTGACAACCGCGACCTGAGAAGGCTCTTTCCAAAATCTGGCCAATCGATAACGATGTGAGAATTTCAGTATCAGGTAATTCTTCAGGAATCAAAGACAAGGGCCATTCAACACGTTCGACCGCAGCGGTTGGCATAGCAACATGGATGAGATCACAACCGCTACGTTCTGCAGCCATTCCAGAAAGAAGTGGAGCGCCATGATAGGGACCACCACCAATGATGAGTAAACGTCCGCGGTCACCCTTGTGTGCATCTGAATCGATAGGAGGATGACGATTCGCATCCCCTAATCCACAATCTTCTACTTGCGCCGGCCAAGGTAATTTTGCAAGATGGATTTCCCCCACTTCTGGTCGGATATTTCCCTCTGTATCACGAAGGGACCATTTCTCAGCGTGGAATGTAACTGTCGCATTTGCATTGATGACATCAGGACCACCCAGGCCTGTCGGCATATCACAAGCAAGAACTGTCGCATCTTTGCCTCGACTCTCAGCAAGCCATCCTCGAACACTTGCAACATCACCACGCAATCTTGAGCCGGACAAACCTGGTCCCGCTCCGACCAAGCAATCGATGACTAACGCAGGTGTACCTGATCCCACAAATGATCGCGTCTCTGGCCAAATTGACTCAGTAATTCCTGCATCGCGGCACGCCTCACGATAGAATTGTGCAGATGAACTGCGTTGAACAAGACTGGTGGCTAGAATGCGTACATCGACGCCTTCCTCAATCAATCCAAGAGCTGCTGTGAATCCATCTCCACCATTGTTTCCTCGCCCACAGAGAATCCAGACAGGTCCACGAGGACGTTGCTTTGCGGCTAACATTCTCATGGCCTGAGCAGCCAACGCTTGACCGGCTGCACTCATCAAATCCTGAACATTGATGCCCAGGGCTTCCGCATTGGCATCAAAGATGCCAACCTCAGCCCAGTGCATACACCAGCAGGCGGCTTCGCGCCCGCGCTTGTCCGCGCTCACAATGGGCTTACGACAAGTCCGCGTCCATCACATCTTCGGGTGGAACAAGGTCTGGCGTGAGATGTTCCCAGCCTTCAATAATGTCACCGACGGCACCTACCAGTGGATCAGAACCACCCGGTAGCATCGAAATATCGGCACTCGCACCAGCTCCCTCTGGAACGTTGCGGTACAACGGTCGCGAGGCTAGCAAGTGATTGAATCCAATGAATAATCCACCAACTACACCCCAGAACAGGAAGATGATGGTAATACCATGTGGATTACTTGGGTTCCATACATCCGGTGTATTGGCAATCATATCACCAAAGTACGAGAGCAAGAGTACTGTGAATAGGACTGGGAACGCAATGAACATGATGGCATCCCACCAACGTCCAATCCAAACGTCATTGTCACCCGTGTTGATGAATTCATCACGGAAGGCAGGTACACCCTGCCGGATGTAACCCATAATGCCCGGTTCACCCTCTCCACTGTCCACCTTTGCGCGCCATGTAATCCAACCATATTGCCAAATCGTGTAAGCAATAAACAGACCACTAAACATCAAACCATAACCCCAGATGTGATCTTGGACTTCTAAGAATTCTGGGAATGCTACGCCATCAGCATCTAGATGAATCCAAATGAATGTAGAAGGCAAACCAAACATGAAGATTGCAGAACCTGTAATTCCGACCGCTTTGTTGCGCTCAAATCCATGGTCGACGAAATTACGGACACAGAGTTCAACGGTGGAAATCATACTTGTCAACGCTGCAAAGGTCAATGCGAGGAAGAATGTCCACATCATCAACCACTGAGTGATGGTCCCACCCGGTGCCTGAGCAAACACTTCTGGCAATGCGAGGAATGTAATGGCACTGGAACCACCAGTCACCGTAGCAAGTGGGTCATCTTGTACTGCGAAGATTGCGCTGAGTACAGTCAAACCAGCAATGATTGAGATGCTATTGTTGGCCAAACCCATTGTGAATGCGTTTAGAGTTGTATCTTCGTCTTTCTTCATGTACACAGCATAGGTAATGGCCATGCCCATCCCTGCTGAACAAGACCAAGCGGACTGGCTCAAACCATTGATCCAGGTCTCTGGTTGCATCAGAATTTCGCCGTCCACACTGAACATAAACATCGCACCGTCAAGTGAACCATCTCTGATATCCATCCACAACGCAAGGAATAGTGCAAGGAAGAGAAGGGCGAACAAACTGAGCATCATGAAGGTGTTCGCCTTCTCAATCATCTTGGCACCACCCCAAATGGCAATCAATGTAATCCCGATGACCAATGCTTGGAATAAGATAACCAATTCTGTGGTTTGAAGGAACGTGTTCCACACTTCAACTGTGTCAATTTCTTCTCCCAATCCACCAGTAAATCCGAGGCGGAAGTAGTTCATGCACCAACCGGCCACTACAGCGTAATAGAAGCCAATCGCCGTTGATATCCATGCCGTCCACAGACCCATCCATGCGAGTTTCTTGCCGCCAAATATACGGAATGTACCAACGGTCCCTGTTCGACTTCGCTTACCGAGAGCGAATTCTGCAATCACGAGGGGGATCGACCAGATAAACAGGAAGAATAGCCACGGAATAAGGAATGTGCCACCACCATTCGCGCCCACCATTCTTGGGAAACGCCAGATGTTACCCGTTCCAATGGCTGCGCCAATTGTGGCAAAAATCAAACCCCAACGGGAGGAAAACTCGTCACTCTTCTGCATCTTGAAACCCCCTCTAAGATTCGTTCATTTTCTTGATGGCAACGCCTAGACTACCCCATACAGTGCCTGCTACAATCATGAAAAGAAGGATGGCAAGAACGGTATTGCCATATGGTGCACGATAGGGGATGGTGATCTCCTCGTAAGCTCCAGGAGCAGGATAAGAGAATGGGAACGTTCCTGAACGTGTGCCGAGCATCGATTTATACTGTAATTTACCGCTAAATTCCTCTTCAATTGGTAAATTAGAGACGATTAAATTCCCAGTTTCGTTGTTATTCAAGGTACAATTCGTTCCTGTCTCTTGGAATCCAGTCATATGCCAAGCTTCTGAAACCCATTCTGTTGGACCATAGTCACTCTGTTGACGAGTAGGCGTGACTGTGCGCCACATTACGTGACTGAAATTGTGATCATTGGTGTATGGGAACGCTGGGTCTACACACATTGTAATTGGAATTGGACCGGATTCTGGAATCACCAACTCATCTGCGGAAACAATCCACTGGGAATTTGAAATATTCTGTAATCCAATTCGTGCCCTCTCTCGTGGGTTGTCTGCCATTTCTACCATGTAGAAAGGAATACCGAGATTTCTAACCGCAATATGATCGATATCATCTGGATGCTGATGGAACGCAGTTCCAATTTCAATCGTGTAACAGTATGAGTCGTGCACACCGTAATGCCAGTCACAATAGTCACCAGTGGTTGGGTAGAGGTCACTACTCTGCATGTTCGCATAAGTGGTCATCTCAGCCATCTTGTCACCATGATAAATCAATTCAGCATGATCTGGGGTCTCGCAATTGGTGCAATGGCCCCACGGGTATAGTACCAATTCTGAGAAGGAATGCCAAGTTAACGTCGCACGATAATCAGATGCACCATCATTGTCATCATCATTCATCTCGGTTAAATCTTGAATGAATCTGGTCTCTGGTTCTGAGTTACCACCAAGCCAATCCTCATCGGTAAGGCCATCAGCATCGTCGTCCTTACCGTCAACACCGTCTTCGTTCAATTTGCCATCCTCATCTTGGTCGACTGTATCAACTGGTCCGTTGTACACGTCATTGTTCGGACCACCTGCATAGCAGAATCCAGGGAATAGGGGTCCTGTCGCTCCAAGAGGTGCACCCCACTCAAACTGATAATTACGGTTGAGGTCTACACCATCGCAACTCTCGTCAACTTCTTCATCGGTGTCAGGAATAGGTGTGACCCCAGTGAACGTATTGTCACGGAGGTTCTTGCGCCATCCACTTGTAGCACAATTCTCCCATGCAGTTTCACCACAGAATACTTCGCGGTCGTAACGGTTACCGTCGACATTGAGCATCGGAATTAGGTAAATTTCACGAGTGTTAACAAGATCTGTAATGGCCTGCTCTGAGAAATCCTCATCCACTCCGTGGTCACCTGGGCCACACGGTTCACCATCACCGTTAGAATCCTGATACTGACTTTCCAACGAGAGACAATCACCATCATCATCTAACTGACCATCGCCATTGGTGTCACCCCAATCGTCCTCATCGTACAAACCATCGCCATCATTGTCGACGCCGGCTTTTCCGTAGTAGTAAGAAATGGTCTCTAGGAAGAACATTGGAACTTCGTAAGACATCCATTCTCTAGCGTGGTGATTGCCGACTAGTTGAATGTCAGGTACGTCGGCATAATTACCACAATCACCGACAAAGGCGTTGCAATCGCCACCATACACTCCTTCCAAATCTTCTCCGCCACCGGTAATTTTCATCCAAGGAGATGGATGATTGTAGAACCAACCTTCGTAACTGTCTGCAGTTGTCGTGACACCGCGTGCATTGACACCGCCATTCAATCCCTCATGGAAAGACATGATATCTACCTCTCTCGGAATTTCTGCGAGTTCCATCATTCGATCTCGCATCGAATCATAATCGTGGTATGCCTTGAACTGAATACGGTCATCGCCACCCCAAGGATAGACATCATTGCGATAATTGTGGCTCCATATATCCTCAGGAGTCAATCCTTGGTCATCATCATCCTGCGCATTTCCAAGGCTCCCAGTCAACATTGGAGTCAACATACAGAATGTTGCTAGTATGCAGAGAATATGTCGGCTCGCCATAGGTACCAGCCCGTCGACACACGTTCACCCTTTGAAGGGAACGCTCTGAAGTC
>JASLKP010000025.1 GCA_030747485.1 Candidatus Thalassarchaeaceae archaeon | reverse complement strand
GGTAGTGATTCCCTATGAAGAGGGATTCACTGCAATCACTGGACCGAACGGCTCAGGTAAGAGTAATTGTGGTGACGCGATTCAGTTTGTTCTGGGTCCGCGAAGTGCCAAGAGTCTACGGGCTCAGAATGTCAAAGATTTGATTTTCAATGGTGGCAAGAAGGACAAACCTGCCCGTTCATGCACTGCATCTCTCGTTTTTGATAACCCGAAGGATTCGAAGGGACAACGCCGCCTTCGAGTTGATACCGACGAAGTACGTTTCACTCGCACGGTCAAGCTGAATCGAAAAAATGACTCAGTGACTGCCTATTATCTCAATGATCGCCCTTCCACCAGTTCTGAATTCCGTCGACTACTGACAGAAGCCGGTGCACGTGGTGATGGTTACAACATTGTTCTACAGGGCGACGTGACAACTCTGGCAACGATGACCAGCAGAAAGCGCAGAGAAGAACTTGATGCCGTTGCTGGTGTCACAGCATATGATGATGAAATCAAGCGTGCAGATCGCCAACGCAAGAAAGCAGAGGATTACCTTGAGCGCATTGGTCTTCTTGAAGATGAACTCAAAGTACGCTTGAAGACCCTGTCCAAGGAGCGCGAACAGGCGATGAAGTATCGAGAACTTTCAGTCGCTTTGGATAATGCGCGCTCTACACTTGTACATGCTCGTCACCGAACTCGCCTCAATGAGATTCAGATGATTGGAGATGAGCGAGCAGATTATCTTGAACGAATTGAAGCATTGAGTGATTCAGTTCGAGACACCAGTGCTGAACTTCTAGATTTAGATGACCAGATCACAGAGATTGAAAGACAACTTCATTCTGTTCTCGGTGATGATGGTAAGGCACTAGGTGAGAGACTTCGTAAATTGCAAGTCGATGTCGAGACTCGAAAGGATCGAATTGAAGATGCTGAAGGAACAATCGAAGAGACACAAAGTGAAATCGACACTCTTTCAGAAGAACGAATTTCTGCTGAAGAAGCATTACAATCTCATCTTGATGGACTTACTGCAGCAGAAGAGGCCCTTGCCAAGGCAGATGCAGACATGGAAGCTGCAGCTCAAGAGGAGAAGGATGCCCGTGATGCAATTTCATCCGGTGACCGGGCCACTCACGATTTGAATCGAGCCTTTGGGAAGGCAACAGAAATTGTCACAAAGGTCGATGAGGAACGTGCCGCAGCCTCTCTGGATGCAGATCGTGCCCTAAATCAGGTCACGATGGTCGAAGAACGACTTGCAGAATATGAAGAGCAATTTGAGGAAGCCAGATTGACGAGAGATGATCTGCAACTTGTTGGTGAGGATTTCCAATCAGATTCTCCGGAAACCGATCGGACAAAACTCGCTACTGAACTCACTCGCTTACAGAATGAAGAACGTACTTTGATGGAACAAAACGACGACGTCGAGAGAAAGGTTCGAGATGCCGAGCGAACATTGGCACGTGTATCTGGCGAGATGGAGAACAAATCTGGTTCTAAGGCGGGTTTAGCTCAGGCGGTTGGCGCCATCATGTCACTCAAAGATTCTGGAGAAGTCCAAGGAATCCTTGGGCCTCTTGGACAACTATGCGCTCCGAAGGATGCAGACAATGAGGAAGCATTGGCTTATGCATTGGGTGGGGGAATGAACAGCATCATTGTTCGAAACGATGAGACTGCAGCCACTTGCATCAAATGGTTGCGTGATAATTCAGCAGGTCGTGCTACTTTCTTACCATTGAACAAACTCACCGTTCGGCGACCAGGTGGTAAGGCGGTAATGACTGCTAGACAGGATGGAGTCATCGGCTTCGCCTTTGACCTTCTTGATTATGATGAATCCATTGAGGCTGCGATTAAGCACGCCGTTCGTGACACATTGATTGTGCGTGACATGAGCACAGCTCGACGCCACATGGGTGGTGTTCGCATGGTTACACTTGACGGAAGCGTAACTGAAGCAAGTGGGGCGATGGTTGGAGGTGCAGTACGCGGTCGACGACCCTCATTTGGTGGCAATATTGCAGGTATGAATGCAGTTCAGGCTGCGGAATCCGAATTGAGGACACTTGAGATGCTGGCAGATACTGTCAATGCAGCTCTAGCAGAATCTCGACGAAATCAACATTCTCTTCGTGAACGAATCAATAGCCTTGGTGGCGATGATGCAAGTTTGAAACTCCGAGCATGGCAAGAAGACATGAAACGAGCTACGACAGCATTCGACTCCGCTTCAGATAAGGTAAAGGTTGCAAATTCCCAACTCACCGAAGCAAAGAACATCCACAAGAAAGCACAAAATCGTGCAGAGGCTGCAATTCATGAGCATAATGATGCAGTCACCAAACGTCAAGCAGCATCTGATGCACTTCTACAAAGTACTCCTGAACATCTTTCAGAGAGATTACGATCCTGTGAAACAATTCGTAATGATGCAATGCGTGCCAAAATCGATGCTGAAGGAAAACTCGCTACTGGAAATGCGAATACAGAATTACTTCAGAGAAATGTGAGTGATATCGACCGTCGTTGTAAGGAACATACGGCCATTATTGAGAAATCGCAAACAAAGATATCAGAATTAGCCACTGAGATTGAGACACTTTCAACTGAACTTGCTACTGTGAGCGAAGCACACGAACAAGTCGCAGAAGAACACCGTGAATTGAATGAACGCAGCAAGTCACTTTACGAGGAACGCGCAGGCCTCAAAGCACAACTTGAGCAGAATAGTGCTCTACGTGAAACACTCCGAAACAGAGTCAATGATTTGTCTACAGAAATCGAAACAAAGCGACGTCTGCTTGAGGAATTGACTCAAGAAATGGCGGCCCAGGATATTGAACCATTGTCTGAAGACATTGACTTGCCAAGTGTAGGTGATGCTGAAGGATTTGTCCGAAATATCGAGAAACGTATCGGCAATCTTGGTGATGTGAATATGCTGTCTATCGAGCAGTATGACGAAGCAGAAGATCGCCTTGGCAGAATTACAGATGATGCCAAGACATTGAGACAACGAAGAAAGGATCTCATTGAACTCACTGAGAAGTTAGAGGGTGAGAGGAAGCAACGTTTGACAACAGTCCTTACCATCGTCTCTGATAATTTCAAACGCGTATATGGTCGTCTTTCTGATGGCGGTAAAGGTGAGTTGCGATTAGAGAATCCAAAGGATCCATTCTCTGGTGGACTTGAGATGTGGTGTCAACCAAGAGGCAAGTCCAGCAAGAGTAAGTTGAGTTTACTTTCTGGTGGAGAGAAATCAATGGCGGCTCTTGCGCTGATTTTCGCAATCCAAGATTATGACCCAAGTCCATTCTACTACTTTGACGAAGTAGATCAGAATCTCGACGCTTACAATGCTGAACACATTGCACGGTTATGCCGATTGCGCAGTAAGCGTGCACAATTCATCATGGTCACACTACGCAAGGTCAGTTTACAGATGGCTGACCATCACATTGGCATCACTCATGCAGGTGATGGTTGCAGTCGCCGTATCACTGACTTTGACCGTGAACAGGCGATTGAGCTGGGTGATGCAGCTCGTGAAGAATTGAAGGCTGCTGAGAAGATTTTGGAGCAAAAGTCGGAAGCAATCAAGGATTTACCTGACCCACAAAAGATGGAAACTGCACCTGATGAATTACTCGCACCGGCAAGTCTTGGTGGTAGCATGCTTGATGTGGAGTCAGAATGTTCTGAGGAAGCTGCTCCTGAAATAGAACAGAAAGATGGCCCTGACATTACACTGACCTCTCTGGCAGAACGTGCTGAAGACCTTGGAGAAGACATGGAAGAACGCAATGAATGGCAGCGGGCCGTCAATGATTCAGAAGAAACTGAGTCTGAAGAGATTACAATCTCTGAGGTTGAAGTAGAAACTGAGGCCGAAATTGAGGACGAGGAGTGATTCACATGAGTCTCCTTGAGGCCCGAGAAATGCAGGCTGACATTGTACGTCAGTTACTTGGAGAACAGGATGATACCAATCTCGACAAACATCGATACATCGATCGGTTGCTTGAAATTGCTGACTTAGAGAGTGCTGAACATCAGAGTCTCGTCGACCCGTTTGACCGTTCTGTCGCACTCGTATTTCAGATGTTCAACGATGAAACATTAGATCCTTGGGATGTTGATTTGAGCGTATTTATCAATCAATTTAATCAGCGAATCAAGAGTGCTGAAAATATCGATTTACCAACATGTGGACGTTTGATTCGCATGGCATGGCAAGTTCTTCATGGACAATCAAAAATGTTGCTTGAAAGAGCTGAAAGAACTGAAGATGAATGGGATGATGACCCGTGGGCGATGGATGGTTGGCAAACAGCCTTTGATGACGATGAATACAATTTCACTGCTGGTATCATATCTGGACAAACAACTGGTGCCCTTCCTGATCTTTTAGATGGCCGAATTAAGCGCGATGAGGGTCGCCCCGTCACTCTTGCTGAACTCCTCCTATCCTTGCAAGGCGCTCACCAAGATGCCGAAAATCGTAGAATTCGCGAAGAAAGCCGTGTGAAGCACGCAGCAGAAGTTGCAGATTGGATGTCCAATGTTGCCAATCGTGTTCACAAAGAAGACCTTGAGGAAGATATTCGAAGAAGTTGGGAAGCAATGCGAGCGGCTTCTCCCGATGGTTCTCCAGTAACATTAGAAGCGGTTGCCGAGAAACTGGCTGAACATTCAGAAATCGAAGGTTGGACCCTCAAAGAAGCAGAAGTAGAGGGTCAAATTACAGGTTTCGTTTCGGCTCTATTCTTGACTCATCGTGGCTATTCAGATCTTTGGCAAATGGAATATCCAAATGGAGATATCTTCCTTCAAGACAAGTGGCCGAAATTGCCAGATTTCTTGGCTGTATCGAAGGAGATTGGGATTGGTCCACGGCAGGCAAGTGGTGGTGACTTTGATGAGTGAACCAGGTCTCCAGACCTTACTTGAATCGACATTGTTCGCAGCAGGTCGTTCACTATCGGTGGAAGAATTGTCTGCTGCTTTCGACGTCACTCCAGGTACTGTTGTAGCTTCACTAGAAGCACTCCAGAATACCATGAAACGTCGACGAGGTGGTGCGTTACAATTGACTGATGTCAGTGGGCGCTGGGTCATGGAGGTCAAGCCAAAGTTAGCAGGGCACATCCCTTCCTCATTCCGTACAGAAATTCCACAACGATTACTTGCACCAGTTGCTCTCATTGCCTACCATCAGCCGATGGCTCAAAGTCAGTTGGTCGAGATGATTGGCCAACGCGCTTACGAACACGTCCGAGAATTGTCAATCCTTGGCCTTGTTAGTCGCCGATGGGAGGGTCGCACACGTCGTCTCACGACAACACGCCGATTCGCTGAATATTTTGGTTGTCCATTTGCAGAATCCAAAAAGGTCAGAAAATGGTTCCGTGAACAAGCAACTAACGCCAATTTGACTGGGGCCGAATTAGCTGCAGCAATTGGAGGCGAAGAAAGTGGAGATATTCAAGATGCACCAGAAGTTCCAGTCAGTGAAGACTGGGATGAGGAAAGTGCTGAAATCATTGCAGATGAAGACGAGTGATTCAGTTTCCTCGTAATACCTTGAGGGCGTTCTCAATCGCTGCTGCAGTGATTCTCTCGCCACTAGAGTGGATCATCTCGACGACAGTATCGACTTCGTCGTCATTTGCCCCTGCAGTCACTGCCATATTTCTTGCATGTAATTTCATGTGACCTGCTTGAATCCCCACAGTTGCCAATGCACGTAGGGCTCCAAGATTCTGTGCCAATCCTGCTGCTGCCATCACTTTTGACAAGTCGTCTGCAGAGCGAGCGCCCATGATGGCCACATTTGCCTTGGCTACGGGATGTACTCTTACTGCACCTCCTACAAGTCCAACAGGCATGGGTAACTCGATTGAGCCGAGCAAATTACCATCTGCATCTACTTCCCAGTGTGTGAGGGATCCATATGTTCGATTGTATGATGCATAGGAATGTGCGCCAGATTCGATTGCACGCCAATCTTGGCCACATGCTACACCAATTGGGGAAATAGCATTCATGATGCCTTTGTTGTGTGTAGTTGCCCTAAATGGGTCTGCTGCGGCGAAATGATATGCTTGTAGGATGCCCTTGATAACTTCTGAACCTTGTTCAGGGTCGCCCTTATCTGACATTTCTGCAGGTGTAAAAATCGCACTTACACGCGCTAACCTGTGTACTGCTAAGTTACTGATAATTCTCAGGATAACGGTGCCACCTGTGATTGCTTCGACTCTTGGTGCTATGGTTTCAGCCATGGTGTTGACTGCATTTGCTCCCATTGCATCACGACAATCGACCAAAATATGGGCGATGACCATTGCACCGGAGTCGGTATCGATGACTCTTGCTTCCAAATCTCGGCATCCTCCGCCGAATTTGACTAGAATCGGGTCGACTTCGTTACAAGCCGTAATGAGTTCGTCTTTCGCGCCTAGGATGGCTGCTTTTGAGCTAAATGCATCCTCGCACCCCACAATTTGTATTTGTCCAATCATCACAGGATCGGTATTGTTTGAAACAAAGCCACCTTTTGCATGGCAACGTTTGGCCATATTACTCGCTGCAGCGACAACAGAAGGCTCCTCTAGGGCAAAAGGGACCAGATAATGCTCATTATCGATGATGAAATTAGTTGCTACGCCAACAGGTAGTGCCATGGTGCCAACAACATTCTCGATGATTCGATCGGCTGCATCTTCCGATAAATCCCCTGTTGCTGCCAATGCATCTATGGCTTCTTGGTCTAAACCTGCCAATTCAGCAACCTTCTCTCTGCGTTCTTTGACTGTAAGTTTGTAGAACCCTTTCAGACGGCTGTTTTCTACTGGCATCTCTCATCCCTGAGTAATTCCTTTGGTAGCCCCTCCTAAATGCTTCCGAGTGAGATATTATCTCAGTATGTGGTCAATTTTTCAAAGTATTTTCTTGAGCCAATGCGTTAACGAAGCGTTAGTAACGCTTTCAATCCGTTAACAATACGTTAATGAAGCGTTAATTTGGAATAAAAAGAACCATTAAAAATTACAATTTCAAAAATAAATCCAACTCGGTGAGTCTTTCAACGCTTCAAAACAGAAATCTAGACCTGTTAGATACGCGTAAACGTGTTAAACCCCTCCTTTGTTGGAGGCGGTATATGTCTCTCAGTGCGGAGAATGCCCTCCACCTACCTCACATGCGGGCAAATCCATTCTCTACACGTCCAATCGAGGCAGATGGTGCAGATGGATTGGTTGGACGCAAGCAATTGATGAATGATTTAGGTCATCATCTGAGATTTGGGGGCCCTCGTTTGATGATCCTCCTTGGTGAACGGGGTACTGGGCGAACATCAGTTCTTCATGCACTCAGTAATTTCACGCCTACCGTACACCATTTGTCCATTTTTCCTGAAGAAAAACCCGCTGAAACACTCCTAAATGAGCTCTATTGTTTGATTGCTGGATATGAGGTGCCAGGTGTAATGAGCACGTTGGTTGAACAAATGGTCTCAGCATTAGAGGGAAAAAGTGGCGATTTACCCTTGATTTCATTTGATTTCCCGGGTACAAGTGGACAAGACCTTGCTCAAGTGTTTGAGCGATTAACATCGGTATTGTTGAGATTGCGTGCTTTGGTCATCGTTGCATTGACTCCAACTCAGTTAAGCGCTTGGTCTGAGAATTTACAGGATTGTTACCACACCACTCCATCCTTGTCAGATTTTAATGCAAAAGACATCCAATCTCTCATTAATGCACGTATACGTACGGTAAGCAATGAAAAATGGGCAGTTAGCCAGAATGTTATCGAAGAAACTCTGGCGTCTACTGGTGGCAGGCCCACTGCTGTCATTCGTCACCTGCGAGACCTCATTGATACAGATCGGGGTGTTTCCACCCCTCTTTCACGTCGTCAAAATGCCCTTGATTCAATGGAAATAGAATATTCACGCCCGCCTCCTGAGAATGATGCACGTCAACGAATGGCTCCCGAAATCTCTGAATTGACGCCATTAGATGTTGATGATGAACCTCCAGAACCCGAAATTGAAATCAAATATGAATTA
The DNA here is from genome assembly GCA_030747485.1 of Candidatus Thalassarchaeaceae archaeon. Taxonomy (GTDB): domain Archaea; phylum Thermoplasmatota; class Poseidoniia; order Poseidoniales; family Thalassarchaeaceae; genus MGIIb-P. The sequence goes on along the minus strand of JASLKP010000025.1, from coordinate 8,386 downwards.
GACAATACAATTGATTCTGAGTTAGAAGCAGAACAAGAGGAAGAAGATTGGATTGACGATGAAGAAGAGGATGAAGAGGAGGAAGAAGGGGACGAATTTGATTGGGACGTCCCTCAGCTTGATGGTGCTGAAGAACCACCCCTTCCATCATTGGAATTGGATGAACCTGCACCCCCCGATATGAATGCCGCATTTGGTGGTGCAGCCCTACAAATTGAACCAGGGACTGAACCTCCACCCGTGCGTAGTGCCTTTGGTGGTCTGAAAAATCGTGAACGATCAGCACGCATTGAACAAGGATTAGAAAAATCACTATCTCAAATGCCCACGAATGGTGAGTATAATGCCAAACCTGACACCTCAATCAACATTCCAATGGGTGAACCCAATCTAGAATCTGAAGAATCATCCTATTGGATTGCAGATGAAATCGATGAAAATCCACCTGAAGCCCCTCCTCCTTTAGAACAGCCTGCGATGGATCCGCTTTCCGCTCGTACCTTTGGCGATACGCTCCGTGCTCAGCGGACCCCTGAACTGGTTGCGTCAACATTCCCTCTTGACATCGGCCGCATCTCAAATTTGAACGATGGTGAAATCGCTATTGTTGAGGCTGCAACTGCGCGTGAAATTTCACCGTCAGATGAGGCACTACAGGCTTACCTCGCCGTCGGTCGCCCACGCTTGTCCCAGATTTACAACGCCTTGCAGAAGTCAGGAATTCTCGCTGTAAGGAAGAAAGGCAGAACCCGATTGTTCAGATTATCAGATTCTGCGAAGGCCCACCTATCCGGTGGCCACATGGAGGCTTGAAAATGTCAGAACGGTGGGAAATTTCCTGGAGCCACCAAGTGGAGGGTCGTGTAGGTGCGATTTGCTGTGTAGGTGAAGACAGTTTGATTGCTTCAGGAAACGTAGTGCGCCGCCTCAATCTTGATGGCGATTTTATCTGGCGACGTGAATTTTCCTTTGACGTATATCGGTTGGCACATGATGGAACAAATCTAGCAGTCCTTGCAGGTTCAGGTTTCTTCCTCTTAGACATGTCAACTGGCGAACCACTAGGAGAGGGTCGATCTGTAGCTGGTGGATTCCGTGATGTGATTCCAAGACCAGGTGGTGGGTGGATTCTCGCAGATCGAGGAGATCACATCCATCTATTCAACCGCAGGGGTCGAGGCATTCGTCGCCTTCGCCCTGGTCCATTGATGAAGATGATTGGCTGGCTAGATCGAGAATTGTTACTCGCGCAGGATGGAGATGGTTGTTTACGAGCACTTAGGCTAGGTGGGGACGATGCTCAGAGGCAAATTGAATCCACACGTTGGTCATGGGTATCTCGTCTTCAAAGTGGACGCCTCATCGTACAGATGATTGATGGTAGCTTGCACGAGGGTGTCCCCAATCCATTCGGATGGGACCGGCTTGACAGAATCCCAGGTGATGGTCTCATCCCACTTGATACGGCGTGGACAGGCGAAGGATGGTGGGTTATCGATGTGGCTAGTGATTTAATCCAATTGCCATTGTCTGAAGAATCCGAGCGTCGCTCGGCTGGAGATTTACTCGCTTCAAATGGTCATGATCGAATGATAACGGCCACTAGAGATGGTTTGGTGCGAATGTGGATCGGTCCTCATTTAGCCAGCCGACGCCGATTATTGTTTGATGAAATTGAATCTGGTGAAATCCGTCGTCTGGATTGGGAACAGCGTCAGATTATCTTTGAGGCTGCCCGTGATGCTGAAGAGAATGGTATGCTGAGTCGTGCCATAGAGTTGTATGAATCACTTGGCCGTGCAGAGGATATCCGTCGTTTGATCTCATTACGGGAGGGTTCCGATGAGTGAGCAAAAAACTGAGGTCACAGAGGAATTGATAGATCAATATCTGAATCTTACTAATGCTGCACGAGCCAAGGCTACACCAATACATGAAACGGGTACACCTGAAGCGGAACGCCTTGGTATCATGATGGAAATGGCAGACGCCTATACTTCAGATGCAAAATGGTTCCAAGTGAATGGTGATTTGGTTCGTGCATTTGGTGCCATCAACTATGCCCATGCATGGATTGATTGTGCTGTAAAAATCGGCTTACTCGATGGACATGGTGATGACGCCATGTTCACATTGCCTTGATTATTCAATCACTCGTAGTGTTCTGGAACTCGTGACTTCAATGACTGATGCATTTGCTTCATGAAGGCGTGTTTTCAGTTCTTTGTCTACGGTTAAAACTGGGTAACCATGTGCCTTTGCTAGGTCCAGTAATTCATCATCGGTATGTGCTCCTTCGACGCTCCCTGAAAGAATTTCAGCACGCCCTCTAAGTAATTCTAAGAGCAAATTTTTCCCTTCTCTTTCTGTCAATGACCATAGTTCAAAGAGAACAGCCTCTGTGACTTTTAGTTCAACTGGGCCAATTTTCGATTCCAATTCTAAATCGATATTGATTCGAGCATCGACGACAGCAGCCCAACCACAAGCATCGATGAGCACTCCGCTCACAAAATCACCCCGCAATCACGCCATGGCCGATGAGTCGCCATCGACTACCTATTCGACGTGAGAGGGTGATTCTACTGCCAGTAGGTGCACAAATCGGAAGCCGTAGAGTCAATGTTGCAGCCTTTCCTTTGACAGCGGTTACTGAACCGACACTGGTCGCAGTGGCCGAATTAAGCATGAGAAGTTCTCCTGGTTGTAGTGGTCTAACTTTCTCGGCTTCACCTTCACCGCTAGTCACCATTTCTGCAAGTAGATTTAGCTCAACATCTAGGACTTCCCATATTGGTGGTAACTCTCCAGAACGTGCCATCACTTGGCCAGATAGATTGTCAGATTTCGTATGAAATGGGTCTAGGGGCGTAGCAATACCACATAGGCCACCTGCGTGAACCGAATCAAGATCAATGCCACCGCCTTGTACGCTAGAAATGGTGGTTACAATTGGTTCCCATCGAGATTTGTTCCCTTCCTCGATTTTTCGACCTGGGGCGATGATAATGTCATCTCCAATGTTGAATGTACCAGAGACGACCGAACCACCAATGATCCCTCCGCGAAGTTTGGACGGCCTCGCACCTGGCCGGTTGATGTCGAAAGAACGGGCGACATACATGAGCCCATCTTCCTTTTCTCGTAAATCAGGCGTGGGAATCGTGTCTTCAATGGCATCAATGAGGATATCTAGATTCACATCATGATGAGCACTGACTGGGATAATGGGGGCATTCTCAGCAATCGTACCTGAAAGGAATGATTTGATTTCTTTGTATGATTCAAGGGCGCGTTCTCTGCTCACCAAATCTACCTTATTTTGAACAACGACCACATTATGAATACCTGCAATTTCCAATGCCATCAGATGTTCTCTTGTCTGTGGTTGTGGACAAGTTTCGTTTGCTGCAACGAGCAAGAGAGCACCATCCATAATCGATGAACCAGAAATCATCACAGCCATCAGTGTCTCGTGTCCAGGCGCATCTACAAATGACACCACACGGAGCAATTCCTTCTTGTCATCGTCACCATCTCCTGGTCGTTTTCCACTGGCGTAAGATTCACCTTTCTTTGTTCGAAAGAATGCAGTATCTGCATAACCAAGTTTGATACTGATGCCTCTCTTTCTTTCCTCTGAATGAGTATCTGTCCAAGTACCTGAGAGGGCTTGGGTCAGTGTAGTCTTGCCGTGGTCAACGTGTCCAACTAGGCCGATATTGACTTCAGGTTGTCCGGGCAATTCTTTTTTCTTAGCCAGACTCATCAACTCCTGCTGATTCACTCCTCTTCGTTGGAGGGCGACTCAGCAGCAGCGGCCTCTTCTTCGAGACCGAAGATTACAGCAAGGGATTTATTGCCGCCTTCGACGACTTTGAGGTTGATTTGTCGAGTATCGCCAGAGATGACGTTTCCTCTAAATGCTCGACGCTTGCGAAGTCCACTGTATGTGTAACGGAAGCGTTCACCTTTCTTCTTCACAATCTTGTGGCCCTTGAAGCCAGTGCTTGGTGATACGAGGACCTTCTTACGGCCGCCACCATGAAGATCACTTCGCATGGGTGTTCCAGTCAAATCTGAACCACCAGTAATCTGGAGTCTGAATCCGCCGAGAGTGATTTCACCATCACCAACGAAGACCCCATCGACTTCGTCACCAATTTTCTTTCCGAGGAAATGATTGTAGTTTGAACCACTGATGTCAACGGAGTACGAACGTCCACCATTTTTTGGATTGGTGTCATTGACGACTGCTTTGAACACTTGTTCTGCTCTCTGTGCCATGGTCTGTCCTCTCGCGTCTCGGCGACAAACGCCCCATATAAGAGCGGTTCGGCCGGAACCGCCTATAGGCGGTCCCGCAGTTCACTTCATTTTCAACGAATCAAAGTCTGTTCTAGTCGACTTTCCATTGTTCCAGGTAGACTATCTGGCATGGTGATGAATTGCGTCCGCCCCCGGCCTTCTTTGGCCGTTCCCATTCTTGATTCCATCAAGCCAAGTGTTTCCAGTGATTTCAGATGTTTCCAGAAGGTCGTATGACTTCGTGGTTTGACTTCAAATTCCTCACAGACGACATGATACAGTTTCTCTGCATCGCCAGTGGTAATTTCAGCATCTTTTTTCAAGCGCCTACAGATGGCTAGTAAGGCCAACTGTTCATGCTGTGACAACTCATCAATGACACTTGGTTCAACTTGCCTACCACGACGCGATGCACGTTTCTGCACATGTCTAGCCAATACCTCGGCAGTGCCTTCCTTCTCTGCAGCCTTTGCAGCTCCTTCAAGAAGCTCGATTGCAACACGTGCATCTCCTGTATCGGCAGAGGCTTGCCCGATCAAATTGAGCACTTCTTTCGTAATCGAATCTTTTCGGGTCGCTAGAGCTGCACGTTGGGCTGCGATAGCGGTCAGTTGTTCAGCAGTGTAAGGTTTCAGTGCGAGATGATTGGTCCGACCAAATCGTGAGATGACTGCCCCTTCCAATTGGTCTAGGATTTGTTCTTGACTGATGAGGATGAGAGATAGCGTCCCGCTTTCTTTGCGACCTTCATCAATTCGAAGAAGTTGGTAGATGGGGTCATCTCCTTCACGTCTCAGGAGATGATCGACCTCGTCAAGAATGAGTAGCATGTGTTGATTGTGTGTCCGCAAATTCCTGCGAATCCCCTGAATGACTTCACTGGAAGAAAACCCTCTTTCGGGATGTCGTTCATCTAATTCCTTGGCAATTCGCAGTAACATCTGTGCAGTTGTTGCATGATTACGGCAATTAACATGAACGCGTTTGATGTTACGGACGCCGGTATAGTGCTGTACAATGTCATCTGCAAATGTGCTACTGAGTACCGTTTTCCCAGAACCTACATTACCAGTAATGAGTGCTCTACAGGACATGTTTGCTGTACCAATTGCAGAGAACATGGCTGCTAGTGTTTTTTGTTCATCCTCTCTACGAACGATTTCTTTCGGCACAAAATCGTAGGAAAGAGCTTCCTCATCCAACAAGATGAGGCCCGCGCCAATTCGATTCAGATATTCAGCCATCGCCGAGTCCCACAGTTGGCTGTTCTTGAAGATATGGACTACCACACACGCGCAGGCCCCCGATGGCGTGATGTGTGTGTGCGCGCGAGCGTTCAGGGTATCTCATCGAATTGATACCCTGTTTCCCACTTTTTCTCACCAAGAGCCACTTCAAGCTCAAACGGTGTAATCAATGGCTTTGCATAGCGTACAGAGTCATCGATTGCAATTCGTGGGCATGCAGTATTGACGAAAGCATCCACTGGATAGAAGTCAATCAGTTCCGGACCAATATGCTCTAATGCGAGTAAGTAACCTTTCTTACCATGTTTTTCGAGTATTCTCTTCATCCTCAATGCGAGCGTGCGGCGCATTTGTCCAGGTTTCTCGCCGATGAGAATACCAAATGATTTGGCATTGTCACAAGCCATGATGAGTCCAAATCGCTGTCGTAGAATTCTCTCAATGCGCTCAAATGACATTTCTTCAGCATCACCCGAATAAGGATCTAGCATTGCAAGTGGTTTCCCAGTATGGAGTACGAGCCCAATGGGGTGGAAATCTCCACTGCCTAGAAACAAATAATGTCCAATATCCGTTTGATCACCCGAATAGTTGCATCCTAGAACCTGTCCAGGGAATGTTAACCGGTCCCCTCCAACTGGTACTTCGACCTCGTAACCAGCATTTTCCAAGCGTTCCTTGTAATCAAAAATCAGGTGTAGGTGTTGGATACTGCCGACCAAACCTAGTTTCGCCCCAGATAATGGTGCCACTCTACCCACTGCATCGAGGAATCGTTCTTGGGCATCATCATGGTTGATTTCTTCATCCGATTGTGCCTCAGTGAGCCGTTTGATTGCAATCTCTCGATGTTGTGAAAGAATGGGCAATACTGGGTCGATGGCAGGATCGCCATCGTATGTGACGTTGATGAATTGAGTGGGCATACCTGAGTCGATATTCATCTGTGAATGGCCCATGTGTGCGACCAGTTCTACACCCATCATTTTCATCTTATCATGTACCAGATCGCAGGCACCATAACAGGGGTCAGCAGCAAGTACAATCTTCGCCGAAGTTTCTTCTTCTATAGAATCCATCATATCTAGTGCCTGCATCTTCAGGCCCTCTGGAACTTGTAGAGCAACAAGCCGATGATCATGGGCCTTGATTCTCTCAATCAACTCATCGAGTTCGAAATCATGACGGTCCAAATCCATGAGTGTTCCTCATTGGGGCGTCCGACCTCCCCTTCATGAATCCATCTCTGATTGAAAAATCAATCAAGGATGACGATTTTATCGCCATCCATCTTGATTTTCACCAAGCTATTCATCGGCCAGTTGCCTTTCGAGCGAATTTTTTGCATCCCTGCATCTTTCTCAAATACAATCCAACAATCCGCTACAACTGCTCCACAACGATCTATTCCCTCAAGAATTGGCAATAATGTACCTCCTGTACTGACGACATCATCGATTACCAATACTCGCATGCCTGGTTCGATATCATTGAGGAAGATTTCACCCTTTGAATAGCCGGTTGATTTGTCGATGGCAACCTCTCCAGGTAGGTCATACTGCCTTTTCCTACAGATGACCAGTGGTTTTCCACTAGATAGACATAGAGTCGCAGCCAATGGGATGCCCATGGCTTCGATTCCGAGGATAATATCGACTGTATCCCAATCTACGCCTTCAAAGATGAGATCTCTGGCAGCAGTCAGGAGTTCTGAGGATTGCTTTGGAACACCATCGGAAAGAGGATGGACGAAGTAGGGATATCCTTCTTTCCAAACAATTGGTGCTTCAATTATACTGGATTTTAGAAGTTCGACTCGCAAGTCGATTGAGGTCGCCGTTAACTCGTCCATAGGCTGCGATTCGGCGCATTGGTATTGAATAATGCGATGAAAAAAATTGCAAAAAAAAAGCGAGCCTGTAGGCTTGGGAAGGTGTTAGCCCAAGCCTACAGGCAAGCCTGTGTGTCAGCACCACATCGGAGTGTGGTACGCGGGTAATCTTGTGTTAGTATGTGCGTCTACTGTTTGATCAGACGAGTTCGTCAATCTTGGTACCCAAAAGAGCACCAACACCAACTATTGCGCCGTCAACAATCCAGTTGACGAGGGTATCTACGATACCGTCGCCAGCACTGGTAATGGATGCGCCCATTTCGTTTGCACCCGTTAGGGTCATTGCACCAGCAAGCATCATCAGACCGAATGCACTAGCCCATGCGGAATCGCATCGGGTGTGTACTTGCCACCAAATTGCACCTGCTGCAATCATGCCTACTACTCCCCAGATGTGATCGGCAATGTCTGGAATCCACATGTCTGTGGCTGCCCAGGTAGTGTCAATTTCACCAAATTCAGTTGCTAGTAGAATTGCGAGTACTGCACCAACTACTTGTGCAAGCATTCGCATCCCGTTTGCCATCCAGTTTCCTTCGGCATCTGCAAGGTCGCCTGTCATTATGTTGCACCAGGTAACCATTGGTAGGACGTGAGCCCCACTAAATGCCATCCAAACAACAGCCAACATAACTGCACCTGTAAGAGCCATGCTCGACATACCCATCATTGTGAGTACGCCGACCCAAGCTACTGCAAAGGCACCGCCCATCTCAGTCATCATTGCTTTCTTATCTATCTCCATTTCATTCACCTTTTTATATCGCTAACAGCGATTGTACGTGCTGCGCTTCAATCCACTTATGAATGGTTCCCATGACATTCTGCTTGAAACGGCCATTATCGGGGCATATTTTGGACGCCGATGTAGTCATTGAAAGCAGGTGCAGTAAACTACACCTACTCAGATATTGTTCTTGCTTGTAGAATGCCCGTT
>JASLKP010000024.1 GCA_030747485.1 Candidatus Thalassarchaeaceae archaeon | reverse complement strand
GTGTTAGTGTGTGCGTCTACTGTTTGATCAGACCAATTCGTCAATCTTGGTACCCAAAAGAGCACCAACACCAACTATTGCGCCGTCAACAATCCAGTTGACTAGTGTGTCGACCATACCGTCGCCAGCACTGGTAATGGATGCACCCATCTCGTTTGCACCAGATAGCACCATTGCTCCACCAAGCACCATTAGTCCAAATGCACTAGCCCATGCGGAATCGCATCGGGTGTGGATTTGCCACCAAATTGCACCAGCAGCCATCATGCTTAGCACGCCAGGGCCGCCAGATGCCCAAATGTGGTCACCGATGTCTGGGATCCACATGTCTGTGGCAGCCCAGCCAGTTTCGATATCACCAAATTCAGTTGCTAGTAGAATTGCGAGTACTGCACCAACTACTTGTGCAACCAATCGCATTCCGTTTGCCATCCAGTTTCCTTCGGCATCTGATAGGTCGCCTGTCATCATATTGCACCAGGTAACCATTGGTAGGACGTGAGCCCCACTAAATGCCATCCAAACAACAGCAAGAGCTACTGCACCGGGTAGAGTTGCCATAGCACCTGTAAACCCGATAACCCAGGACACCGTAAAGGCGCCACCAAGCTCTGCCATCATCATTTTCTTATCTATCTCCATTTCATTCACCTTTTTATCTCGCTAACAGCGATTGTACGTGCTGCGCTTCAATTCACTTATGAATGGTTCCTATGGCATTCTGCTTGAAACGGCCATTATTGGTGCATATTTTGGTCGCCGATGTAGTCATTGAAAGCAGGTGCAGTAAACTACACCTACTCAGATATTGTTCTTGCTTGTAGAATGCCCGTTCCCACAAGGGTCCGACTGAGATAACTCAAACAAGGCCTTTCAGATGCTCATGTCCCTTGGCCACAGAAGTGGAACATGGGCTGGGGATCTTCATGCTAGCCTTACGCAATGCATCCTTTGCTTGAAGGAAGAATTGTGGTTTCGTTGAGATGGTAATGACTGGGGTTCCACGCTTGCAGCGTGCTGCAGTCCCCACATTCTTGCCGAAAGAACAGCGCATACCTTGTGATACACGGTCAGCACCTGCACCGGTCGCTTGCTTATTCTCTCGTAGGATGTGATGTGGGTAGACTTTGATTCGCAGTGCATATCCTTCTTGACCTGCAGCTTCTCGAATGGTTGCGTTTGAAATCTGACGTGCAGATTCTAATGCAGTGTGCCGAATCTGACACGATTCGTCAACTTTCAATTCTAAAATTACGGGAAATTCATCAGCCTCTGCTGCTTTACGGTTACCCATATGGAAGCGTAAGATCCGATTGTTAGGGACACCACCAGTGTACTTGCGTCGAGTGTATGCTTGCCCTTTGAGGCGGCGATACATCTTTGCGGGCTTACGTGCCATGTGTCATTCCCTCGCAGCCCGCCGACCGGAATGTCGTATTTAACACTGCGCGGCCACCTTCGGTGGCACAGACATCCTGCTTTCAGGCATGTTATTCAACTTCATTGTCTCCATCGGTATCGTGTCCGACATCTTCACGCGCCTGTTTCAGTTTTTGGACGACCCTGATGAGAGGCCTTGGGTTGCCATCGGTGCCTTTGCAATTTTTGTCATTTTAGGGGCCGCTTGGATTCATCAATCTCAGGTGCTACCAGGTGTTTCGGTATCAGACACACAATTGTCAGGCCAAGTCATCGACATGTATTGGAATGAAGAGGGGACGCAAGCCCTTGCTCTGATTGAATCAGCATCAGGTTCAGAACTTATGTTACGGGATTCTACGGGTACTTGGACTCCCATCGATTGTGATTGCACGCCGACCTCGATTGGTGGTACCAGTTCTTCTTGGGTGATTGGCGGTGCCGACGGTTGGATGGGAATGATTGATTCTGGACCGGACGCATATCTCCAAACACGGCCACTAGAATGGCCCAGTGGTGCATTGGACATTGTTTCTCTTGATGGGTCCTCATCTGCGGGATGGATGATTGCAGAAAGTGGCAACGGCATGAGGACGGCTCACACATGGGATGGATTGAGTGTCAGCAACGGTACAGCAGCACCTCTTTCGACGATTATTCTAACCGATGTTGAGATGGTCTCGGGTGGATCTCTTCTGATTGGACACGATTTGTCTGCTGGTAATCCAGCAGATGGCCCTACTGCCGAGGTCCTCATCGATGGTGCAAATGTCATTGGTGGTGCTCCTGTTCTCGACCTACTGCATCTAGGGGCCGGTCAATCATTCCATACAATTATTCCAGTTGAAAATGGACCTTGGTATAATGCATTTATTGGTATTGTTGCGGGTGGAGATTCAACATATGGTATACAAGCAGACCGATCAGTACACCGAATTCCTGGTGCATTTGGTTCGGACACCATTGCTCTTGATTCAACAGGTTCTCTGTGGATGAGTGATGGTGATCATATCGAAACCATCGGCATGGGTGATGAGTCATCCAATGCAGTGGTTATGCCAGCAAGCATAGATGTCGACATCTCTAGTATGTATATGGCGGGAGACAACATTGTCATGATTAGTGTTGATGGCGCTGAAAGAATCTCCATCGACCCTAGTGCCCAACATTCATTGTTACACAGTCTTCAACTGCTAGGTGACGTCTTGTTGATTCTCGTATTGTTCGCCTTCGGAGGCTTTGGGGGACATGCCCTCCTCCGAAAGCACGACGTCATTTGATTGAACATACTTCATTCAATGGATTCTGCTTGCGCCATCCTTACACCCAATAAAATCAGAACAAAGCCGACGACGAACCCCAATCCAAGTTGCTCATCTAGAATCAACCATCCAAATAGTACTCCGAAAAAGGGTACTAAGAACACGTATGTGGCCGTCGCAGTTGAACCGATCTTGTCCACACCTTTTGCATACCAGACATACGACAGGCCCGTTGAGATGATTGCTAGGAAGCAAATCCAGAACCATTCCTCATTCGTGATGGTGGGAATTCCATTCTGTACAGTTTCAATCAGGGCAAATGGCAATAGCATAAACCAACCAAAAAATGATGCCCAAACAATCACTGAAAGTGGCGTCGGTGCTGGCCTGATCCTTTCAATCGGTGTTTCTAGGATTCTCTTGACCAAATTTGTGGAGATTGCAAACGATAGGGCTGCAAATACAATGAGTACATCTCCTGTCAATCTCTCCATAGTGGCCATATCTGTGTTAGGGGACCACCCAGAAACAACTACTACACCAGTGACTCCAATCAACAACCCTAGCGCAAGTTTCCCAGTAATATCTCGCCCCAACATTGGAATGGCAAGTAAGGCAGTGAATACTGGATTCATTGTAATGATTAGACTTGCTTCACCTGCAGCCGTTCTGTGCATTCCGTACATGTAGAATAGTTGGTAAAGAAGGGTCGAGAAAAATCCGATTTTCACGATTGACATTTTGTCGACCTTTTCAGGGAATCGTAGGCGTGTTGCGAGGTCTGCACCCTGTTCCTCTCTGGTGCTATAGAACATATACATGAGGAGCCATAAAGATGCAATTGCATATCGTACCCATGCTCCTGTTGCTTCAGGGACTCCACTGGCCACTGTACGTCCTGCAGTCCATCCAAGGCCCCAGATGATCGTGACCAGAAGGAGCATCCCGTGGGTGGGCGCATCATCCATCCACCGTTTACTGGCCATGTCCATGGTCCATGGAATAGGAATATCACGCTTCGCACTCAGTGGAATCGTCGTTCACGTAGTGAACGTCCGTTTTGTTCTTAGGCTGCCGTCTGGCTTGCGCAGCCTACCGTCCGTAGGACGGTGGCTGAAAAAAGAGGTGATAACTTGGCAAAAGGACCCAGTATGTTGGATCAATTTGCTGAGATTAAAGCGGAGCATCCTGACACGATTCTATTCTTTAGGATGGGCGATTTCTACGAAATGTTTCATGATGATGCCATCACGGCTTCAGAGGTACTAGGTATCACTCTCACCAGTCGAGACAAGAATAGCGACAACCCCGTTCCAATGGCTGGAGTGCCATGGCATTCAGTCGAAACTTACCTCCAACGAATGCTACGTGCTGGATACAAAGTCACATTGTGTGAACAGGCCGAAGAGTTGCGACCAGGTGAGAAGATTCTACGTCGAATCGTCACTCGGATTTACACGCCAGGATCACTGTATGAAGAGGAATTAATCGGCGAAGATGGTAGTGCCCTTCTGGCATCGGTAGTTCTCAAAGGCGATGTGTTGGGTATTGCAGTCATAGACCCCTCTAGCGGACGGGCATCCTCAACTGAATATGAGGGCGCTGGCCGCTTTGAGAGATTACGCGACGAGCTTCTCCGCTGGGGTCCTAGGGAGGTTGTCATGAGTGGAAAGGATGCCAAACATGACGATGCTATACGAGTGTTACGTGATATCGATGGTTTGCTATTGAGTGTACATGACTTGTCGAGTAAAGGCAGATTGGAAGCCTTGCGCAATGTGTTGTCCATGAGTGATCTAGGTAGTTTAGATTTAGACAGCCGCCCCCTCGCGATGGAGGCGGCAGGATTAGCCACTTCTTATCTGTCAAAATTACATCTTGTTGACGCAGTTCCTCTGCGTGAAATTCATCTTGGCACAGATGCAACATACATGCTATTGGATCAAACCACACTACGGAATCTAGAACTCGTTCAAACCCTCTCTGGTGAGAAGGTTGGAAGCCTGATGCAGGCAATGGATGCTACTCAAACATGGATGGGCCGTCGATTACTCAAGGAATGGTTATTGCGTCCATTAATGGATCAAACCACCATCTCTGAGCGTCATGCAGCGGTTGCGAGTTTGGTCAAAGCAAGTCGGCGTTTACGGGATATCCGGAGCACTTTGAAAGCGATGCGTGACCTTGAACGATTATCCACAAGATTGGCTTACAATCGTGCCAATGGACGTGATTTGATTGCCATTGCAGATTGCTTGGCTAGAATGCCAAATCTTCAGGCATTACTGACAGAATCAGAGGATGAGTTACTGAATACTTGCTCAGAAGACCTCGCTTCTTTGGAGCCTCTGAAGGAACGAATTCTAGATGCGCTTGTTGCAGAACAACCAGCATTGATTCGAGAGGGAGGATTGTTCAGAGAAGGATATGATCAGAAACTCGACAATCTCCGTGCGAAAGCTGCGAAGGGAACGAATTGGCTTTCAGAACTTGAGGCCACTGAGAGGGAAAGATTAGAGATTCCAAGTCTGAAGGTTAGATTTAATCGTCAATTTGGTTACTTCATAGAAGTCACAAAGACCCACTTGGATAAGGTCCCAGACGATTGGGTTCGTCGTCAAACAATGACGAATGCTGAGCGTTATATCACTGAGGAACTCAAGGAATGGGAGGATGTCATTCTCAATGCAGACAGTCGTGCCAATGAGATTGAGCATCGATTATTCTGCGCACTTCGCGATGAAGTCAAAGAGGTCACAGCAACGTTGTCTAACATCGCTAGAAAGGTATCAACAGTTGACGTTCTAGCTTCTTTTGCCCATCATGCAAGATTACGCTCATGGTGTCGACCAGAGATTGTCGATGGAGATCGTTTGGATATCGTTGGAGGTCGACACCCGGTTTTGGAATCAGACGGGCGATTCGTTCCAAATGATGTTCATTTCGATAACAAGCGACGTTTCCTATTGTTAACGGGCCCGAACATGGGTGGAAAATCGACATATCTCCGCACGACTGCTCTCATCGCCATTCTTGCACAAGCCGGCTCTTATGTTCCTGCTAGTCGTGCACGTATCGGATTGGTTGACAGAGTATTCACTAGAGTGGGCGCTCATGATGATTTGAGGCGAGGCCGTTCTACCTTCATGATGGAAATGATTGAGGTCGCACATATTCTACGTCGTGCAACGCCAAATTCTCTCGTATTACTTGATGAAATTGGCAGAGGTACATCGACCTTTGATGGTCTAGCAATCGCTTGGTCGGTGACCGAAGATATCGCCAAGAGAATCGGTTGCCGCACCCTTTTCGCTACACATTACCATCAATTGGTTGGATTGGAACATGAAGTCGATAGTTTGGCAAATATTCACGTTCAAGTTGCAGATTCAGGTGGGGAAATTGCCTTCCTTCATACTGTTGCGGAGGGTCCATGTGATGATTCATACGGAGTTCAAGTCGCTTCTTTAGCCGGTTTACCTGCAGAAGTTGTTTCCCGTGCACGTGACCTTCTCATTTTCCTTGAAAGCCAAGCAACCGGTGCACGTGCTGGTGATGGGGGGACCCCATTGGCACGAGATGCAGGTCAATCTAGCCTGCTTGGATGGTTGTTGCCGAGTACTGCTGCTGTTGAATCACCTCCTGAGATTCAAGATACTCCTGAAGTCATGAGTTCACCCAAATTCACCGATAATGATCGGATGATTATGCAACGCCTCTCTGAGTTTGATCCGGATTTGATGAGTCCACGTGATGCCATGGATTTGATTTACGAATTGCGAGCAATGATGCGAGGTACCCACGAATGGTTGGAGGAATAGTATGGTTGTAACAACTGAAAATCGCCGTCCCATTCAACAATTGAATGACGACACCATTGGCCATATTGCTGCAGGAGAAGTCGTTGAACGACCGGCCCAGGTAGTCAAAGAATTGGTTGAGAATAGCATTGATGCGGGAGCAGTTCATGTACGCGTCGAAATCGACCGAGGGGGTTTTGATCGAATTGCAGTCATCGATGATGGGGGTGGAATTCCGAGTCATGAATTGGAACTTGCAGTCACTCGCCATGCTACCAGCAAGTTATCTTCAGCACAGGACCTCTCTGCCATCCATACCTTGGGTTTCCGTGGTGAAGCGTTGGCTAGTATTGGGATGGTCAGTCAACTTTCTGTGGCTAGTCGTGTACCTGAAGCAGAAGGGATGAAAATCACTGTCAATGATGGTCAAAAGAATGATTTGGAGGCGGCAGGAATTGCACCGGGGACCTTCATCGAGGTTCGAGATTTGTTCGCTAATATCCCTGCACGACTTTCATTTCAGAAGCGTCCATCTACTGAAACTGCTACCATTGTAGACATTGTTGTAGCACAGGCTTTGTGCAATCCAACAGTGGGTTTTGCAGTCAGTGTCGATGGTCGAAGTGTCTTGGACACCCCTCCTAGTACCAAGATGGAAGATCGTCTATTCGACTTACTCGGTGCCCCCGCTGAACGTTTGGTTCCTCTATCTGCCTCAACTGAGGATGCCGAAGCACCTGGGGATGAACGCTGGCACGGTTGGATATCGCCACCTGATTTGACACGCTCTAAGGGTGATGCCATTCACATCATCATCAATGGTCGTCCCGTTGGATCTACTCCATTCATGCAAGCCATTCGTCGTGGATATCATACTCGATTGATGGTTGGTCGCCATCCCATCTGTGTGGTTTGCCTTGAACTGCCACCGGATGAAATCGATGTCAATGTTCACCCGACCAAAAGAGAGGTGAGGTTACAACATTCGTGGAGGGTATTGGAGCGTCTAGAACGTGCCATTAAGCATACGTTACTTTCGATTCCAACTGGTTCGATGACACCCGATGATAGCCCCATTGGGTCGATTGAATACGATGCTGATTCACCAGTATCTACACCATCATCATTGCCTGCATGGGCCAAACCAGCACAGGCACGGATTACCTATGCTGGACCACCTCAGGAAGTCAACAAAACACAAACTGTAGTTGTAAGTGAGTCCCCACTGACTCAATCCACATTGCCCAACCTTGGAATCGGAGATACATCTCCTGCGCTTTCTAGTGCCGAACGAGATTTACATCGTTGGTGCATTGGTCATGAAAGTGTATCTCCTCTAAGTGAACCCGAATCAAGCCCATTGGAAACCGAGATGACAGATGTTCCAGAAATGGTTCCACTATCTCAATTTGCAGATTCCTATATTCTTGCTCAAGGCGGAGATGAATTGTTTATCATCGATCAACATGCCCTCCATGAGAGAATACGTTACGAACGCCTCCGTCACGATATGGCCTCATGGGCGAGTCAGAGTTTGATGGCGCCCTTGGAATTGCACCTTTCAGCATCTAAGCAAGAAATTCTCCGTAATCACTTGCCCCGTCTTGCAGAGATTGGCTTCACCTTTGAGATTGAGAATCATCCTGCATTAACTGCAGTCCCTCTCATATTACTAGGCAGCGAACGAATTGAGGGATTCATAGATGATGTATTGGCTGAATTAGAGCATGGTGCCCATCGACTTGACACAGTTGAATCATTGTCTGATGAAGTGGCATTCATGAAGTCATGTAGGGGGGCTGTCAAAGCCAATCAACCCCTTTCTTTACCCGAGATGAGACGACTGATTTCAGATATGCGAACCATCTCAAATCCATGGGCATGCGTTCATGGACGTCCAACCGTTCTTCGCATGTCTCTAGACAAATTGGATGGTCATTTTGGTCGTCATGGTTGATTGCGAACACGCTTAGATTCAATTTGTACTCCTGCATCCATTAATCGATTCACGAATGTTGGATCAGATACTTTATGGAGATAGATTCCCTCAATACTGGCTCCTACTTTTGTTGCAAGAATGATCGCCGTCATTTGCAATCGATGGTCACCATGTGTTGAAACTATGCCAGTTGGTGAATGCGGTAATTGGCCACCTTTGATAACCAAACCATCTTCACTTTCCTCCACGATGATTCCAAATGTTTGAAGCAATTCAACAGTCTTTGAGATTCGATTCGATTCCTTGTGTCTTGCATGCCCAGCCCCTGTAATCTTCCCTCCCCCTGAGATGGCCATTGCGGCTGCCAATGGTGTAATCAAATCGTTGGCCTCACAGAGGTTCACTTCGCAATTGGTTGTCAGGTCTAGTCCTGCAAGTAATTCGGCACCAATTGCATCTGATGGGTTGATTTCAGGAAGGGTGACCACAATGCTATGTAATGTTTCTAACAGTTTTGTGAATGCAACATGACTTGCATCTTTTGGAACAATGACCACTGGTGGTGGTAGGCATTCAAATGGTTCAAGGGTCTGATTTTCAATCGAATTACTTGAACCACAAAGGGACGCTAATGAAAAGGAAAGTTCTGCATGTCTTCGACTGACCAAATCATCTTCCATTTCTAGAACAATGGGTCCTTTCATTGAAGGCATCGAGAGTAATAGGGCGGACAGATGTTGACTGGTTCTCCTCGCATCCAATTGAATTGTTCCAGGTGTGGCAGGTCCTTTGACCAAGATTGGTAATGTTTCTTCATCGATTCCATGAGATACATCAATCCCTATGGATGTTAATGATTCAAAGTAGGCAGGAACACCTCGATTTCGCAAACTCGCATCACCATCAATCATCACAGCTTCGCCGAGGCGAGATACTGCAATGGTTAGCAAGCGCATTGCTGTCGCCGAGTTTTCACAATGAAGGATTGTGGCAGGGGCCTGAAATCCATCCGTTCCGACTCCAACTACAATCCACACATCTTTTTGATCAAAAATTTGCACACCTAATTTTTCGATTGCTCTACGCATCGCTAAAACATCATCTCCAGCATTTTCCACGCCCTCGATTCGACATTCCTTGCCTACTGGGCCTTGGGCCGCCAATAGTAACCAACGAATGAGGTGACTTTTGGACGGTGGTAAATCACCGATAATTGAATCACGATTGGGTTGCCATGGGTCGATTTTGAGAACACCAATAGACAGTGGAGGTTCTTCTGGACTAGGCCGAGAAGACCATTTCGCCAATCGATTCACATCTTTCGGAGGGTGGTGTTCCTCATCATTGCGTCGCAGGAACAGGTACGGCGATTAATTCCGAAGTACCTGAGGAACTTGTCGATCGAATGTAAAACGTCCATCCACCATTACTTGTGCCTGCCTGGGTGGCATTGATGACAAAGTAATCACCACGATTTACAGTATATGATGCATCTCTATCATGGAAGGTTACAGTTTCGCCGATTGCACCGTAAACGTTTGAGTCACTCACATTCCCTTGAATTGAAGAAGCGTTGATTCCTGCAGGGGGTACGATTGAAAATGAAACTTGTGAGGTATACAATTCTTGAGATAAATCGGTGATTCGTACGACTTGGAAGCCATTGTCCAGCGCTCGAACACTTACTTTTCCGTAAGGCCTTCCTTTCTCAGGTGCACCAACTGCGTCAGATACCATGAGGTATACTGCACTGGTCAATAATACGGTGATGGCCATGAGGAGGACCGTAGCGATGACTGGGCTGACCGCCTCATCCTCGGAACGGTATGTACTCCGCATGGTGTGCGATGCAACGTCTTACCCTGTAAACACACCGGAAAGCATACGCCAAATTGTTTGAAGATGAAGCCTGAATGATTGAGCGGTCGCTCAAGATTTGACTTCTTTGTTCTTGAGGCGTAGGCCCTTGTAACTGCACTTCCTACATCGCTTTGCGCGAAGCCCATTGCGCGCATTACACTTCATGCACACTCTAACGGCGAGTAGTCTCGCCTCAGCTTCAGGGAATCGTGCCATGGGCCCGCCGACCTGCTCCCTCTATTTAATCGGCGTGGGAGTTAGACGCCCCCATAGGGGGCGCAGACACCGTCATCGTCATGGGTGTGAGCGTTTTCGTCGTGGTGGGTTGAGTATGCGCCTGCAAAGATTGGCTGGTATCCATCATGATTCGTCTTGTATCGTGGTATCTGGCCGTAAGGCTACCTGTATCATTGATCCGGGAACCTCTTGGTATCAGGTGAATCTCTTGGAGAGATTGAAACCACATTTGGAGGACAGGCCCCCTGTTGCATCGATTTTACTTTCTCATCGTCATTTCGACACATGTGGTGCTGCACCCTATCTTGCATCTGAATTAGGTGCGAATATACGCATTCATTCTGACGCAATTGCTCCATTGGCAGGTGCAGATATGTTTACGACTTGGGCCAGCAGATATGGTTCGGACATGCCTTCTATTGACGCATTAGCATTGGATGATGGTGAAATTATTGAATTGGGTGATGCTGAACTTCATGTTCTACATACGCCAGGCCATACCGTTGATAGTTGCGTATTTCACATTCCTTCAAAACATGTCATCATCTGTGGAGATTTGGTGCCTGCCGCAGGACATCCTGTTCGGGCAGACATGCCAACTGGTGCCTTAATGGATCTCAAATCTAGTTTGGAAACCGTCCGTGATTTACACCCCAATATGTTGGTTTGTGGTCGCGGTGATGCGATTTCGGGTCATGATGTGTGTGCGTCAGTATTGACTTATCACATTCAATCAGTCGATGAGAGGATTACAGCCAAAGGAGAAATTCCCAGTGGTTGGCCCAAACCAGCAGAAACTTGTCATTGGCTCACACCTGAACCATCATGGAATTTCGATTGAAATTACCAAGTCTGACTTTCGTCGTCTTTCTTCTCTTTTTTGTAATGGCGATAACACGGCTTGCAGATTGACAAACGTCTTGCTTCACCTACGATATCATCCTCATCCCATACGTCGGCTAAATTATCAAATGCAATACTTCGTCCACCGTGGCTTTTGTCTGCCCAATTTTCACAGTCTTTGATTGCACATTTCTTTTCACCATCGGAGAGTTCCTTTCGCCGACTCTTGCGTTCGGTTTTTTCCCCTCGGGCTTCGCGAGCCTTCCGTGCCTTCTTTTTGAAGCCCATTGATTCTCCCCCACCTTACTCCTACTTGAATCGTTTAGGCTCGCTCTATGGTCGCTTCTCGATCAGGGCCTACGCCTACACTGATGATTGGGAAACCCAACAAGTTCTCAATTTTCTCGACGTACGTTCGAGCATTCTCTGGCAGAGCAGCAAATCCTGACCCGTCGCGAGCAGCATGACGAGCAATATCCAACCAATCGGTGAGTGATAGTGAAGGGAATCCAGAGACGACCTCATAGACTGGTTCACATTTTGCAAGACGTCCAATATCGGCTGGTACTTCGTGACATGGCTCACCATCAATTGTGTAACCTACACAGATTTTCAGCTCATCTAGTCCACCCAATACATCCAGTTTGGTGAGAGTTACCCCATCGAATCCATTCATTCGGTGGGCATGTCGAAGAACAACAAGGTCCAACCATCCACAGCGACGAGGTCGACCCGTGGTCGTACCGAATTCATGACCAACATCTGCCATGTGTTTTCCTTCTGCCTCCATCATTCCCTTGCCATCATAGAGTTCTGTTGGGAATGGACCTTCCCCGACCCGTGTCGTGTATGCTTTGACGACACCATAAGTCTCTGTGACGTGACCAGGATGAATGCCGGCTCCGTGAGTAGCATTCCCTCGACTGGTCACTGATGATGTTACGAAGGGAAACGTTCCTTGATCAATATCGAGTAAACAGCCCTGTGCCCCTTCAAGGAGTACATGCTGGCCCTGCTTCAGTGCCATATCGAGCATCAATCCTGTCGGAGCAATCGCCTGTCCGAATCGTTGCCAAATCCATGACAAATCAAGGGCCAGTGTTTGGGCCGTGATTTCCCCATGCAAGCTTGCTTGATGTGAAATGGTCTCCCATCCAGGGGGGTCATCATCTGATGGAGATGTGTCCTTAATGCCAAATAAATCCAGTCTAGCATTCATACGATTAGCAGTATATGCCAGCCATTCTGAATCTGCCATTCGAGAGGGAATGTCACAGAATCGAACACCTACTCGTTCGATTTTATCACCATACGTTGGACCGATTCCACGTTTTGTTGTACCGATTTTCGTATCAGTTCCATCAATTCTACGATGGAATGGTAAGTTTACATGCGCTCTTTCGCTAATCCAAAGGCGTGCCCCTTCTGGTCGTTCTTGGTTGAAAGCATACCAATCTTCTAACTCCTTTTCCAATGTCCAAGGGTCGATGACCATGCCATCTCCCAGTACCAAACGACAATGAGGGTAAGTGATTCCACTCGGGAGATGATTCAATTTCAGGGTTTGATCTCCAATGACAATCGTATGACCTGCGTTATTCCCACCTTGAAATCTGGCGACCCAATCTGCCTCCTTGGCAAGTTGGTCTACCATTTTCCCCTTACCTTCATCTCCCCACTGTGCACCTAGCACCACGGTGGCAGGCATGGTGGGGACGCAAAGCAGCCCATCCTTGAACATGCCCACTCCTCACCTTGGTTAATTCATTCGGTTTGCAAGGTCATTTGTTCGAGTCATTATCTAATGTTCTCGAGCCAAATGTGCGGCTAATGTAACACCATAGAGAGTGATATTAATTCGATTTGTGATTATCATAATTGACGCATGTAAACAACAATATTAAGTCTAATAACAACCAATTAATTTACGAAGGCGGAAATTATTATTTTTAGAATAAAAAATGGATAAATGATGTATTGCAAGGGCGTGATAAACATTATACAAATACGAGTGTTTATATACTACGGCGTACAGATACTAACTCGGGGTTAACTAATATGGACAAAGAACAGACAGAATCAGATACGGCGGCCAAGGATGGTCGAAAAACAAGCATAGGAGCAGGACGCCCATCTCAACAGCGACGCACCGTTGGACAGACCGAACCCTGTACGGTCTGTGGGGCGATTGAATGGGATGAGGACATCAGCCGTGGTGAGACTTGTTGTCTATCCTGCGGATTCGTTGCCGAACAGAATAGCATTGATCCTGGTGCAGAATGGACCAACCATTCAGACGGTCAAGACCGTTCACGTGTCGGAGCACCCACTCGCAATTCCCTTTCTGATAAGGGTTTGAACACTAGTATTTCCCGTGGTGACCTCACCAGTGGTGCCGCTCGTCGTCATGGTATCAAGAGCCGTGATGCTCGAGATTGGCGTCGACGTGCCATCATCGATGAGCGTACCAAGACTCGTAGTTCCCGTGCGCGTAACCTTACCACTGCAATGCAATTCATTCGAGACCGCGGTAATCTCCCACCTCGTTTGGTTGAGGAGGCTGCAGCATTGTATCGTAAGGCTGCAGAGATGGGTTTAGTCACTGGCCGTAGTATCCGTGGCGTAGCAGCAGCTTGTGTCTATCTTGCTGCACGTGAAGCAAGTTTACCTCGTAAGATAGAGGATATTGCTGAACAGTTCGATATGGACAATGATGCCAATTTGAAGGAACTCAAGCGTACCATTCGATTGGTGGCAAGAAAACTTGGTACACATCACATCTCAGGACCTGCAGAATATCTTGATGTGTTCCATAGCAAACTCGGACTACCTGCGCCAGTATTGGGTGAAGCCAACTATCTGTGGGGACGTGTCGGTGAATCCATGGAATGGCAGGGCAAGAAGCCCGCTGGAGTTGCTGGTGTGATGCTTTACAAAGCGGCTCAGAACCGTGGTCATCCACGTACCCAGGCAGAAGTATGTGATGTCGTGGGTGTATCTGAAGTAACTCTACGTGGCTTGCTTCGTATCCTTGATGCGTTGCTAGATCAGTTGGGCGAAGCACCGTCGAACTGAAGAAGCAAAGGTGATTCCGAACTTCTACAGGGCGCTTAGCTCAGCTGGAAGAGTGCTTGGTTTGCAACCAAGATGCCGGGGGTTCAAATCCCCCAGCGTCCACTTAGATTACATCCCAATCTTCTACGAAGATTGATTGAAAAAGACTCACGTATCCGTCTGTTTATGGGCAATCGGTATATTTCACTGTCACTTTCCTTACTGATGCTGACCTCTGTGCTGTGTTTAGTCACTCCATCTATCGTCGCTGACGAGTCCTCAGAAATTGTCGAACCGATCTGCAATGCGAATCGAAATGACACCTGGACGATGGGCCTCATCTATTGTGATAATCGGGCCAATGAGGATTATACTCTGCTTTCACCGATGTCTTCTGCCTCCAGTTATCTTGTTGATACACACGGTCGAGAGATTCACTCTTGGACATCTTCCAGCGGATTGCGTCCAGGTCTATCTGCCTACATGCTCGACGATGGGGACCTACTTCGAACAGCAAATCTTGGTTCTGATGGGGGTGGAACATTCAGTGGTGGAGGAATTGCAGGTAAAGTCGAGCGTATTTCGTGGGATGGGACGATGGAATGGGAGTGGTATTATTCCTCAAGTTCAGTTCGAACACATCATGACATTGAACCCTTACCAAACGGCAATTTTTTGGCCATTGCATGGGAATACAAATCAGAATCAGAATCTCTTGATGCTGGCCGGGATCCGAACAATATGAGGGACAATGCGCTTTGGCCCGACCACATCATCGAGGTGGAACCGGTCGGTACAAACCAAGGCAATATTGTCTGGAGGTGGAATGCTTGGGACCATTTGATACAGGATTATGATTCTAACAAAGAGAACTACGGCGTCGTTGCAGATCACCCTGAATTGATTGATGTTAATTTCGTGGATGCAAATGGTGCCCAAGCGGGTCGCAGTGATTGGATGCATTGCAATGGAATTGATTACAATGAAGTGTTGGACCAAATTGCACTTTCATGTAAGAATATGAATGAGATTTACATTATTGATCATAGTACAACAACTGCTGAAGCCGCTAGTCATTCAGGTGGTAATTCTGGGAAAGGGGGAGACATTCTCTATCGATGGGGTAATCCAGAATCATACGGTGCAGGCACGGCCAACGATCAGCAATTTTTTGGCCAACACGACGTTCAGTGGATTGAGCAGGGTCGTGCAGGTGCTGGGGACCTAATCGTGTTCAACAATGGCGTTAATCGACCAGGAACTTACTCTTCTGTGGACGTCATTTCTCCGCCCTTTATCAATGGTGAATACTCGATTCAGGAAGGAACCGCTTGGGGTCCAACGGCTCCTTCTTGGACATGGGATATTGGCTCAGATATGTATGCCACATCAATTTCAGGAGCTGAACGTCTAGAGAATGGGAATACACTGGTTACATTCGGTCCACAAGGAACGTTTTTCGAGGTCAACCTTGAAGGTGAAATCGTTTGGAAATATATCAGTCCGATTGTCGACACTGGTCCGTTGAACCAAGGTGATGATTTACCTGCTGGACAGAAAGCAGGGACTTACAAGAACAACGTGTTCAAAGTCAGCCGATACTCGAGTACTTTCCCTGGTCTGGCGGATAAGGATTTGACTCCAGGTGACTATATTGAAGGTTGGACTGATGATTGCCCGAAAGAAGATGCAATTCTATGGGATTCAGATGGAGATGGATGTCTAGATGATTCAGATTCCGATGGTGTAACGGACAACCTTGACATTTGTCCAGGATTTGATGATTCGATTGATGTTGATACTGATGGAATACCTGATGGATGTGATCCAATGGTCGATACAGATGGTGATGGTGTGCCCAATGAATCCGATCTTTGTGAAGGGTTTGACGATGTCATTGATGTCGATTCTGATGGGATTCCAGATGGTTGTGATAATCTGATTGATTCAGATTCCGATGGTGTTGCTGATGTTCAGGATCTCTGTGAAGGTCATGACGATGCCATGGATATTGATGCTGATGGTATACCCGATGGTTGTGACAGTCTTATTGATTCAGATGGTGACAATGTATCCAATGCTCTCGACCGTTGTGAAGGCCATGATGATTCC
Organism: Candidatus Thalassarchaeaceae archaeon; assembly: GCA_030747485.1. Taxonomy (GTDB): domain Archaea; phylum Thermoplasmatota; class Poseidoniia; order Poseidoniales; family Thalassarchaeaceae; genus MGIIb-P. Next base: position 146 of record JASLKP010000024.1, on the reverse strand, counting down.
ATTGATGTCGATGCTGATGGAATACCCGATGGTTGTGACAATCTGATAGATTCAGATGCGGATGGTGCATCGGATAACGAGGATATCTGTGAAGGGTTTGACGATGCCATCGATGTCGATACAGATGGAATCCCAGATGGTTGTGA